>NZ_BASE01000088.1 GCF_000813125.1 Mesobacillus selenatarsenatis SF-1
AGCAGCAGAGCCCAAAGCTGTCACGATTCCTTCGTTTTCTTGACAACTTTTCTGCAGCAGTGACCAAACCTGTCACGATTCTTTCGTTTTCTTGACAGCTTTTCTGAAGAAGATCATAAAGCTGTCAAGAATCACCCGGTTATTCTACTTTCCACTGAGGCCCGTTACTGAATGGATTAAAAACAGCAGCTTCACATGGAAGCTGCTGCAATGGGACAATTTTATAAGTTTGGCAGTTCGCCATTCGGACTGATCAACGAAACAGAGTATTTGTCTGTGAAGATCTTATTTGCCATGCCGTCGACGCTATCCTTGGTCACCTGGTCGATTTGTTCGACGATTTCATCAAGGGAGCGGTGTCTTCTTAGCAGAAGTTCATTTTTTCCGTTTCTGCTCATACGGCTGTTTGTGCTCTCAAGACTTAGCATCAGACTGCCTTTTAGCTGCTCTTTGCTGTTGTTGAGTTCTTTCTCCGTAATTCCGTCTGCGCGCAGCTTTCCGAGTGTGTCCTGGATTGTTTCATATAAAACGCCAAGCTGATTTGCACCGGTGCCGCCATAAATAGTCACCATTCCGCTGTCGCGATAAGCGGAGTGATAGGAAAATACAGAATAAGCAAGGCCGCGTTGTTCACGTACCTCCTGGAACAATCTGCTGCTCATGCTGCCACCCAGTACATTGTTCAAGACAATTAGGCTATAGACGTCTGAATGGCCAATTTGCAATCCTTCAAACCCAAGGCACAGATGTGCTTGTTCAGTTTCTTTTTTCCGGGAAGCCTGTTTTGCATGGAACGCTGGTTTCTCATACTCCATATTCTCTTTGCTCGCTTCATATGACCCAAAGAATTTTTCAGCATTATTAATGAAAGATTCCGGAACATTCCCAGCAATGGAAATGACCACGTTTTCCGGTCTGTAAGTATCATGCATATATTGCTCCAATTTTTCTCCGGTAAAACTTTGGAGCGTTTCTTCCGTACCAAGGATTGGATACCCCAGTGGATGGTCACCATAAACAGCCTGACTAAGCAAATCATGCACGATATCATCAGGTGTATCTTCATACATCTTGATTTCTTCATTTACAACGTTCTTCTCTTTATTTAGCTCCTCTGAATCAAAGGTAGAATTAAAGAACATATCGGCTAAAACTTCAAGTGCATATTGTGCATGATTATCTAACACCTTAGCGTAATAGCAAGTATATTCCTTGGAAGTGAATGCATTCACCTGGCCGCCAATGCTGTCAAAGGACTCTGCGATTTCTCTGGCAGACCTTGTTTTGGTGCCTTTGAAGAACATATGCTCAAGGAAATGGGAAATCCCATTATTCTCTGGGTTTTCATTACGGGAGCCCGTTCCGATCCATACTCCGATTGCGACAGAACGGACAGTTGGGATTTGTTCTAGTACGATTCTTACACCGTTTTGGCATGTATATTTCTTTATCATTATATTCCTCCTCTGGAACGTGCTGCTAAAACTTCTGCATTTACTTAGTATAGTCCATTTAACTTACTTTTTCCAAATACAATGCTATTCTTTCATTTTTTTTGCAGATACTATCCGATTTTCACTCAACATATTTGATACAGTTCCAATTTGTAGATCTTTACCTTTTATTTGTGTGATTAATTGGTCGAGTGAGGCAGCCGTCGACTCTGTTGGATGCATTAAAATCATTGCGCCATTATGAACCTTACCCATCACCCTGTTGATCAGTTTTTCTGGCGATGGCTTCTGCCAGTCGATTGTATCAACACTCCACATGACAGTTCCTAACTTATGGGCTGCGGCAATTTCAACTACCTCGTCCTTGTAATACCCGCTCGGTGGAGCGAACCATTTGGTTTTCACCCCGGTCACTGCTTCAATAACTTCATTTGTCCTCCTAATCTCTTCATTGATTTTAGGAGCAGAAAGCTGCTTCATATTTGGATGCGTAAATGAATGGTTTCCTATCTCATGACCTGCATCAGCAATCATTTTCGCCATACCTGGATTATTCTTTACCCATCTGCCTTCAAGAAAAAAACTAGCGGTCACATTATGCTTCTTCAATGTCGCCAGCATCCCGGACAAATACTCATTTCCCCATGCTACATTGATAATAAAGCTGACCATTGGCTTTTCAGGATGTCCTTTGTAAATTGCCATGGGCGGCAAATCACTTAGATGGATTTCAGGAGGTACCTGTTTAAAGACTAGCTTTTCCGGGTCAAATTCCCCTTCCTTCTCCATCTTGCTAAATGATTTTTTCACATCTACTTTAAGACCGTTGTACCCGGGGATTACCTTCCAGACCGGATCCTTCCTGGCATCCGAAGGTTCAATTTCATATTCTTTTGCTTTCATTTCGATTTCTGACATCAATGAATTCTTATTCCCTGTCACCGCAAGAGTCCCGGTTTTAAGTCCTGTTACATATGTATGAGAGAATGGATTATTCACCATGGTCCAGCCTGCAATCAACATGACAGAAATTAATATGAACTTTCTCATTTAAAGTGCCTCCTCTTCTGTAAGGTCTCTTCATAGAAATGGCTTTGAGTCTCGGATGTACAAACAAGGCCGTATTTTATTTTATGAAGCAGAAGGACAAGGTAGAACGAAAGACAATAGTGAGCGATCAGAAAAGAGAGGCTAAGGCTCTGGCAATCGCGGGAAGCTGCTGAGGATGGAGCTGAGCTTGGGGTTGTAAAGAAAGAGGCTTTGAGAAAACATTAAAAAGGCCGGGATTGGCCCCGGCCTTCACTAATTAAGATTGTTTTTCAGCTTTTTCACGCTGTTCTTTTAACACTGCCTTGCGTGAAAGATTGACTCTTCCTTGCTTGTCGATTTCAGTGACCTTAACGAGAAGTTCATCTCCCAGCTTAAGGACATCTTCAACTTTTCCTACCCGCTCTTCAGCAAGCTCGGAAATGTGTACCAAACCGTCTTTTCCAGGGAAGATTTCCACAAACGCACCAAACTTTTCGATGCGGCGGACTTTGCCAAGATACATCTCTCCGACTTCGACTTCACGGACGATATCTTCGATGATTTTCTTGGCCCTTTGAATCATTTCTTCGTCTACTGAACCAATAAATACCGTACCATCTTGTTCGATATCGATTTTTACGCCAGTTTCTTCAATGATTTTATTGATCTGTTTTCCGCTTGGCCCAATGACGTCACGAATTTTATCCGGCTTGATCCACATCGTAATGATTTTAGGAGCATATTGTGAAAGCTGCTCACGTGGTTCTTTGATAGTGGCAAGCATAGATTCAAGAATATGCATACGACCTTTTTTCGCCTGTTGTAACGCTTCATCAAGAATCTCACGGGATAACCCATCAATCTTGATATCCATCTGCAATGCCGTAACACCTTTTGCCGTTCCGGCTACTTTGAAGTCCATGTCACCAAGGTGGTCTTCCATACCCTGGATATCAGAGAGAATAGAGTAGTGTTCTCCTGATTTGATTAGACCCATAGCAATACCAGCTACCGGTGATTTAATCGGCACACCAGCATCCATCAAAGCTAATGTACTTGCACAAATACTCGCCTGTGAAGTAGAACCATTTGATTCAAGAACCTCGGATACAAGGCGTACTGTATATGGGAAGTCTTTTTCATTAGGGATAACAGGTTCAAGCGCACGTTCACCAAGTGCACCGTGCCCAATTTCACGTCGGCCTGGTCCGCGAATCGGCCCAGTTTCACCTACAGAGAATAATGGGAAGTTATAATGGTGCATAAAACGTTTTTCTTCTTCGATTCCAAGGCCATCAAGGATTTGGACATCCCCCATAGCTCCAAGTGTACAGATGCTCAAAGCCTGTGTTTGTCCCCTTGTGAACAAGCCCGAACCATGAGTTCGCGGAAGCATGCCTACTTCTGAAGAAAGCGGGCGGATTTCGTCGACTCCACGGCCGTCTGGACGTACTTTTTCTTCCGTAATCAAACGGCGCACTTCACCTTTGACGATTTTATCAAGGATCTGTTTCACCATTTTAAGCTGGTCTGCATCCGCTTCCTGCTCTTCATATCGAGCAACAACGGAATTTTTCACTTCTTTGATTGCGTCTTCGCGTGCATGCTTTTCTTGTACCTGGATTGCAGCAAGCATGTCTTGTTCGCAAATCCCGCGCACTTCCGCTTCTAACTCTTTGTCTATTTCAAAAAGAGTAATTTCGCGCTTCACTTTACCAACCTGTGCCACGATTTCCTGTTGGAAAGCAATGAGACGCTTGATTTCGTCATGTCCAAACATGATTGCTTCAAGCATTACTTCTTCAGGAACCTCATCAGCACCTGCTTCAACCATGTTGATCGCATCCATTGTACCCGCAACAACAAGATGCATATCACTCTTTTCTGTTTCTTCAACAGAAGGATTGATAATGAACTTTCCATCGATTCTTCCAACTGTCACACCAGCGATCGGTCCCTCAAATGGAATATCTGATACACATAGTGCCAGTGAAGAACCAAACATCGCTGCCATTTCTGACGAACAGTTTTGATCCACACTCATGACGATGCTGATTACTTGGACATCATTACGGAAACCATCAGCGAATAACGGACGGATTGGACGGTCAATCAAGCGGCTGGCCAGGATAGCCTTCTCACTTGGACGTCCTTCACGCTTAATAAAACCGCCTGGGATTTTACCAACAGCATATAATCTTTCTTCATAATTTACTGTTAGCGGGAAAAAGTCTAAATTCTTCGGTTCTTTTGAAGCAGTTGCAGTACTTAGTACTGCTGTATCGCCGTAACGGACAAGTACAGCTCCATTTGCCTGCTTAGCAAGCTGCCCAATTTCAACTGTCAGTTTACGGCCTGCCCAGTCAAAGGAAAAACTTTGTTTTTCTTGTTCCATACATTTAAGCCCCTCTCTACCATGAAAATCCATCCAGATTTACTATCTGGGAAAATTATTTAAAAACAGTACCATTGCCTGTCTTATAACAAATATACCTTTATAAAAGAGATTAAAACACATAAGACGAGTCTGGTTAATCAGACATCGTTTTAATTGCCTGTCCTGCTTCAGGAGAAGACTTTTTATGTTATAGTATGCGCCAAAACACAGCGCTTAATATCAATATAATGTTATGTACATTCAAAAATTTTACCTAATAAAAAAGCGGGATAAATCCCGCTTTTAAAGACTATCTACGTAGACCAAGCTTGTTGATTAACTCGCGGTAACGAGCAACATCCTTGTTACGAAGGTAAGTCAAAAGATTACGACGCTTACCTACCATTTTTAAAAGACCGCGACGTGAGTGGTGGTCCTTCTTATGAACGCGCAAGTGGTCGTTCAATGTGTTGATTTCTGCAGTAAGGACAGCGATTTGAACTTCTGGAGATCCAGTATCACTTTCGTGAGTCTTGAATTCGTTGATAAGTTCGTTTTTACGTTCTTTTGTGATTGCCATCCGTTTCACCTCCAATTAGTAATCCCCTGTTACCGAGCAAGCGTCGGTGACTCGACTTGCCAAGCAAAGGTTCTTTTTTGATACGTTAATAAGAATACATCTTTTTACGACAAAAAGCAAGTCTAACCCTTGTTTTTTTCAAAGTAGAGCAATGCTTCTTGCTTGTCTTTTTCGATTTGGGCGACAAGCTGCTGTATTCCCTCGAATTTCCGCTCACTTCTTAGGCGCAGATGCCACTCTATCGCTGCTGACTCCCCGTAGATCTCTTTGTTAAAATTGAAGATGTGGACTTCCACTGATGGTTTGTCCTTTTTCTCCTTGTGGAAGGTTGGTTTGTAGCCGACATTGCATACACCTTCATGCCATGCTCCTTCAATCTGGATCTTTACGGCGTAAACACCTGTAGGAGGAAGAATGTACTGGTCTTCCATCTGAACATTCGCCGTCGGAAAACCGATTGTGCGTCCGCGGCGTTCTCCATTTATAACTGTTCCCTTAGTGGTGTGAAATCTCCCTAGCAATGTGGGCATCTCCTCCACCTTTCCGTCCCTTAGAAGGGTACGGATCAAAGTAGAGCTAACCTTTTCTTCTTCTTGATTGGACAGCTTTGATACTACTGTAAAATCGAATTTACCTCTCGAATGGAACTGGATTGTCTCCATATTCCCTTTCCCCATTTTGCCGTAAGAATAGTCAAATCCTGCTACAACATGGTGTACATTCAACCCGATGATATATTGATCGACAAATTCCTGGGGCAAAAGACTTGAGAATTCGATTGAGAAGTTGACAACAAATAAGTAATCCACCCCTATATCCTCGACTATTCGAGTTTTATCATCCAAGGGTGTTATATATTCCATGTGTTGGACGCTCTTGCCAAGAACTACAGAAGGATGAGGATCAAAGGTCATGACCGCACTCTTCAGGCCTTTGGCTTCAGCCTCTTTTTTTGCTTCTTTGATGACCTGCTGATGCCCTAAATGTACTCCATCAAAATAGCCCAGGGCCATAGCCATCGCTGGAAAATCTTCTCTTCTATATTCATGAGGGTGGTTTAGCTTAATCAATTTCACGATATTACTCACCTTTTCTGACCCAGCTGCTCATTTATTAAGACAATTGCAATAATTGCTTATTAATAAGAAAAAGCAAAAGATAGACTACTGCTCATTTCTTAGTACTTTATCAGGCTTCATCATCCCAATTTTGGTTGGGTGTACCCTGTAGATCGCGAGCGCTTTTTCGTCTTCTGTTTCTACTACGATAGGACCGTCAATCCCCTTAAAATCCTCCGGGATTGTAAGCAGTGCCCCATTTTTCACTTTCCCTGCTACTTTATCATTAATGCGATATTTCGGCAAATAAGAAATACCAGCTTCCAATGGGTGCAGAGCAGTCTCCAGCTCGCTTTCTTCTGCCAATTCTTCAAGCTGTTCAAAAGTATAGCAGTCCTCAATAGTGAAGTCAGCGGATTGTATTCTCACAAGGGAAGACATATGTGCAGGATAGCCTAATTTTTCCCCAATCGTCACTGCCAATGTTCGAATGTACGTGCCCTTGCTGCATGATACTCGGAATTTAAAGCTAACCTGCTGACCTTCAAAAGAATCCCTGTCATCAAGAAGTTCTATGCCATAAATAGTGACCTTCCTGGTTGGCCTTTCGACTTCGATCCCTTGTCTTGCATACTCGTATAATTTTTTTCCGTTTACTTTTACAGCTGAATACATTGGTGGTGTCTGTTCAATTTCACCCTCCAGCGACTGGAGGACCCGTAAGATCTCGTCACTTTTTATTACCCTGTCAACTTGTTTTTCCTCGACCTTCTCACCTGAAGCATCTTCGGTAGTGGTCGTGAATCCAAGGGTGACTTCACCCTCATATGCCTTACCTGCATCTGTAATGTATTCGGCAATTTTTGTCGCCTTGCCAATACAAATTGGCAATACTCCAGTCACATCAGGGTCAAGTGTGCCTGTATGCCCGACCTTCTTTGTTCTTAGCAGTTTCCTGAGTTTAAACACACAATCATGCGAAGTCATTCCCGCTGGTTTAAATAGAGGCAGAATCCCTTCCATTTCTTTTACCTCGATTCTTTTATGTATTAGGCTCTTTTCTCAAACTTTGTTGCTATTGGCTACAAAGTAGAATTGAATGACCTATGTTTCTTCACAAAATTAAAGCATATTATGAGAAAAGAGCTTGCAAACTTAATACCGACCTACAAAATGCTTTTTATCACGTTAAAATCGGCTTTAGGATTTTAACAACAACCTTTATGAAAACAGCCATGTATATTTTCGTTTTTACGACTCTTTTCGAAAAAAATGGATAGACAAAAGTGTCTATCCATTTTTCATATCAAGATCAACGGTTCTGACAATTATGTCTATCCGTTTAATCATTGTCCTTTTCTTGCTCTTCTTCTCCAGGCTGCTCATCCCTATGCAGCTCATGGATTAGCGAATTGATACGATTGCCATAAGCCATCGTTTCATCAAATTCAAAGATCAGTTCAGGAGTCTTTCTCAGGCGGATTCGCTGGCCAATTTCTGTCCTGATGAAGCCCTTGGCCTTCGCTAATCCTTTAAGAGTGTCTTCCCTCTGTTGTTCGTCGCCTAAAACAGAAATATACACCTTTGCCTGCTGAAGATCCCCTGTAACCTCGACATCCGTTACTGTTACGAAACCTACTCGCGGATCCTTGATTTTACGGCTGATGATATCGCCTATTTCTTTCTTCATTTGTTCGCCAACACGATTTACTCTATGACCCATTTTCAATCACCTCGTTCTATCAAAGCCATTCTATTTCGGTGATGGTACGTTCGATCTCCGGAAAAGAATCAATCATTTTCAAGGCATTCTGAAGCTCTCTTTCAGTAGACACCTTCGATGCCGATACGGCGGCAACTGCAATTGTTGTCCGCTGCCAAACATCATGATGATCTACTTCAGAAACCGAAATATTGTACTTCTGCTTCAGCCTTGTAATAATCCGCTGCAAGACAGCTCTCTTTTCTTTTAGAGAATGAGCATCATAGATGATGCACTCACAGGCTGCTAAGCCTACTACCATTAACGTTCCACTTCTTCCATGATATATGCTTCAATGACGTCGCCTTCCTTGACATCTTTGAAGTTTTTAATGGTAATACCACATTCATAGCCCTGAGCTACTTCTTTGGCATCATCCTTGAAACGTTTTAATGCATCGACTTCCCCTTCAAAGATGACGACTCCGTCACGGATCAAACGAACACCGCTGTCACGGGTGATTTTACCGTCAGTAACATATGAACCGGCAATTGTTCCGATTTTCGATACCTTGAACGTCTGGCGGACTTCAGCCTGGCCGATGATCTTTTCGGCATAAACCGGATCAAGCATACCCTTCATCGCTGATTCGATTTCTTCGATCACTTTGTAAATAATGCGGTGAAGTCGGATATCAACGCTCTCTGACTCTGCAGCGCGCTTAGCATTATTGTCCGGACGGACGTTGAAACCGATGACGATACCGTTAGAAGCTGCTGCAAGTGTGATGTCAGACTCATTGATCGCACCAACACCAGTGTGAATGATTCTTACATTTACACCTTCCACATCCAGTTTTTGCAATGCTGCTGCAAGTGCTTCAACTGAACCTTGGACGTCGGCTTTGATAATTAGATTTAGGTCTTTCATTTCCCCTTGTTTCATATGTTCAAACAAAGTATCGAGGCTGACGCGAGCTTTTTCGCTTCTTTGTGCCTGTACAGCCTGCTGTGAACGGATTTCTCCAACCTGGCGGGCAGTCTTTTCATCATCGAATACTACAAAGCGATCGCCTGCTTGCGGAACATCGTTCAAGCCTGTGATTTCTACAGGGGCTGAAGGGCCTGCTTCTTTAACACGGCGGCCTACATCACTTACCATTGCACGAACACGTCCAAAGGTATTACCCACTACTATTGGATCACCAATCTTCAATGTACCGTTTTGGACAAGCAAAGTAGCAACAGATCCGCGGCCTTTATCAAGCTGCGCTTCGATTACAGTACCGATAGCATTTCGATTAGGATTTGCTTTATATTCTTCAACTTCACCAACAAGCAAAATCATTTCCAGCAGGTTATCGAGACCTTCTCCTGTTAAGGCAGAAATCGGAACAAAAACTGTTTCGCCGCCCCATGCCTCTGGAACAAGTCCGTATTCAGTTAGCTCCTGCATAACACGATCCGGATTTGCTGTTGGTTTGTCCATTTTATTAACTGCTACGATAATAGGTACATTGGCAGCTTTAGCATGGTTCAATGCTTCCACAGTCTGTGGCTTTACACCGTCATCTGCAGCTACAACAAGGATTGTGATATCGGTAATCTTTGCACCTCGAGCACGCATTGTTGTAAACGCTGCGTGACCAGGTGTATCAAGGAATGTGATTTTTTTGCCGTTTTCTTCTACCTGGTATGCACCGATGTGCTGAGTGATGCCGCCTGCTTCTCCTGCAGTCACTTTCGTGTTGCGGATTGAATCAAGCAAGGTTGTTTTACCATGGTCAACGTGACCCATAATCGTTACAACTGATGGTCTTTCAATCATAGATGCTTCATCATCTTCTGTGAAATAAACCTCAAGGTCAGTTGTGTCAATCTTGATTTCTTCTTCAACTTCTACTCCATAATCAGTTGCAATCAATTCAATTGCATCCTTATCAAGATCCTGGTTGATCGTAGCCATTACACCAAGCATAAAGAGCTTCTTGATGATCTCAGACGGCTCACGGTTCAGCTTCTTGGCTAATTCAGCTACTGTCAAAGAGTCACTGAAAGTAATCTTTGAAGGAAGCTCTTTAACCTTCTTAGGCTGTTGTGGAGCCTGCTGCTGATTCTGTCTGCCCTTATTCTGGTTTTGCTGGTTTCTATTCTTATTTTGTTTGTTCTTATTGTTTTTATTAAAAGGCTGGGAGTTCCCAGGCTTCTTAGCAACTGCTGAAGTTTTCACTTTCTCAGGAGTTGTTGCACGACGCTCGTCGTCTGAAAAAGCGCTAGCTGTTGTCTTAAGCTGAGCTTTTGGCTGTGCCTGGCTGGTTTTTTGCTGATTTTGGGACTGATTGCGATTCTGTCCCTGGTTAGGCTTTTGGCCTTGATTGCGGTGCTGAGCTTGATTCTGTCCCTGTGAAGCTTTTTGCTGGCTTTGCTGCTGAGGCTTTGCCTGTGCTTGCGGCTTATCTTCTTTTTTATTATAGACAGCATCGAGTTTCTTTATGGTTTCATCTTCCATAGTCGTCATATGATTAGAAACCTCAATGTTCATTTCTTTTAATTTTATAATCACGTCTTTACTCGATAAATTATGCTTCTTTGCATATTCATAAACGCGTGTTTTACTCATATCTTCACCCCCGCTAGAATTAATCGAGCAACGTCAACAGTTTTTTTGCAAAACCCTCGTCCAACAGGGCTACTACAACACGTGCTTCCTTGCCAATCGCCTGGCCAAGCTGGTACCGGTCCGGGACCACTTTGTAAGGCACATTATAAGATTTGCACTTGTCGGTAATCTTTTTTGTAGTATTTGCGGATGCATCCGCAGAAAGCAAAATGAGCTTCGCCTTCCCGCTTCTGATTTCTTTGACGGAAAGCTCTTCCCCTGAAATAATTTTCCGTGCTCGATTGGCTAAGCCAAGCAATGACATCCATTGATTTGAGTTCATCAGGATAGTCTGCTCTCCTTTTCGATGAGGTCATTCAACTCATCATATATTGCATCGTCCACTTGTGTTTCAAGCTGTTTGGACAATATATTTCGTTTCTTTGCTAATTGCACTGCTTCTTTTTCTTTAGAAAGGTAAGCGCCTCGGCCTGATTTTTTGCCTGTCAGGTCGATGGAGACTTCCCCTTCCTTGGAGCGAACGATGCGAACTAGTTCTTTTTTCGGTCTCATTTCACCGGTAGCGACACATTTTCGCATAGGAACCTTTTTACGGCTGTTCACGATCATTCACCTCACCTTAATCGATGTCTTCATCTTCAAAATCGTCACCTGCAGTTAAAAGCGGCTCATTGTCACGAGGATAAATCCCGGACTCCCTTGCCTCAGTTTCTGCTTTGATGTCAATCTTCCAACCAGTCAACTTAGCGGCAAGACGCGCATTTTGCCCGCGCTTTCCGATTGCAAGCGATAGCTGGTAATCAGGAACAATAACCGTAGTCGCTTTTTCTTCTTCGTTGACAATGACATCAAGAACCTTTGATGGGCTCAACGCGTTGGCAACAAATACGACTGGGTCTTCAGACCATTTCACGATATCGATTTTTTCACCCTTAAGCTCATTGACGACAGCCTGGACACGATTTCCACGAGGGCCGACACATGAACCAACTGGATCCACTTCTTGATTGTCTGAGTGAACAGAGATCTTAGAGCGGTCCCCTGCTTCACGCGCAACTGATTTAATTTCAACAGTTCCATCATAAATCTCAGGAACTTCAATCTCGAAAAGTCTCTTTAACAGTCCCGGATGGGTTCTGGAAACGAAGATTTGTGGACCTTTAGTGGTTTTTTCAACCTTGGTGATAAATACTTTGATGCGGTCGTGAGGCTTATAATGTTCGTTCGGCATTTGTTCATTCGCTGGCAGGATCGCCTCGATTTTCCCCAGGCTTACATAGATGAACTTAGGATCCTGACGCTGAACGATACCTGTCATGATATCTTCTTCACGATCGATGAACTCAGAATAGATAATTCCTCTTTCTGCTTCACGGACACGCTGAGTAACTACCTGCTTGGCAGTCTGCGCAGCTATCCTTCCGAAATCCTTAGGCGTGACTTCAAGTTCAACGACATCTTCTACCACGTAATTCGGATTAATTTTCTGTGCCTCTTCTAGAGAGATTTCCAAACGCGGATCGAAAACTTCATCGACTACTTCTTTCCTCGCAAAAACGCGCATGGAACCATTGCCAAGGTTTAAATCAATACGGACGTTTTGCGCCTGATTAAAGTTACGTCGATACGCTGAAATAAGCGCCGCCTCGATTGCATCAATTAAGACGTCCCTGGAAATTCCTTTTTCTTTTTCAAGAATCGTAAGAGCATCCATCAATTCGCTGCTCATGAGATATAAATCCCCCTTTTTTACTACCCTACTTTGTAAGGCTCTTTTCGAAACTCTGCCCTCTGTCCACCAGCTCAAACCTTAAACGTTTTCATCTGCCACCAAGGGGAGGTTAGCGTTTATGCATGCTTGAGCTTTGCCTAAAAACAACAGGTTCGAAACGATCCTTTAATTAATTAACTGAAGATATATTCTGGACAGATTATGAAAAAGTGACAGCGAGTCTCGCGCTGGCAATTTTATCAAATGGGATAACGACTGTTTTCTTGCGAGTTTTAATCTTCACATCAACAGTGACAGTTTCTCCATTATAATCAGTTAAGACCCCCTCAAAAGCCTTTTCCCCATCGATTGGTTCATAGGTCTTAATGAAGACATTCTTGCCAATTGCTTTTTGATAATCTTTCTCCTTTTTCAGCGGACGTTCTGCACCTGGTGAGGAGACTTCCAAAAAGTAGTTATGCGGGATTGGATCCATGGCATCGAGCTTTTCGCTAAGGCGCTCACTGACGATGCCGCATTCTTCGATATCAATTCCGTTGTCCTTATCAATGTATACGCGCAGGAACCAGTTCTTTCCTTCTTTGACATATTCGATGTCTACCAATTCTAGTTCGTTTTCATTTAAGATGGGAGTTACTAGCTCTTCCACAACTTCGGTAACCTTGCTCATAAAATCCCTCCTTTGACACAACCTCATTACTTAATCACTATTTGGTTTTTATCCCCGTAAAAGTGCCTAACAAACAAGAAAGAGCGGGTTGCCCCACTCTCATCTGCCAGAGATATCCTTAGTATTTCCAATAAAAATATAACATAACCAGATATTTATTGCAAACAAACGGCAGTTATAGCTTGCTTTTCCAATAAGCTAAATTAGAACAATGATAACTGGTTCTGGTCTGGCATGCCCTCAAGGCAGCCATGGTTGTCCAGGTATTCAAGAATAGTTTTGGAGATCTTTCCTCGCTGCTGCAGGTCTTCCTTAGACAGGAATTCTCCTTCTCCACGGGCTTTAACGATATTAATCGCCGCGTTTGTTCCGAGTCCAGGTATCGCATTGAACGGCGGGATCAGCTTATCGCCATCGATGATGAATTCTGACGCGCTTGATTTGTATAAATCGACTTTAGCGAATCCAAATCCACGCTCACACATCTCAAGCGCGAGTTCCATAACGGTCATCAAGTTCTTTTCTTTTGTCGAAGCTTCAAGCCCCTTAGCGTTGATTTCCTCAATCACCGCCCGGATGCTCTCTGAACCACGGACCATTGCATCAACATCGAAGTCATCTGCCCTGACTGTGAAGTATGCTGCATAATACATAAGCGGATGGTGCACTTTGAAATACGCAATCCTCACCGCCATTAAAACATAAGCAGCCGCGTGGGCTTTAGGGAACATGTACTTGATCTTTTTACAAGAATCGATATACCATTCCGGAACTTTATTCTTGCGCATTTCTTCTTCCATTTCATCTGTCAGGCCTTTACCCTTACGGACCGATTCCATGATTTTAAAAGCAAATGCCGGCTCAAGTCCCTGGTAAATAAGGTATACCATGATATCATCACGGCAGCCGATTACTTCGCTGAGGTTACAGATATTGTTATGGATCAATTCCTGCGCATTTCCGAGCCAAACATCCGTACCGTGGGAAAGACCCGATATCTGTACGAGTTCCGAGAATGTCGTTGGCTTCGTATCCTCAAGCATCTGGCGAACAAAGCGCGTACCGAATTCCGGAATACCCAATGAGCCAGTCTTCGACATAATTTGTTCTTCAGTCACACCGATAGATTCTGTCCCGCTGAAAATCTTCATGACTTCAGGGTCGTCAGTAGGAATTGTCTTTGGGTCAATCCCGCTTAAATCTTGAAGCATCCTGATCACGGTTGGGTCATCGTGCCCAAGAATATCCAACTTCAACAAATTATCGTGAATTGAATGGAAATCAAAATGGGTTGTTTTCCATTCTGATGTGCTGCTGTCTGCCGGGAACTGGATGGGTGAAAAATCAAAAATATCCATGTAATCCGGAACAACGATGATTCCGCCGGGGTGCTGGCCAGTCGTCCGTTTCACACCGGTGCAGCCGGATGCCAGACGGTCAATTTCCGCACCGCGAAG
This sequence comes from Mesobacillus selenatarsenatis SF-1, assembly GCF_000813125.1. Lineage (GTDB taxonomy): Bacteria > Bacillota > Bacilli > Bacillales > Cytobacillaceae > Mesobacillus > Mesobacillus selenatarsenatis. Next base: position 14,679 of record NZ_BASE01000088.1, read on the forward strand.
CTGCAGGTTATTGTCACCCTGGTAGCCTTTTACATAACCATAGGCCGTCTTATCCGCAACGGTACCAATCGTTCCCGCGCGGTAAACATAGTCCTCTCCAAACAATACTTTTGTATAGTTATGGGCACGTGGCTGATATTCGCCCGAGAAGTTCAAATCGATATCGGGAACCTTGTCCCCTTTGAAACCAAGGAAGGTCTCAAAGGGAATATCATGGCCGTCTTTTTTATATTTAATGCCGCAATCCGGACAGTCCTTGTCGGGAAGGTCAAATCCAGAACCTACTGATCCATCATTAAAGAACTCTGATTTTTTGCACTTAGGACATACATAGTGCGGCGGAAGTGGATTGACCTCGGTGATTTCCGTCATGGTAGCTACGAAAGAGGATCCTACCGAACCACGTGAACCTACGAGATAACCATCATCCAGCGACTTTTTAACAAGTTTATGAGAAATCAAATAGATAACAGCAAATCCGTTGTCAATGATACTCTTCAATTCTTTTTCAAGACGGGCCTCAACGATTTCAGGAAGTTCGTCACCATAGATGCTGCGGGCCATTCCGTAGCTCATGCTGCGCATTTCTTCGTCCGCGCCTTCAATTTTCGGCGTGTAAAGATCGTCTTTAATCGGCTTGATGACATCGATCATGTCAGCGATCTTGTTTGTGTTTTCCACAACAATCTCTTTTGCCTTTTCTTCTCCCAAAAACTTAAAGGCATCGAGCATTTCATTCGTTGTCCTGAAATGCACATCTGGAAGCTCGTGGCGGTTGAGCGGGTTGGCGCCGCCCTGGGAATTGACCAGGATTTTGCGGTATATTTTATCAATTTCATTCAAGTAGTGAACATTGCCTGTAGCAACTACTGGTAGGTCCAGCTTCTCCCCAAGCTTGACGATATTGTTAATTATATCCTCAAGTGCCTTCTGGTCCCGGACTAGTTCCAGCTCGAGCAAGTGTGCATAAACAGCCTTGGGATGGACTTCGAGGTAGTCATAAAACTGTGCTGCTTCTTCGACCTCTTCAGGCCCCTTCTGCATCATGCCCTCAAAAACTTCACCTTTATCACAGCCCGACCCTATCAGGATCCCTTCACGGTGTTTATTTAAAACAGACCTCGGGATTCGTGGCACACGGTAAAAATAATCAATATGTGCTATTGATACTAATTTAAAGATATTTTTCATGCCAACTTCATTCTGCGCCAGCAATGTCGCATGGTAAGGACGTGCACGCTGGTAGGCTTTACCCTGGCCCATATTGTCATTCAGTTGGTCATGGTATTCAAGCCCTTTTTCAGCAGCATCCTTCAGCATACGGAGCAATAGATAACCCGTAGCCTCGGCATCATATATCGCACGGTGATGCTGTGTCAATTCAATATCGAATTTCTTGGCTAATGTATTCAATCTATGGTTCTTCATGTCAGGATACAGGAAGCGGCCAAGCTCCAATGTATCGATAACTGGATTTGGCGCTTTGCCCAGACCAATTTTTTTATAGCCGACATTCAGGAAGCCCATATCGAATGAAGCATTGTGGGCAACCAGGACACAGTCTCCTGTCCATTCTTGGAACTTTTGCAGGACTTCACTCACTTCTGGCGCATTGCGGACCATATCATCTGTAATCCCGGTAAGGTTGATCGTCGTTGCAGACAACCGGTGATGTGGATTTGCGAATGACTCGAAACGATCAATGATTTCACCGCCTCGGATTTTAACAGCAGCAAGTTCAATGATTGTATCGTAAACCGCAGACAAACCTGTTGTTTCAACGTCAAATACGACATACGTATCATCTGCAAGCAATCTGTGCGAGCTATTATAGGCAATCGGCACACCATCATCAACCAGGTTAATTTCCACACCGTAGAGAATCTTGATATCATTTTTCTTTCCTGCCCCGAATGCTTCTGGAAAGGATTGTACAACTGCGTGGTCCGTAATTGCCACAGCTTTGTGACCCCACTTTGCTGCCTGGGCAACCAGTGCGCTGACAGATGTCACTGCGTCCATCTGGCTCATTGGTGAGTGGAGGTGAAGTTCGACTCTTTTTTCGCCTTCTGGCGCTGAATCAATTCTTCCCTTAGGCTTGATTTCGTTAACGTCATTTCCAATCATGACAAGATCGCGGACAAATGTGTCGTTCTGGATACTGCCTCGTACCTTGAGCCACATTCCTTTTGAAACACGCTGGTAAAGAGCGGCGTCTTCTTTATCGCGCGAGAACATTTTTACTATGATGGAGCTTGTGTAATCAGTGATCTTAAATGTCAAAAGTGTTCTGCCGCTGCGAAGTTCTTTCGTTTCGGCAAAGAATACAAATCCTTCAACGGCTACCCGGCGCTCTTCATCAACGATGTCTTCAAGTTTGCGGAAGTCAGCATCGTCCTTAATCGTAAGCCCAATATTAACAGGCCCATCCTGCGGCGATCCATCTCCCTTGGCTTGTTCAGCTTCCTTCTTCTGCATCTCGATCATTGCCATCAGACCGCGTTCCTGGTCTTCCTTCTCTTTTGCCTTCATGAATTTTTCATATTCATCTGAAGAACTTTCTTCACTTACGACCGTATCTATCGTCAGTAAAGGAAATCCGAAGCTCTGGTAGATTTCAGCAATAATGCCACCATATTTACGTTTAAGCGCTAGCCCTTCGGCTTCATTTCTTGCTGTTAAAATGAGTTTAGTTCCCTGGATTTGTGGTACTTGTTCATTCAGGAGTTTTAACAACGGCGGAGCGATGCCATCTATTTCTTTAATGCACGACTTCCAGTAATCAAGGATTTTCTCGTCACTGATTGCCTGTTCAAGTACTCTTACCGAGTATGTTATTTTCGCAATATGTGAGAAAGTTTGTTCCAGCTTGCCTATGAATGTGTTATACAGCTGACAAGGAATGATTCTTTCAAACTGGAAAAAGAAATGCCATTTCCTTGCCTGTTTTTCAATCACTACCCTGTCAATTTCAGCATTTTGAAAATGAGTGACAATTGCATCTTCTGTTAGCTGCAGCTGTTGCAGCAGGAGCTGAAACCTTTCTTTTTTCCCTGAAGAAAGATCACCCATGGTTATTTCTCTCCCATCTGAAAAGCTTAAATTCTATCTATCGGGCCAAATTGCCCGTTTGTGTAATTGTATCAAAACGTGTTTAATAGCAAAGGTTATTATAACATAAAATGAATGTCCCGTTACCTGTGTTTGATATTACCATTTCAGTGTTCTATTAGGAATATAATTCTTGTGGTGTCAGACACTTTCAGCTCAGTTTTATCGAGGACCAACTAACCTCCAGGATACACAGGCGACCGCAACATTTTTTCTAGACGACTGCGTGATGATTTTTAATGTGACGATAAATCAGGAGGACTTCTACATCGATAAAAAGCGGACCCTATTAAAGGATCCGCCGATTGTTTATAGTTCTTTCAAAATGTTTTTCAAGGTAACTGCTAATTCATCTTTTTGTACTTCTTTCATTTCGCCGTTTTTACGGATTTTGACTTCGACGATTCCTTCTCCGGCTTTCTTACCTACTGTAACTCTTACAGGCAAACCAATCAGGTCTGAATCCGCGAATTTCACTCCAGGTCTTTCCTGGCGATCATCCATAAGTACTTCCATTCCTGCCGACTGCAGGCTTAAGTATAGGTCATGAGCCAATTCTGCCTGTGCGCTGTCTTTCATGTTCACCGCGATGAGATGGACATCGAATGGTGCAATGTTGGTAGGCCACACAAGGCCATTTTCATCATTGAATTGTTCTGCTACAGCGGCCATTGTCCGGGATACACCAATTCCATAGCAGCCCATGATCATCGGCTTTGTTCTTCCATTCTCGTCAAGGATCTCGGCATTCATTGCTTCACTGTATCTCGTCCCTAGCTTGAAAACATGTCCGACTTCTATGCCTTTAGCGAAGAGTATTGTTCCATGGCCATCTGGAGAAGGATCTCCTTCTTTGATGAAGCGCAGGTCTGTATAAGAATCCACCTTGAAATCACGCTCTGGATTTACATTCTTAAAGTGGTAATCTTCTTCATTCGCTCCGCAAACTCCATTGACCATTGCCTGCACCGCATTGTCTGCGATTACCTCAACGTTTTCGACTCCGACCGGCCCTAGTGAACCAACTGAGCAGCCCAGAACCTCTTTCGTCGTCTTTGTATCTGCAAGTTCAACAACTGAAGCCTCCAAGTGATTCTTCAATTTAATATCGTTCACTTCATGGTCCCCACGCACTAATACAAGTACATAGCGATCATCCACTTTGAAGAACAAGGATTTGATGCAATCTTTTGACTCTATATTAAGGAAGGATGATACTTCTTCAATGGTCTCCTTGTTTTCTGTGTGTACTTTTTCAAGTTCCTTTGCAGGTTCACTGCTCTTCTCATATACAGCAGTTACTGGTGCCATCTCAATATTTGCTGCATATTGAGACGTATCAGAATAGGCAATCGTATCTTCACCGATATCTGAAAGGACCATGAATTCATGAGTATCCTTCCCTCCCATTGCACCCGAGTCAGCGATAACGGCACGGAAGTTCAAGCCACAACGTCTGAACACATTGGAGTAAGCCTGGAACAGACGTTCATAAACCTCATGCAGGCTCTCTTGTGTCGCATGGAAAGAGTATGCGTCCTTCATGATGAACTCACGGCCGCGGAGGAGACCAAATCTTGGACGTTTTTCATCACGGAATTTGGTCTGAATCTGGTAAAGTGTCAACGGAAGACGTTTATAAGATTTTACCTCATCGCGGACAAGGCTAGTGATGACCTCTTCATGGGTCGCACCAAGGGCGAACTCGCGGTCATGTCTGTCTTTTAATCTCATAAGCTCCGGACCATAAGAATACCAGCGCCCCGATTCCTGCCATAGTTCAGCTTGCTGAAGTGCTGGCATGAATAACTCAGCAGCTCCAGCATTGTTCATTTCTTCTCTAATGATTGCCTCGACTTTTTGCAGTACCTTGCGCCCTAAAGGCATATATGTATAAACACCGCTTGCGTTTTGGCGAATGAATCCAGCCCTAAGCAACATCTGATGACTCTTGACTTCTGCATCAGAAGGTACTTCTCTTAATGTAGGAATAAGCGACATACTCTGTTTCATTGATTTGCACCTCATAAGATTATTTCATGTTTATTAAAAAATTTTCCTGCCCGGTGCGGTCCGGGCAGGAAGTTAAATGTGTCAGTGGATATGATAACTTACAGGAAGAATCTTTGAATATCGTTCCAAGTTACCACAAGCATCAGCAGCATTAATAATGCGAAGCCAACAAAGTGGACCATTCCTTCCTTTTGCTTGTCGATTGGTTTTCCTCTTAGCGCTTCAACCGCAAAGAAGGTCAACCTGCCGCCATCAAGTGCCGGGAATGGAAGGAGATTCATGATTCCCAGGTTGATACTTAGGATCGCGGCCCATTTCATAAGATAGAAGATTCCGGATTTAGCAACCGTGTCAGTAGAAACATAAATGCCTACCGGTCCTGATAATGCATCTATCGAAAATTGGCCGGTCAACAATTTCCCTAGCATAGAGAATATTTCTATTGTCCAAAAATATGTTTCCTTCACACCGTAAGAAATCGATTTTAATGGCGACTTCTCAACAGGACTGTATACGCCAATCAATCCGATCTTTTCGCCTTCAACGTCCTTAACTTCAGGTGTAACTGGCAGATCCATACTCTGACCTTCACGTACTATTGAGAAATCAAGCTCATTCCCTGGGTTCTTGCGGATAATTTCAACAACATCCTGCCAACTTGAGACTTCTGATCCCTCAATGCTGTTTACAACGTCACCTTCTTGCAACCCCGCCTTAAGCGCACTTCCATCTGGAGTCAGTTTTCCTAGAACAGGTTCATTGGAAGGAATCCCCTGGAAGATGGCTAGAATAATGAAAATAACCAACGCCAGGATAAAGTTCATCATCGGCCCAGCGAAGATTGCCAATGTTCTTTGCCCAAGCGTCTTGGAACCGAATTGCCTGTCAAATGGAGCAATCTGCGTCTCTACCCCGTTCTCGACAAGAACCGCTGTTTTACTAATTTGGAAGGTTGTCAGCTTGCTGTCGTCCTCCCCTTCTTCATAACCTTTTATAAAAAGATCGTGTTCAATATCGGCTCTTTCCACTTCTACTATTCGTGCATCAGGATACTTTTCCTTATTATTCAGAATGATTTTTTGAACTTCTTCACTCTTGTTAAAAAGCAAACCTATTCTATGCCCTGGCTTGATCTCAATCATTTCAGGATCTTCGCCAGCCATTCTGACAAACCCTCCGATTGGAAGGAGGCGGATGGTATAAGTCGTTTCATTTTTCTTAAAAGAAAAGACCTTTGGACCGAACCCAATTGCAAATTCACGGCAGAGGATACCTGCTCGTTTGGCGAAAATCAAGTGCCCAAGTTCATGAAAGAATACCAGGGCGCCAAAAATGACGATAAAGGCAATAACTGTATTCAAATTTTCTAACCACCTTTTAATAGGATAAGACTCTACTCTTGAGACTAAAATTTATAATAGTGACTTTACATACCTTCTTGTCTCTTTGTCTACCTCTTGAATCGTTTCAAGGTCAGGGTTTTCTATGGTGCTATGGCTTTCCATTGCTCTCTCTATCAAGTCTTCAATTTGGAGGAAAGTGATTCTGTCGTCCAAAAAGGATGCTACCGCTGCTTCATTTGCAGCATTCATGACTGCCGGCATTGTGCCTCCTGCCCGACCAGCTTCATAAGCAAATTTCAGGCAGCGGAACCGGTTGAAATCCATTTCTGTAAAGTGAAGCCGGCCAATTTCCGCCAGATTCAGCCTTTTCCCCGAAACTAGCGGGAGCCTGTCTGGGTATGTAAGAGCGTATTGAATTGGCACTTTCATATCTGGTGTTCCCAACTGGGCCATAATACTCGTGTCATGGAATTCTACCATCGAATGAATGATGCTTTCGCGATGGAGGATGACAGAAATATCGTCATAAGGGAGAGAGAATAGCCAATGCGCCTCAATGACCTCTAACCCTTTATTCATCATTGTTGCGGAATCAATCGTAATTTTTGCCCCCATCGACCAGTTAGGGTGGTTCAATGCATCTGCTTTTGTAACGCCCTGCAGTTCTTCCCTGGTCCGATCTCTGAAGCTTCCTCCCGATGCCGTGAGGATCAGTCTCTCAATATTTTTTTCTTTTTCGCCCTGCAAGGCCTGGAAGATCGCAGAATGCTCACTATCAACTGGAAGGATGGGCACGTTATACCGCTTCGCCTCTTCCATCACGATATGGCCTGCAGTGACCAGTGTTTCCTTATTCGCGATCGCAATCGCCTTACCGGATCTTATCGCTCCCAGTGTCGGTCCGAGTCCAACACTTCCGAGTACTGCATTTACAAGTATATCTGCCTTATGAAAAACTGCAGCCTCCTCGAGACCTTCTAGTCCATACACAATCTTCACCTGTGGAAAATCTGCCTTTAATCGTTCAGCATCGTCTTTCTCTTGCACAGAAACCAGTTCTGGCAAAAATTCAGTTATAATTTTCCTGGTAAGTTCCATGTTCCTGCCAGCAGACATCGATACAAGCTCAAATTCTTCAGGATGCTCCCTGATTACATCAAGCGTTTGGATTCCTATCGATCCTGTCGCTCCCAACAAACTGATTCTTTTCACAAATTTCACTCCTAATATCTCCAACGGGAAACAATACGTACCCGGTATATTCAAAATTCAGTGGTTTTGTCAGATTTCTCCAGACGAATAATAACCTTGGCGGCTCCATTATAATAAATGGAATAAATGAATTAACGGCCAGACAAACAACAGGCTGTCAAAGCGGTCAAGCATGCCTCCATGGCCAGGAAGAATGTTCCCGGAATCCTTAACATTGTAATGACGTTTTAGTGCTGACTCGACAAGATCCCCTACTTGGCCAAACACAGACAAAAATGCAGTCGCTATAAGAAGGATCATAGTCGGTACTTTCATATCTCCAAACACACTGAACAGGACGGCAACTATAAGTGCAGAAACTATTCCGCCAAAAAAGCCTTCTGTTGTCTTGTTCGGACTGATTTCAGGCCAAAGCTTATGTTTGCCAATTGCCCGGCCGATAAAATAGGCTCCTGAATCGGTAGCCCATATAATGAACAGTGAATAAAACACATATGTCAGGTTTGCTTCTCTAGTTTCAATGAAGAAATAAAAACCAAGTCCAACATAAAGTGTAGACATGATGGAAAAAGCAACTTCCTCAAAAGTGAAGCGATTTTTAGTTATGACCGTATACGTCAGAAATAACAGCACTCCAAGAAAGAAAAGCTCCAGTTTTGTATAATCAATTTGATTAAGAAATCCACTATATTGGTCGGGAATCAAGAAAATCCATAATAATAACAAAGAAAGAATCCCTGGAACGGAAAAAAGCTTTATTTGCTTCATCTTGAGTGCTTCATATAAAGCTACGGAAGCTATTAGGTAAACCATTGCAATAAATGGCCAGCCTCCAAAAATAACGATTGGAAGAAAAATAGCCGCTGCTATGACTGCTGTAATGATTCTCTGCTTCATCTATTTATTCACACCTTTTTTATACTCCTCCAAAACGCCGCTGGCGGCCCTGGAATGCTTCAATTGCTTCGACAAAATGTTCTTCATCAAAATCTGGCCACAGTACATCAGTAAACCAGAACTCTGTGTATGCCAGCTGCCAAAGCATAAAATTACTTAAGCGGATTTCACCACTTGTCCTGATTAACAGATCAGGATCATTCAAATCTTTTGTCATGAGATAAGAAGAGAAGACTTCTTCGTTCAGCTCATTTTCGGTAATAATACCATTTTTAACATCATCCATTACCCTTTTAACACCATCAATGATTTCTGCCCGACTGCCATAGTTAAGGGCAAAGTTCAGGACAAGGCCGGTATTATTCTTTGTATCTTCCATCGCTTTTCCGACTGCCCTTTTCGTATGCTCTGGAAGCTTATCCATATATCCAATCATTTCGACACGGACATTTTCTTCTATTAATTCAGGAAGGAAGGTGCCGAGGAATTCTTCGGGCAGTTTCATCAGGAAATCAACTTCCATTTTGGGCCTTTTCCAGTTCTCTGTAGAAAAAGCATAAACAGTAAGTGTCTTAACACCGAGCTCATTGGCCAGCTTGGTTATTTTGCGGACAACCTTCATGCCTTCATGATGGCCAGCAACCCGGGGCAAAGCGCGTTTTTTAGCCCAACGCCCATTACCATCCATGATAATGGCAACATAGGAAGGGACTTCATGATTTTTAATTTGAAGTACGCGATCACGGAAACTGGAAGGATTTTGATCCTTCTTCCACGGATTCATTTTATTTAACATTCGGACAGCTCCCCCAAAAGATTATCTTTAGCTCCAATAATTCATACACCCAGGCACTTACTATGCCTGGAATTCGTTTGGCGCTGAAGCCGGACTGCTCATTAAAAGCGATCCTTTTCTTCTTTCTTTCATTTCCATATGCCACTATCATACCAAAAAAGAAAAAAGATATCTCTATAAACCGTTGGACTACTTCTTAATATTCTACAAATCCAGCCTGCTCCTAAACAAAAGGAGCCTTATATACAGAATATGTTGTTTGGTAGTAAAACAGAATGTAACAGCCAATATTATTATATTCTATCATTCAGGCCGTTTTCATAAACTCTTTGTTTTTCAAAACTTTGATCACCCGGTATATGTATAGAGAAAAAACCCTCTGGAAAACAGAGGGTTTTCGATGTTGACTACAATAGAAGCTTTACACTTCCATGATTTCTTTTTCTTTGTCTTTTGTAATCTGATCGATTTTTGCGATATGTTCATCCGTTAGCTTCTGAATATCGTCAGAGTATCCACGAAGGTCATCTTCTGTGATTTCTCCATTTTTCTCTAGCTTCTTCAAATCTTCGTTGCCATCGCGACGAATATTGCGGATAGCGATCTTTGCTTCTTCAGCTTCCTTTTTAACTTGCTTTGCAAGCTCCTTGCGTCGTTCCTCAGTCAGCTGAGGAATCGCGATCCTGATGATTGACCCATCGTTTGAAGGATTCAATCCAAGATCTGACTTTAAGATTGCTTTTTCTATTTCACCAAGGATTGTCTTATCATATGGCTGGATAACCAAAAGACGCGCTTCAGGTACAGAAATACCAGCAAGTTGATTGACTGGAGTTGGTGCTCCATAGTAATCCACCTGTACTCTGTCTAAAAGAGAGGCGCTTGCTCTCCCTGCACGGATGCTTGCAAGTTCGCGGGTATAAGCTTGGATCGCTTTTGACATTCTTTCTTTCGCATTAGCAATTGCTTGTTTTGGCATTAGTTTTTCCCCCTCACGATTGTTCCGATTGTTTCACCCATTACTGCTCGTTTAATATTACCTTTCTCCATAATAGAGAATACAATTAACGGGATATCATTGTCCATACACAGGGATGAAGCTGTTGAATCCATGACTGCTAGACCTTCCTTCAGCACATCCAGGTATGATAATTCTTCATATTTTGTTGCGTTTTTGTCAACTCGCGGGTCTGCCGAATAAACGCCATCAACGTTATTCTTTGCCATAAGGATAACATCTGCTTCAATCTCAGCAGCACGCAATGCAGCTGTTGTATCCGTTGAGAAGTACGGATTTCCTGTTCCTGCAGCAAAAATGACGACGCGCGTCTTCTCCAGATGCCTGATTGCTCTTCTTCTGATGTAAGGCTCTGCCACCTGGCGCATTTCGATGGAAGTTTGAACCCTTGTCTCGATTCCCGCTTGTTCCAGGCTGTCCTGTAATGACAGTGAATTCATGACGGTAGCAAGCATGCCCATATAGTCTGCCGTCGCTCTGTCCATTCCCATTTCTTCACCGATTTTGCCTCTCCAGATATTTCCTCCGCCTACAACAACAGCGACCTCAACACCCAGTTCTGCAATCTCTTTCACCTGGTCTGCAACATTTTTGATTACCGACGGATTGATGCCAAATCCTTGTTCTCCGGCTAATGCTTCTCCACTTAACTTTAAAACAACTCTTTTGTATTTAGGGCTCGTCATAGGGTACCTCCATATGTAATTTAAGGCCTCTCAAAAGCAAGTGTACGCTTAACTGAAAGCCTAATTAAAGCTATGTCCAAAAACAGGGAACACTCGAGTGTTCCCTGCAATTACATAGGCTAGTTAAAATTATTTCTTGTTTACTTGGTTCATTACTTCTTCAGCAAAGTTATCTTCACGCTTTTCGATGCCTTCGCCTACTTCGTAACGAGTAAACCCGCGAAGTGTACCGCCTTTTGATTCAACAAACTGGCGAACTTTTTGGTCAGGGTTCTTTACGAATGCCTGGTCAAGAACACAAACATCTTCAAAATATTTGCTTAGGCGGCCTTCAACCATTTTAGCAACGATATTTTCTGGCTTGCCTTCGTTAAGAGCTTGTTGAGTAAGGATTTGACGCTCATGCTCAACTTCTTCTTGAGAAACTTCGTCACGTGATACATATTTAGGGTTCAATGCAGCGATGTGCATGGAAACATCTTTAGCAGCTGCCTCATCAGTTGTACCTTCAAGGACAGAAAGTACGCCAATGCGTCCGCCCATGTGAAGGTAAGCACCGAATGCATCGTTATCAGTCTTAGTCTTGATTTCAAAGCGGCGAAGTGAAAGCTTCTCGCCGATTTTAGCGATTGCATTGTTGATGCGAGTTTCAACTGTATCGCCATTTTCCATAGTTTGTGCATTAGCTTCTTCAGCAGATGCAGGCTTGTTCTTAAGAAGGTGCTCAGCGATTTCCTTAACAAGAACCTGGAAGCCTTCGTTCTTTGCTACGAAATCTGTTTCAGAGTTCACTTCAAGGATTACAGCTTCATTGCCTTCTGTAAGGATGTAAGTTGTACCTTCTGCAGCGATGCGATCAGCTTTCTTGGCAGCTTTAGCGATACCTTTTTCACGAAGGAAATCAATCGCTTGTTCCATATCACCATTAGTTTCCTGAAGAGCTTTTTTGCAGTCCATCATACCTGCGCCTGTTTTTTCGCGCAATTCTTTTACCATTTGTGCAGTAATTGCCATAATGAAATTCCTCCTAAAATCTCGGTTATATGTAACTATACTTTATTTTAACTTGATTTCGCCAATATAAACCCCAATGGAATTTATCTGGAATATAAGTCTTAAAAAAAGGTGATAAAGGGTGCTTCCCTATATCACCTTATTTTAAATTAAGCTTCTACAGCTTCTGTAGTTTCTTCGCCTTGCTTAGCTTCGATAATAGCATCAGCCATTTTAGAAGTTAGCAATTTAACAGCACGGATCGCGTCATCGTTCGCAGGGATAACTACGTCGATTTCGTCTGGATCACAGTTTGTATCAACAATTCCTACGATAGGAATGTTCAATTTGCGTGCTTCAGCAACAGCGATGCGCTCTTTGCGTGGGTCAATGATGAAAAGAGCATCTGGAAGGCCCTTCATGTCCTTGATTCCGCCCAAGAACTTTTCTAAACGCTCTTGCTCTTTCTTCAATTGAACTACTTCTTTCTTAGGAAGTACTTCAAAAGTTCCGTCTTCAGACATTCTTTCGATGTTCTTAAGACGAGAGATACGCTTTTGGATTGTTTCGAAGTTAGTTAGAGTACCACCCAACCAGCGTTGGTTAACATAGTACATACCAGAACGAGCTGCTTCTTCTTTAACAGAATCTTGAGCTTGTTTTTTAGTACCTACGAAAAGAACAGTACCGCCGTTACCAGCTAGCTCTTTCACGTAGTTGTATGCTTCTTCAACCTTCTTAACAGTCTTTTGAAGGTCGATGATGTAGATGCCGTTACGCTCAGTGAAGATATATTTCTTCATCTTAGGGTTCCAACGGCGAGTCTGGTGACCGAAGTGTACACCAGCTTCAAGCAGTTGCTTCATAGAAATTACTGACATTGTGTTTCCTCCTAATGGTTTTGATTTCCTCCGTCCAAATCATCTTCAGCCAGGAACTGACATAACAGCACCATCTGGCCGAATCAATGAACGTGTGTATTAACACCATGAGATAATATAGCATAAATAAAAGTGACATTCAAGTTATTCTTGCGTTTTTTGCCGAAATTTAAGCAAAAGTTCTATTTCTGTTTTCCCTTTATCCAGATCTCTGGCAATTTCTTCAATCGTCAAACCCTGTTTTTTCATGTATAGAACCTGGTCAATAAAACTTAATTGTTTTATTTCAACGTTATTTTCCTGTGATTCCACTGCCATTATATCTTCCTCAGGCAAATCCAAGTCGGGCGATACTTGTTCACGGTTTTGCTGGTACGCCTTCCTAGCGGCATGGTAGGCGATGCCTTTGCCAAGTTGACTCGGCTGTTTTTCCTGTGCTATATGGTCGGAGCCTTTTTCCGGCTCCTTATCTGATGCCTCTGGGGCAGCCGTTTCTTTATCACCAGGTTGATTTTGAACTTTTGTTGTTGTCATTAATTCGAGGAATTTATCATTTTCCTCTTTTAATTCAAAGAGGTAAGCTGAAAATACCTCTTCAATCTCATTGATGATTCTTTCCTGCTTTTTCTCTGCTTCTACAAGCCGATTTTGACGTAAATATAATAGGATAATTGCGAAGATTGCTGCACCGTTTAATATGAGGCTTAAAAGTAGTAGAAAAGTGGTCATAACATCCCTCTATCCGCTGTAATCAATCACCTTCCCTTTATAAGGGTGGTGGTGCTGTGCAGGTTGGTCATTCTTGTTCCTTTTATCATCCCTGCCAGTTTGCTCCTGGTGGCCTGATTGGCCGCCCTCCTGATTTAGGCGAGCTTCTTGCTTTTGGTTATTTTTAACCACCGTCTTGCGCTTTAAATCATCTTCCTTTGTCACACTTTGTGCGGCATGCTCCTGAAGATGCTGTCCCCGCTGCTGAAGTTGTTCCTGTATCTTGCCGGCATCATGTGTCCTCGGAAGCGCAATCTGCATTTCGATTGCTTTGAGGCTCATCATGTCACTTCCTAACTAGTGGACTTTCTGTATCAACAATCGGATGAATTGAAATCTCGCTATTTTCCAGATGAAAGCTAACTTTCTTGTAAAACTGATTTGTCAGGATCGCATACTTTCCGAAAAACACCTTTGTATTTGGGAATACTCTATCGTATACATTTAAGGACGAGAATAATCTATCTTGTTTCTCAATTTGTAAAAACTCGAGTTCGGACAGCAATTCAGCTAAACCAGCTTCAACATTCAGCCTTGTATTTCGCTGTTTCGCAATCATCTGTTTTTGTTCAGCAGTAAGTGCACCTGACCGGTTGCCAATTTCAGCAAGCTTCACTTCTATTTCAGTAAGTTTTCTAATATTGGCTTTTGCTGTTTCAATGGATTGGAGAGTTTCGAGCTCAGCTTTTTCCAGCAATGGATCCCAGCCAACGGCTAATTCGGTTTTGGTAAAAAGTTCATTGCCTAATTCCTTGACGGAAATATTTCGGCCAGCAGATATTGTCCCCCCGATGATTGTTCCAGTACGGCATTCTACATTACCGGCAGCAGTAAGTTTACTGTGCAGTATGGAGGACTTCACGATAATATCCTGTCCTGCTTTTACATTGGCCTGGTTCAGGTAATTCGCCAGGACATTTCCCCCCGCTGCAACCTTACCCTTCATCGCTCCGGCTACACCACCCTTGATGATGATATTGCCTTCTGCATGGAGATTGGCTGCCTCAACAAGTCCATCAACTACGATGTCTCCCCCGGCTTTCAATTCATACCCGCTTGGCACATTCCCTCTAATGGCGATATTTCCCACAAAGTCAATATTGCCTGTCCTTAAATCAAGATCACCTTTGACTTCGAATACAGGGTTGACTGAGATTGATTTTTGAGTAATGCTGACCTGCCCATCACATGCTGCAAAGAACTGTTCGGATTCCAAAACCACATTATTCCCCGGCTTGATCCTGAGGGGACGCCCAGGCTTGGCGTGAATGGTCTTCCCGGTGACATCTGTCCCATGTCGTCCATTCATTGGCGGGACTACAGATGCCAACAACTGACCCTTTCTAACTGAGGGAATATGGATGATAGAACGAAAATTAAAGACTTTATGGTCCTCAAGACTATTTTGTTGGAGTTCGTTGCGCAGGTATGAATCTGCACCATCCACTTTGGATTCTCCTACAGCAATAGTGATTGGATACTTGATAGAATTAGGATCTTCTGAGATTTTTGTTACAGCATCCTTCTGAACACCGAACACGATCTTTTCTTCTTTTAAAATATTCATTAATTGGTCTACAGAATAAGCTTTTTCTTCACTTCCGATATCTAGAATCAATTCAGCTGTAAGCCTGTCTTGTGATAACATCACCTTATATTCCGTCGCCAAGTTGATCTCCCGCCTTCTGTTAAGCTGTCTCTAACCATTTTCTCAGTTTAAATATCGCTTTTGAATGAATTTGTGAGATCCTCGATGTAGATAAATTCATGACTTGACCAATCTCTGTTAGTGTTAATTCTTCTTTATAAAACAAACTTAATACGAGTTGTTCTTTATCATTTAATTTTGAAACTTTTCCAGCTATCTCTTCCAGCAATTCGGACTTAATAAGTTTATCTTCAGGAATTTCAGCTTTTTCATCCTTGATCACAAATGATTGGTTATCGCGGTCATCATTTTCACTTGGATGCTCATCTATGGATAGTACATTCGCAAAAAAATGTTCATTTATCGTTGAGTAAATTTCTGTTTCATCCATGTTCAGTTCGCTGGCAATTTCTTCGATCGTCGCATTTCTCATAAATCGCTGTTCAAGTCTCTCAATCGCTGCATCAATCTTTTTGGCTTTTTCCCGGGTACTTCTTGGCAGCCAGTCTTCCTTTCTTAATCCATCTAAAATCGCTCCGCGAATTCGAAATGAAGAATATGTATCAAATTTCAGATCCCTGTTTGGATCGAATTTTTCTAGAGCATCATATAAACCAATCATTCCCAGACTTTTTAGATCATCTCTAGACACACTTTTCGGAAGACTCACTGAAATTCTTTGCACATGGTAGGAAACAAGTGGCATATATTTTTTTATCAGCAAATTACCTGCATCCGGATCACGGAACTGTACCCATTTATCCCATGTTACCTGTTCTTCCGATGTCGATCCTCGTACCATTGTAATCCTCCTCACGCGCATTACGCATTATTCTTTGAAGCTATTAGATAATCTACTTCCATTAAATTTCACTATTCCCTTTATTAACAGTTCTGATTTGCATCAAACCGTTTTTTGGGTCGAACTCAATTGTCCTTCCGCTATTCCCGCCTACATCCCGGGCTATAATCGGAATCCTGAGTTCCTTCAATTCTTGTAAAACTGCTTCCACATTCCTAGGTCCAATTCTCATCATGTCGCTGCTTCCGGAAAATTGGAACATTTGCGCGCCGCCTGCTATCTTCGCTTTTATTCCTGAAGGTCTTGCTCCTATTTTTATTAAGGCATTTAACAGTTCCTTAATGGCAGTATTAGCGAATTTAGCTTTATTCAGCGGCTCCGCTCGAGATAATGATGAATCTGGCAGCATAATATGTGCCATACCAGCGATTTCCCTTGCCTGATCATACAAAACCACGCCAACACAGGAACCAAGACCCGTAGTCCTTATTAAATCCGGAACCTTAACGATATTCATATCAGCAATGCCAACTTTGATGATTTCTGCTGTTTTATGCATCAATCCTTACTCCTAGTGCAGAAAAAATGATATGGAACGAATCCGGATCTGGCAATAGAAAGAAATGGCCATTCACACTGTCAGGCAGCTGTGCTTCTTCTTCATCCAAAGCCGTATCGATCACGATTGCATAATCACTCACCTGAGACAGTTCTAGCAGTCCGAAACTGATGACTGCTCCTACCATATCTATACTTAAAGCCGGTACTGAAGGGTACAAGCTTAGTTTCGTAAAATCCGAAAGAGAAGATAAATATGACCCTGATAAAATATTGCCTAATTCCTGGAGAGCGGACAATGCCAGTTCATTATCATGTTCTTCGGAAAACGAGAATGATTGGTTTTTTGTAAGTTGGCCGATATATTTCTCCGCCTGTGGAAGCGGAAGGATAAAGAACATGCTCCCTGGAGCATCGCCCTCTATCCGAAGAAAAACACTTGCTACCACATTGTCGGGTCCACCGGCGAGATCCATCACTTCGTCAAAGGATACGACCCTGACACTGGGAACTTTCATATCAATTTTTTTATTCAATAAAGTTGATAAAGCCGTTGCAGCATGTCCTGCCCCAATATTTCCTACCTCTTTTAATATATCAAGGTGAATGTCCGAAATGCTTTTTAGAAAAGTCATAGTTATATTCCCTTCACTTACAAAGCTTTAACTTCATCGGACTCAAGGATTTTGTTCAAGTCTATTAAAATCAACAACCTCTTATCCAGATTGGCTACTCCATCAATAAAACCTTCAGCTGTTATACCCACGACTTCAGGCGGTGGTTCAATCAAGCTTGTTGGGATATCAATGACATCATTTGCGCCGTCTACAATCAGGCCTACTTCTTTATCTTCTACAGTAACAATGATTACACGAGTAGCTTCGTTGTATGCTTGTTCCCCCATGCCGAACCTGACACGCAAATCCAAAAGCGGAGTCACTACTCCCCGAAGATTCATTACCCCTTTTACAAAAGGATTTGTATGAGGGACCCTTGTGATATGCATGATTTTTTCAATAGATTTCACCTGGCTTACTGGAACACCATACTCTTTATCATTCAGCTGGAACACGATTACTTTCAAGTCTGAAACCAGATTTTCAGCCATTTTCATCACTCCTAAAATATCATCGTCATTGAGTTAAGCAGGAATCTATTTTATTAAGGCGTTGCAATCCACTATCAAAGCTACTTGCCCATCTCCAAGGATCGTAGCTCCGGAAATCGCAAATACATTCGTTAAATAATTTCCTAGTGATTTAAGGACTACTTCTTGTTGGCCGATGAATGAATCTACAATCAAACCAGCCATTTTATCTCCTTTTCGAACGATAATGACAGAGTGGTATTGATCATCAACTTGCTCTGACGGTACCTCGAAGATATCCTTTAAGAACAGCAGCGGCACGACCTTGCCTCTAAAATCAATCACCTTTTGATTATGCGCATTCATGATGTCAGTGTCTTTGATTATGGCTGTCTCAATGATCGATGACAAAGGAATAGCGAATTTTTCTTTCTGGATTTCAACTAACATCACAGAAATGATCGATAAAGTCAGCGGAAGTTGAATAGAGAAAATTGTTCCCTCATTTTCCTTTGAATCGATAGAGATTGATCCTCCCAATGACTCGATCGTATTCTTTACAACATCCAATCCTACCCCGCGTCCGGAAATATCGGATATTGTTTCAGCGGTAGAAAAGCCAGATGAAAGAATTAATTCATACGCCTGTTTATCAGTAAAGCCAGCAGCGGATTGTTCGGTAATGATTCCCTTGCTGATAGCCTTCTTTAATACCTTATCCCTGCTGATTCCAGCACCATCATCTTCAATTTCAATGAACACATGATTTCCGCTGTGGAACGCACGAAGTACGACAGTACCCTCTTCGTTCTTGCCCTTGGATTTCCGCACTTCAGGTGATTCAATACCATGGTCAACTGAGTTTCTCAATAAATGTACAAGCGGATCTCCAATTTCATCAATTACGGTGCGATCCAATTCTGTTTCAGCACCTACGATTTCAAGGTTGATCTTTTTATTTAAGTCTCTAGCTAATTGACGAATCATTCTCGGGAACCGGTTGAATACCGTTTCTACCTGGACCATCCGCATATTCAAAATGATATTTTGCAGGTCACCCGAGATCCGGGACATCCTTTCGACCGTTTCAGTAAGCTCACCATTTTCAAGGTCTTTGGAAATTTGCTCTAGTCTGCCCCGGTCGATTACAAGCTCTTCGAATAAATTCATTAAAATATCAAGACGTTCAATGTTTACCCTTATCGTCTTACTGCTATTAGTTTGCTGTTTGACACTGCCTTTTTTATCTATAACCGGAGAAACTTCAGATGCAATGGATTGTGATTGATCAAGGGTAGGAGAATTGGATTCACCTGGAGCTTTTGAAGTATCCAAAGCTTCAATAGTTTCTTCATTAATTTTGTTATCAAATTCTAAGGATCTTAAGTCAGTTTTGACTACTTCAGACACCTTCATGATCATGCCTTTAATATCCTCTGGATCATCTTTTGAGACAATTGTTACAGTAAATTCATGGTCAAATTGTTCTTCCTCCAGCTGCTCTACTGATGGGTTTGTTTTGATTACTTCTCCGATCTTTTCCAGTACCTCAAAAACCATATAGACCCGAGCAGCTTTCAGTAAGCAATCTTCGCGCAGAGCGATGGCAATTTCATAAACACCGAATCCTTGTTCTTTGGACTGCTTTAATACGGTCAATTCAAATTCATCATAGTGGGATTCTTGATTGACTTCTAAAACTGCTGAAGCAGCTACCTCATTCTTAGCAGAACCTGAGAGCGGTTCCCCTTTTTCAATCAATTTCAACTTTTCGACTGTTTCAGTAACGTCCTTTTTGCCATCGCCCCCGGACGCGATCGACTGAACCATATCCTCAAGATGATCAACAGCCATGAAAATAACATCAAGGATCTCAGGAGTGGTTGTTAGCCTGTTATTCCGTATCGCATCAAGTACATTTTCCATTTGATGAGTAAGGCTTGCCAGATCCTCATAACCCATTGTCGCTGACATTCCTTTAAGAGTATGGGCTGACCTGAAGATTTCATTTATGATCGTTAAATCCTGTGGGTTCTTCTCTAATTCCAACAACTGTTCATTGCAGGCCTGTAAATGTTCTTTACTTTCTTCAATAAAGACTTCAAGATATTGATTCAATTCCATGTGCAAAGCACCTCCGGCCTCAAATATAATTCATGATTGTTTGAGCGATGTTTTCTACATTCGCTACCTCATCAACCATGTTCGTTGCAATCGCTGCTTTCGGCATCCCGAAAACAATCGATGTATCCTGCGATTCGGCAATCGCTTTAACTGTGCCGCTTTTTTTCATCTCAATCAGTCCTCTGGAGCCATCTGACCCCATTCCTGTCATAATGACAGCAATTTTAGAGTAGTTCTTGATGCTACTGATGGACTCGAACATCACATCAACGGAAGGTCGATGACCATTTCGTGGCGGCGATAGGCTAAGGCTGACTGCCAGCGTTGATCCTAAATTCTTAACCTCCATATGAAATCCACCTGGAGCTATATAAGCCGTCCCTTTTTGTAAAAGCTCCCCATCTTCCGCTTCCTTTACTTTAATCTGGCTTAGGGAATCCAGTCGATTGGCAAGGGACTTTGTAAAACCAGGCGGCATATGCTGGACGACAAGTACAGGTACATCAATATCTTTTGGCAATGAAGTTATAACCTGCTGCAATGCCCGTGGGCCCCCGGTAGATGTTCCTATGCAGACAATCTTTTTGGATTCACGGGTAAATCCCCTGGTTGTTACATGCCCAGCTACCTTGATCTCTGAATCTATTGAACTGTTCTGTTTCTTTCCAACAGATTTGGAGTCTTCAAGAAAGTTTATTTTGGTTAAGTTTGCTTTACTGGCTGATAAGACTTTCTGGATTAACTCCGTTTTGATTTTATGTAAATCAATAGAAATGGAGCCTGATGGCTTTGCCACAAAATCCACAGCTCCGGCTTGAATCGCCTGCAGAGTGGTGTCTGCGCCTTCTTTCGTAGTGCTTGAAAGCATAACAACCGGAAGCGGCTGTTCTTTCATAATCGTCTTCAAAACTTCTAACCCGTTTAATTTAGGCATTTCGACATCAAGTGTAATAACGTCAGGATGTAATTCCCGCCATTTTTTAATGGCATCCTCTCCGTTACGAGCCGTGCCAATAACATCAATTTCTGGATGTTCTGATAGAAAGTCGTTGATCAGCTTACGCATGAAAGCCGAATCATCTACGATGAGAACTCTAATTTTTGCCACTCGACCACTACCTTTCGAAAAGGAATTGCTTCAATCTAGCTGTAAAACTCCTGTTATCTCTCTTTTCGGCATTGTAGCTCTCTTTATTGATATATTTTTCGATAATCGCTGCCATTCCTTTAGAAGCTTGTGACCTTTCATTGAACATTGTAAAAGGTATTTGGCGTTTCACGGCTTCCTGAACTGTTTTATCATCTGGCAGTATCCCAAGCTTGGTAGGCGTCCTGCCCAAAAATTTAACAAGAACATCCTCGAGCCTTGCCATCGTGTCATTGCCCTCTTTGGCAGAACCCGCCCTGTTGACCACTAAATAGAAAGGCAATTCTGAATCTGCAAGATGGATGTATTTCATAGTGGCGTATGCATCCATCAATGAAGTTGGTTCAGTAGTAGTAATTACGAATATTTCGTTGACAGACAGCAGGATTGATAATGTTTCTTCGTTCAATCCGGCTCCCATATCAAAAATAAGATAATCATACTTTCTTAGTACTTCACTTAGGCTGGAAGTAAAATATTCGACGCTATCACGGTCCATCCTGACCAACTGGCTTAAACCTGTACCTCCTGAAATATATTCAACGCCATGTGGCCCTTGAAAAATAACTTCCTCCATCGATGATTTGCCTGAAAGAAAATCGGCAATGGAGAGCGAAGAATTTTTACCCATTAAAATCTCGATATTCCCCATTCCGATATCAAGGTCAAACAGCAATACCTTAAAGCCCTTTTTGGCCAGAGAAATTGAGAAGTTAAGTGAAAAATTCGATTTGCCGACTCCACCCTTACCGCTGACCACTGCAAGTGTTTTCGCTTCCTTGGCTGGAGTGTCCATCTTAAGACGGTTTCTTAATTTTTCTGCCTGGTCATTCATAGGTGCTTGCTCCAAGAATAGTATTTGCAATCATTTCAGGATTTGCCTCGATCAGGTCATCTGGAACATCTTGTCCATTGGTCAGATAGGCAATTCCAGTCGAGAACTTTATTGCCATATTAAGCATCGACCCGTAAACCGCCGTTTCATCCAATTTAGTAAAAATGAATTGATCAATATGAATCAGCGAAAATTGCTTACGTATTTCTTCCATATCTTTTTGTTTCGCCGTCAAAGCGAGGACAAGGTAGGTTTCTATGTCCTTACCAAAATCAATCACATTTTTCAAATCGTTTACATATTTTTGATTTCTGAAATTCCGTCCAGCTGTATCAATAAAGACAAGGTCATACTCAGCGAATTTATCTGTCGCAGCCTTGAAATCATCCAGGTTGTAGCAAACTTCGATTGGGACATCGAGGATTTTTGCATATGTTTTCAACTGCTCAATTGCCGCAATTCGATAGGTGTCTGTCGTAATAAAAGCCACCTTCTTCTGGTGCTTCAATACACATTCAGCAGCAACCTTTGCCAGCGTTGTCGTTTTCCCTACTCCAGTCGGTCCAATGACATTGACGAACTTCTTTTTAAAAGAAACACCTTCAAATGAAAGTGGAGAAAGCCTGTGTCCAATAGCTGTGCCAATCCATTCAGTGATTTCCTCCTCACTTGCTTTCGCTCCGCCGAGGTACCACTTTTCAAGAAGGACTGCAGCCAATTCATCAATGATTTCATGGTCTACTTCCTGATCTCTCAAGTATTGAATTTGCCTGCTCACTGGTTCTGGCAAAGAGACACCTTCGGATTTACCCGTTCCCTTTAACATTTCCTTAAGCTGTGAAATTTCTTTTAAAAGATCCTTGTCGGCTTTTGGAGGTGTTTCCGTTTTAGGATTCATCCTTACAGTTTGTGAGTCCTTTTTAGATTCGTCATCTTTTACGGACGGCTTATATTTATATGGCTTATCCATACTGGCAGGCTTTTGACTTGCTTCAGTGTCTGGGTCAATGGCGGCAATTACCTCAATGCTATTTTTCTTGAAAAATCCCATGAACCCTCCTGTCTGGACGACACGAGAATTCAAGATTACTGCATCACTTCCCAATTCCCCTCTGACTAGTTTCATTGCTTCCGGCATGGATGAAGCTGTATATTTTTTCACTTTCATTCTACATTCACCACTCCGACACTTTGGACTTCAACATTTGCTTCAAGTTCGTTATAAGACAATACAGGAATCTGTGCAAAATACCTTTCAGTCAACTGGCGCACATACATCCTGACTGCAGGGGAGCATAATATGATTGGTGTTTGTTCCATTATGCTCAATTGCTCCACCTGGTTTGCCACAGATTCCAAGATGCCTTGAGAAACGGCGGGGTCAAGAGATAAGTAGTTACCGTGCTCTGTTTGCTGGACACCATCTGCAATTACCTTTTCTACTCGTCCTGATAGTGTAATCACCTTTAAGGTTTCTCCATTTCGCGAATACTGGTTCGTAATTTGCCTTGCAAGTGCCTGACGAACGTATTCAGCAAGGATGTCTGTATCTGTTGTTACTTTTCCGTAATCTGCAAGTGTTTCGAAGATTATCGGCAAATTCCTGATTGATACATTCTCCTTAAGCAGCTTGCCAAGTACTTTTTGAATTTCACCAACTGATAATGGATTAGGTGTTGCTTCCTCGACAAGGATTGGATAGCTTTCACGAAGATGGTCGATCAGCTGCTTCGTTTCCTGTCTTCCCAGCAATTCATGTGCATTAGCCTTGATCACTTCTGTAATATGTGTCGACACCACTGAAGGAGGATCGACAACGGTGTAGCCGAAGATTTCAGCCTGTTCCTTCATTTCTTCGGTGATCCATTTAGCAGGCAATCCAAAACTTGGTTCGATTGTATCGATCCCTTCAATAGAATCATCATCTATGCCAGGACTCATTGCCAGATAATGATCGAGAAGCAACTCTCCCCTCGCCATTTCGTTTCCTTTGATTTTCAGTCTGTATTCATTAGGCTGGAGCTGGATATTGTCCCGGATCCTGACCACCGGAATGACCAGTCCCAGCTCAATGGCCAGCTGCCTTCTGATCATGACAATCCGGTCAAGAAGGTCTCCTCCCTGGTTAGCGTCTGCAAGTGGTATCAACCCATAGCCGAATTCAAACTCAATCGGATCAACATTTAATAGATTGACAACACTTTCAGGACTCTTCATCTCGTCCATCTGAATGTCTTCTTCCATTTCCTGCAGCTGCTGCTTATCAGGCTCTGGAACACGGGAGAAGGAATAGCCGCCAAAAGCCATCAATGCCGCGATTGGAATCGTAAGCATATCGTGGATCGGCGTAAACAACCCTAAAAGGAAAATCGTTGCTGCTCCGACATACAGCATTTTAGGATATGCAAGTAACTGTGAGGTAATATTAATTCCAAGATTCCCGTCAGACGCTGCACGAGTAACCACTATACCCGTCGCTGTCGAAATCAGCAGTGCCGGAATTTGACTGACAATTCCATCCCCTACTGTCAATAGTGAGAATTTTTCAGCTGATTCTCCAATGCTTAACCCCAATTGAGTCATGCCGATGACAATCCCGAAGATCAAGTTGATCAGAACGATGATGATTCCTGCTATCGCATCTCCTTTTACGAATTTACTCGCACCGTCCATCGCGCCGTAAAAATCGGCTTCACGGCTTACTTTTTCGCGTCGTTCACGCGCCTGATGTTCAGAAATCATCCCGGCATTCAAATCAGCATCGATACTCATTTGCTTACCAGGCATCGCATCAAGCGTAAACCTTGCTGCAACCTCTGACACACGCTCTGAACCTTTCGTGATGACGATGAATTGGATAATGATCAAGATCAGGAACACAACCATACCGACAACCACATTCCCTCCGACAACGAAGGTACCGAAGGTCTCAACCACCCCGCCGGCTTCACCTTTTGACAGAATTGAACGTGTTGTCGATACATTCAGGCCAAGCCTGAATAAAGTTAACAACAGCAGCAGTGAAGGAAAAACAGAAAACTGGAGCGGCTCGGTCATATTCATTGTGTTCAATAGCACCAGGAGTGCAATTGAGATGTTTACCATGATTAGTACACTTAATAGCCATGGCGGAAAAGGAATGATCAACATGGCTACGATTAATATGACACTAAGCAGGACGGACAGATCTCTTGCTGACATAGTACTTCTCTCCTAAACACTGCATACCTAAGAATTACAGCACTTTATTTTTTGTTTGATACACATAGGCCAGGATTTCTGCCACCGCTTTGAAAAATTCTTCAGGAATGGCATCCCCGATTTCCGCCTGGCTGTATAAAGCCCTTGCCAGAGGACGGTTCTCGACAGAAATAATATCATTTTCCTTGGCAATCAATTTAATCTTCTGTGCGACAAAATCGACACCCTTCGCTACAACAATCGGGGCATCGGACTTCTGTTCGTCATACTTTAACGCAATCGCAAAATGGGTCGGGTTTGTTATGACCACATCCGCTTTTGGGACTTCTTGCATCATCCGCCGCATTGCCATCTCTCTTTGCTTCTGCTTGATTTTCGACTTGATCAGAGGGTCACCTTCGATATTTTTATACTCATCCTTCAAGTCTTGCTTTGACATACGGATACTTTTCTCATAATCGTATTTTTGATAAAGATAGTCCAATAATGATAAAAATAGCAATGCTCCGGAAGCAAAAAGGCCCATTTGGAGCGTCAGCCCGGCAATGGTCGCCAATGCAGCACCAACACTCTTATTAGCGAGCAGCAGGACTTCGTCCAATCTCAGCCACAGAACTGAGAAAGCAATCACTCCTACAAAAGTGATTTTGAGGATTGATTTTAGCAATTCAACGATAGCCCTCATGGAAAAAATTCTCTTGAAGCCGCTGATCGGATTAATTTTTTCAAGTTTCATTTGTATTGCTTCAGTAGAAAACATATAGCCGACTTGGATGTAGTTGGCAGCCACCCCTGCAATCAACGCAACGATCATGACCGGGCCAAGAAAAACGACCAGTTCACCCAAAATTTCAAATACAATCGATTCAATGTTGTTCGCTGTCAAATCCATCAGCATATAGTTTTGCAAGGAATGGCGGAGAATTCCGATAAGTCTCTCCATCATCACACTGCCAAAAAACATCAAAAACAAAAACACAGCAAGGAGGACAATAGCTGTATTGACATCCTGGCTTTTGGCAACCTGTCCTTTTTTCCTTGCGTCCTGTCGCTTTTTAGGAGTCGCTTTTTCTGTCTTCTCGCCCGCAAAGAGTTGCAGGTCTAACCTTAAAAATTCCATTTAAGCTCCTCCGATCAATTCCATCAATCCTCTCATTGTCGCAAGAGTGGTGGAAAATAGATCCGTTATAACCATTATCAGCACGCCCATTACCGCAATAAGTACGAGAAAGCTGACAGCAATTTTAACCGGCAGTCCGACAACGAATATATTCAATTGCGGGACGGTCCTCGCTACAATCCCCAGCGCAACATCAACCAGGAACAAGCTGCCGACAACCGGCAAGGACATTTGGAAGGCAATAATGAACATTTTGTTAAAAGCCAGGATGATGAATTCTGCAATATTTTCATTCCCAAAAGGAATCATCACCTGATCAATCGGGATAAAATCATAACTGTAAAATATTCCGTCCATCAACAAATGATGGCCATTGACTGTCAGCAGAAACAACAGAGCAATCGTATATAAATACTGTCCCATCAGTGGGCTTTGTGCCCCTGTTTGTGGATCGATGACATTCGCAATCGCAAACCCCATCTGAAAATCGATGAATCCCCCGGCAATCTGGATGGCAGCCATCATTAACGCCGCAATGAAGCCTATGAATAACCCAACCATTGCTTCCTTGATGACCAGCATGAAATATGTGCTATCTACTGCAATTTCTGGAGCTCCTATTGCGGTAAACATGATGATAGAAAGCATGAATCCCAATCCTACTTTATGTGATCCAGGTATCGTCCGATATGAAAATAAAGGCATCATCAAGAAGAAGGACGTCACCCTTACAAAAATCAGCAGGAATGCCGGAAACGATGGAATAAAATCTAGCATCTCATCAGCCTACAAACCTTGTAAGATTTGAAAATATTTCACTCGCATAGCTCAGCATATAACTTAACATCCACGGACCAAAGAAAACGACTCCGACCAGGACGGCCACAATCTTTGGGACAAAAGCCAGTGTCTGTTCCTGGATTTGCGTAGTTGCCTGAAAAATACTGACGATCAAACCAACTACCAGTGCAAGTATCAGTAAAGGCCCTGAAATCATTAAAACTGTATAAATTCCTCGTTCAGCTATCGAAATAACCGCTTCTGATGTCATTTTCATTCACCTGCTTAAAAACTTTGTAATAATGATTTCACGACTAAATACCATCCATCTACCATGACAAAAAGCAAAATTTTAAATGGGAGTGAAATCATGACTGGCGGAAGCATCATCATCCCCATCGACATCAGGACACTTGCCACAACCATATCGATCACCAGAAAAGGAATAAATATCATGAATCCAATTTGGAATGCTGTTTTGATTTCACTGATGGCAAATGCCGGGACAAGGGCTGTCAGAGGGATATCCTGAACGGATTCAGGCGTCTCAGCCTTTGAATACTCAAGAAATAACGCTAAATCCTTCTGCCTCGTATGAGCGCTCATGAATTCCTTGAAAGGGATAGATGCCCTCTCATACGCTTGCTCCAAATTGATTTCTTCATTAAATAAAGGCGTCAGAGCTTGTTCATTCACTTCATGGAAAGTAGGGGCCATGATGAAGAATGACAGGAACATCGCAAGTCCGACCAACACTTGGTTGGGCGGCATTTGCTGTGTTGCAAGCGCCGTTCTGACAAAGGAAAGAACGATGATGATCCTTGTAAAACTTGTCATTAAAATCAAGATGCCTGGCGCAATAGAAAGTACAGTCAGCAGGAGCATCAGCTTTACGGATGTCGATACACTCTCAGGAGTACTGCTGTTGAAAAACTCCATAAACTCATTCATCTTTTTCTGACCCTTTCTTTTGTATCTCCTCAAGCATTTTCTTTCTTCCGCTCGCCATATCACTCAGTTGATTCTTCAGTAACGCGGAAAATTCTGAACGCTGATTGCCGCCATCTTTCTTCGCTCTTTTAAGCAACTTTGTCACAATATCGCTTGGCTGTACAAGCTGCTCCATTTTATTGTTATATTCCTGAATGACTTGGCTGTACTCTTCCGGGTCGTCTATTTCTTTTAAAAGCTGTATATTTTCTCCCACACCAACGATGAGCAGCTTATTGCCCGCTTTAACGATCTGGACTGACCTGTTAGCGCCAAGGCTTGTGCCTCCTAGATTCTCAACAAGCTGGGAGCTTTTATACATGATGCTCTTCTTATTGATGAATTTGAGGAGAAAGTAAATTAATGCTGCCACAAAGGCGGTAGCAAGGATCATCCTGAGAAAATCGAGGAAACCGACCCCTACTTGGGATTTCTTATCGTCTGATTGCTTTGTTGTCTTATCTGCCTGTCCATCATCACACGACTGATCTTTCAAACAATCCTTCACGCTGTTATTTAGCTGCTCTGCGCCCGCCAAATCAATGGGACTGAACAGAGCAGCTAATAAGAAAAGAATTGTCGAGGCAGTTCGGATTAATCTTAACAATTGCCGCACCCTCTAAATGATAAAAGTTCACTAACTCAGTGTTTTAGAAATCGCTTCAATAACGCGGTCTGCCTGGAATGGTTTTACAATGAAATCTTTGGCTCCTGCCTGGATTGCATCAATGACCATCGCTTGCTGGCCCATTGCTGAACACATGATGACCTTTGCGTTCGGATTGATCTTCTTGATTTCCTTTAAAGAAGTGATGCCGTCCATTTCCGGCATTGTGATATCCATTGTGACAAGGTCAGGCTGGAATTCTTTATATTTTTCAAGTGCCTGTGCACCGTCTGCTGCTTCTGCGACAACTTCAAAGCCGTTCTTTGTCAAAATGTCCTTAATCATCATTCTCATGAAAGCCGCATCGTCTACGACTAAAATCTTGTTTGCCATTGGAATTCCTCCTGTAGGTTATTTCAATTTTTTAATGCGATCGCTCTGGCTGATTATATCCGTAACACGAACTCCAAAATTCTCATCAATCACAACTACTTCACCCTGTGCAATCAGGCGATTGTTAACAAGAATATCGACTGGTTCTCCAGCTAGTTTGTCTAGTTCGATAATTGAACCCGACCCCAGCTCGAGGATGTCCCTGACCGAACGTTTCGTTCTGCCAAGTTCAACTGTGACCTGCAGCGGGATATCAAGCAGCATATCCAGGTTCTTTGTCTCCGCCTGCTGTGTCTGTACTGTCTCAAAACTAGAGAATACTGCAGGTTGAACAGTTGGCTGCGCACCCGGCATCACATGTCCAATATGCTGTGGTCCTGATTGCATTGGCTGTGAATAGCCGTATCCTTGTTGAACGCCCTGATTGGTTTGTGGCTGATAAAAAGCCGGCTCCTGCTGCACCTGATATTCTGGCTGCTGCATCGGCTGAGTTTGGGCGTAGTTGGGCTGTTCTTGTGATGTAATTGAATGATTAAGTTCAACCTGATTGCTAGGTGGCGCTTGAGTTTCAGGTGCAGTTTCAGGTGTATGTGCTCCACCGGGATTCAATAATTCATCAACCAGACTTTTAGCGAAACTGACGGGCAAAAGCTGCATAATATTTGAATCTATCAAATTGCCAATCTTTAACGAGAATGATACCTTCACCAAAATATCGTCTTCAGGAATTGAATCAGTACCTTCACCTTCAACGACATTCAACAGATTGATATTCGGAGGTGAAATATCGACTCTTTTACTGAATACTGTCGACATCGAGGTTGCCGCAGATCCCATCATCTGGTTCATAGCCTCTTGTACGGCACTCAGCTGAATCTCATCAAGTAAATCCCTTGGGTTCAATCCATCGCCACCTAGCATTAAATCGGCGATAATCGCAGCGTCATTTTGCTGGATAACAAGCATATTGCTGCCGGTAAATCCTTCGGTATAATATACCTGCACTGCTACATAAGGATCTGGAAAAGCTTCTTCAAGTTTTGACCTATGCACAGCTGTAACCGTAGGGGTATTAATTTCCACCTTCTGGTTCAATAAAGTTGATAGTGCGGTAGCTGAACTACCGAATGATATATTGCCTATTTCTCCTAACGCATCTCTTTCCATAAAAGAAAAATAGTCATCTACATTAATGGTACTTTCTGTTTCTTCTGCTTCATCAGAGGTTCCTCTTAGAAGCGCATCAATTTCATCTTGAGATAACATGTCATCGCTCACCATCATCGTCTCCCCCCTTAAATGTATCAAACACTTGAATGGCTAACTTTTTGTTGATTTTCCCTGGCTGTCCTACAAATTTAGGGATATCTCCGACTTTTATCAGTAATGGTTTATCAATCTGCTGATTCAATTCAATCACGTCGCCGATCTCAAGCATTAAGAAGTCCTGGATCGATATTTCAGATGAACCAATTTCAGCTGTAATTGAAACATCAGCTTTCTGGATTTCACTTTGCAATACTGAATTTTCGATTGGCAAGCTTTGTTTCTTATCGGACTGCATCCAATATTTCACTGACAACTTAGGAATGATCGGTTCAAGGACCACGTGAGGAATACAGATATTGATCATTCCGCTTGCTTCTCCGATCGTGGTATTCAGTGAAATGACCACGACGGTTTCATTTGGCGAAACCATCTGCAAGAACTGCGGATTGATTTCGAATTCTGAAAGCTGCGGATCGATATCAGAAATCGAGCTCCATGCCTCCCGGAAATTTTCAAAAGCTTTCTCGAACATATTTGACATGATCCTGGTTTCGATTTCAGTCAAGCTATCGACTTTATTATGGCTTGTCCCTTTTCCTCCAAGCAGCCTGTCCATCATTGCGTATGCAATATTCGGATTAACCTCCATCAGGATTCTGCCTTCCAGAGGTTCTACATCGAATACATTCAAGATTGTCATCTTGGGAATGGACCGGATGAATTCCTCATAAGGAATCTGATCAGCTGACGCGACACTAATATTGACATAGGTCCTTAACTGAGCTGAGAAAAAGGTCGTCAATAGCCGGGCAAAGTTTTCATGAATACGGGTAAGGCTGCGGATCTGGTCTTTCGAGAAACGCAAAGCTCTTCTAAAATCATATACTTTAACCCTTTTTTCTACTTGTTCTTTCTTTAATTCATCCGCATCCATTTCTCCTGTTGATAAAGCGGATAACAAAGCATCTATTTCGCTTTGCGATAGTACCTCTCCCGACATTCTCTTCACCTCCATGTGGTTACGGTAATTTAATTCATTCTGTTATTGGAGGAGAGAACCCGTTATATAGACCTTATTGATTTTCCCATCCTGCATCAGGTCATTCAACTTCGCTTTAAGGGTTTCTTCAAGGTTCATCTTGCCTTCCTTGCCTTGCAGCTCTTCCGCTTTTTTCTCGGATAGTTCATAAATAATCAGGTTTTTCACCTGAAAATCTCTCTTTTGCAACTCTTCTTTTGCTTTTTTGCCGTCTGTTTCAATTTTAAAAGAAATTTTAATAAAATCATTCGATGCCAAATTCGTTGTTACCTCAGGGATGTCCACCGAAGCTTCCAGCACCTCATCGATGCTTGGTTTTTTTTCGCCATCCTCAGCACTAAGCTTCATAACCGCTACAACTGCAATAGTCCCTACGAGCAATATGGCTACCAGCATGACCGACATAATCATTACTAGCTTATTATTCTTCATGATTCTGTTCCTCCAACACTCGCCCTCCAAGAAGGCCGACACTCTGATAAAATTCCTGAATTAATTTGCTCACTTCATCTTCACTTTCCCTTACAACATACTTTCGCCCATTGGTTAATGTAATCGTTGTGTCTGGAAAAGCTTCAACCACTTCAATAAATAATGAATTAATTCTAAATGACTTACCGTTTAATTTAGTTACTTTGATCACAATAATTCACAGGGGCTAAAAGGATTACCCTTTCAGCCCTGCTCCTCTCCTAGTCTATCGTTTTAAGTTTACGAGCTCCTGGAGGATTTCATCAGATGTTGTAATAATTCTGGTATTCGCCTGGAAACCACGCTGAGCCGTAATCATTTCAGTAAACTCTTCCGAAAGGTCTACATTGGACATTTCAAGTGCTCCTGCCGCGATGGAACCCCTGCCTTCACCAGGAACATTGATATTAGCTGTACCAGAGTTGACTGACTCCTGGAATGTGTTGTTACCTATCTTGGAAAGCCCTGATGGATTACTGAATTTAGCAAGTGCAAGCTGTCCAAGCGTCAATACTAATCCATTCGAGAATACACCATTTATCTCACCAGTTGAGCCGATGTTGAAGCTCTCAAGTGATCCCTGGGTATTGCCGTCAGGATAAGCGTTCGCGTCCATGCTGCCGCCTTCCTTGGTTAAGTCTTTGATTGGCATTAGCACAGTTAGGTCCCTGGCACCATTACTACCATCATTAACCTTTAGAGTTAGAGATAAGTCTGCTGGCGGATTTGTAGGATCAAAATCAGGTATTGTAATTGTACGCTCAACAACATTTGCGTTTGGATTGTTAGGATCAACTGTGATTGATTTATCAGTAAAGGCGAACTTCCAAGATCCTGAAGAAGCATCAACCGGCGAGATTTTCAAATCAATCACATGCTCGATCCCTTCATCATCCACTACCTTGATTTGCTGAAGTAATTCTGAATTGCCCTTCGCGTCCTTTGGAAGGTTACCCTTCATTACTAATTCAGTCGTCTGTTTAGCTGGCAAAAGCGCATTAACGTTAACAGTTATATCTTCTAACTGACCGATTTGATTATAAGATTGCACTTTCAAACCTTCACCTGTAACAAGTGTCCCATTATCATCCAAGTAGAAGTTTCCTGCACGGGTATACATCTGTGATTGACCTTGTTTTACAACAAAATACCCATCGCCTGAAATCGCAAGGTCAAGGGCGCGTCCTGTTGTTTGCAAGCTTGATTGAGTGTCGATCATATCGATGGTCGCAATCGTGGAGCCCAGTCCAACCTGCATTGGGTTCTTTCCGCCCTTGTTCTCTGTAGCAGCACTTGCGCCCGAAATTGTTTGATTCATAGTGTCCTTAAAAGTAACACGGCCCTTTTTGAAGCCGTATGTATTTACATTGGCAATATTGTTTCCAATCACATCAAGTTTTGTTTGGAAGTTTTTCATCCCACTGATTCCTGAGTACATTGAACGAAGCATTATTTAAAACTCCTTTCGATTTGGGGGCTGCTTCAATCGGTCCACAGCCCAGGCCTCCGTAAAGGTCCAGCCTTTTCATTTTAATTTTCCATGACAATTGTTCCATTTATATTGGTAAATATTTGTTCCTCTGCCTCCTGCCTTCCCATTGCGGTAATGACTGTGTTGTTTTTCGCACTGACAATCAACGCCGCGTCTTTCAGCAGGACAAGCGAATCACTCACGCCCTTGGCCTTAGCCTGACTAACTTTTTCCTCAATCCTGTTCCAGCGCTCCTGCGATATATTGATTCCCCGCTGCTCCAGCCGTTCAGTTGCATGCTTGCTTATGGTCAGTTGATTCTTTGATTGAATTGCACTTTGCAATTGTAAGGAAAAAGGTGTTTGTGTTAATTTGTCGGCTTTTACAGGTTTATGGTGTGTCCTGTTAACAGGCAGTGAATGAATTGGATGAAAGCTTGTTTTATCCATTACATCACTTCCTTACGTTATTGAATTTTGGTGATCTGTGAAGAAATGATGCTTGTTTTATTCTCATCATCTAGCAAATAGGATGTTTTGCCATTCTTAAATGAAACAGACAGGACATTAGCTGATTTTTCTTGTTTATTTTCATCAAGATAAGTAATTGTTTTCCCAATCAGCATACTCGCCTGCAACATATGATTTTCACTGGATAACTCATTGATTTGAGAAATGTTCGCCGGTTCAAGGGTCGTGCCATCTTCAAGCACAAATGAAACGGTGTCTTCTTTGAATTGTACAGATGCTACCTTCCCATTTCCCTGTTGAACGGTTTCCGCGCCATTTGCTGTTTCAATCTTATGCCATGTGACATCTTTGCCCACAAACTGGCTATAGGAAATCATTTTATTTTGCTGTTCAGCCTGTACAAATCGATCGATTGATTTCCCCATATTCGTGATTTGCTCAAGTGTCGAAAATGTTGCCATTTGAGCTATGAAATCTTTATCCTGCATCGGATTCATAGGATCCTGATTCTGAAGCTGTGTCATCAGAATTTTTAAGAAATCATCTTTCCCAAGAATATCTGAACCAGCTTTCCTGTCCTTTTGAAGATTCGACAGCAGATAAGAAGAATTAATACTATTCACCATGATCTGTCTCCTATACTTCAGTATTTAGCAGTGCTTCTTCGAAGGAAAGGTTAAAATCGCCTTTTTCTTCTTTCTTTTCCTGCTTCCCTCTGTCAGGCTGCCTCTCCTGTTGCTGAGAATCTCTATTCATGAATCGTTCTTGCTGGGCCTGCTGCTGAGTCACTTCAATTCTTTCTACTGAAAGGTTTTGTGCCGCAAAGGCCTGCTTGAGACCATTAATCTGGGATTCCAGCGTTTCTTTTGCCGTGCCAGATGTAGTTATGATTCTGGCCATCATCGTTTGATCCTTTTGGAAGAGCTCTATACGGATACTGCCAAGGTGCTCAGGGAATAGTTTAATGAATAGTTTTTGTGTTCCCCCACTGTTCATGAAATGCGATTTTGAAAGAATCGATTCAAATTGCTTCATTAATTGTTCAGATGAAACCGGTCTTTCAGGGCTATTCATCGTTAACATCAATTGTTCAGCCTTTGTCATCTGTGGGAGATAAGCAACAGTTCCTGCTGGACCGTCCGTCTTTAATCCTGAGCTACTCTCTGTAGAAGTAATTTTTTTTGAGTTTGCAAGGTTTAGATCACTCGCTAACTGGGTAAATCTTTTTTGTAAATAATCTGTATGAGAATTTGGTTTACCCGTATCTAAGAGGTTCTTTAATTCTTCACCAAGATTTTTCAGTGATTCCTTAACAGAATCAGAGCTTTTATATGCGTTCCCATCAGCATATCTCGTCATTAACTCCAGAAGCTTTAATGCCTTTAATGTCTGCAAATCATTTTGTTCTAACTTCACCAGTAATTGATTTCCATTTTGATTGGCGATTCCCGTTATTATTGCCGCTAAGGATGACAATAGCTCATCTTCAGAGGCACTCTCGATATCACCTTCACTGTTACCGGTCCATTTTTGGATAAAAAGTTTCAAATCTTCTTTGTTGATTCCAAAATGGGCCAGCGCCTTAGTCAATAGATTTTCAGAGTCTGAATTCAACCCATCCAGCAACTTCATTCCATCTTCCAAGTCTAAAAGGTCTTTTATGTTGATCATTTCCGCCAAGGCACCCAAGCTTTCAAGGTTTTTTTCACCCTGCGCAGATTCGGTTGATGGTATTGAATCTGCTTTTCCGGATAAGACTGTTGACATTAATCCGGCAAAGCTTCCACCATTTACTGCCTTTTCGGAGACTTTCTGATTTCCCGTAACAATGGTATTAAAAAATCCAAGACCTCCTATTTCCATTTTTTCACCTCCTCTCAGATTTCGTCAGACTAATTTCCGTTCGTTTCGTTTGTCAATAATTCTGTATACTTTGCCGCTTCTTCGGCAGGGAGCTTTTCCATTATGGCAGCAAGTGACTCTGGTTTAATGTTTGTCAGAATCTTCACTGCTTCCTCCGTACCCATTTTAGAAATAATCGGAGCGGCACTCTTTGCTGACATCGTTTCATAGGTTTTGACGATTTCCCGGAAGGCTCGCTTGTTTTCCTCCTGGATCGCGGTTAATTCCTCTATTTGTGCTTGGAGCTGTGCTTTTTCAAGTTCCATTCTTTTTAGCTGTGTATCTTTGCTGTCGATTTTAGACTGAAGCTGATCCATTTTTGCTTCGCGGTCTTTAATTTCTGCTTCAAGGCTGATGATATCTTTTTCGAATTCTTCAATCGATAGCGGCTTTTCTTCCTTTACAAACTGAGATATGAAGGGTACTTTACCACCGATGTCCTTCGCTGTATCGAAAATATTGATTCCTAGAATCGAAAGTGCAACCAAAGCAATAACAACTGCAAACAAGGTTGGAATTGCTATCACATATAAAAACCATTGAAACTTGTTACCGTCCTGATTTTCTTTTTCCTCCACGCTGATCACCTAATTTCCCGGTTCATATATTGCTGAATCGAGACTTCGTCCATCATCCTGCTTTCTGCATACTTTTCATCTGCCAGAAATTGTAGATGGTCTTTCTCTTTGATTTTTTCATACTTTTTTACTTCCTGATTTTTCTCCATCAATTGCACCTGTTGATAATTCATGATGTTTCTCGCATTCATCACGACTTTCTGATAGTGGGCAATCGATTTTTCAAGATTGCCGATAAACTGTTGATGGTGTCGTATTTCCTGGACCGGCAAACCATCTAGCAGCCGGTCTGATTGAAAGCCCTCAAGATCTTCTTTTTTCTTCAGAAGATGGTAGAGTCTGTCAGCCGCCTCTTCGAACTTTTTTACTGAATCCTGGTATACGACTTGTGCTTCGTCCACTTCTCTCGACTTGAGTGAAAGGATCTTATCAAACTTGAATTGATACCGCATTGATCCATCAACCTTTCCTTACTAACTGCAATAAAGCCTGGACACTCTCATTTATTGAAACTTTTTCATTGGTGCCTTGCTTCAAGAAATTAAGGATTTGAGGGTATCTCAGAATCGCTTCATCGATCTCCGGAGAAGCACCTTTTTTATATGCCCCGATATTAATCAAATCCTCAGCATTGATATAGGTACTTAGTAATTCCCTCAATCTTTCAGCCGCTTTGACATGTTCATCGGCGACAATATTGTTCATGATCCGGCTTATGCTTTTTAACACGTTCACTGCAGGGTACTGGCCTTTATTGGCTAAGTCCCTGTCTAATACAAAGTGGCCATCCAGGATTCCCCTTACTGTGTCAGCAATAGGTTCATTCATGTCGTCACCATCTACAAGGACGGTATAAAAGCCTGTTATTGATCCAAATTCATTCGTCCCTGTCCTTTCAAGAAGCCTTGAAAGGATGGCGAACACTGAAGGAGTATAGCCTTTTGTGGTAGGAGGTTCTCCAACTGCGAGCCCTACTTCACGCTGCGCCATAGCCACTCGAGTAACTGAATCCATCATCAGCATGACATTCAATCCTTTATCACGGAAATACTCTGCGATGGCTGTTGCTGTATAGGCTCCTTTGATTCGCATTAATGCAGGCTGGTCTGAAGTGGCAACAACTACTATCGAACGCTTTAGTCCTTCAGGCCCTAAATCACGTTCGATAAACTCTCTGACTTCTCGACCCCGTTCACCAATCAACCCAATAACATTCAGATCTGCTGTAGTATTTCTCGCGATCATTCCCAGCAAAGTACTTTTCCCTACACCACTACCGGCAAATATCCCAACACGCTGGCCGCTGCCAACTGTCAGCAGGCTGTCAATCATCCTGACTCCGACTTCTATCGGTTCCGAGATTGGCGGTCTGCTCAAAGGGTTGGGAGGGTCTTGTTCTGTAGGAACTGACGCCAATCCTTTTGGCAGGCTGGATTGATCCAATGGAACACCTAGCGAATCAACGACTTTACCAATCAATCCAGGGCCTGCTTTAATTTCAAGTGGTTTCATTGTCGTTTCAACGAGACTTCCTGGTGATATATCATGAAGAGATGTATACGGCATCAAAATGACGTTTTCATCTTTAAAACCGACAACCTCCGCCTGGATTTTCCGCTTTTTCTTTGTACCCACATGAATAAAGCAGACATCGCCTATTGAACTTTCAGGTCCTTGTGACTCAATCATCAAGCCAACAACCCTTTTTACACGCCCATATCGTTTAAAACTATCCAGAAAGTCGACATGTTCCAATAAATCTTTGGCCTTCACTATTGTTCACTCTCCAGCATTTCAAACAGCTTATTTTTGATTTCTTCCAATTGGCTGTCTACACTTGCGTCGACCCTGCCATTTTCAGATTCGATGATGCACGATGTCTCCTCAAGGTCGTCATCCGGGTAAATATAGAAATCAATATCCTTTGGAAAGATGGCAATCAGTTCATCCTTTTGATTAAGCAGATCTTGATAGTATTTCGGATGTACATGCAGCTGAATATCCTTATAATCCCTCGAGTTTTTTAACGCCCTCTTTACCAGGGGAAAAAACGCTTCATCTGAGGCTAGTTTTTCCCCGATGATCTTCCCAGCTATTTTCACTCCGAGATCAAGAATCACCTTTTCTGATGAGTCAATATGATTCTCGTAATCTCTTTTCGACGCATCTACTGTTTCCTGGGCAAACATGATTGTTTGACGGTACTCTTCATACCCCTGGGTTCTACCTTCTTGATAGCCTTGTTCAAAGCCCAGCTGCCTGGATTCTTCAGCCAATAAAGCTTTTTGCTGATCCCATTCTTGCTGTTCCCGTTGGGCTTGCTGCCGGATCTGCTCTGCTTCCTCAATGGCCTTTGACACAATGTTATCCGCCTCTGCTACAGCACCCTCGAGGATCCTCCTTCTTTCATCTTCAGTATGAGTGAAGACCTGTTGGACTTCTTGTTGTTCCGATGATTCTAACACCCGTATAGAGATGACCTTCTTTTCTGCAGGCATATTACTGGTGTATTGGGATTTGATAAGCCTAGACAATAATATCATCTCCTCCGCCACGTGCAATGACGATTTCACCAGCTTCTTCCAGGCGACGGATAATTGCTACAATCCTGGATTGTGCTTCTTCAA
Organism: Mesobacillus selenatarsenatis SF-1; assembly: GCF_000813125.1. Lineage (GTDB taxonomy): Bacteria > Bacillota > Bacilli > Bacillales > Cytobacillaceae > Mesobacillus > Mesobacillus selenatarsenatis. Next base: position 53,516 of record NZ_BASE01000088.1, read on the forward strand.
CATCGCGAAGCCTTACAGGGCCCATGAATTCCATTTCATCCTGGAAGGTTTCGACCATACGCTTAGACATATTTTTAAAGACAATTTCTTTCACTTCATCACTTGAAACTTTAAGAGCAAGCATGAGATCTTCATTTTCACAGTCTCTGATAACACGCTGGATTGCACGGTTATCAAGTGTAACAATATCTTCGAACACGAACATCCGCTTTTTGATTTCCTCGGCGAGTTCAGGATCCTGGATTTCCAGTGCATCGAGAATCGTGCGCTCGGTTGCACGGTCCACTCCGTTCAATACATCCACTACAGCCTCAATACCCCCAGTTTGCGTATAATCCTGAGTAACAGTAGCTGAAAGCTTTCTTTCCAAGATTTGCTCGACCTCATTGATAATTTCTGGTGATGTGCTGTCCATCACTGCAATACGGCGTGCAATGTCAGCCTGGACGTCTTGCGGCAGTTCAGATAAAATCTGGCCTGCTTGTGCCGAATCTAAATAAGAAAGTATAAGTGCAATGGTTTGTGGATGCTCGTTTTGAATGAAATTAAGAATTTGCCCAGCATCCGCTTTTCGAGCGAAATCAAATGGTCTTACTTGCAGTGATGAAGTCAATCTATTGATAATCACAGCGGCCTGGTCGGTCCCTAATGCTTTTTCTAAAACCGTCTTCGCGTAACCGATTCCACCTTGCGTGATATAATCCTGTGCTAGGGCAATGCTGTGGAACTCTTCCAGAATTTCTTCCTTTGCCAGCGAGTCAACCTTCTTCACACCTGATATTTCAAGTGTAAGCTTCTCGATTTCTTCTTCACTTAAATGCTTATAAACCGAAGCAGAAACATCTGGGCCAAGAGAGATCAGGAGGATTGCTGCCTTCTGTTTTCCTGTTAATTCCTTTTGGTCTTTCCTCACCATTGGTCCTCCTCCTAATCCTCAGAAATCCAAGTTCGCAATAGCTTAGCGAAATCCTCTGGCTTTTCTTTCGCCATTTTTTCCAGCTGCTTTTTCTTCATTGTGCCTTCTGTCTCAAATTCCTTGTTCACATCAGGAACACGAATTTGCTCATATTTTTCTTCCATTACATATTCTTCTTCTACTTCTTTCTTTCTCGATCTCATAAATAGAAGTAATAAGACTACAATACCTGCTAGCAATAATCCGCCAACAAGGTATACCCACCAAGGCAGCTTCTCTACAGTATTATTATTATCGAAGGTGACTTTACCGTTAAACGGCTGCACTGATACAACGACCTTGTCTTCAATCACTTCATCTGTCAGCTCTTCGCCTAACGAATCCTTATCAATGGTCGTTCTGACGATGGTACCAAGAATTTTTGTAATATCCTCTACACGTTCCTGCGGCAATGAATTACGGTCATCTGGAGTTGGCGGTTCGACCATCACCTGAATCCCAAGATCTCTCACCTTGTATGGACTCTCGGTGATTTCCTTGCGAATTCTGCTGACCTCATTATTAATTGTTTCTTCGACTCTCTCATAATCTCCGTTACCGTTGGCGCCTTCGAGGTACTGAGACCCAGTGGTTTCACCAGGGTTTCCTCCCTCTGGAATTCCACCTGCCTGATCTGCATTCCCAGTGAAGGTTTCAGTAATTCGCTGGGCACTGATTGCGATTCCTTCCATATTTTCTTTATCAACAGGCTCAACGATGTTTTCTTCTCTGTTTTCCTGGGTAAAGTCTACATCGGCGGTAACGGAAACAACTACTTTATCATGCCCCATGAGAGTGCCAAGCAAATTTTGGACCTGTCTTTGCACATCTCTCTCAATTTGCTGTTTGATCTGATGCTGAGAAGCAAAAGATGCTCCACTGGAATTATTTTCATTTTTTAGATCAAAGTACTCAAAATATTGATTCATGATGACGATATTATCTGTAGGAAGGTTGGGAACACTTTTAGCCACTAAGTGATAGAGTGCATTTATTTGATCTTCCTTGAATTGATAACCTGGACTTGTATTTAGCACGATGGATGCCGATGCAGGCTGCTCATTATCGCTAACAAAAATCCCTTTTTCAGGCAGGTTAATCATTACCTTCGCATCATTGACGCCATCGATTCCTTTCATCAAATCAGCAAGCTCTGTTTGCATAGCATCCAGTTTTAAAACAAAGAATTCATTATCTGTCATACCGAGACCGGCATTCTGACTAAAAAATGAATAATCAATACTTCCTGATTTAGGAACTCCTTCAGCTGCCAGCTCAACTTTCAAGCTATCAACCGATTCTTTCGGAACAAGGATGGTATTGCCTCCATCTGCAATTTCAGATTTTATGCCCCTTGCATCAAGGCTTTCTTTGATACTTCCAGTCTCGGCTGGAGAAAGATTGCTATAAAGCGGCTCAAGGGATGTCCTCGAGGTAAAAAAGGCTGTAAGGACGGCTACTGTCAAAACAAAGAAAACAGACGCACCAAGACTGATTTTTTGTTTTCTGGTGCGCCCTTGCCAGAAATCCTTCATTGTATGTATATACTTTTGAACGGTTTCTTTCATTTCAATCCCCCGGTTATTAAGTCTCTTCTTTTTGTATAGCTAATAACCGATATAATCTTAGTTTTTAGCTCATATTATTAAACTTGCATTCTCATTATTTCCTGATATGCTTCAACCACTTTGTTTCTGACTTCCATAGTAGCCTGCAGTGTAATGCTCGCCTTTTGGCTCGCTATCATTACCTGATGGAGGTCAACGTTCTCCCCACGAGCCAGTTTTTCCGTCATTGCATCTGATTGAAGCTGTGTTTTATTTAAATTATCAATAGATTGCTTAAGTACGGACGAAAAACTCTTTTGTGCTTCGAATGGTGTAGGTGTGGGAGTAGACACTTTTGTATCAAATGGCCTGACCATTTGGCTAACAGAATTAATCCCAGCTGAGTTCATTTATTTCTCTCCTTATTTTCCTATTTCAAGGGCTTTCATCATCATGCCCTTGGAAGCGTTGAAAACTGTGACATTTGCTTCATAAGATCGTGTCGCGCTTATCAAATCCACCATTTCCCTTAATGGATCGACATTGGGATACGCAACATACCCCTCTTGATTTGCATCTGGGTGTTCAGGATCATATACCATCTTAAGAGGATTTTCCCTGTCCTCTATTATTCTCGATACCTTAACTCCATTTCCCGCCCCTGATCCGTCTGTTTTCCCCATTGCTTTATTTAGGAATGAAGAAAAGTTTCCTTCCTTAGGTTGCAGGACGACCATTTTCCTGCGGTACGGCTCTCCATTTACGCCTCTTGTAGAATCTACATTCGCCATGTTGGAAGAAATGACATCCATTCTGAGGCGCTGGGCAGTTAAAGCAGATGCTGTCGTGTTCATGCTATGAAACATGCTCATGCTTATTTACCTCCCCTAATGACTGTTTGGAGAGAGTTGAACTTTCCATTAATCCTCTCGGTCAGCGCATTATAGTAAATTTGGTTTGTAGCCAGATCGGCCATTTCTTTATCCAAATCAACACTATTCCCATTCTCGTTATAATTCACGTTCGGATTAGTAACGACCCCAGGCAAACGACTCGCTTTGCTGCTGAATTCATAATGGCGGGCATCTGATCTATTCGCTTGAAAGGATTTGCCCATCACATCCTGAAATACAGCCTTGAAGGACACGTCCTTTGCTTTATAGTTCGGTGTATCAACATTCGCGATATTCTGCGAAATGACTTTTTGCTTCGCAGAAGAATAGTTCAACGCATGTTCTAGGGTTGATACAGTGTTTGAAAACAACTTCAATTTTTGCACCTCGCAATTGCCACACTAGATTATTTTGCTGAATTTTGTAATTCCTTGCTGAATTTCGTCATTATATTCCTAATTGTAAAGAATCTGAAATAATCTGTCTATGTACTTTCGGTTAATTTTTATCATGCATAATGCTCATTTTTCAAAATAGGATAAAAGACCTATAAGTTTACTTATTTTTATATTTTTAATAATTGTCCCCTATTTTTTTGTAAAGTTTTTAAAAAAAGATAGGAATAACGAATTATAATCTGCGGAATTTTTTAGTGGATGAAAGGTTAAATTACCTACATTAAATTAAACTTTTCCATTATTTTCTTTTAAAAATTCATTGTTTGTGATTTCATAATTTGAGGAGTGTAAAAAAATCGCAATAATTTTGTAATATTAGCTGGTTGTAAACTGGTACTTTGCTAGCTAACATCGATTGGGG
>NZ_BASE01000087.1 GCF_000813125.1 Mesobacillus selenatarsenatis SF-1
GTCTGAAAAAGGTAAAAGGAAAGGCTCTGCATTGCCCGAAATGAGCGGGCAAGCTTGAAAAGGGTAAAAGGATAGCCCTTGCATTACCCAAAAATGAAGCGAAAGCTAAGAAAAAGGGAAAAGGATGCTTTTGATTGATCCCCCAAGTGTATTGAAATCGGATGATGGCCGTACTTTACCAGGTAAAAAGCAGGTAAGTGAATTACCAAAAAAATTATTCGCAGAAAGGCAAATATATCGCTTATATGCGGGTATAACACTAAGGACATCCATTGAAATTTTTTATCAGTGTTTAGTATATAGCAGGAAGGAGCCAACATCATGCAGTGGAAAGGCAGAAGAGCGAGCAGCAATGTGGAAGATAGAAGAGGAATGGGCGGCGGTGGCATGCTCATGGGTGGCGGCCTTGGCGGGATTATCTTATTAGTAATCATGACATTCCTGGGCGGAGGCGATATGGGGGATGTCGTCAATAATATGACGAACAGTGGAAACCAGTCTCCTGCACCTTATGAGCAGACAGCCGAAGAAGAGGAACTTGCCCAATTTGTTTCAGTAGTCCTTGCTGACACGGAAGAAGTGTGGTCCAAGGTATTCGCGGAAGAAGGGATGGAATATCAAGAGCCCACCCTTGTTTTATACTCAGGAAGCGTCCAGTCTGCGTGTGGAATGGCTGGCTCTCAGGTAGGCCCGTTTTATTGTCCTGGTGACCAAAAGCTTTATATTGATCTCAGCTTTTATAATGAACTTCAAACAAAGTTCCAGGCACCTGGTGATTTTGCAATGGCTTATGTTGTCGCCCATGAAGTTGGTCACCATGTCCAGACTTTACTGGGAACGACCGATAAACTGAATTCACTTCGCGGTCGTCTGGACCAGACAGAATTCAACAAATATCAAGTCCGCTTTGAGCTGCAGGCCGATTATTTGGCAGGCGTATGGGCTCACCATGCCCAGGGAATGGGCGTCGTGGAAGAAGGCGACCTAGAGGAAGCGATGAATGCGGCCAGTGCGGTCGGGGACGACACCATCCAGAAGCGATCGCAGGGCTATGTTGTACCGGAAAGTTTCACTCACGGTACCTCAGAACAAAGGAAAAGCTGGTTCCAAAAAGGCTATAAAGCTGGGAATCTTGAACAAGGAGATACGTTTAACACAAGAGAATTTTAGGTACAGATAAGCATAGACCTTTTATGGTCGATGCCATCAAGTTAACATTTGTGGGTGGCGCCAACTTATAGAGTGTTACTCCTCAAAGGAGTAACAAATTCTGATATAGGAAAGGAGCAATTCACAATGGGAACACAAATACGATCATTTTTCGCAAACGACACAGGTGATATACCCAATAATCCGACACTACCGATCATTGTCTACCAAGGCGTTTTTGATGACAACTTAAGCATGGAAGACCAATTCCAGCAGCATAATTGGACAGGCACATGGACTGGCGATATTTACGATTATCATCATTACCATACAAATACCCATGAAGTGCTGGGTGTTAAGTCAGGCAGTGCAACCGTGCAAATTGGCGGGGATGCCGGTGAACGTCTGGAGCTTAAAGCAGGGGATGTTGTCGTCCTACCGGCGGGAACCGGCCACAAGAAAATTGACAGCAGCCAAGATTTCGAGGTTGTAGGTGCTTACCCAAATGGACGAAATCCAGACTTGAAGGAAGAAGATCCTGGTGTCCGGGCTCAAGCATTATCTCAAATCAAAAATGTCCCTATTCCGGAAACAGATCCGGTATACGGTGAGACAGGTCCACTTCTTCATAAGTGGGTAAAATAATAGATAATATGGCACGCAGCAGCCTGTGGGTACAATCAGATTGCTGCGTGTTTTTTTGTTTTATCATATACCTATAAGGGTATATAATAAAGTAAGATTCATGGTAGTTAATCATTTGGACAACATAACTAGGTGTAGAAGATAAACGGAATGAAGGAAGTGAAGCCACATGGCTAATAAGAAATTTGTTTACTTCGTTTCATTGAGCTCCAATGTCCCTTATGTTTTGAAAAAAGCCCTGAAAAACGCTGAGGAAGAGAACGAGGTTTCTATTTTCTTTGATTTGGACGGAGCGCGAGTCCTGGATAAACGATATTTGAAAATTATGGAGAGAACACACAATATTGATTTGCAAAAATTGATGCAGCAGGCTTTAGATAAAGGCATAAAATTTTTCGGCTGCCAGATGAATGTATTGATTGCCGATGGACTTGAGCTTATTGAAGGTGCAGAGTTATCAGGAGTTGCAACCTTTTTAGAGACCGCCTACCAGGCAGATGCAGTACTAAGCTATTAATGGAGGTGAAGAGCTTATGGAAAAGAAAAAAGTAGTGGTTATGGCACTTCACGATCAACTGGAATCTGCATACCCACCTTTGAATGTGGCCGTTGGGGCTGCATCATCTGGTGCAGACGTAATCCTGGCATTTTCCCGCAGGGGAGTCAATATTCTGGATAAGCGATATGTATCCGTCCCGTCTGAGGACCTGGAGTACCTATCAAATGCATTGAACGACTTTGGAGTATCTTCCGTCCATGACCTCCTAGGAATCGCCGTAGAAATGGGAGCCCAGCTCTATGTCGTAGATCTGGATGTAAACGATCGTTTCGATTTCATCCATCCAGCAGAACAGGTCCCAATCAAATGGTTACTAAACGAAGCAGCATCCGCGGATTTATTTATGCATTTTTAAATTCATAATAAGTTTGAAGAATGAACCTAGCGGATGGATTTAGAAAGCTTTGAGATTTAAAGCAGAAAAGCTGTCAAGAAAAGCTCGTTATTATGACAGATTTGAGGTTCAAAGCAGAAAAGCTGTCAAGAAAAGCTCGTTATTGTGACAGGTTTAGGGCTCAAAACAGAAAAGCTGTCAAGAAAATCTCGTTATTGTGACAGGTTTGGGGCTCAAAACAGAAAAGCTGTCAAGAAAAGCTCGTTATTGTGACAGGTTTGAGATTCAATGCAGAAAAGCTGTCAAGAAAAGCTC
>NZ_BASE01000086.1 GCF_000813125.1 Mesobacillus selenatarsenatis SF-1
TTATTATGACAGGTTTGATGTGGGAAGGAGAAAAGCTGTCAAGAAAGAGTCGTTATTGTGACAGGTTTGATGTGAGAAGGCGAAAAGCTGTCAAGAAAGAGTCGTTATTGTGACAGGTTTGGGGTGGATAGAGCAAAAGCTGTCAAGAAAGAGCTGTTATTATGACAGGTTTGGGGTGGATAGAGCAAAAGCTGTCAAGAAAGAGTCGTTATTGTGACAGGTTCGGGCTATTAAGACGAAAAGCTGTCAAGAAACGATTTGTATTCAGACAGGTTTGGGTGTAATCGGCTCTACGCTGTCAAAAGTCAACCAAAGTTCAGACAGCTTCCCGAGGAAACCCGGCAAAGCTGTCAATCATCAAAAGCTCAATTGCAATTACATTTACAACGCATCCATATCCTCTTCAATCTCTACTACCTTCCTCAGCTTCGCATTATGGTATGAAGAGGGTGTCATCTGAAAAAGTTTGTTACGGAGTGAGCAAAGCACAGGGAAATCAATCCGCGCAGCCAACCCGTAGATTTTCATTTCATCTTTCACTAACTTCATACGCTCCTGTCTGTGTGATTCATACTTTACAAATGCCTGATCAATTGTTTCTTCGCTGCTGATCCATTTAGCCAGGTAAACGGCATCCTCAGCTGACTGTGATGCACCCTGGCCTATATTGGGCATAGAGGCGTGCGCTGAATCACCAAGTAACAGAATTTTTCCGGCAAGAAGAGGTGTCAGAGGCCTCAATTCATATAACTTATCGTAAATGATCTGGTCGTGGGTGGTACTTTCCAGTATTTCCTGGATTGGTTCATGGTAGTAGAAAAAGTTGAACAATAAATCGATAGGGGACCAATCGCTCTTGTCGCTGTTTTCTTCAGAGGATTTTTTTAATGCATACCAAAACACCTGATTATCTATTAACGGAGCAATCCCGAATCGTCCTCTCGCTCCCCAGGTTTCAGTGTAAGCATTCACCTTGATTGGAGGATTTTCGATGATGCCTCTCCAGCAAGAGAAGCCTGAATATGTCAGACCGCTATTTGGAAACAGCTTTGTGCGGATTTGTGAAGCTGCACCGTCGCAGCTTATAAGATAATCTGATTCTACACTGGTACCATCTTTGAAAAATAATGATATTGAATTGTCGTGTTTAAAATCGATCATATGCTTATCTAAATGGAGAGAACCAGGGAGGAGTGCATCTGTCAAAATTCTTTGAAGTTCGGAACGGTGGATGAACAGGTAATTCGGGATATGTGATGGCGCATGGTAGTCGAATTCAGCAATGATCTTTCCAGAATCGGATTTAAGCAGACAGCCGTCAGAATCCAATCCATTTGCGCGCAATTCGGGCCCTAATCCCATAATGTAGAAGGCTCTTATTGCGTTACCACTTAAGATTATTCCGGTATCCGGTTCATGTACATTTTTTTCTTTTTCATAGACATTCGCATGAATTCCTTTTCTCTGCAGGGCAATCGCTGTGCATAATCCGCTAATTCCGCCGCCAACGATTGAAATTCTTGCATCGTCCATATCCTTAACCTCCATTCCGCAAAACAGGAATCCTAACTCTTCTTACCTAAACTATACTTGACTGACCCTATGGTTGGTATGGATAAAAATTGAATTTTTCATGGACAAAAAACAGCCATCAGGTGGATATACCTGATGGCTGTTCATCATCTTTATTTCAGGTGTCCTTCAGCTTTCATCTTTTTCCGTGCTTTTGCAAGGTCATCCTGGACAGTACGGTCCGAAAGCTTAACCCCGCTGTTATAGGCTGCCCTCGCAATCAAATGCCCTGCAACTGGAGAAGTGAGGAAGATGAACAGAACTCCCAGCAATAAACGGGAATTGAAATGATGTTCTATCAACCAAAAATATAGGAAGGTGCCAAGCAAGACAAGCATGACCCCCATTGTTGCACTTTTCGATGCTGCATGGTTCCTTGTATAAACATCAGGAAGCCTGATCAGTCCAAAGGCAGTCACAAGGCTAAGAAATGCTCCGAACAGAATGAACAATCCTGCAAAAAACTTAACGATCTCCATTTCGGTCATATTCCATGATTACTCCCTTCTCAAGGAATTTTGAAAAGGCAACTGTTCCGATGAATGTCAGGATACCGATCAATAAGATGATATCAAGAAAAGCACTAGTTTCCAGAACAATTGATACTAAAGCAATCACAGAAACAAGGCTGATGCCGATGGCGTCAAGTGCAACTACCCGATCTGCAACGGTAGGCCCCTTGATTACTCGGTAAATCAGGCCGATCATCGCAAGTGATATGAAGGTAACTGATATCCATAAAACCGCTTCAAACATTATCGGCTCACCTCCATAATCGCTTTTTCAAACGTATTTTTGATACTCTGGATTGCTTCATCCGCATCAGTGATGTCCATTGCATGCACATACAATATCCTGTTGTCAGATGAAACATCGACGACAAGTGTACCAGGGGTCAAAGTAATCAGGTTTGCGAGCATCGTAATCTCCCAGTCTTCTTTCAATTCTGTCGGGAATGCGAAGATGCCCGGCTTGATATTAAGCTTTGGCCTAAGGACTGCCTTTAAAACTGCTACATTCGAAAGAATCAGTTCCAAAGTAAAGATATAAATCAAATTCAGCACGGCCACTACCCTCAGTAAATAGAAGCGGGAAGTGAAGAAACGCCTGAAAATATAAATGATGAGCAGGCCGAAGAAATACCCGACAAAAAAGGAGGCCGGGGAGTAGGATGTCTTAAGGAACATCCAGACAAAGGCCAGTATAAAATTCAGCAAGATTTGAAAAGCCATAGCTCATCACTCCTTCAAAACAGCATTGATGTAGATTTCCGGATTGGCAAGCGTTTCGGCGGCTGTTGAAATAACCGGATAAATAGCCTCAGTTCCGAAGCCGTATAGCACAGCGAATACAGTCAGAATTGCAGGTGCAACGAGCAGCCATTTTACAGGTGCTCTTTCCTCATTCTTATAGGCCCTTGGCGTTCCCCAGAATCCTCTGATAAAAATCCTCATGACTGAAAACAGGACAAGCAAGCTCGACATCAGTACCACGAAAGCACCAATATAGTTCTCGGTTTCAAATCCAGAGCGCACAACCATCAATTTGCCTGCGAAACCGCTAAGCGGCGGAATGCCGGCAAGTGCGGCTGTAGCAATGAAGAACGTCCAGCCAAGTGCAGGGTATCTGTTGATCAAACCGCTGATTTTCTCAAGGTCGCTCGTTCCGGTAATCACGATGATGATCCCAATCAACAGGAACAGCGTCGCCTTGATGTTCATGTCATGGATCAGGTAAAAAATCGATCCAGTGAGAGATTCAGGTGTCAGGATTGATACCCCGAATAAGATGACACCGACTGCAACGATGATGTTATAGATAATGATTTTTTTGATATCAGTATAAGCCAGTGCCCCGATGACCCCGGCTATGATCGTCATGACAGCGAGGGTTTGCAGCAATTGATGCGTATAGCCGACATCATGGTAAAAGAACAAAGTATAGGTTCTAGTGATTGAGTATACGCCAACCTTGGTCAGCAGTGCTCCGAACAGTGCCATTACTGGTGCTGGCGGTGCATAATACGATCCTGGCAGCCAGAAATAAAGCGGGAAAATTGCGCCTTTCAGTCCGAATACAATCAAGAACAATACGGCAATCACCGTAATAATCCCGGCACTTCCAATTTCGCTGAGTCTCACCGAGATATGCGCCATATTCAGCGTCCCTACCACTGAATACAAATAGGCAACGGCGATAACAAACAAGGCGGATGAAATAACGTTCACGAGTATGTATTTAATCGATTCGCGGAGCTGGATTTTCGTCCCGCCCAATACAATCAATACATACGAGGACATCAGCATCACTTCGAAAAATACAAACAAGTTGAAAATATCGCCCGTCGTAAAGGCTCCGTTAACCCCGACAATCAAGAAGTTGACGACTGGATAATAGAAAAATCTTTCACGAGCTTCTCCTATCGATTTAAAAGAGTAAAACAACGCCGCAAAAGCGATGATGCTTGTTGTCAATACAAGCAGGGCGGAAAGCATATCCGATACAAGCGTTATGCCGTATGGTGCTTCCCAATTACTGAGATCCATCGTCTGGATGCCATTCCGATAAACCTGGTGTGCCAGCATGAAGGAAGCAATAATCGTGAGCAGTGCGCTTATCGCTGAAATCCATCGCTGGGCCATGATGTTTTTAGTGAAAAAAATAAGTACAACCCCTGTAATCAGAGGAATCAAGATGGGTAATATGATTAGATTATTCATGTCCTTCCTTTCCTCTCAAGTGATCCATATTATCGGTTCCAAGCTCCTGGTAGGCGCGGTAGGCCACAACCAGGAAGAATGCCGTAACACCAAAGCTGATGACAATCGCTGTCAGGATCAGTGCCTGTGGCAGCGGATCGGCATAGGATGGGGCATGTTCTCCCAGGAGCGGGGCTGCACCTCTTTTTAAGCCTCCCATTGTCAGCAGGAGTAGGTGGGCACCGTGACTTAACAGCCCTGTCCCGATAATGATCCTGAGTAAGCTTTTTGAAAGCATGAGGTAAGTGGCTGTCATAAATAAAATTCCAATTAGAAAAGCCATTAAGATTTCCATTATTCGCTCTCTCCAATCGTTTGAATAATGGTCATTGTCACACCAATGACGACAAGGAAGACCCCTGTATCAAACAATACCGCTGTATGCAAAGATGTCTTGCCGAGGAGCGGCAAATAAGCGTAAGTATATGCATGTGTCAGGAACGGCATATTGAAAAATAAAGCTCCGGCACCTGTTCCGATCGCAATAAGCAGACCGACAGCGACAACTTTAATATAATCAAACGGCAAAATCATTTTGACTGTCTTAATATCGAATGCTAGTAAAAGCAATACAATCGCTCCAGAGGTCATCAATCCGCCGATGAATCCACCGCCCGGATAATAGTGGCCTGCGAAAAACAGATGGATCGAAAACAGGATGATGACGAAAAGGACGAACTTTGTAACAGTCTGGAGGATGACATCATTTGTTTTCATCCAATTCTCTCCCCCTTGTCAGCCGAAGCTTAATCATCGCAAAAATACCAAGGGCAGCGATGCCAAGAACGGCAATTTCAAACATTGTATCGAAGCCGCGGAAATCAACGAGGATAACGTTGACCATATTTTCGCCGCCAGCTTTTTTATAAGTATTTTCAACATAATACTCCGAAATGGAGCCGAACGTCTTGTTACTATGGGCAGATAAGGCAATCATCGTCACAATCGCCCCTACGGCAATCGAGATTAGCGCGTTTGTAGCCCTGAAGCGGATTCTCTCCTCATTTCTCCTGATCTGCGGCAGGTGATAAAACGCCAGAAGGAACAATGCAACAGATACAGTTTCAATGACCAGCTGTGTCAGTGCCAGGTCAGGTGCCCTGAAAAGGACGAAGAACAGAGCTACTGTATAGCCAACGGCGCCAAGCAGGATGATGGAAGTCAGCCTTGATTTGGCAAACAAGATGGTAATCGCAGATACGGCCATGATCAACACGAGCACAACTTCAAAAAAGCGGATAGGTGCAACATCGCTCAAATCCAGTTGGAATGCGTTTTTGAAAATGAGTGTCGAAGCTAGAGCCAAAATAAAGAATGAAAAGATATAAACGAGATACGTCCGGATGAAACCGGTCATATAAGACTTCGTAATATTTTTTGACGTTAGCTCCAGGAGTTCCAAACCGCGGTCATAGAAACGATTGAATGACATGCGTGAAGGAAGCTTGCTATAGATGCCTGCCCATTTAGGCATGAACTTGTAAAGCAATAATCCGAATGCAATAACGCCGATTGTCATGAACAATTCAGCTGTTGGCCCGTGCCAATGAGAGATATGGACATCGAATCCTTCACCGTTTTCGAGCAATGATGGAAGTATCGACCCCATGGCAGGCGAAATGATGTTATGTGATAGTACATTCGGAAAGATACCGAAAATGATGACAAGTGACGCTAGAATAACCGGTGAAATCAGCATACCGATTGGTGCCTCATGCGGTTTCTTTTCCAATTTCTCAGGCTGGTACTTGCCTGTGAAGGTCTTGAATACATACATCATGCTGTAAAGGAATGTGAAAACACTTGCTGACCAGGCAATGATAGGGAACAGTATGCCCCATGTATCCATATTGAAAAAATCCATTTCTGCAACGCGCAGCATGCCTGTAAAGAACATTTCTTTGCTCAGGAATCCGTTGAATGGCGGGATTCCAGCCATTGAAAATGTTCCGATGATCGCTAGTGTGAATGTAATTGGCATGAAATTCATCAAACCGCCAAGCTTGCGTATATCCCTTGTCCCTGTTTCATGGTCAATAATCCCTGTCACCATGAACAAACTTCCCTTGAATGTGGCATGGTTGATCAAATGGAAGACCGCGGCAGTGACCGCAACAATATAATAGCCATCTTCAATCGTGCCATAATGAAGTGCTGCAGCACCTGCTCCAAGAAGTGACATGATCATCCCCAGCTGGCTGACAGTTGAAAAAGCGAGGATCGCTTTTAAATCCGTTTGTTTTACAGCTGAGAACGAACCCCAGAATAGCGTGAGTACCCCAACTCCGGCCACGAGCCAAACCCATGTGCCTGAATGTGCGAACACTGGTGTCATACGGGCAACAAGATAGATTCCCGCTTTAACCATGGTCGCAGAGTGCAGGTACGCACTGACCGGCGTAGGTGCTTCCATCGCGTCAGGAAGCCAGATGTGGAATGGGAACTGAGCTGATTTTGTAAAAGCCCCCAGCAAGAACAAAATCAATGTCGCAGTGAATAAAGGATGGTTGACGACTTCATTGGACATTTGGATTGTTTCAGAAATGCTGAAGGTTCCTGTGATGATATAGAGCATCAGGATCCCACCGAGCATGGATAATCCCCCGAAAACCGTGATCAGCATTGACTTTTGGGCACCATAGCGGGAACGCTCGCGATGGTTCCAATATCCAATCAGCAAGAAAGAAGAAAAGCTGGTCAACTCCCAGAAGGTATAGAGAACAATCAGGTTGTCGGATAAAACGACTCCGAGCATCGCACCCATGAACAAAAGCAGGTAGACATAGAAAGTATTCAGCTTTTCCTTGTCCGGATTTAAATAATAAATCGAATACAGCACAACTAATGCGCCGATTCCCGTGATCAGCAGGGCGAATAATAGCCCAAGGCCGTCAACTTTTAACGTGAAATTAATTCCAAGAGAAGAAATCCAAGCAACAGTTTCCATAACGGTACCGCCATGGCTGGTCGTGCTGATGAATTGTAAGAAATAAGCAAACAGCACGGCAGGCAGCGGCAAAAGGAACCAGCCTGTATGAATGTTCTTGAAATACTTATGTAAAAATGGAATTAATATCGCGAGTAAAAGCGGTGATAAAACTGCAAGATGAAGTAAAGACAAGTGATAATACCTCCTTATTTAATTCCAAATTCATGGCTTAACATTATATTTTTTGCCAATTTAACCAAGTTCATGCCCCCAACTCACTGATGTGAAAATTATATCGTAAAAAAGTTGCAGATGCATGTCATCGACCTTGATGAATCAAGGTTTTGTCAATCTTGAATAAAACTGTCGTCTTTTTTGCATACTAACAGTGAATAGGGGGGATAAGCCATGGCCCGAAAGCTGACAGTATGCATTGGGATATTCCTTAGTTTATTTTCGGGGTTCATGTTTCTTGATAACAGGGATGACAAAGAGTTGTCAAAGCAAGGACCTGGAGTGCTGAAAGTCCAGCAGTCAGAGTTGGACGAGGTTGAAACTGCCACATATGTACCATTCGGTTCAAGAGAATACGTCCGGATTGTGCCACAATAACACCAACCTTTTTATACGGACGAGCTCCATAAAGGTTTCAAAAAAATTAAAGTTCCTGCAAAGGGACTTTTTTTCTTTTGGTTGCCGGTTTTCATCCGTTCTTTCATAATAATGAATAGGAATATGAAAGAATTGAGTGAAGTATTTGATGAAAAACCCTTATTTAACAAGCTATTTTCCGCTGCTAACCATCATTATGTTCAGTCTCGCCCTCTCTGTGCGAACTGAAATGGAGTTGATCTCCATCCTGAAGAATGCAGGGATATACGATGGAATGCTTGAGTTCTTTTCTGATGCCGGGATTAAATTATCATTGCTGGCTTTACTGATGGTGGTTTATTTCATGGTGTTTGCGGCCATGAAGCTGATTGCCGATACTATAAACGAGGTCAGCCTCTTGTTTTTCTCGAAGGATCATGAAGGGGAGAGCCTGTATCTAATTCGCCATGGCGCAACGATTTATTTTGTGGGCAGCGTAGTATCCTTGCTCAGCTTCTACAGCTTTATCGGTATAATGGCTATTTTCGCTGTTGCAACAATGGTATATTTCATTTATTTTGTCTATAAAATAAGCCCCAATCTCACCATGGCTGGTTTGATCGGAATCGTGTTCTTCCAGGTCATTCTCTGGAGTACGCTTGTCCTTGGCATCATTTATCTTGCGGTAAAAGTGTATAACAGCCTCATTGCAAGCTTGCCGATTTAAGTGTGAA
>NZ_BASE01000085.1 GCF_000813125.1 Mesobacillus selenatarsenatis SF-1
TACTTTCCAGCTCATTCCGGGCAATGCTGAGCCTTTCCTTTTACCCTTTTCAAGCTTGCCCGCTCATTCCGGGCAATGCAGGGACTGATTACAGTCCTCCTACACACAAAAAAAAGCAAGCAAAGCACCTTCATTCAAAGGTCTCCTGCTCACTTTTTTCATTGCCTAGGAAATATTGTCGCTGATGGCTCCTGAGACATCGTACTGCTCGAGGTCTAGTTCGACGTCTTCGCCTGCTGCCAGTTTGGCGAGCTGGGCTCCAAGATATGGTCCGACTGTGAGACCTGAAGCGCCCAGTCCATTTGCCATGAATAGGTTATCAAAACCTGGAACGGTACCAATAATCGGAAGGAAATTCGGTGCAACCGGCCGGAATCCCACTTTTGTTTCAAGATAGGTTGCATCAGCCAGACCCGGAGCGACTGTTAATCCTTTATCAATGATTTCATGCATGCCCCCAAGAGTCGGGCGGGAGTCAAAACCCATCTCGTCTTCATGTGTTGCTCCGATGACAACCCTTCCTCCATCGAACGCAAGAATGTACTGGTTGTTCGGCGGCATGACGACTGGCCAGCTTCCGGTCCCTGAACCTTCAAGCTTCAGGTGGATGATTTGTGCCTTTTGAGGAGCGATGCTGAGATTCATCCCAAGCGGTTTCAGCAACTCAGGTGCCCATGCCCCTGCAGTTATGATGATTTTGTCAGCTTCATATCTTGTATCTCTCAAATAAACACCTGTCACGTTTTCGCCAGCGCACTCTAATTGGGCATCACCCTCCACCAGTGAAGCGCCATGTTTTTGCGCTGCATTCAGAAGAGCCAATCGCAGCAACCGTCCATTCACGCGTGCCCCACCGCTTACATGCACAGAAGAATACTCTTCTGATAAAGGCGGGAACAATTCATTTGTTTCATGAGGATCCAGCTGCCTGATTTCTCCGATTTCCGGAGCATCTTCACGCCTCACAGTCGCTCTTTCTTCCATTTTTATAAGTTTTTCCCGATCATGATGAAGGCTAAGGGCTCCTACACGCTGATAGCCTGTTTCCATCTCGCCATCATCTTCTAATTGTTTGATCAAAGACGGGTAAAAGGCCGCTCCATTCTTTGCAAGAAAATACCACGCTTTATTCCTGCGCTGAGTTATCCAGGGACAAATGATACCAGCCGCAGCATCCGTCGCTTGCCCTGGTTCTCCACGGTCAATGATCGTTACACTCTTTCCTTCCTTCGCTAAGTGATAGGCAGTTGAAGCACCTAATATTCCTGCGCCAATGACTACATATTTTTTCATAAATACACCTTTTCATAAAAGAATTCTTTGTCATCATTCTACAGAAATTCATCAATAGACTCAAAGTAAGCTATTCCTTTTACTTTTTCACTGCTAATTCATACATAAATAGCAATAAAATATGCAATCTACTCTCACATGGAGGAATTCTATTCATTTACAATTACTGAGAACAATAGTGCTGAATCATGAGAGTAATAAATAATCTTCCTGCTATAATAAAAACTATTGAAATTAAATCAAAAAGCCAAATGCTAACCTAACAGATCGTTACAGCAACCTATAAAAATAAGTTTCCACTCTCGAAAAGTTATTTTCGCTATACCTTAGGGGTTTCTGATATAATTTTTATTATTGTGCACTTTTAACAAAGATACTGTTGAAATAATGGAGTGAATATAAAGATGGATACTAAAAAGGCTTTGCCTATTTTATTTTTAGTTATGTTTCTCGTAATGGTTGGATTTGGAATCATCATTCCAGTCATCCCGTTTTATGCAGAAGAAATCGGGGCAACGCCTACTCAATTAGGATTATTGATGGCGGTCTATTCCTTGATGCAGTTCTTATTCGCGCCAATGTGGGGCCGCATTTCCGACAGGATTGGCAGGAAGCCTGTCATCATGATCGGTATACTGGGACTGTCCCTTTCTTTCTTCTTGATGGCACTTTCCACTGAGCTTTGGATGCTGTTTGCGGCACGGATCATCGGTGGGTTTTTGTCATCGGCTAATATGCCAACTGTCATGGCCTATGTTGCCGATATCACATCCGAAGAAGACCGCAGTAAAGGCATGGGAATCATCGGCGCTTCAGTTGGACTTGGATTCATTTTCGGTCCGGCAATCGGCGGTGTTTTCTCTCAATCAAGCCTGAGTACACCTTTTTATCTTGCAGGAGCTACATCATTGGTTACGTTCTTATTCGTTACTTTTGTATTGAAAGAGTCGCTTTCAGCTGAACAGCGCAGCAGTCAGGAAAAGGAGAAAAATTCATTATTGAAGGCTTTGAATGGGCCGCTATCCATGCTTTTCCTACTTCAGTTGTTCGTTTCACTTTCTTTGGCCGGACTTGAGGCAACGTTTGCTTACTTTGCTGCTGAAAAAGCAGGGCTTGGATCCGTGGAATTAGGATATATTTTCATGATCATGGGACTTGCAGGAGCCATTGTACAAGGTGGATTAGTCGGCAGATTGACTAAGAAGCTTGGCGAGGGTGTGGTCATACAGCTCGGTATCATCATATCTGCCGCAGGCTTTGGATTAATCCTGCTGACTGAAGGATTTGGCACTGCAGCATTATTCCTTACTATTTTTGGAATAGGAAATGGATTAATTCGCCCAAGTGTATCCTCATTACTGACAAAGAAATCGACAACAGGGCATGGCGGAACGACAGGATTGCTTTCATCCTTTGATTCTCTCGGCAGGATCATTGGACCACCTTTAGGCGGATGGCTGTTCTCGATCGCCATTGGAATGCCTTATATTTCAGGGATTATTTTATCAATGGTTGCCCTGATTCTATATCAATTCTATCAAGCACGAACAAAAACTTCCCATTCGTTAGACCAATAATGACAAACAGGAGGATGGCTTAATTGCCATCCTCCTGTTATTTATAGTTGCTCTGCCTTTTCTTAATTCGTTAAGGGGAGTCTTATTTTAACTAAGGTCCCATTGTTTAGCTTACTATGATAGGAAACCGTGCCATTGTGCTGTTTAATGATTTTATGGCAAATCATCAACCCTAGCCCCGTCCCTTTCTCCTTCAATGTGTAAAATGGCTCTCCTAAGCGTGGAAGCAATTCTTCCGGAATTCCGCAACCTTCATCTTGAACAGAAATAATACATTCACCATCTATCCCTTTTTGCAGTTTTATATCTATATTTCCACCCTTAGGCATGGCCTCCATAGCATTCTTAAAAATATTAAGGAACACTTGCTTGATCTGATTTTTCTCGCATGTTATGAAGAAGTCTGCACCCAGATAACTTCTGCTGAATTGTATATTTTTCATATTGGCCTGCGGAGATAAGAATTCGACGGTATGATCGATCAAATCACACAAGTTGGCCTGGTTAAGCTGGATAGCCTGAGGTTTTCCTAACGAAAGCATTTCACTTGTTATTGTTTCGATTCTTTCTAGTTCGCTAAGAAGCAAGCTGTTAATTTCATTTGACTTATTATCTTTTCCATACAGTTGGACAAACCCCTTTATTGTAGTAAGGGGGTTCCGGATTTCATGGGCTACCCCCGCTGCCAGTTCCCCCACAATTGATAGCTTTTCAGATTGTAAAAGAATCTCTTCGGCTTTTTTGCGCTCAGAAATATCCCTGCTTATTATCACAATGTGCTCGATTGTTTGAGCATCATCCATAACGGGCATACAACGGGACTCAAAATCCAACCATTTACCATTTATATGCTGGAAGCGGAACTCTACTGTCAGTGGTTCTTTATTTTTCATAATTTTTGTGATTGTGTCCCTGAAATTCACAACGTCATCTGGATGAATCACCTTACATATTTCTATGTTTTCAAGCTCTGGAACCTTGTATCCCAACACCACCTCATGAGAGGGGGAGAAATAACTTATGGCATGCTCTTTATCCATTACCATTATAAGATCTGATGTATTCTCAGCAATGAGGCGGTAATTGGATTCACTTTCTTCCAGTGTCTGCTCCATCCTCTTTCGTTCCTTAATAATCCTGTATAATTTTTCATATGACTCGATCAATAATCCTCCAATAAGTACTCCTATTGAAACAAATAATAAGTATTGAAGGTGGAAAACTGGATTGTCTCTAATTACGTTAAAAGCGATCGGTACAATAATAATATAAGTAACAATATATGAACTCGTCAGAATCATATATCTTCTAACAGGTTTAATATGTAAAGTGAGTTTATGAATCACGATAAAAACGGCCATGACTACTAACCAGCCAGCTATTGCTGGAAACCAGTTATCACTAGCCACCAATCTGGAGGCCAATGCAATACTGCCAGTAACTAAACCCGGGCCTGGCCCGAGATATGCAAAGACCAAAATGATAACTGCGTAACGGATATCATAGGAATAGCCTTGATCCTGGAATGATAGGCTAACGAGCACAGAGGAAACAATTCCCGCATATAACCCTGCCCAAATCCGCAGCTGTTTGAGTGGATTAAGATTCAGATAAGACCGAATTACTAAAGGAGTACTGACCATTAAAGAAAGCATTGAAAGATTAATTATGTAATCTATTATAATCAACTGGCTCCCACCTATATAAATTCCCGATTTACTAATTATCATATACCAGAGAATACACCTTTTCCATAGTATATAAGGTAATTGTTTGTTTATCGTTTTTAAAATTTTTAAAATAATTAAACTTTAACTTAAAATATTTCGATTTTCGTAGTAATATTAACATATTAAAGGAGGAGATTAATTTGACTAAAACGATTGAAAAGCGTTTTGCCCGCTCTGAAGTCCCTGCTGATTTGAGATGGAATCTGGATGATTTATTCCTATCTGACCAGGATTGGGAGGCGGCACTAAAAGAGATTGAAGATGACGTCAAAAAATTCTCGGACTTTAAAGGTATCTTACATACAGGTTCAAGGGCATTGCTGGAATGCCTTACTGCTCAGGAAGAACTAACGAAAAAGTTGGTCAAAGTTCGTACATACTCAAGCTTGAAGCAATCCGCGGATGGCACTGACCCTGTCAATCAGGCAAATTCAGCTAAGGTAGCAGCCATTGGCACACAAGCTTTGTCTGCTCTATCATTTATTTCATCTGAAATACTGGATTTCGAGGATGGAAAAATTGAAGAATTCCTTCAAGAAGAACCTGGTCTGGAACCCTTCAAAAAGAACTTATTAGAACTATTAGAAACCAAAAAGCATAGATTATCGCCTGAAACTGAAGAAGTATTAGCTGCGCTTGGTGAGGTCCATTCTGCTCCTTACAATGTTTATGGAATGGCTAAGCTTGCCGACATGCAGTTCTCTTCGATCCGGGATGAAGAGGGAAATGAATTGCCAGTCTCTTTCGCATTATTTGAGAGCCGGTATGAATTTTCACCAGACACATATGTCCGCAGAAAAGCATATGAATCCTTTGTCTCGACCCTAAAACAATATCAAAATACAATCGCTGCAGCCTATGCAACTGAGGTAAAAAAGCAGGTAACTCTCGCAAAGCTGCGAAATTATGATTCAGTGACACATATGCTCCTTGAGCCACAGCAGGTAACACCCGAGATGTACAATAATCAAATCGATATCATCTATAAAGAACTGGCACCACATATGCGCCGTTTTGCTGAATTGAAGAAAATGGTATTAGGCCTGGACAAAATGATGTTCTGCGACTTGAAGGCTCCGTTTGACCCGGAATTTGACCCAGCAATCACTTATGAAGAGGCTCGTGAGGTCATTATAGAGTCTTTAAAAGTAATGGGCCCTGATTATACCGCCATGATTGAAAAAGGCTTTGATGAGAGATGGGTGGACCTTGCTGATAATGTCGGCAAATCAACAGGAGCATTCTGCTCAAGCCCATATGGTTCACATCCATATATCCTGATTACATGGGCTGACAATATGCGTGGCTGCTTCACTTTAGCTCACGAGTTCGGTCATGCGGGACATTTTTACCTGGCGAACCAGAATCAGCGCATCATGAATGTCCGACCTTCCATGTATTTCATTGAAGCGCCTTCTACGATGAATGAGATGCTTCTCGCACAGTATCTTCTCGAAAAAAATAAAGAAGATGCGCAGATGAGCCGCTGGGTCATTCTGCAGCTTCTGGGAACGTACTATCATAACTTTGTCACTCATCTGCTTGAGGCAGAGTATCAGCGACGCGTATACGCCCATGCTGAAGTCGGAAAAGCCCTGACAGCAAAGACACTTACTGAAATCAAAACAGACGTCCTTAAAGGCTTCTGGGGCGATACAGTGGAAATCGATGAAGGAGCCGGCCTGACCTGGATGCGCCAGCCTCATTACTACATGGGCTTGTATCCATACACCTACTCAGCAGGTTTGACCGCATCGACTGCCGTATCCCAGCTGATCCAGGAAGAAGGCCAGCCTGCCGTAGACCGATGGCTTGAGGTGCTCCGCGCGGGAGGCACCATGAAGCCGCTTGAGTTGCTGAAGCATGCTGGATTGGATATGTCGACACCGGAACCAGTACGCAAAGCAGTTGCTTATGTCGGAGCATTGATTGACGAATTAGAGCAATCTTATCAATAATATGAAAAGAACCCATGGGCAATTTTGTACCCATGGGTTCTTTCTGGTTATTTATTCATTTTAGCGAGGAAATCTCCAAGAAGATCGTCCAAATCCTCTTCCTTCTCTTCGGTTCCCTCTTCTGGTTTGTCGGCCTGCTCAATTGACTCCCAGACAAATGAATCAAGGTCATCATCCATTGAATCGTTTTCAGTCGTTGAAGCAGTCTCTTCAATTACCGATGAATCCTCTGCTGCAATCACCGGTGGAGAATCCATTTCCTCTTCCTGAAGGTACAGGGCTTCATCAATTTCTGTTGATTTGCTGTTCAATGATGCAAGCAGTGCGGTGGCCCGTATGGGGTCTGTCAGAAGTTGATACACAATATTGCCCAGCAAAGCTTCTGAATGCTCATGCTTGATCCAATCCCGTTGCGATTTGCTGAGATTGCGCGGGAGAGGAATGGTAATCGTTTCGCGTTCCCTGGAATATGAATTCCCCACACCCTGCAAGACAAAATCGGCAATCTTGCTTGAGAAATTTCTTCTCTCGGTTTCTTTTAATTTTTGAAGATGCTTTAAGATATGGTCTGGTGTATCGGATGGGATACGAAACGACAGTGCTTGTCCTCTCTTTATCTCATTTGGGCTGGTTTTTTTCATGGGATCACCTTACTTTAGCTTTTAACAGGCTCTGTTGCAGTTTTGCTCTTATCTGATTTTTTTACAAAATCCATGATGAGCTTATAGTAAGCATTCGCCATCATCCAAATGCTCTCTTTTTCATCCTCGAAGAATTCGATGTTATAGCCATCAAGATTATTGTTTAATGTTTTAATATATTCTTTTAAAACTGTCGCGCCGCCGCCGACAAAGTAGCAGATCTCAGTCTGTGAGTTCTTTGCCCAGACATTACGAAGAAGGCGGTATTGCTTCTTAGCCAGTTCAAGAAGGATGCGGTCAGTGATATCATGTACGCTTGTCCGGCTTCCCTTAACCATGATGTGGTTACGGTCATTCTTGCGTGTGATGATTTCTACAACATCTGTCCGGCTGTCTAACTCCACACCATGCTTGCTGCGGATTTCTTCCCTGATTTGCTCTAATGCCTCAGAAACACCAAGGTTGAAGCCCTGTGCCTTATCATCATCAACATTGCGGTTCTTGATGACAGCGATATCTGTTGATAAGCCGCCGATATCCTGAATTAGGATTCTTCTATCAATAAGGTCTTTATTGATGATTTTCAGGCTATTGTCCATTACTAGATTGATATAAGCCGCGAAGCCTTCAGGGTAAACCTTTACTTCATCAAATTTGATATTTACTTTTAGACCCTGGTATTTAGGAGTAACAAGGAATTCTACCTGGTGTACAGATCCTACCAGCTTTGAACGGTAGCCAGCATCTTTTCCTTCCTTGACTTCACGAAGCGGAAGCCCAGTACCAAGGGTATAATTCGCATCGATGACATTCTTGCTTTTTGGAAAAAGCTTTGCGTTATCTTCATTGACTGCATCTAATGCAAGAGTTGCGAACAACATAATCAATGTCTGATCTTCCTCGGACTTGCTGCTTCCGGGATCAAGTTCTGTAGCATTATCACTTTTAGTCGCCAGATTGCCGACACGATAAATAGCGTTATTATCCTTCAGGGCAGGGGAGTGGACACGAATATGAATTCCATCAAGTGGATCCTTTGTGTCAAGTTCCTCAATACCGATGACAGGACGGTCTTCAGTGTCCCTTGCTACGATATTAGGGATGTTTAACTCATTATCAAATTCTCCAAAAATAGCTTTAATAGAATCGTTACCAACATCAACAGCTGCAATTCTAGATTTCGTCATTTCTATCATTCCTTTTCAATAATCTATGTTTATGTATACTCACTTACTATTTTAAAGGTAAAGGTAAATAATAGATACTGCAAGAAGTACGGGCAAAAAGAAATATAAATGTAAACATGTAAACAGGCTGTAAACCTCACATTCATTGTATACATAATTGTACACAATGAATACAAAGTTGTATACATATTGATTTAATGCTTTGTTTACAGTTTTGTATACACGTAAACGCAATTGTAAACATTATGTTTACAATATGTGTACTTGTTTACATATTTGTATACTTAAGTTTTGATCTCTGTTGTTTTCAATTAATTCCCAGTTTCCCTTCACGTGTGTCCCCTCCCCTACCCACTTTACTAATTAGTTTTTTTGCAGCAATTCCAAAAAAAGCATCCTCGATTTAAAAAAACAGATACGAAGGGAAAAATCGAGGTATGGTGAGGATGTTGAAAACGAATTGGATTCGGGAATTGGATAAGGAGTAATATTAGTAGTTTTTCTATAAGGCTGTTTTCGTAAGAATTGTTGTTAAAATCCTAAAGCCGAATTTAACGTGATAAAAGGCTATTTTGCAGGTTGGCATTAAGAGTGCAAGCTCTTTTTTCATAATCAGCTTCATTTTATGAAGAAACATAAGTCATTAAATTCTATTTTGTAGTCAATAGCAACAAAGTTTGAGAAAAGAGCCTTCTATAAAAAGCATGAGGAGGTGTGCACATCAACTTATGACCACACAAAAATCAAATTTTTTTCGATTGGCAAGAAAACAAACGTTCATGGTCCTAAATAGAAGTAAACTCCCCTCCCCTATCAGTTGGTTAGAGTAGGAGATATAGTCGATACCTGACGAAAGAGGAAGAAGAGAGCGAAAAAAAAACAAAAGCCAGGCAAAACGCCTGGCGATAATTGTTCTATATTTTCTTTACAAATTCAGACTTGAGCTTCATTGCTCCAAACCCTTCAAGTTTACACTCAATATCATGGTCACCATCAACTAAACGGATATTTTTAGCCTTTGTCCCGATTTTAATCACTGAAGAAGTACCTTTTACCTTTAGGTCCTTGATGACAGAGACGGTGTCTCCATCGTTCAGGACATTGCCGTTCGCATCTTTGATCACTTTGTTATCCTCTCCATTAGAAGTTTCAGCAGCAGGATCCCATTCATGGGCGCATTCTGGACAAACCAGGAGGGTACCATCCTCATAAGTATATTCCGAGCCGCATTTAGGGCAATTAGGCAAATTAGACATGTTTGAAGCCTCCGTTATTTGATATTAAGATTAATTATAGCCAAGTTTCGGTGATGTTCCTACCTTATTACAGAAGACTTCAGTATAGTAAGAAGCCCTGGCAGGACGACCGGTCATCCACCAGGGCTCTTTTGATTAGTTTTCGGCAAATTCCCTACGGTTTTTCTTAAAAATCTTAGATAAAACTTCATAAACAATCGGTACAATAATCAGGGTTAAGAGTGTCGAACTGGTCAAACCACCAATTACGGTAATCGCCAGACCTTTGGAGATCAGTCCGCCTCCGCCTGATCCTATAGCTAAAGGAATCAAGGCTCCTACTGTGGCGATGGCGGTCATCAGGATTGGACGCAAGCGGGTAGCACCTGCCTCAAGAACCGCATCGCGCATCGTCAGTCCTTCTCGTTCCATGTGAATGATCCGGTCTACAAGCACGATGGCGTTCGTTACAACGATACCGATCAGCATCAACAGACCCATCATGACTGAGACAGAGATGGTTTCTCCTGCGATAAGCAACCCAACAAACGACCCAATGACTGCGAATGGAAGCGAGAATAGTATCGCGAATGGTGCGACACCCTCACGGAAGGTAACAACCAGGATGAAGTAGACGATCGCAATCGCAGCAAGCATTGCAGCGCCAAGCTGGGTGAATGTTTCCGTCATATCTGCCTGGACGCCGGCTACTCCGACTTCCACTCCTTTAGGAAGATCTAATCCATCGATTGCTTTTTCAGCTTCTGCAGCTGCCTTTGAAATATCTTTACTGACGACAGTTCCTGATACAGAAGCATAATACTGGCCTTTGCTGCGTGCCAGGGCATTCAGCGTTGTGCCTTCTTCTACACTTACTAATTCAGACAATGGCAAAGTGGTACCAATCGCTGTTTGTACTTCAGTGGCAAGAATATCATCGATTGATTCAGGCTGTTCTGCTTGCTGCTGCTGAACAATGACATCAAGAGATTCTCCATCTTTTTCTACGGTCGTCAAGACCTCTTTCGACTTGTTCGGATTGAGCATCATAACGATTTGTCCTGTTGTCAATCCGTATTGCAGCAATTCATCCTGTTCAACCTTGAAGGTGTATTCTACATAAGCATCTTCCGCACTGGAGGACACATCCTTCAAGCCATCAACTTCTTTCATTTCTTCTTCTACCATCTTGACTGTTTCGTTTAACTTGCCTAAATCCTCACTGTACAAGGTATAGCTGATTTCATTCTCAGGCATCGACATTCCGCCGAAATTCTGGCTCTTCCATTCGCCGCTGTGGCCAATGTTAAACACATATTCCTCAAGTTCATCTCTTACTTCCGAGAAGTTATCCATTTCCGGATCAAAGATCAGGTACATTAATGCTCCGCCTGCACCTCCGCCCATCATGGCAGTCATCTGATCAGCCTCTTCGTTAATCGATACCTGTACGATATCAATGTCTTCGCGTTTCAGCATCTCTTCTTCTACTTCTGCTACATTTCCAATTGTTTCATCCTTGAGCTCACCTGCTTTAGGTGTGTAAGTCAGATACATTACTTTTTCTTCTTCGCTTCCCATGAAGCTGAAGCCGATGATCGGAGTCAAAGCAAGACTTCCTACAAGCAAGACAACAGCAACGAGTGAAGTGATGACCTTATGGTTAAGAGACTTATTCAAGACGCCTTTGTACCAGTTAGCCAGCTTTCCAACTTCCTTATGGCTGCTTTCAGACTTATCACCATATAACTTCTTCCTGAATAAAAAGTGAGATAATGCTGGTACGATCGTAATTGCTACAATCAGTGAAGCACCCAGAGCGAATGTCATCGTCAGGGCAAAAGGAGTGAATAATTCCCCTACCATCCCCCCTACGAAGATTAACGGTGCGAATACAGCAACTGTCACAAGTGTGGAGGACAGAATTGGCTTGAACATTTCAATTGTCGCTTCACGCACAAGTGCCCGGCCCGTTAACCTCTCTTCTTTTAGATGGAGGCGGCGATAAATATTCTCTACGACAACAATCGAGTCATCAATAACACGGCCAATCGCTACAGTTATCGCACCAAGCGTCATGATATTAAGCGTGATGTCCATCCAGTTCAATAGCAGCAATGCCATAAAAATCGAAACTGGAATCGAGACAATTGATATAATCGTAGATTTGAAGTCACGCAGGAAAAGCAGGATAACAAGAATGGCGATTAATCCGCCAAATAAAGCTTTTTCAATCATTGTAAAAACAGATTCTTCAATCGGCTCCCCCTGATCAAGCGATACTTCAATGACCAATCCATCAATTTTAGCCTCTTCTTCTTTTACTAAATCTTTTACCGCATTAACTACATCAACGGTATTCGCTTGCTGCTCTTTGACAATCTGCAGGGCAATCGCATCTTCACCATTTGTCCGTGAAATAGATTGTACTTTACCAACCAGCTCAACCCCGGCAACTTCGCTAAGTTTTACAAAGGGTGATGGGTTTTCTGCAGAAGGCGTGACAGGAATCAGCATATTTTTCAATTCATCTGTCGTCGTGAATTTGCCATCGACGGCAACGGCCTGCTCGCCTTCTTTGAATTCAAAAAGGCCTAAAGAAACCCCTAAATTGCTGGCTTGGATCATTTCCTTTACATTCGTTTCCGTTAATCCAAATTGCGCAAGTTTGGCTTCATCGTATGTTAAATTAACTTCTTCAATATGCTGTCCTGTCATCGTCACAGAGGCAACACCATCGATTTTATCGATTTTCGGAAGAATGACTTTTTCAACGGTGGATGTAAGCTCCACAATATCCTCAGTTGAACTGCTGACACTCAATGCAGCAACTGGCATCATATTCATGCTGATCGCTGTGATGGTCGGTTCCTGAGCCCCTTCCGGCAGAGTCACCATTTCTAATGCCGATTGTAAAGCACGCTTGGCCTCATCCATATCAATGCCATACTCATACTCAACCTGAATACTCGACATATTGGAGTATGAATTCGAATAGACATATTTAACGTCTTCCAGGCCCTCTACCGCTTTTTCAATCGGAATCGATACATCCTCCATTACTTTTTCAGGAGTTGCTCCAGGATATACATCCATAACCATTAGGTATGGGATTGAAATATTCGGGATGGTTTCCATGTTCATCCGTGTGCCAGAATAGATCCCGGACACCGTGATGATAATCGTAAGCAGCCATACGGCCAGTTTATTTCCAAGGACAAAATTGACTAAATTTTTCACTACTGCACCTACCTAAAAATGACTTTATTGACGATAATAATCTTACTGACTGACTGGTCATTTGTCAACGATAGATGTACAGAAGCTTTAGAGAATAACACAAAAAAATCCGCTTCTTTTAGAAGCGGATATCGTATTTTTATTCATCATCTACTTCGCCGTCACCAATTTCATCTTCTTCCTCAACATCTTCCAGCTGTTCCCCTTCCTCAGGCGGTGCGTCATTGCCGCAGCCTGTCACAGTGAACATGGAAATCGCCAATAAAAACATAAACAATAGCTTTTTCATTTTTCTACCTCCTTTTGTTGAAGTTTTTCCTATGCTTTATTTTTCTATGTAACCTTATTTCATAAAATTAGGTTTCCTTGTCTAAAGAGTGGCACAAACCAAAATGTAAAATCCTGATAATATTTATATTTATTGTAATAAATCTCTTTAAAAGTTGAACAATAATAACAAAGGAGTGACTCGTCCCATGAGTGGAACAAACGTAGAACTTACTTCAACAGAGATATCAAATTTATGGTCTTCCTATTTAAAAAGCAGTATGGAGTTGAGGTTCTTTCAATATTTCAATGCAACAACTGAGGATTCCGAGATTAAAAATATTGTAGGAAAAATGGTGGAGTACTCACAAAAGAGCCTTGATGACCTTGAGGAAATTTTTACAAAAGAAAACCTGACAATCCCTTTAGGTTTTACCGAAAAGGATGTCAGGCTGGACGCTGATAAAGTATTTTCTGATACCTTCATCTTATATATTTGTCATGATATAACGATGCTGTCATTGAGTACATACCCCGCTGCCTTTCCCGATTGCACCAGGAAGGATGTCCGGAATCATTTTCAAAATGCTATAGAATTCACCATACAAATTCAAAATGAAATCACTGATTTGATGCTGTCACAAGGGGTATTTTTGAAGTCACCTCAGATAGCAATGGACCATACAATCGATCTGGTTGATAACATGAAATACATCAATGGTTTATTCGGTGGTTCAAGGCCAGTGAATGCAGCGGAAATTGCGAATTTATCCAGAATCATCCATCGGGCCAGTTTTTCTAAAATGATTCTTGTGACTTTCAGCAAACTTGCTTCCGATAAGGAAGTGAAACAACACTTCAGCAAAGGTACAGTTTCCTTAGAAAAGGTTTTACATTCACTACAAGAGGTCTTCGAAAAGGAGAATATCCCTATATCAGCATCTGGGGACTATAACATATTAAATACGAAAGGGTCGCCATTTTCGGATAAGCTGATGCTGTTTTTTTGTGAATACCTGCTTAGGAATGTTCTGCTTCATCATGATCAACCAGGCATTGACCTCAAGCTTGAGAACAGATATCGTAACAAAATTCACGGTGATCTCCAACCAAATGAAGATGTTTTACGGAAAAGGATTGCTGTTGATGATAACAGAAAAGTGGCTTGAGCAGCCACCTCAAGTGTTGGATCGAAAACTATAGAAATAATAAGCAGGTCAAATTTGACCTGCTTATTTTAATTCAATACACTTGTTATTTTTGCATAACCCATAGAACTTCTTTCCCCTTAAAAATTTTCCGAGAAATAAAATTCCGCGTTTTTCTCTTAAATCTTTTCCTATATGTCCAAGTCCTTTTTTCCTTCCTTCATAAACTATGTACGAACAGCTACGTTTATCGAAAGGAGAAGGTATAATTGCAAACTGTTATTCACTTAAACTTGAGGGTTGATCCCACCCAATATATCCCTCAGATACGAGAAATCCCTGGTTACGATTATATTCATATGGTGCGCCAGCCAAAGTACATGACTGACCTGTCTCTTCTAAATGAAAAGGTTCACTATCTCAGTGAAATTTATTCCCCAAAGAAATTCATTAAGAAAAATAATATTTCTCTTCTACATGCCCACCATGGCCAACTGGGCATATTGCTGCTCCCTTTCAAGGAAAAGACAAAACTTCCGCTGGTAACGAGTATTAGAGGCCGTGATGCAACTCTTGCTGATCAGCCCGTTGCCTATTTGGAACATATGAAAATGCTCTTTGAAAAAGGAGACCAATTCTATCCTGTTTGCCATTATTTAGCTGACAGGATGATATCCTGGGGCTGCCCACCAAAAAAAATCAAGGTCCTTTACGGAGGAGTTGATTTAAAAAAGTACCATTACAGAGCTCCGGATGTTCAAGGATCAGGACAGAATATTCTGTCCGTAGGAAGATTAGTAGAAAAGAAGGGCCATCATGTCTTGATGAAAGCCTACAAAAAAATTAAAGACCGCTTCCCTAATTCCACGTTGACCATCATTGGAAGAGGCGACCTTCAAGAGGAACTTCTCTCTTTAGCCAAACAACTGGATTTAGGCGACTCTTTCAAGTTATTAAACCATCTCCCAAAAGAACAAGTAAAACAGCATATGATGAATGCCGATTTGTTCTGTGCTGCCAGTATGGAAGCGTCCAATGGAGACCTCGAGGGAATCCCAAATACCTTAAAAGAAGCCATGGCGTTGGGGGTCCCAGTAGTCTCTACCTATCATGCAGGTATCCCTGAATTAATCACCCATAATAAAGAAGGCATTCTCGCACAGGAAAACAATGTCGATGAACTGGCAGATGCACTTGAATATATGCTGAACACCAGGAAACATTGGACTTCATTTACAGAAGCCGCACGACAGAAGGTTGAACAGTACTTTGATGCTGACCAGCAACTTCTTTTACAGGCAAAATATTACGATGAGTTGTTGGGAGGGAAAAGAAAATGAAGGAATTTAAAACCATTAAAGTCACGAAGGGCATAAAAACCTTAATAATTGATAACCCAACTAACTATCCATTGATTGGAATGGGCTCTCAAGGGGCTGTATTTAAGTTATCAGAAGGAAAATGCGTAAAAATCTATACAGACCAGCTGCAGGCGAAGATGGAGGCAGAAGCACTGAAAGCAGGCCAACATTTACCCTTTTTCCCAAGACTATATGAAACAGGGGCCAATTTTGTGGTAATGGAATACTTCAACGCTCCTACATTGAAGGAATATTTGCGAAACTGCACCTATATCCCAGAATCAATTACAAAAAAACTACTTTCTATACTCAATGCTATGAAGGATGCAGATTTTACGATGGTCGATGCACCATTACGGCATATTTTTGTCCTGGAAAATGAAGAATTAAAAGTAGTCGATCACGTGAACGCCTTCAAAAGGCAACATCCCGTTCCTCTTAAACTATTAAGAGATTTGAATATCATTTTATTAAAGGATTCTTTTTTATCCCGAGTCAAAAAACTGGAGCCCGATACCTTTAAAACATGGGAAAAGTATTTCGATAAAAACAGTTTTGATTAC
Source organism: Mesobacillus selenatarsenatis SF-1 (assembly GCF_000813125.1). Lineage (GTDB taxonomy): Bacteria > Bacillota > Bacilli > Bacillales > Cytobacillaceae > Mesobacillus > Mesobacillus selenatarsenatis. Next base: position 16,201 of record NZ_BASE01000085.1, read on the forward strand.
AAAAATATTCCTGTCACATCAGGCGGTTCTGGAAAAGGAGTCAAAGTTGAGAGTTCTGTCACCCAGCCACTCATTGGCAAAGGACATCAAGGCGCAGTATACCGAATAAGCGAAGACAAATGTGTAAAGATCTACGGAAAACCTGGACATTGTAAACAAGAAAAAGACGTTCTTTTAGCAAACCAGCATTTATCATTCATCCCTACGGTATATAAAACGGGGGACCAATATGTAGAAATGGAATATTTAATCGGTCCTAATTTAAATCAATATCTGAAAAAACAATCTAATCTATCTGAAGATATAACGAAACGTCTCCTCGATATTTTGAAAACAATGAAAAAGGCTGGATTCAAACAAATCGATGCACCGTTAAGGCATATTTTCCTGACCAATCAAGGATTCAAATTTGTCGATCATGTTTACTCATATACGCGGGTACAGGACCGTCCTCTGGAATTGTTCCAAAATCTTCATGAAAGAGGTTTTCTGGAGTCATTCCTTGAACAGGTAAGAGCATTGGACCATAAAACTCATGCTAACTGGACGAAAGAGCCAATCCCGCTTTCCGAAGTAGTTCAAGCAATTGAGGAATCTACAGTAGACAAGAATCAGCGTAGAAAAAAAGAAAAGCTTCCTGAAGAAAAGAAAAGCTGGTTTAGAAAAGAATACAGAAACCATGTAAAGGATCGAAGAAAATGAGTATTATCGTAACAGGTGCAGCTGGATTTATAGGGTTTCATCTGTCAAAACGATTATTATCACTGGGGTATCAGGTGATCGGTATTGATAACTTGAATGAATATTATGATGTCGCTCTAAAAAAGGAAAGGTTGAGTCTGCTAGAAACTACCGGAAATTTCACCTTTTACAAAATAGATTTGGCAAATCAAGATGAAGTACTTTCCGTCTACAAAAATCATTCAATCGATATCGTCATCCATTTAGCTGCTCAGGCAGGAGTGCGATACAGCTTAACCCATCCACACTCTTATGTACATTCAAACCTGCAGGGATTTCTGAATATATTAGAGGCATGCAGGCAATTTCCGGTAGAACACATGATTTACGCCTCTTCCAGCTCGGTATATGGGGCAAATGCAAAAACCCCCTTCTCTGAAAAGGATCCAGTCGACCACCCTGTAAGTTTGTATGCTGCCTCCAAGAAGGCTAATGAATTAATGGCACATACGTATAGTCATTTATACGATATTCCAACAACAGGGCTTAGATTCTTTACAGTATATGGCCCATGGGGAAGACCTGATATGGCCTATTATTCATTTACAAGGGATATTATTGAAGGCAATCCAATAAAAGTATTCAATCATGGAGACATGAGCAGAGACTTTACTTTTATTGACGATATCGTCGAAGGAATCGTAAAGCTCCTCCATCAACCTCCTAAACAACAGGATGGATGGAATCGGGAAAAACCAGACCCCAGCTCCAGCTATGCTCCTTTTAAACTCTATAATATCGGCAACAATAACCCAGTGAAACTCCTCGATTTCATTCAAATCCTGGAAGAAAAAATTGGCAAAAAAGCAAAAATGGTATTTTTGCCAATGCAGCCAGGTGACGTGAAAATAACTTATGCTGATATAACGGATCTTCAGAAGGATGTAGGCTTCTCTCCTTCTACAGCATTAGAAAAAGGGCTAGAATCTTTTGTTAATTGGTATAAAGATTATCATCAGAAAAAATGATTGGAATTGTAATAAACAGCAACGTGGTTGGTCAATGACAAAACTAAAAAGGATTCCATTGGTATAAGAACCAAATGGAATCCTTTTTATCATTTATTCTTTTGTTACTAGATAAGCTTTGTACTCTTCAACACCATCTTTTTTAACGTATACAGCAGCTAGTACCCAGTCTCTTAGAGAGTTTAATTCCCTAGTAAAACTTGTCCTTTAACAAACCTTGATAATAACCACAAATTTTCGTCAGGTTTTGATCTTACCTCTTTTACAAATTTCAATTCCATATTAGAACTTTCATCATCTCATTTGGCACCTTTACCAATTCCGCTATTGTCTGTTTTAGATAACAAGTGTAATTTAATAGTTAGTACTATTTATCCAGTGCATAACAATTTTATAAAAAAGAGGCGATACAAGAAATTGAACATTTGGAATTCATACAAAAACTCATCTTTCATTTTAAAAATGACAGTCGGCTTCGTCCTAGGTATTTTAGCTGGTGTTTTATTTGGGGCGGAAGCCGAGATTTTCAAACCTTTTGGAACACTGTTAATAAAATTGCTTAATCTCATCGCTACTCCCGTTGTATTCCTGACGGTTGTGCTCGCAGTGAATCAAATGAATCCTGCGCAATTAGGCCGGACTGGAGGAAAGCTTGTACTTTATTATGGAGCGACAACGGCTGCTGCCGTCTTGATCGGCCTCGGACTTGCATTATGGATCAATCCAGGAAGTTCCCTCTCTCTGCCTAGTGCGAAGGTTGAGAAGCCCGCGACACCTTCCTTCTCAGATGTGATCTTCAATATTGTCCCGGATAATTTCTTCTCGGCTTTTACATCAGGAAACTTAATGGCCATACTGTTCCTGGCAGTCATTATTGGCTTTACGATTTCAGGGATGAGATTTGCTAATGAGGAAAAAGTCCAAAACTACGGAACTCATCTGCAAGCATTTTTTGAAGCGGCAAATGAGGTGTTCTTCAGAATTTTGAAGGGGATCCTTCTTTACGCTCCAATCGGTATTTTTGCGATAAGTGCTTCGACATTTGGCACACAAGGTTGGGATACATTAACTTCCCTATTAGAGTTTACAGCAGTATTTTATATCGGGGTCATCATTCTATGGACTTTTGTTTATAGTGGAACATTGAAACTATTCAAAATTCCGGTCAAAAGCTTCTTTGCTAACACAAAGGATGCCTATACGACAGCGTTTTTCACTTCCAGCAGCATCGCCTCATTGCCAGTTGCGATTGAAAGTGCGAAGAAGGCAGGCATCAGCGAGAGAATGGTGAATTTCAGTTTACCTTTGGGAGCTGTTTTCAATTCTGATGGCGGAGCACTTCGCATGGGCGCATCGATTGTCTTTGCTGCCAATGTAACAGGGATCAGTTTCTCACTGACTGATTTTATAACCATAGTCCTGATCGGGACTCTCCTTTCGATTGGCACAGCAGGCATCCCTGCGGCTGGGCTGGTGACCCTGTCAGTCGTGCTGACGATGTTTGACCTGCCACTAGAGGTCGTTGCACTGATTGCCGGTGTCGATGCGATTATCGGAATGGCCGGAACAGCATCGAATGTAGTAGGAGACGTCGTTGGTGCAGCGGTTGTCGACCAATCCGAAAAGAAGGCTGAAATGGCTGGTTAATAAAGACAAATAGACCGCATCTGCTCTTAGATGCGGTCTTATATTTCCAATTATAAATCAAGCAGCACATTACCCTTACCGCGTGAAACACAGCTTAGCATTGTACGATTTGAGCACCGCTGTTCATCTGTCAGGAAGGAATCGTAGTGGTCAATCTCCCCCTCAGCTACCTTCACCTCACATGTACCACAACCGCCGACTCTGCAGGAATACGAGACATCAATTCCAATTTCACGAAGGACATCAAGCAGTGATCGTTCTGCAGGCACTTCAAGGTGTTTGCCGCTCTGTTTCAATGTAATTCCAAACGGGAGCGCATCCTTTTTCACAGGTGATGCGAACCGTTCAAAATGGAAATTGAATGCTGGATAGCCGTACCTTATAGCTGCACTTGAAAATTCTTGAATCATTTTATCCGGCCCGCAAAAATAAACATGTGTGCCGATTCGATGATCCATAAGCAGCTTTGCTGACAAACGTTGCCGATTCTCTCCCTCAGAAAAATAAAAATGGCACAGTCCAGGGTAGGTCTGGTTCAGGAAATCAAAAAATGCGCATTGCTCTTTTGACTTTGCAGCATAATGAAGCTCAAAGGATTGGTTTTTCTCACTAAGCTCAGCCATCATTGATAAAAATGGGGTAATCCCGATACCGGCTGCATAAAAAACATGGTGCTTTGCCTGAAAACTCAAAGGAAAATGGTTTTTTGGATAGCTGACTTTCAAAACATCCCCTTCAGAAACATGATGGTGCCAGTACTCAGACCCTCCAGTTGAAGGCTCTGCCAGTCGGACAGCTATTTCGATGGAGCCAGGTTCCGATAAATTAAAAACTGAATAAGATCTTTCCAATGTCCCCGAAGCTTTCGGCAAATGTGTGGAAATATGAGATCCACCGCTGAATGGCGGCAGCTTCAATCCATTCAGCGCCTGAAGGGTAAATCTTTTAATTGTCGCAGTTTCTTTTATAATTGATTTTACACGTACTTCAAGGGTAGATTTCTGATGCAATCAAAAGCTCCTCCTATTCTATTTGATCGTTACATATCCTAAATAGGCATCCAAACGGCGTGAATAATGGTCTGACACTTCCAGTTCCTGGCCGCAGTGAACACAAACGACATGTGTCTGATCCGACACCTCATTCACCCCGTGGCATGTGCAGCAAATCAGCTTCTTCTTAACAGGTCCGTTAATAAGTGATTGCATGTCATGTTCAGTAAATCCAGCCATCATTGCTACGTCTTTTATCCTTTTAACAAAATCTTCTTTACCGGAAATGTATAAGTAGGCGCCCATTTTCTGCTTGTGGAACCATTGGTTGACAAAACTTTCTTCACTTTCTTCTTCTAAAATATGAAACTCAAATGTTACATTCTCATCCAATGCCTGCCGAACGAGAATATATAGATTCCGATCAACTTCTGAATCTGTACAAAATAAAAGCTTCCTTTTACCTTCCACATATGAAAACATATCTTGAATCACCTTTTTTCCAATTCCTTTTCTAGATATTCCAGGACAACTTCGCGGTAAAGAGAGATGCCTTTATAATCCGCAATGAAATCCGGAAGTTCCTGGAGGATCGACGAAAATTGCTCCAGCCATGGTGTATGTTTAATGAATTGCTCAAGCGGAAGCATATGGGTGTGGATCGTAAATAAAATTCCATTGCTTTTTGGCAGACGGAATAATTTTTGGACCTCAACCCGAAGATGAACCAGCTCACCAACATTTTCTTTCGTCACTTTTTTTCGAGCCTGCCCCCATTCAGCAAAGGTTTCAAGCGAAGTATCCAACCGGTTGCCTGCCATCAGGGACCAGTTTTTCCTCCACCAGGGACTCCCTGCCTCAATTCTCATTAAGAACTGGAGAATTCGCTCATCTAGAGAGGCGGACTGAAATCCGGGAATGGGTGTATGTATTTCTTTGAATGACATGCCAGCATCAAAATACAATGACCAATTGGCCGGAAAGCAAAGCTGCCCTGCATCTAAAAAAAGGTCACCATCCCGCTGCATCATCAAAATCAGATCCTCCTGGACATGCCGGCCAACAAAATCCAGAGGTTCCCGGTCCAGTGTCGTCGGATCTCCAAACGTGAATGATTGTTTTTCACCTTTATGAAGGTTATTGAATATCCAATGACCTCCGTTGGTAACAAGCTTGAATTTTTCAGGATAATATTCAGCCAATTGATTCAGAATTAAATCCAACGCTTCCCACTGGGCATCCATTGTATGGGGCTCTGAGTGAAAACAGCGCTTGGGGTGCATTTTCAACAGCCCTCTTTTAAGATTCAATTCCTCTATATAAGAATCCGTCACTTCGATTGCAATTGGTGGATTTAATGGAATCGCATTGTTAGAATATCTATATACATTATTTTCAACAAATGGATAAGGAAATGCGCTGATTTTCTCAGTAGAGGCCATCGTTATCCCACCTTTTCTGAATTTTTCATCTACTTAATACTATACAGAAGTTGGCTGATGAATTCATTACAAGCAGGAAAGTTGGACAAGCTTATATAGGGCAAGTTGTAAACCTCGGTATAATTGTGTCTTTTTCCTGAAATAATGATGAAGTATGCAAACCCGGAGTTTTATCACTTGACACTTAATTAGTTTTATATAATAATCGTTACTGTATTAGAATTATTCTAGTTTACCGAATAGTTAACTGAACTTTATCAGTGAAACTATTTCAAAAAATAACTCAACCATTCAAGGAGGAAATTAATCATGGCATTAATCGGTACTCAAGTTTTACCATTCACAGCAAACGCATTCCACAAGGGAGAATTCATCACGGTTTCTGAAGAAAACCTTAAAGGTAAGTGGAGCGTAGTTGTTTTCTATCCAGCAGACTTCACATTCGTATGCCCAACTGAGCTTGAAGACATGCAAAACGAATATGCTACATTAAAAGAAATGGGAGCTGAAGTATACTCTGTATCAACTGACACTCACTTCACTCACAAAGCATGGCATGACCACTCTGAAGCAATCGGCAAAATCGAGTACATCATGATTGGAGACCCTTCACAGAAAATCTCTCGCAACTTTGATGTATTGAACGAAGAAGATGGTCTTGCAGAGCGCGGAACTTTCATCATCGATCCAGACGGCGTTATCCAAACTGTTGAAATCAATGCAGGCGGAATCGGCCGTGACGCTAGCCAGGTAGTAAGCAAGCTAAAAGCAGCACAATATGTACGCAACAACCCAGGCGAAGTTTGCCCTGCTAAGTGGAAAGAAGGCGGCGAAACTCTTAAGCCAAGCCTTGATCTTGTAGGAAAGATTTAAGGGGTACACTCCCATGTTATTAGATGCAGATATAAAAGCACAATTAGCCCAATATCTTCAAATGATGGAGGGCGATGTGCTGCTTAAAGTTAGCGCTGGATCGGATGATGTATCACGAGACATGCTGGCTTTAGTAGATGAATTGGCAACAATGTCATCCCATATTAAAGTGGAGCATGCCGAACTGGAAAGAACACCCAGCTTCAGTGTCAACCGCCCCGGTGAAGACACTGGGGTGACATTCGCGGGCATTCCTTTAGGACATGAATTCACTTCATTAGTGCTGGCATTGGTGCAGGTGAGCGGCAGAGCACCTAAGGTTGACCAGAAAGTCATTGACCAGGTAAAAGCAATAAAAGAAGAATATCGTTTTGAAACTTATGTCAGCCTGAGCTGCCATAACTGTCCTGATGTTGTACAAGCCTTAAATGTAATGAGTGTTTTAAATCCTGGGATTTCCCATACGATGATTGACGGTGCAGCTTTTAAAGATGAAGTTGAAAGCAAGCAGATCATGGCTGTGCCAACGGTAATG
>NZ_BASE01000084.1 GCF_000813125.1 Mesobacillus selenatarsenatis SF-1
ATTGTTAGCCCTTCCTGTGAATGCTGGGACGGCAGGTCCGCTACTGTCGAATCCTTCAGTGAATGCTGTGATGGAAGGTCTGCAAAATTGTAGGATGTTGCGCCCAACCCAATGGCACCAAAAAGTACCGTCGCAATCGCAGTCAATAACAGAGCTTTTTTCATTTTATAATCCTCCTCTTACACTGGTTGTTCAGTATTATGGGATTAACAATACTTCAATAATTTTTCCATTTCAGTCTCTACTAAACTAGCAAACTTCTCATTTTTCTGGAGGCCAAAAATAGTTATTGCTTTTTCCAGATAGCCTTTACCTTTTTCTAATTTACCCAATTTTATAAAATTCATGCCTGTTTGGTAATGAAGTTCGCCAAATAAATACATATTTTCTTCATATATACAGTTATCGATCCCTTTACTGCAATAAATAAGTGATTCTTCATATCTCTCTAACTTCGATAATGCCTGGGCCAGTCCATATAGAATCCTGAGCCAGATGCTTGAGTCTTGCACCTGAGGGAGACTTGCAAGATTATTCAAGGCGCTGAGGAAAACTTCAACAGCCTTGTCAAGGTTTCCACTATCTTTCTCAACAATGGCGATACTGGTCAGAATCTCGATCTCACGTTCTGTCAAATCTGTATCCGCCTTATTGGTCATAGACAAAGCTTTAGATAGCAAACCAAGGGACCTTTCCTTATCTTCCTCAAGATAGTAAGTACTGATCCCCTCATGCCACAGCAAAAATTGGCTGAAGGAAGTATGCTTGAACAGAGGATTATCCTGCTCTTTTTGAATGATTTCATTGATCGCAGCATAATCCCGTTCACGCTTATATTTCTTAATTAATTCGGTAACGGCGATTGCATAATTATAGGTATCAGTAGATGCAAAGTCAAAGAAGTGATTAAGCTCAACATCCAGCTTCAATGCCATTTTATATAATTGGTCGATCGTTGGATATTTCTCTTCTTTCTCAAATTGAATTATTTCCGCTTCTGAACAAATTCCTTCGGCTAACTCTGCCGGATTCAGTCCTTTAAAAGTTCTTGAAGACTGAAGAATTTCCCCGAAGTTATATCCAACCAGGCTCATCCCTACACCCCATTTAAACGTAATTATGTATATATTATCATAGTGTTTGTAAAATTTAAAAATTTGTAGAAGAGGAAGAGACCAGAATAACAATTGAGCCATCATTCATTGATAAGAAATGTAATGCAATGCGATACACGCTAATGCTAAAAAAATGACAACAATAGATCCTATTTTATTTTTTTGCCGCCAGAGCGTTATTCCAAATAATAAATAATACATAATGAGTAAAGCAATGGCAATCCACATAATTACTATCATCTAATCCCTCACTTCTTCAAGCTTAGGCAGTTTCGACTGGCGTCCAAATTCACCAAAACGAATGGAGACATTTACCTTCACTTTAGCATCCGGATATGTCTTCATCCAGTCAAATTCCCTGAATTCCCTTAGAGTTGCAAACTCTTTTCTCATAGGGATCGATAAATCAAATGTATCTCCTTTTAACTCTTGCTGGGTATACGATACAAATTCCGTGAAATTTTTTTCGATCGCAGCAGTAAGAGACTTTTTAAGCTCTTTAACCTTTTCTCGGTTCTTTGCGTAATTGATCATGCTTGGGTCGCTGTATACTTCTATAAATAATGGAACATCTATTTCAATGGTCGGCCTGCCCTTTTCAGGTATTAGCTTATATTTATTTTCTCTTTTTTGAGATATCCTTATGGACAGCTTATATCTTTCATCAAACGGATCTTTAATGGCAGTCAGGATATCCTCGGTAGCCCATGTATTGTCCAACAGACTCGATATCCTTGTCTCTTCTCCTGTTATCCTGCCAATCATTTGTCCTTCCTTGAATACTGCGGAACCAATAAACTGGGCATTGTTCGTCGTACCCTCCACTTGAATTTCCCCGGCCAGCAAGTCATCATCTGTTGTTTGCGCTTCATCTTTCTCTATTTTTTCTGTGGTTGCGTAAATCGCCAGATATAAATCTGCATCGCTTTCCGTGACACGGAAAAATCCATTCAGGTCAGCTTCGGGAATCATGCCTGTTTCCTGACCCCTTTCGATCATTAGTTCCAAAAATTTATGGGGTCTCGTTTCAATCTTGGGCTTATTATTTTTTATAAAATCAGCGGCATTTTCCCGAGAGACAATGAATTGTGCACTTCGCTTAATTTCCCGGTCCTTAGTTGCGCTGTAAATGATCCTGATAAAATCAGGATCCCTGGCTAATTCTTCTGAAACGATAAGAACCCGCAGAAGATCATAGGATATTTCCTTCGCCACTATAGTATTAGCTGTATTGCGCGATGAGATAAAATCATCCGCGACCAAAGTCACGATTTCCTGCGGCGGCTCATTCGCTCCCCCTGCAGTCTGCTGTGAACCCACCTCCGGGTTTGCAATCAGATAGGTTACTTTTACCTTTCCCTCTATTTTATGTTTATCAAGTCCTATACCAATGACATATGCTTTCTCGTCCAGTTCCTTATGGTCCCAGCACCCTGACAGGCTCAAAGTAACTGCTGTCAGGAAGATCACTTTCATCATCTTAGAGCGAAGTTTCATTCTTAAAATCCCCCCGTATTTTTGCCACGATCCACATGAATGGCGGAAGGATCATGAAGGCAGGACTTAATAATCCAAGTATTTTTTCCCTTACAGTATAGAGTGTGATGGATGGAGCGTCTGGTGATAATCCGATTAGCAAAATGATGGTCGCAATCAAAGGAATGAGGTATTCAAACTCCTTAATCTTCAGAATCCCGCCCAGCAATGTTGCGATTAGATATAGATAAAACGAAAAACGGATGAGAGTTGCCACCAGCCAAAATGGGAAAAATAAGGTTTCAACATTTGCTAAAAAGCCTATTTGAATAAATCGGATTGTTTCATGAAAAGGATAGTTCAGCATTTCAGCAGTGGTGTAGTCAAATAAAACAACATACGCCACCAGTGCCAGGCTCAGTTCCACTGTTATAAATACCAGAGATATGAGTGTTCCTTTTTTCATATCCTTATATGATGAGATGAGTGGCATGATCAATGCAAGGTAGAAAAAATCGACAAATATCGAAACATTTTTTACAGACGCTTTTGCGACTTCAAGAGGTCCCTCACCCCAGAACGGGAAAAGGTAGCCTAGGGTTCCTTTTTTAAAAGTAAAAATCAGGGCAATGAACAAAGTGATTTTAATATATGGCAGTAAAAGCCAGGATACGGCCCCAATCTGTTCAATCCCCCTCTTTGCTCCGTAAGCGCAAATAACCATCAAGATGATGTAAAGGATGATTGCTGGCGTTTTCGTAAAATACATTGAGCCAATAATATCCACGTAGGTACCTGAGTCTGCAATGACTGCGATTGTTCCACCGATTAATAGGCAAATAGATAAGAGAGTTCCAAAAAACCTGCCAAAAAGATGCAGCAGAATTTCATGCAGGTTTTTTCCTTTATGCGCTGAATACACTTTTATCAACAATATGATAGGAAAAAAAGATAAAATACCGATCAGCAACGCTGCCAGCCAGCCGGCATTTTTTGCATTTTCATAAATGATTGCAGGTGTGTCGTCACTTAACTTGGCTCCAACAGTCAACGAGATAATCGCGAAATATTCTTTTATGCCAATTTTCCCCTTATCCTGTCTCATCGCCTATTCTCCAGTAGTCTTTTTTTGTAAATCCGTCGTTTTTAAAAAACCAGGCCTTAACGTTTCATTTTTCGTTAATCTGCGAAAAATCGTATCTTTCGAGGACTTGTAATTTGGTGACATAGGCGCTAAATACGGTACGCCAAAAGACTTGATTGAAACCATGTAGAATAAGCCTCCAACAAACACTGCAGTCATACCGTAAATTCCCATCATCGCTGCACTCAGGATAAATAGAAAGCGAGTCAGCCTTACCGCGAAATTCAAACTTAGATCACTGACTGCAAACGAACTTAGTCCTCCGAGTGCAACAACAATAATAACAATCGGACTGATAATATTTGCTTCGACGGCAGCCTGTCCAAGGATTAAGGCTCCAACAATCCCAATGGTCGGTCCTATGGGACTGGGAACACGTAACCCCGCTTCCCTGATCAGCTCAAATGCCAACTCCATGATCAATATTTCAATCACTGCGGGAAAAGGAACTTTTTCGCGAGATGCAGCAATTGCCAGCAGCAAGTCTGGCGGAATCATTTCAGCATGATAAGTGGTGATTGCCACGTAAATAGCTGATGTGAAAATCGTGATGAAAAGGGCAGTCATTCTTAACGCTCTCGTAAAGTTCCCATAAAAAAACCTGAGATAGTGATCCTCGGGACTATGAAAAAAAGCCCAAAATGTTGCAGGGAGAACGAGACTATCGGGTGAATTATCCATTAGTAAGACGATATAGCCATCTTCTAAAAAAGAGGCTGCCCTGTCAGGCCTCTCTGTAGAAAGAATGCTAGGAAATAAAGAATAATTCCGTTCCTCAATGTATTCCTCCAGCAGCGAAAGATTCTGAATTGAATTCACATCAAGACTTCCCAGTCTTTCCTTGATATTGTCGATCAATTTCTCATTAGCGAGACCGCGAATATATAGGACAAAAACATCATTATGGGACCTTTGCGAGACCTCTACTGCCTCAACAATAAGGTTTTCGTTCCTGATTTTTTTTCTGAGTAATGATATATTCGCTACAGCCTTTTCATTGAACGCTTCCTTAGGTCCCTTGATGAGAATTTCACTTTCCGGCTTTTCAATCGCCCTGCTTTGAAAATCAGGACAATCCATAATGTACGCCTTAGGCTCTCCATCCAGTATGAGGAGCGCATTACCTTTGTTAATATCCTTGACTGCATCCTTGTATAAGGTGATTTCATGGACCATTTGGATAGCAACTATATCCTTCACCTTTTTATCAGAAGAAGTATTTTCCGTTAATGGCTTGAGGATATTTTCTTCGATACTCTTAACATCTGTGATCGTGCTAATAAACAATAAAGCTGCCTGCCTATTGAAACCTTCAAGGTACAATTCTCGCAATTTAATATCTTTATTATCAGGAATGCTGTAAAGATGCTTTAATATCGATAGATTTCCCTGGAGATTTCTGCTGAATTCCTTTTCCTTAAGGGATGTTTGCTCTCCCTCCAGCTTATCCACTGAGAGAGAGGCTTGTTTTTGCTGTTTCTTTAATAGCGTAAGCATTTCCTTTAACATCACGAATCTTCTCCCTGCAAGCGTGGATACTATTTCCTTATCTTAACTTTTACTAATCTGCTATGTTTTATGAGTTTTAAGCATGAAAAAAACTCAGGAAAGTTCCTGAGTTCGTTATTCCTTATATTCGTTTACGTGCCGCCAGTAAATAAACAGCTCCTGCACCCAATGCAATAATACTTACAGGTATTATGAAAGGTTGGGCCACTTCCTTGATGCCTGACCAATTTTCGCCGAGGACTATGCCGAGATAGAGGAAAAAAATTGTCCACGGAACCATCGCTGCTATTGTATACAGTGTGAATTTGATCGCCGACATCCCGGCAATGCCCGCAGGAATAGATATGGCATGCCTGACTACCGGGATAAACCTTGCTGAGAAAATCACTCCAGGTCCATATTGGTTGAACCATCTTTCAGAAACATCCAGATGGTGCTGGTTAATCAGGAGGTACTTCCCGTATTTCTCCAGCATCGGACGGCCGCCATAATATCCGAGCCAATATAAGAATAACTGCGCGATGGTCCCGCCAATGGTTCCAGCAACGACCGCACCGATAAAACCAATTGACCCTTCAGAAACCATATACCCGCCATAGCCCAGGACGATTTCACTCGGGATGACCTCCAGCATCAAACCAAGAGCAATCCCCAGGTACCCTAGGCTCGACAGCCAGTCTAGAGCACTCATCATGAAATCTTGCATTTCACCAACTCCCATTCAATTCCTCTCTTTTAAAAATATATTGAACGATGTACAAGTTTATCTCTATTTTTAACAAGAAAAAGAACCTGCCATTGAGACAGGTTCTAAATATTAGGATTGTCAGCAGCGCCAGCCTCCTCTGAACAGTACCCGCAAGCCGATAAAAATAATGACAAAAGCGAAAAGCACGATAACAATTACACCAATAATTCCAAAGATGCCTAGACCAGCAAGAGTCAACAGCGACGGCCCGAATTTAATCAAAGCCCATCCAGCAAGCATACAGGCGAGAAATAGCAATACATTCGATCCCCAGTTGAATGACATATCATCATCCCTCCTTTTACTATTCAGCATATGTATACGAAGAATAATGGTACGGGCTGATGAACTATTCCTGAACTTTTTGTGTAAAAAAGAACCTGCTCGACGAAAATAGAATTACATAAATTTGGCTAAACCTGTTTTTGAACAGAAGAACAAGGGAAAAGTAATTATTGTTTTCATACATAAAGCAAGAAAGAAAAAGGGGGGACTATGATGACTAATCATTTATATATGCGTTTCGTAAAACTTCCGATTTTGTTGAGGATCCTGATGATTGCCTCTATGATGATTACTCTGTTTGGTGTAGTAATTCATTTTGTTGAACCAAAAAGTTTCCCGACGATCTTTGATGGTGTCTGGTGGGCTATCATCACTGCGTCAACAGTAGGATTCGGAGATTTCTATCCCGTTACTACATGGGGACGAATCACAGCCATTCTGCTCTTGTTGATCGGAACAGGATTTTTATCATCCTATTTCATCCATCTTTCAGCTGCAACGGTTACCAAACAAAATGCATATGCCGAGGGAAAGGTAGGCTTTAGAGGGAGCAGCCATATTATCATCATCGGCTGGAACGAGAGGTCTCGTTCAGTTATCCGGTCTCTCATAGAGGCAGATGAAATCATCATATTGGTGGACGATACACTGGGGTCAAACCCTATTAAAGATGACAATGTCCATTTCATAAGAGGCCGCGCGAACAAGGATGATACCTTATTGAGTGCAGGTATCTCAACAGCAAGGAAAGTGATTATTACATCAGACCAGAATCTGGATGAGTTGCAGGCCGATATGAACACAATACTCACGCTGCTCGCCATTAAAGGATTGAATCCGGACATCCGATGCATCGCTGAAATCCAAACAAGCGAACAAATCAATAATGCGAGGAGAGCTGGGGCTGATGAGCTGATTCCCGCTAACGCCCTTACCAGCGCGGTACTTTTGAACAGCATCGCCTCAGCGGAGGTTGTGAACCCTTTATTGGATTTGCTTGGGGAATTGAATGGAAAACGCTTGTCTTATATTGAGGTGGAAGCTTCTCTGATTGATAAGAACTTTCAGGAAGCAAGCAGCTTTTTGCTGAAAGAGCGGAATATTATTTTGATTGGACGTAAAAGAGGGGATGACGTAATTGTCAACCCCAAAAACAATATCAAAATCAAGTACGATGACCAGCTTCTTGCGATTTCAAATGATCAATGAAGCAAAGCAGATTCTACTTCGCGGACAAGCGACTTTCCGACTTCGATGTATTTTTCCGGAAAGCTCGCATCCTTGTCCACGGGCTCCTGAAACTGATTGAATGAAGCGCTGGCATTCCCGATCTCCGCATGATCATCGATCCCTCGCTGATATTTGTGCGAGAGAAGGAATGGGCGCTGTAATTTTACTGTGCAGCTTTTTGAATCAAGCTGGCCGTCAATTGCCTTAAATGGCAGACGCAAAAATTGATAACCCACTTCATCATCAATTTTATAATCAAAAGCACCATGGTCATAATCCCAGTTTCCCCCGATGGAATATCCTAAAGGTTTAAGCAGTTGCTCCAGTTTAAATAGATCAAAATGTTTGCCCTCAAGCTCAGATTGTATCTCAATCAATGGTCGTTCCGCCTTTCCATTCATTTTCGCTTAGTTTTAACCAAAAGGGATATTTTAATGAGTGGCTAAAGACAGACTCAGGTTAGAGTCTGTCTTTAGGTTGGTGATGACGGACACTTCTCTCGCGTTTTGGGCTATTTCTGTCCGTCACGGGCTGGATGACGGACACTTTCCCAGCGTTTTGGGCTATTTCTGTTCGTCATAGGCTGGATGACGGACACTTTCCAGCGTTTTGGGCTATTTCTGTCCGTCATAGGCTGGATGACGGACATTTTTCCAGTGTTTGGGTCTATTTCTGTCCGTTATATGCTGGATGACGGACATTTTTCCAGTGTTTGGGTCTATTTCTGTCCGTTATATGCTGGATGACCGACATTTTTTCTAGCGTCATTACGTTTATTGGCGATAATTTATTTTTATTCGCGGTTTTCACAACTTTATTGGCGATAATCCAACTTTATTGGCGATTTTCACAACTTTATTGGCGATTTTCACAACTTTATTGGCGATTTTCACAATTTATTGGCGAACTGGAATTTCCGCGCGATTTTTTCCAGTTTTCAAAAAATCAATTCACACAAAAGGAGCACCCGCTTGTATCGGGTGCTCCTTTTCACTCACTATTATTTAAGTCGTTTTTCCAATTCTGCTTTCTTTTCTTCGAATCCTGGTTTTCCAAGCAATGCGAACATGTTCACTTTGTACGCTTCTACGCCTGGCTGGTCGAATGGATTTACGCCGAGCAGGTAGCCGCTCATTGCGCAGGCTTTTTCAAAGAAGTATACAAGATAGCCGAATGTATACTCATCAAGCTGAGGGATAGTCAAAACAAGGTTCGGTACGCCGCCATCAGTATGGGCAAGCATTGTTCCTTCAAACGCTTTGTTGTTGACGAAATCAACCGTCTTGCCAGCTAGATAGTTCAAGCCGTCAAGATCGCTTGGAGCTTCTTCAATTGACATTTCATGGCGAGGTTTCTCGACCTTGATGATTGTTTCGAACAAGTCACGGCGGCCTTCCTGCACATATTGACCAAGTGAGTGAAGGTCGGTCGAGAAGTTCGCTGAAGAAGGATAAATTCCCTTCTGGTCTTTTCCTTCGCTTTCGCCGAATAGCTGCTTCCACCACTCAGAGAAGTACTGAAGAGATGGCTCATAGTTGATCAGCATTTCGATTGTTTTACCTTTGTTGTATAGAGCGTTACGGACAGCAGCGTACTGGTAGGCAGGATTTTCTTCAAGCTCTGACTTTCCGAAATCCTCTCTCGCCTGTGCAGCACCCTTCATCATTGCTTCGATGTCTGAACCGCTGACAGCGATTGGCAGCAAGCCTACAGCCGTCAATACAGAATAACGTCCGCCAACATCATCAGGAATCACGAATGATTCATAGCCTTCTTCGTCCGCAAGAGTTTTCAATGCACCGCGTGCTTTATCCGTTGTTGCATAAATGCGTTTGCGGGCTTCTTCCACTCCATACTTCTCTTCAAGAAGCTTGCGGAAAATACGGAATGCGATTGCAGGCTCCGTCGTTGTTCCAGATTTTGAGATGACATTGATCGAGAAATCTTTGCCATCTAAAAGATCCATCACATCTGTCATATAAGATGAGCTGATGTTGTTGCCGATAAAGATAATTTGCGGTGTCTTGCGCTTTTCTTTTGAAAGAGCGTTATAGAAGCTGTGCTGTAAAAATTCAAGCGCAGCACGTGCACCAAGATAAGAGCCGCCAATACCTACAACAAGCAGGACATCAGAGTCACTCTTAATCTTTTCCGCAGATTTCTGGATGCGTGCGAATTCTTCTTTATCATAGTCTACAGGCAGATCGATCCAGCCTAAAAAGTCGCTGCCTGCACCAGTCTTTTCGTGTAATGAATGATGGGCTACTTTTACAAAATCCCTTAAGTATGTAACTTCGTGTTCACCAAAAAAGCTTAGCGCCTTTGAGTAATCAAAACGAACATGTGTCATGTCTGATCCTCCATTATTTTATATTCTCTATCACTTTATCGAAATGAATCTCAATAATCAAGAATCACCCTCAGATGTAAGCGTGCCCAATTGTGAAATTTTAAGTAAACTTTTAAAAAAGTTTTTCACATCACGATTGGGCACCCTCTTTGTTCTTTTTTCCAAAATAAAAGAGTCCGATTGAAAGCCAAACTACGAACAGGGTTCCGGTCCCAATCAAAACCGGGATCGGTCCAAACTGTGCGATGAGCGGCATGGATGCAGCTGTGAACAGACCGCCCCCAACAATCGGCTCAAATAAGATTTGTTTATAGCCAAAACCCTCAAGCGCCGGTGTTTCTTTTTCCGGATCAACAATTTGCAGCAAAAGCAAACCGGTAGTTGTCATGCCCATTGACTGCCCATATTGAAGGATTCCTCTTTCAAGCCAATACTCTGGCATCACCCTTTTGGCAAGGAAGAAAAACGCAGCGAGATTCAACGCAATCCCTGCTCCTGCAAGTATCAAGAAAGGCAGGATATGCTCACTGATCGCTGAAATTGATAGAGTTGTGATAGATGCAACGATCAATACATCAAGTGCAAAACCTTCAATCCGCCCGAGCATTTTTTTATCAATAAGCTTGAATGGGATGAACCGGTCGTACAGCAGCTGTGTTGCTACTCCTCCAAGCAAGGCCATCGGAAATAATGGTACATGCTTGATGATTTCGATATCGTAAGCCGGACCCCATGTCGTATTTTCAAGAAACAAAAGCCCTTTTAATAAAACCATCCCTGCGCCGACTGCCACAAAAATGAATAGGAAATTGACTGTCAGCGATTCAATCGATTCCGATCTTGTTGATAATTCTCCAGCTGATTTTTCTTCATCCTTTGGGTAGAGACCCTTTTGTTCTCGGTGAGAGAGTTCGGAGGCTTTTTTCGCTTCCTTCGTCATGCCTTTCCTGATGCCCCAATTTACTATGATAATGCCAGTGATCACACCAGTCAGGATTCCGACTGTTGCCAGGCCAAGAGCGATGCTGGCCCCTTCGGAAAAATCAAGTGCATCAAAGGTGCCTCTCATCCCGGCAGCCGTACCTGGCCCGCCTTCAAATCCGATTTCAATCAATGCACCTGCCATAGGAGGCAGGCCGAAAACTGGGTTCAAAATAAAAATCGCCAGAAGGATTCCGACCACATACTGGCCCCATGAGACCGTTTGGCCATAAGCCACTTGAGGACCAGCAATTTTCCAAATCTTTTTGATTCCCGGTATTTTTTTACCTAAAAAAAGGGAAGCAAAAATGATGGTAATCGCGACTTCAGGAATCGAAAGCATCACGTCGTACACTTTTTCAGGATATACGCCATTTTCCAGAAAGTCTGCTCCCGGAATGATCGACCCCAGCTTTCCCAATGCTTCCTTACTCATTAACATTCCAATTAGACCTGCAATAAGGGAGGTAGGGATAAAATACTTTTGGAAAAAAGGAATCGTCATCCGCAGGAGCATTCCCGCAGCCAGCAAGACTGCAATAAAAACGAATGCAAGCAGAACACTGTTAAATTCCATTTTCTCCTCCTAGATTTAATCACTTCTATAAATCCCATACCCTCTCATGGATGGTAAAAACACAGAATCTATTATGGTTTGATTTTTGCTTTGACAATCAGCCTGTGTGTTGCCGTATCAATTGGGGTGCATGTAATAAGGGTGAGCACCTTTTCATCCTGGCTGCCATTTAGTACGGAAGTTTCATGTGGCTCCACCACTAAAGTTTCGTATACTTCATATTGGTAGGTGTTGCCTTTATCCCTTACAGTCACGGTATCGCCTTTGCTTATTTCATTAAGCCTGTTAAACATACTTCCATAAGCTCGGTTCCGGTGGGCAGCAATGGCACTGTTCCCAGGCATTCCTGGAGCCGGTGTTCCTTCCAGCAGACCAGCCCCTTTATCCAAATTCGCATCCGACGCACCATTTAATATAGGCAGCTTCACGCCAATTTTGTTTATCTCAATCACACCAACGATGCCGTTGGACAGTTTCTGTTTTGACTCCTTTTTATTTTCGGCCGGTAGCTTTTCAGCCTCTTGTTTTTCAGCTGGCGGAACTCCATCCACACTGCTCTCTGCATGTGTTTCCATACTGAATACTTCCTCAAGTTCTCTCAGACTCTCGGCAGCCACCTTATTTTCCTGACCGTTGTCCTCCCATGTATCAATCATTTTCTCCTGACTGTAGGAGGTGTAATAATCTTTTGCAGCTGGATAAAAGAAGATCGATAGACCAGCAAGAATCATTAATAACGACAATACTTTTCTCATAATTTCACCTCGTATAAAAATAAAAGAGGGGAATCACTTCCCCTCCAAGTCGAGTTTAGTTCCTCAATGGATTCCTGAATCTTAGCATGACTCCTCCTGCTGCAATCAAGAAGCCAAGTACATAGAACATTGTCCTGCTGCTTTCACCGGTTTGAGGAAGGACCTCGCCGTTCCATACCTGTTTATTTGTTGTGCCATCAGATGTATTTCCAGATCCCGAATTATTTCCTGGTGCTGTCGTATCAGTTTCCTCATCTGATTCCGCCTCTTCTGCTTCTTCCTCTACCATTTCACCTTCCATATCCCAGTTTAATTGTAGTGTCAGCACACTTTTGACAATTTCCAGGGACTCGATTTGCGAAAGCAGAATTAATTTGGTTTCACCGTTGCTGGTAATCTCAAGGCCACGAATCAATTCGAGTTCAATTTCCTCCGTCAGCGTGAGGCTGAATAGTTCATTGATTCTTTCAAGATCAATTCTCTTGCCGCTCATCATTACCAATGTCACTTTTTCAATTGGACGTGGAGTCTCGTCTATCATGATTCGAATCATTGATAGTATGTTCACAGTTTCATCAGTACCCTCTGAATCACCCGGTTCAGATGGTTCTTCTGCAGGAAGTTCACAAATATCCAGCCAATAATTTACCGAGCCTTCTGCTTCCACTCCTACTCTTACTTCACTGACTGGGCTGACAAGCTCTTCACCTGTTGTAAAAATCAGTTTAAAAGCCGTAACATCATCTTTTATGAATTCACCATCATCAAAAGCTTTATATAAAGGGGACGAACCCGGGTTTGTCATTTCCTCCCACTGACCATTAACCTGTACAAAGGCTGTCTCAACAGGAGTGACACATTTGTCGATGTGCAAGTGAATCTGCGTGCTTTTATTTTCATCTCCTGGTACGGTACCATCATCAGCTGGTGTCGACTCATTTTCGCTTTCTTCAGCAGCATTATTTTCTTCTGCAGCTTTATCTTCTTCTGATGCATTCTCTCCTTCTGAAGCATTATCTCCTTCTGGTGCATCATTTTCTTCTGCATTAGTTTCTTCTTGAGTATTATTTTCCCCTGAAGCATTATTTCCCTCTTCAGCATTGTCTTCCTGATTGTCACTGTTCTCAGCTGCTTCAGGTTGATTTGTTGTTTCTTGTTCAGAGTTGCTTTCCTCTTGGTCAGCTGTTGTTTCAGTTTCTGAATCTTCCTCAGTGTTTGTTCCATTTTCCGTAGATGCCGCTTTTACAACACCATTAGACTTTTCTTTTTGATCCGGAGTCTTTGCAGCTACTTTGCTACTTTTTGGTTTAACAGTACTTTCTTTCTGGGAATTTGTTTTTTGCTCGCTATTTTCGGCAGCAAACGCACCTGTAACCGGAAAAGTAATCATAAACAATAACATGAATGCAACTAAGATGGATAAGCGCTTTTTAATTTTCAAAATTTCTACCCCTTTTCAAATAAAATTGTGTACAATAAATAAACTGAATATTCAGTTATTTTAAGAGAGTTCTCGCCTCCTTTTCCATTTATTCATTCTTTTTACTAGACAAAACAACAGCCAGAATATCTCCTAATTTCATGGCAACTAGGACAATCTTAGCTGGAAAACTACAGCCTTAGACCCCTTGCTTTGCGTCCCTGTCTTTCAACAGGTTTGCCCTGAGCATGATTGATGTTAATATGAATTCTTATGTAAATAATTCCTACTGCTCCATTGTCTTACATTTAGAGACTTACCACAGTTACCCAGTTACTTAAACATTTAGTCCTAGAAAAAATATTGGTAAATTTTTCTCCATCTTCTTTATTTACCCGAAAAGGATGATTATTTCAGTGTTTTGGTAACTCTTTTAAAAAAACCATGAGATTTTTTGCCCATATTAAAGACAAAGGACCCAGGGAATGTCCTGGGTCCTTAAGCTCTTTATAACGACTTACGATAGATTTCCAGTACGTCGTCTCGATTCAATTTTGCAAAGTTGCCAAACTCGCCATTTACCATTGCTTTGTCAGCCATCACTTCAAGCTTGCTGTCGTCAATGTCATAATCAGCAAGTCTTGATGGTGCACCAATGCTGTTCCAGAATTCACGCAGCTTTTCGATTCCTTCCAAACCTGCTTCTTCGTCTGTCTTGCCTTCTGGATTTACGCCGAAAACTCTGACAGCCATTTTCTTGAAGCGTTCTGGTTTCACCTTAAGATTATGCTTCATCCAGTTCGGGAACAGGATGGCTAGCCCGCCTCCGTGAGGAATATCATACACTGCTGATACGGCGTGCTCGATATTATGAGTTGCCCAATCGCCGCGGTATCCCATATTAAGGATACCGTTCAATGCCATCGTTCCTGAATAAAGAATCGTTGCACGATATTCGTAGTTCTCTAAATCCTCAAGCAGTTTAGGAGCTGTTTCCATCACTGTCAACAGCAAGGATTCGGCCATGCGGTCCTGGAATTCAGTGTTCTCTGTCAGATGGAAATAATGCTCCAAAACATGTGACATCATGTCAACAATGCCGTAAATTGTTTGGTCCTTAGGCACTGTAAATGTGTTTACAGGATCCAAAATTGAGAATTTAGGGAACGTCACCGGGCTGCCCCAGCCATATTTTTCATTCGTTTCCCAATTGGTAATGACAGAACCGGCATTCATTTCAGAACCTGTAGCGGCCAAAGTCAATACAGTCCCGAATGGCAGTGCTTCTGATGCAAAAGCCTTCTTAGTAACAAGGTCCCATGCATCGCCATCGTATTTGGCTCCGGCTGCAATAGCTTTCGTGCAGTCAATTACACTGCCGCCGCCCACTGCAAGCAGGAATTCAATACCTTCTTCTTTGCATATTTTTACGCCTTTATGGACAGTTGACAGCCGAGGGTTTGGTTCAACACCCGAAAGTTCGAATACCTCCGCGCCAATTTCATTGAGAGTGTTCATGACAGAATCATAAAGTCCGTTTCGCTTAATGCTGCCACCTCCGTACACGAGCAGAACCTTCTTGCCATACTGAGGGACCTCATTCTTCAGTTCCTCAAGCTGACCTTTTCCAAAAATAAGCTTAGTTGGATTATAAAATGTAAAGTTATCCATTCTTATCACCTTCCTCAAGGCTAATTATGTCCCTTTTTAAAAAGCAATGCAAAAAATACACTTCTTAATGTTCTCCAATGTGCTCCAAAATGTTTCATCTTTTTACTTACGGATAAATTTTAATATGTTCAGGATGAATAATTCATCATCTGCTGAATCACTCTATAAAAGAACAAATTTATTTGAAGGAGGAAACACCTATGAGCGGTATTCAACGTGCAGCACTTGTTCTTACCATTATCGGGGCCATCAACTGGGGATTAGTAGGATTTTTCCAATTCGATCTTGTTGCAGCAATTTTCGGCGGACAGGATTCAGCATTGGCTCGAATCATTTATGGCCTGGTTGGTCTTGCTGGTTTAATAAACATCGGTCTTCTTTTCGCACCAAGCGAAAGAGAGGAAAGAGCGGCAGAGCCACGAGCAACTCGATAATTCGAAAAGCGCAAGCGCCTTGGTCAGCCCCAACAAGTGCTGGAGGAACGACGGGTGAAGTCGTTCTTTGACTTCATTCGGCGGACCGAAGCATCTTGAGGGACTAGGCGCTGGAGCTGGACAAAGAAAAGCGCAAGCGCCTTGGTCAGCTCCGACGATATTCACATGAAAACCCGCCATTTCGAGGCGGGTTTTCTCATTTTTATGATAATACTTTCTTGATTCGTTCAATTGCCCAGTCCAGCTCTTCCTGGCTGATGACAAGAGGCGGTGCGAAGCGGATGACGGTATCATGAGTCTCCTTACAAAGCAGACCTTCTTCTTTCAAATCTTCACAATACTTACGTGCAGGTTCCGTTAACTCAACACCAATGAACAAACCGCGACCGCGGATATCTTTGATGATGGAATTATCGATTTCACGGAGCTTGCTAATGAAGTATTCTCCAAGTTCAAGGGAGCGGTCTGCAAGCTTCTCGTCGATTAATACATCCAGGGAGGCGTTCGAAACTGCACATGCCATCGGATTACCACCGAAAGTTGAACCGTGTGAACCTGGATTGAATACACCCAATACATCATTGTCAGCTACAACACAGGAAATCGGGAATACTCCGCCGCCAAGTGCTTTTCCAAGGATGTACATGTCGGGCTCGATATCCTCCCATTCGCATGCGAACATTTTTCCAGACCTTGCGAGACCAGCCTGGATTTCATCAGCGATGAACAGGACATTGTTTTCTTTGCATACATCGTAGGCAGCTTTCATGAATCCTTCAGGTGGAATGACGATTCCCGCCTCACCCTGAATCGGTTCAATCAAGAAGGCTGCAGTGTTAGGAGTGATCGCTTCCTTCAGCGCATCCAGGTCACCGTAAGGGATTAGTTTGATTCCTGGCAGCATCGGACCAAAGCCGCGTTTGTATTCTTCTTCAGATGATAAAGAGACCGCCGTCATTGTGCGGCCATGGAAGTTGCCAATACAAGCGATGATTTCTGCCTGGTTGTCACCAACACCTTTGACATCATATGCCCAGCGGCGAGCAGCTTTAATAGCCGTTTCAACCGCTTCTGCTCCAGTGTTCATCGGCAAAGCCATTTCTTTATTCGTCATCTTGCAAATCTTTTCATACCATGGTCCTAGCTGATCATTGTGGAATGCTCTTGAAGTAAGAGTCACACGGTCAGCCTGGTCCTTAAGCGCCTGGATGATCTTAGGATGGCGGTGCCCCTGGTTGACAGCTGAATATGCACTCAGCATGTCCATATATCTGTTGCCTTCAGGATCCTCTACCCAAACTCCCTCAGCTTTCGAAATAACGATTGGCAGCGGATGATAGTTATTCGCACCATACTTTTGAGTCTGCTCGATCAAAGAACTAGTTTTTGTTGCCATGAACCTTCCTCCGTTCCAATGAAAAAATTGGTTAGACAATCATATTGTAACCTGTAAGCCCTTTCATTTTAACCCCCTAAAAAAGATTGGGGGCAGGTTTTTCCATGGAACTTGTCTGCACAGCTATATGTTCTGACAGCTATTCTTGGTTTTCTCCGGAAGTTATCCGAAGTTAGCTCATGTTCTGACAGCTTTTCATGACTTCCCTTGAAAATTGTCCAAAATCACCTCAAGTTCTGCATTTCCAGGCAATAAAAAAACCGGACGAAAAGTGTCCGGTTTTTGCATTAAAACTTATTTCTTAGCCATATCTGACTGGTTGATCCACTCTTGAAGTTTGTCCTTCAAAGTGTTGAAGCCTTGAGCTGAGTCATCCTGGTGCTGAACTACAGCAGCTGGTCGCTTAGCGCCGCGTGGCTTCTTAGCGCGTTGTGGTTGTTCTGGTGCTTCTTCAGTAGCACGGATAGATAAACCAATTTTTCCAGCAGCTTCATCAATTGACAAAACTTTCACTTTCACTTCATCGCCAACTGTAAGGTGCTCGTTAACATCCTTAACATAACCGTGTGTGATTTCTGAAATGTGCACAAGACCTTGTGTATTTTCATCTAACGCTACGAAAGCGCCATATGGCTGGATTCCTGTAACTTTTCCTGTTAAAACGCTGCCTACTTGAATATTTTCTGACATGGAAACACTCCTAAATATTGTTTTATTTTATCCCATTAATACGCAATTAAAAATTATATCATATTCTGTAGCATTTATCAAAAGGAATAAGATAATTCTATATGAGTGTTTCCATTATTGTAATGGCAAAAACTGGACTTTCCAGAATCCGTCATCCTGGACTATCTGAAAGACTGGAGCATTCGGGCGATCATTGTAATGAAGCTGGATTCCAATCACTTTTTCCGGATCATCATCCGGATGGTAAAGGGAAGCAAACTCATATCCCCTCAGAGCTTCGCTAAGCGCCATTTTTGCTTCCTTCATTTCTTGTATATATTGTTCTTCAGGAGGCTGCCCGCCATTCTTGCTGTAAAGAGCGTATTTGGTTTCGTAATCCCCTTCCTGGTCTGCATGGAAGTACAATTGCATGATTTCAAACGGTCCGTAATTCTTCAGAATATTGAAGTCCTTCTTGGCTGCGAATTCCTTATAGCTAGACATCAGGGAATCAGAAATCGGGAGCACTTTTCTGTCAATGGTGTCCTCCCGTTTTAAATGGGCTGGAATCTCCATTATACCATGGATAATCAAGCTTCTCGCCAGGAGCAGGCTTTCGGAAGTTGTTGCTTTCCATCTTTTTGTACATATTTTTCACCGCTTCAGCTGTGTCGGTCTCAGGATAGGTTTCAAACAAATACAAGTATGCTTTTTTCACTTCATCTTTTAGCTCGTTATTTTGGTCATAAATATGTTGACTGACAACAAAGAGAGCATATAGCGACTTAACGTCATTCCTCATTGTTTCCTCAATAGTATCATCTTTGACTGCGGCTATCGTTTTTTCTATTTTTACCAGTAAATCTGCCAGACTCTCAAAGGAAATAACCTCTCCGTTTTGATCCTGAACTCTGTTGCTCCTAAGTTCCAAATACTTTATAAAATCTTCATTAACTTCTCCACGAAGGCGGTCTGCAATGCCGATAAAATTCACATACGGAATGATCCTGCCTTCTTCTTCTCTAAAAGCATATCCATTTTCAACAGCCTTTGAAGACATCTCTTTCAACTTAGTAAAAGAAATACCTTCTCCACTAGCATTCATCTTTTTGACAACCTCGGTGACACTATCATTCTTCATCGCTTTATTTATGTCATCTTCGTAATAGGTCATCGAAAGATAATAGGCCCCCAAAAAAGACTCCAGTTGATTAAGGAGGTTATACTCGGGACCATCTAATGAAATTTCGTCATTTTTTTCTTGCAGAAGCCTGTCAATGATCTCTGCTGGCATGGTGAATGCATGATCGATGTCACTGGTAAATCCTTCCCTTGTATCTTCCAAATCACTTTCTCGATAGGCTTCCAGGTTTGATAGAAATGCTAGTTCCGCATCTTTAAGTTCCATTGGAATATCTCCATATAGATAATTTTCAAATCCTGATAAAAACCCCAGCTTTTCTTTAGTCTCAAGTTCCCTCTGCTGATAATACTCATGTAAATCCTCAAACACGGCTCTTACATCCGCTTTCCTCAAATCACCGTAGCCATTTTCAGCGGATGATGCCTGGTGCTGTTCTGTTTTCTCTTCGGAAGGGGCATGATTTCCAATATATTGCATCATTAAAACTCCTGCAATCATCCCCACCCCCATAAAGCTTGCAGCGTAAGGCAGGTGAAACCATTTGTTTTGTTTCTGCTTCTTTTGGTCTTTCTTGATTGCCGCAAGGATCGCTGAACGGGTCTCATCTTCCGGCATGTCATCGTATGCTTTTTTCAGGCTTTCCAGTTTCTTCTCCAATAACTGATCATCCATGGTTTGCACCTTCCTTCTTTTCTGCTAGAGTGAGCAGCTTCTTCAAGTGTTCCTTCCCTCTTGACATCCGTGTCTTTACATTTGCCAGCGATGCTCCTGTAATTTCAGAGATATCATCATAGCTTTTATCGTGAAAATAAAAGAGCACGATCGGTACCCGATACTTCTCATCAAGTTTTTGGATACACTCATGCAGTGTCCTGTCTTCCTCAAATCGCAGGATGCTTTCTTCTGCTGTCTTCCCGTTGTATGATCGTTCCTTGCCGATTTTCAGCACCTTTTTTATTTGCCTTTGTTTACTGCGCGCAAAATCCCTCGTGACATTCAAGGTGATTTTATAGAGCCAGGTTGTGAATTTGGCGTGAGAAAATTGGTCGAGGAAGCGGTATACCCTAACGAATACTTCCTGGGTGATATCATCTATGTCGTCATATTTGTTCCCAAGCTGGAAAGCAAAGCGCTTGACGGTTGGAGTATGGATATCGATCAACTCCGCGAAAGCCTGCATATTGCCGTTCCGGGATCGGAACACTAATTCATCATCATTCATTTTGGATCCCCCAAACTGATACCTTATCTTTTTTCTTTTTTAACGAGAGACTGCTGCGGCCGCTTGCACTTCCGTCTCTTCAAGCAAAATTCTTTATCTATAAAACGGCGTATTTTATTTTTTGTTTCAAAAAAATAACAAATCACTCAATAATTGTTTAAAGCCTGAAAATGCTATGCTTTTTCCTGAAAAAATAGTAACATGAAAAGGTATTTTTTTATTTTGTCAGAAAATATAAATATTCAGATTTTTAAAAGGAGTTTTCTTATGAACAAGCACGAACAATGGACTTCAAAGCTCGGATTCATCCTCGCTGCGGCTGGATCTGCCATTGGGCTCGGGGCAATTTGGAAATTCCCCTATATGGCAGGTACAAATGGAGGCGGCATTTTTCTTATCTTCTTCTTACTAATGACCATTTTTATCGGCGCACCTATATTGCTGGCTGAATTCATCATTGGCCGCAATAGCCAAAAGGACGCGGTTATGTCTTATAAGCAACTGGCTCCAAAAAGCGCATGGCCATTACTTGGATATGGCGGTGTCATTGCCTCTTTCCTGATTCTGTCTTTCTATAGTGCAGTTGGCGGCTGGATCCTTTCCTACTTGGCGCGGAGTTTCACAGGATCACTTTCAGGATTGACCCAGGCGGAATACGGGGCAGCATTTGAAAGCATCATATCCAATCCTATAGAGGCAGTTGCTGTCCAGCTGTTATTCCTCGTCCTCACTATTTGGGTCGTTCAGGGCGGAGTCCAGCAGGGCATTGAAAAAGCGAGCAAATATATGATGCCCGCTCTGTTCATTCTATTTTTCATCCTCGTTATCAGGTCTTTGACACTGGATGGAGCGATGGCCGGGGTCGAATTTTTCCTGAAGCCTGATTGGTCGGCTGTTACAGGTCAAACCATTTTGATGGCACTGGGACAATCCTTTTTTGCACTAAGTGTCGGATTGTCAGTAATGGTGACTTATGCTTCTTATTTGCCTAAAGGGGAGAGCCTGGCGAAATCAGCATTTTCAGTAGTCGGG
Organism: Mesobacillus selenatarsenatis SF-1; assembly: GCF_000813125.1. Classification (GTDB taxonomy): domain Bacteria; phylum Bacillota; class Bacilli; order Bacillales; family Cytobacillaceae; genus Mesobacillus; species Mesobacillus selenatarsenatis. The sequence goes on from NZ_BASE01000084.1 coordinate 21,159, forward strand.
TTGAACATTCTCATCTCGCTGCTCGCTGGCCTTGTCATTTTCCCGGCCGTATTCGCGCTTGGTTTTACGCCGGAAGCCGGTCCTGGGCTTGTTTTTGTTGTACTTCCTGCCGTTTTTAATGAAATTGCATTTGGCGGTTTATTCCTGACGATTTTCTTGATCTTACTGCTTTTCGCGACATTGACTTCCGCGTTTTCAATTTTGGAGATCATCGTCGCAGTTCTATCTAAAGGGGACAAAAATAAACGGAAAAAGTTTTCCTGGATTGCAGGTTTGCTGGTTTTTGCCGCAGGAATTCCGAATGCCCTCTCCTTCGGTGTTTTATCAGAGGTGAAATTCTTCGGTAAAACTTTCTTTGATCTCGCTGACTTCCTGACGAGCAATATCGCCCTGCCTCTTGGCGCCTTTTTCATCGCCATATTCGTCGGCTATGTGCTTCCCCGAAAAATGGTCAGACGTGAAATGGAGGAAGGCACTGAAAGTAATCCGTTGTTATTCAACATTTGGTATTTTTCCATCCGCTACATCGTACCAATAGGTATTGCCATTGTGTTTTTACAATCGATTGGTATAATTTAAAGTTAAGAAAACGTTCACATTATTGTCGGTATTTTCAAAAATTTAATGATAAACTTATAGTAAGAGATATTTTATTTTTGGAGGTGATGAGCGATGACTGCAATTGGACAGAATATCAAGACGTGCCGTGAACGAGTCGGAATTTCTCAAGAGGAGCTCGCTTTAAAAATCAGGGTAGGTACGCGGACAATCCAAAGATACGAAAGCGGCGAGCAGACACCTAAATCGCAGACGATTCTAAAGATCTCAACAGCACTCGATGTCCCTGCATCAGAGTTAATGGGAGATATATATTACGCTGCACCACCAGAACTCGACCAAAGACCAAGCAGCTTATAACCTTAATAATCATCATATACCTTAGCAGGCAGATTCTTTGCCTGTTTTATTTTTTATAAAACCCTTTTTCGTTAAAAATTTCGAAAATGAATGTATACTTTCTGCCAATCTGGCTATCCTAGTCCCATAAGGCTTTCTAGTACTTCCCCCCTTTTTTAATGGACACCAGCATTGGTGTCCATATTTTTTTGGGTTTATAGTCTTTTTTTTTGTGTGAAGTCGCGTTTTGCGGGGAAAATAAATGGCATACCTTGCCTAATTCGCTAATAATGTCAGGAGTGAAAGCCGATGGAATTCGCCAGGAATAAAACCGTAAGAGGAATCGATCTTTACTACGAGCACTATCAGAACCCAGAGGCGAAGGAAACACTGGTTTTGCTTCATGGATTTCTTTCCTCAACTTTCAGCTTCAGGCACTTGGTCCCCCTGCTAAAAGAGGATTATAACGTCATATCCGTGGACCTTCCCCCTTTTGGGAAAAGCGGCAAGATTTCTAGCTTTAAATATTCCTACGAGAACCTTGCCGCGACAGTCGTTGAGCTGATGAAATCCCTGGGTGTCCGTGAATTTAATGTCGTTGGGCATTCGATGGGCGGCCAAATTGCCATGAATATCCTTTTGCATCATCCAGATTATGCAAAAAAAGGAATCCTGCTTTGCAGCTCCGGATATTTGAAAAAGGCAAAGCTGCCGCTTGTACTTTCAAGCTACATCCCATATTTCCACCTATATGTAAAGTTCCATCTGGCACGCTCAGGGGTTAAACAGAACTTGCAGAACGTCGTCTATGACCATTCAATGATCAACGATGAGATGCTTTATGGCTATCTCTCTCCATTTTTAGAGGATGATATTTTCAAAGCCCTGACGATGATGATCCGCCACCGAGAAGGCGATCTTTCAGCTGAGGAATTACGGAAAATAGAAACACCATGCCTGCTGGTCTGGGGTGAACATGATAAAGTCGTCCCGGTCCGTGTCGGGAGAAAGTTGAATAAGGATTTGAAGAATTCCGAGCTGATCATTTTAAAGGAAACCGGCCACCTTGTCCCCGAGGAACGCCCTGAAGATGTCCATCAGCTGATCAACAGGTTCATGGCAGCGGAGGAAACAGCAGAAGCAACAGCAAACGGCAGCCTTTGATGGCTGCCGTTTCTGCTAGTGCGTTGTGTGCAGTTTTATAAAGAACAAACGTCTTCGTTCTTGATGGCCAGCAAGGTGTTTGCTATTGAAAGGCACTCTTGGTATGGCAAAACTTGTTCAAAAGAAAATTCAAATACAGACTGGATCCTGCGGGCGATTTTATCGGCTTCGTCATGATCGTGGACAGCCTGGAGAATATCAGCGATTTCGGGGTCGAATTCTCCTTCTCCTACTTTGAAAGGATCCCAATTATTTAAAACATGAATCAATTTATAGCTAAGTTCTTTAGATTCCAAATTCAATCACCTGATTATTTTTTAAAATTATCTTATCATATTGTTAGTGAGAGTTAAATTTTTCAGGAAAAGGGCGGTGCGTACATATGGAAAAAATAGATTTTGACAAAGTAGTTGACCGGAACAATTCGCATTCAGTGAAGTGGGATGCAATCGATAAGGTTTTTGGCAAAGACGATGTCCTGCCAATGTGGGTCGCGGATATGGACTTCCATCCTCCTCAGGCAGTTACCGATGCGCTGAAGGACCGGATCGAACACGGAGTTTTTGGATACACCTTTGTCCCGATGTCAGTGACAGAAGCCATCCAGGACTGGATGAAAAAGCGCCATGACTGCGAGTTCAAGAAATCGTCAATCGTTTTTAGCGAAGGCGTCGTCCCTTCGATCAGCACCGCAATTCGGGCATTTACGGAAAAAGGCGATAAGGTGCTTGTTCATTCTCCTGTGTACCCACCATTTTTCAACATGGTCAATAATAATGACCGAACTCTGGTAACATCTAATCTCCTATACGAAAACGGGAGATTCGAACTCGACTTTGCTGACTTTGAAGCGAAGCTGGAAGAAGGAGTGAAGATGTTCATCCTTTGTAACCCGCATAATCCGGGCGGTAGAGTCTGGACTCGGGATGAACTGGAAAAAATCGGCGACCTGTGCGTGAAGCATGACTGCCTGATTGTTTCCGATGAAATCCACTCCGACCTAGTGTTCAAACCAAATGTCCATATACCGATTGCTTCAATTAAAGACGAGTTCAGGGAAATCACGACAACCTTCGTTGCGCCAAGCAAAACCTTTAATCTCGCTGGACTCCAGGCGTCTGCTGCACTGATCCCGAACAAGGATCTGAAGGCCAAATTCAAAGAAATTCATGATCAGCAAGGCTTCTTCACCCTGAATGCCTTCGCGATTGCCGGAATGGAGGCAGCCTATCGCGGCGGCGAGGAATGGCTTGATCAGCTATTAGCTTATCTGGATGAGAATATGAAAATAGCTACAGACTTTATGGCAGAACACCTGCCTGCACTCAAGCCGATGAAAGCAGATGCCACTTATCTTTTGTGGATCGACTGCCGAGAACTTGGATTGAGGGACGAGGAGATAAAGGATACTCTGCTCAATAAAGGCAAGCTTGGACTTGAACCAGGGACGAAGTACGGTGAAGGCGGAGAAGGATTTGTACGGATGAATCTCGCCTGCCCGCGTGAAACCTTGAATGAGGGACTAGAAAGATTGAGACTGGCATTCAGTTAGACTTTAAAAAAGCAAAAATGGAGCCGTCCCCTTCGGGCAGGCTCCATTTTTTATGCGCTCACTTCCAGCGCTTCGTAATATGGCTCTAAGGAATATCCAATGATCGTGTCCATGAATGGGTGCAGCTTTTCCGGAATCAGCATGCGCGCGTGATCCCAGGCATTCATCTCAATCTGGAGAGCAACCTTCTTTTTTAACACGTCATTGCCGGTTTCCATCATCTGCTGGATTAGCTCCGCAAGTTCGCGGTCCTCGGCATGGCCAATTTCATGGGCAAAGACGACCGCAAGATAATCTTCAAATTGATCTAATGACGAAAAGAGCTGCAGGCATTGCGCCTTGATCTCTTCAATATATAAAGTAATCTTATGAGTTCCAAAATTATATTTCCCGCCCGCAAACCGGTCTCCAGGGAAAAAATCCTCAAGTTCAACCTGGACACTGCTGCCAGATTGGACAAGAATTGTGTCGACAATATTCTCGATCTGTAAGTTCTTCAATTTATACCCCTACTCTTGATTTTAGAATATAAATTGTATTATATCGCTTTAGTAAAATAATAAAAACATGACTTTTACCCCAGTTTTTAATGAGTTAAACCTTTTTTGGAACATAATAATTGTCTGATTACTGAAAAGAAAGGATAATCCCCTTGAATTTGGTACCTGATTCCGCGAAAAGGGAGGATAATCCTCGAAAACGATGCCTGATTCCGCGAAAAGAGAGAGGAATCCCGCGAAACCGGTGCTTGATTCCGCGAAAACCAAACGGAATTCCGCGAAATTCCATCATAATTCCGCGAACTGGAAATTCCGCGTGTTTTTTTCCAGTTCCAGTTGAAACAAAAAAAAGAACAGCCACTCAATCAGCTGTTCTCCTTTGTATCATTCATTTGTTTCATGATTGCCTGCTCGTGTTCCTTTGCTTTCTGCGCTTCCCTTTTGGAAACTTTGATGATGTATCTCATCGTCAGGACTGCCCCAATCAGGAAAACGAGAGAAGTGATCGCAGCCGGTATATATTCAGACTTGTCTTCTGGAAAATATAAAAACAATGAGATGACAAACCACTTACTCATGCTCATCTTCCTTTCTTAAGCTCTCAAAACATTATATCAAGCTTTAGGAATCTCTCCAACATGGTGCTACGTACTACTTCAATACATTGATTTTTTCGATGACGACATCTTTTTCCGGCTTGTCCTGTGCGCCTGTTGGCGTTGCGGCAATCTTGTCGACAACATCCATTCCCTCTACAACCTGGCCGAAGACGGTATGTCCGCCATCAAGATGTGGTGTTCCGCCATTTTCATACATCTTCAGCACTTCTTCGGGGTAGCCTGCCTGCTTCATCTTCTCTGGCAAACTAGCATCAAGCTCTTTATTCTGGACGATAAAGAACTGGCTTCCGTTCGTGTTCGGTCCTGAATTAGCCATCGACAATGCTCCGCGAATGTTGAAAAGCTCCCGTGAAAATTCGTCTTCAAACGGGCCGCCGTAAATGCTTTCGCCGCCCATTCCAGTTCCATTAGGGTCGCCACCCTGAATCATAAACCCGTCAATAACGCGGTGGAAGATGACTCCTTCATAGTAGCCCTCTTCGCTGTGCTTAATAAAATTCTCTACTGCCTTAGGAGCCTGCTCAGGAAAAAGCTTGATTTTAACACTTCCCATGGAAGTGACCATTTCCACAAGCCTTTCATTATCCTGAACTTCGGCAGTCGCTTGAGGGTAATCAAGATCTTCCTCGCCCTGTCCAGCTTGTCCAGCATTAGTTCTTTCTTCCTTCTGCTTGTCTGCTTCCTGCTTTTCATCGGCTGTACCGCAGCCTGCAAGTAAAACCATCATTGCCAATAAAATAGCGAATATTTTTTTAGTCATTGTATGTATCCCTCCTATTAGACACTTTAAACGATTACAAAATGTTTTGCATCTGTCTTTTTTGCTATAATATAAGAAATTATCCCGAATCCGAAAGGAGCTTCAACATGGCTGAATTGAACATTGGCGATCAGGTAACCGCCATTTATAAGACTGGCAAATACATAGGCGAAATCACGGAACGCAGGCCACAACACTATCTTGTCCGAGTATTGGCTGTCGCAAAACACCCAATGCAGGGCGACCTCCATAATCCAAAGGATGCGGCAGTTGGCTTTTTCCATGAAAGAAAGGCACTTTCCTACCGCGAACAAGCAAATATTCCTGAAAAAATGGTCAAGAAATTCGATGGTGAAATCCCAGAATACCTTGAGTCATTAAAAGAAGCTACCAGCAAGCTTCGTGCCGAACTACAAGGCGACGATTCTGCCTGGGCACAGCAAAGCCTGAGAAATTTGGAGTCTCTCCAAAAAGACTATTTTAAAAGCCTGTAATACCTATCATATAACGCCAAAAGCCAGATTGTATTTTCCAATCTGGCTTTTCTATGCGAATTTATTGAGCAGTTTAGAAAAATCGACCATGTCCCCGATCGTTGCAGGTTCTGGTTTTTGAAGATATTGTTTGTCTTTCTCCACGAGCTTGTAAATATGGTATGTCGTCAAAGCATCATCCAGAGCACGATGATGTTTTCCTGTCCCTTCCCTCCCATACTCCTGAACGGCCTTCCATAGACCCGTCTGATTCTGGTCACCGAAGAAACGCTTATACTCCATTGATAGATCGATTTGCTTTCCTGGCAGTGGAAAAGCTACAGAAGCCTGCTGGCAATTTTGCTGTAATACCTTCATGTCCATATTGCCCCAGGTGACAATCTGGCAATTCTTGCTCCCACCCATCGACTTAAGCTTATCTACCAAAGCCTTGAACGTGATACCTGAATTCACCTGTTCCTGAGAAATGCTCAGGAATGAACGGCAGCGTTCTGTCAAAATCGGAAAACGCATCGGCCTTACATAGGAAGAAAATTGTTCAACAATCTTGCCGTTCTCGACAAGGACAGCGCCAGCTTCAATGATTTCCGGGTAAAAGCCCCTTCTCCTGCTGTTGCGATCAGGCATCGTAAACTCAAAATCAATAAATAATGTTGTCCTTTCTTTTTCGCTCATGCTTCCCCAACTTTCTGAAAAGCCAGTAGTTGTATGTAACCAGTATATGCTTTTCGGTCGATTATTTTTTCTATTATATCACGTTTTTGGATAAATTTTTAAATTTTCTGCAATTTAGACGTAGCATTTTTTTGAACGGAAGGGGTATCGGAAAAAGAAGTGAAAAACAGCTCGTTCGTTCCGATAATAGATGAGTAATAAAAAATCATTTTGAAGCAGAAAGGAATTACCTTGAGGATTATTACAGGCTATCTTTTGATTTTACTATTGATCCCAGCGTTTATTGCAGTTGTCATTTTAACTTATACCGAAGCGGGCAATGCCGTGAGCTTCAGTGATACTCTTGATGAAAAGATTGATCTTTCAGAGACGAAACTTTCTCATACCAGTTTAATCCTTGCCAGTAACGACGAGGTCATCACCGAAATTTATCGACCGATGAACAGGAGCTATGCTGCGGGGCATGAAATCCCTGATTTTATAAAAAATGTGTTCATTATTTCTGAAGATCGTAATTTTGAAAAGCATCCTGGCTTTGACCTGCCGGCGATCGGCCGCGCTCTCGCAATCAATATTCACTCAGACGACATTGAACAAGGCGCGAGCACCATTACCCAGCAGCTGGCTAGGAACCAGCATTTGACCCATCACAAATCTTATAATCGCAAGCTGAGCGAAGTTTTATATGCTTACCAGCTGGAGAAGTCTTTTTCAAAGGCAGAAATTCTCGAGCAGTATTTAAATGCAATTTATTTTCACAATAATGCATATGGGATCAAGGCTGCGGCGGATCTTTATTTTAAAAAAGCGCCTGCAAAATTGTCTGAGGCAGAACAGACTTTCCTCGCTGCCATTCCTAATAATCCGTCCTACTATGATCCAATCAAATATTTTGAACGGACGAAGAAGCGCCAAGAACGGCTGATCGATCAGCTTGCACAACATGGAAAAATCAAATCTGAAGCGGCTGAAAAGTTAAAAAAGGAACCAATCACCCTGAAAGTCGATTCCCGGAAAAATTTAAATCCAGATTATTCTTCCTATGCATTACATGAACTGAGAGAACTGATTTCCGAACAGGAGAATATCAATAATACTAATGACTTAACCGCTAGAATTGAGGAGTTGCTTCGTTCAGGTGTGACCATCCATACAAATCTAGATATTGAAATGCAAAAACGGACAGTCCAGGCAGTCGCAGCTCATCTGCCAGAAGCAAAGATCCAAGGGGCTGCCACAGTGATCAACCATGAAACTGGCCAGATTGTCGCTATTTCAGGAGGAAAGGGTTATCAGAGCGGAGACTTCAATCGTGCATACCAGGCTTTTCGCCAGCCGGGCTCATCAATAAAGCCATTGCTTGTCTATGCCCCATACTTTGAAAGGTTTGATGCAAACCGGGATTCTCAAATTAACGCAGGTCCCCTTTGCATCAAAGGATATTGCCCGAAAAACTACGGAGGTTCCACTTATGGGGTTGTTACACTTGAAAGGGCGTTCATTAACTCCTACAACACACCTGCAGTGAGAATTTTACAGCAGGTTGGCGTGGACGAAGCATTCGGTGACCTTAAAGCATTTGATTTTGGAAAAGTCACAGAACAAGACCGTGTGCTGGCAGCAGCAGTCGGCGGGTTCACAACTGGAACGAGCCCGCTTGAAATGACATCAGCTTATACGGTTTTCAGCAATAAAGGGCTTTTCCTAAAGCCAAGGGCAATCTCGAAGGTAACAGGTTATAACGGAGAGGTACTTTATAAATGGAATGACGAACCTGTCCAGGTATGGAACCCTAGCACCGCCGAAAAAGTCCGAAGCCTCCTGCAGAAGACCGTCACTTCGGGAACTGCACGAAAAGTGGCGGGTGCCGGACCGGATGCTGGCGGAAAGACCGGAACGACAAATGATTTTAAAGATTTCTGGTTCATCGGCTTCAACGGGCCGCTGACTGCAGGCGTGTGGGTCGGCAAAGACCAGCCAGAGAGCATGGAAAATATCAATCATCAGTCGCCACATCTTTTGATTTGGCGTGATATCGTAAAAAAATAGACCGGGCAGAAATTCTGCCCGGCTCCACTTAAATCATTATTTTTGACGGTCACCACCATTATGACGGACACTTTTTCCTTCTTCTCGCCCATA
>NZ_BASE01000083.1 GCF_000813125.1 Mesobacillus selenatarsenatis SF-1
GCAAGATTAAATAATGCAGCCAGCTTTTTTACATTCTCTTTTTAACCATCGATCACTTCATTGGCACATGGAGGGGTGACAAAAGAATATTCAATCGTAACACCGATAATCGTTCCGGATCGATCTTCTATTGGAGTCAAGCCCGTAACGACAACTTCAGTATTTTCACAATCTGGTTCAACACAAGGCGGCTCAACAGAAGTATCGCCTATACAGGTGAAGCAGTTTTGAATCGCCGTTCCCTCATCCTGGCAACACGCAAAAACTGGTTCCTCTACACAGGCACCTGAACCCAGCAATGGAATCATCGGGACATTGAAGATGACCTGGAAGTCAAATTCCTGCCTCCAGCGCTGTACAGGCACACAACATTGCAAGTTGGTATTGCAAACATTAATCGTCTCCAGCACCTCGCATGTTCCATCCATAACACAGTCACTGACGTCACCAATACAATAGGCGACTCTCACATCTTCTTCCGTGCCTCCTAATGTGAAGCAATCAGGGAACAGGACATCGCAGGTGAAATTATTGTCTTCTTCACAAATACACGGATTATCACAAACACATGCTGGTGCACAAATTTCTCCGCAGCGGGACATGGTTCCAAACTTCAATTGAAAACACGCTACTTCTGCCGGGAGATTCTCAGGGATTATGAACGAAAATCTTTGTGTTGTCCCTGGCTCTAGTTCTGGCTCACCCTGTGGATTCAAATTATCAAATTTCAGCCCTACTACATTTGTGCAAGGGTCAGTTATTGGACACGGGAAATTGGGGTTTGAAGAAGGGAACAAACAGTCTCCAGGTGTCGTTGGAACAGGAATATTCATTTCATCTGCCGGAAAGATATCCCCTACAAAACATTCAAAATCACTGAAACATCCTTCAAGTTCCAACACCCAGTTGCTCAGTGCATTCTGAGCATTGATGTTAGTAATTTGGTAATCCCAGCGAAACCCGTCTGCAACAGGGGCCACTCCCAAGAACGTTACCACATACAATGGATTTGCCATCGAATCCAGCACAGTATATGAAGAAGGAGCTGTACAATCGACTGGCTGTGGGTCTGGCGGGCAGTGACTGCCGCCGAATCCTTGCTTTTGTTTCTTGCCTTTAAAATTCATGCCTCTCATCCTTTATAGTAGAATAAGGACAAAATCTCCTCATTACTAAACTATGCAAGGTGTTTTTCCATGTATAGGTGGATACCTTTGCTGCAGTAATATTCATGGTTGATTGATATGAATTCCACATAAATGCCAAAAGGCTGCCAGATTTTTCTGGCAGCCTTTTTATATGACATGGTTATTAAAAGTCGCGTGTGTTATCAAAACGAGTGTTGGCAGGGTTGTCCGAAGTAAGCGGTGCATCAACTGGATTGCGAGTCCTTGTGCCATCTAAGGCATCAACAGTTGTGGCATCATTATTCAGGCCAACTCTGTTTTCGTCGCGCTCGACAACAACTAGAATCTTGCCCTCTTTTACATAGCCTTCGTAGCGTTCAGCTTCATCTTCCGGAATACCCATTCCGATCAGTGCTCCAGCTAAACCGCCAGCACCTGCGCCTACTGCCGCGCCAGTAAGTGTCGCAGCGATTGGGCCTGCAGCGACGATTGGTCCTATTCCAGGAATCGCTAGTGCTCCGATGCCTGCCAATAATCCAGTAAGGCCGCCTAATACGCCGCCTGTTGCCGCACCTGCAGCAAGACCTTCCTCAGTCTTTGTACCGGTAGCTTCGTTAACATCGTGAACCTCATCTTCGTTCTTACTGATAACCGAAATATCATCGGTTGCGTATCCCTGTCTTTTCAGGTCCTCAACAGCCTGGATTGCGTCTTGCTCATTATCATATACTCCAACAAGATGTTTTTCATGTTCAAACATAATAAAAGCCTCCTTTAGACGAGTAGTCCTTTTAAAAATACCCGCATATAGGAGGTGTAAACCTTATGTCGAACGATTATTGGCTGTTGTGGTGACCGGAGACAGCCTTTTTCAAATCAGAGATAGCATCCAAATTATTTCCCTGCCGCTGCAAGTGCAGCTTCAAATTGCTCGATAATGTCATCGCTATTTTCAATTCCAACCGAAATCCTGACTAAACGATACGTAATGCCAAGCTCCGCCTGCGCCTCTGGCGGCAGTGCACGATGGGAGGTTTTTAGCGGATGGGAGACAGTCGTTTCAACTCCCGCAAGTGTTGGTACAATTTTTACCCAGCCTAGCGATTTGAAAAGTAGATCGGTATCCACGTGTTCTGCCAATTCAATCGTAACAATCGCGCCGAAACCCTCTTCCCCCTCAGAAAACGGGTAATATACCTTTGCTACATTCTGATGTCCACTCAGACTATCAGCCAGCAACATGGCATTTTTCGATTGAGCTTTCATTCTTAACGCCAGAGTCTTCAACCCTCTGCAAGTCAGCCACGCTTCAAATGGACTAAGGTTCGCACCCAAATTCACAATTCGAGCCCGCGCTTCAGCAATCAGTTCCTTTTTTCCAACGACGACACCTGAAGTGACATCACTGTGCCCGCCGATGTATTTCGTCGCACTGTGGACGACCAGGTCAGCTCCTAGTAAAAACGGGCGGACATGAAGCGGAGTAGCGAATGTATTATCCACCAAAACGGTGAGGTTCCTTTTTTTCGCCAGCGCGATAACTTCCTCTAACTTTTCAACACGAAGGAGCGGATTCGTGATGGACTCCGTGTAAAGAAGCTTCGTATTGTGTTTGATTGCCTGTTCGACTTTATCCAGGTCAGAAAACGATACAAATGTCGTCTCAACTCCAAAGCGTTCAAGCTCAGCTTTCAGCATATGGAAGCTTCCGCCATACACATCGTCGGCTGCAACGATATGATCGCCATTCTTCACTACTGCCAGTACCCCCGCTAAAATGGCAGCCAAACCAGAGGAAGCAGCTACCCCGTCTTCCGCATGTTCAAGCGCCGCTACAGATTGACCGAGTTCATCTGTATTCGGGTTCCCAACCCTTGAATACAAATAACTTCCTTCTCCTTGATAAAAGCCCTCAAGCTCATCAAGATCATTAAAAGTAAAAGCAGAGGTCTGATAAATCGGTGTCGCCTTGCTTTTGATTCCTTTTTGCTCCGTATGTATGGAATGAAGTACTTCTGTTTCAAATTTGTTAGCCATTTTGTCACCTGCTTTAAGAATTTTTAGTATAGTAAAAAACCTCTCCAAATCAGGAGAGGTTTCTATCCGCATAGCCTCTCTTATCTTCAGTCTGCAATCTTCAGGACTTAGCACCTTTAATTCTGAAAACATGAAGGCTGCCGGGCTTCAAAGGGCCTGTCCCTCCGCCGCTCTTGATAAGAGTTATTTCGGTTTTGAAAATAGTTTTAATAGCTGCAGTATATCAATTTAGCCATGATATCGTCAATGAACTATTCGTGAAGAAACTGTTCAAGTGCCTGTATGTCAATCTTCAGGATCGCTGTCCAGCAGATCCCATGGCGTAATGACGCCAATCGGCTTTCCATGGCGGTCCCCAGTTTCCGTGATGATGACCGCCTGCAGTTTCTTGCCTCTAGTATGGTAGCGCTCAAACAATTCTTCAATATGATACAGAGACGCATCTTCATCAACAAAGGTCACAAAGTAATTTTTCCCTTTCGTTAACAGCTCTTTGACACGGACATCCTCGAAATGGACCACACTGTCGGAAAAATGCTTCGCCATCCACTGGATGATCTCTGTTGAAGTCAGCAAGGCAACATACTTATCATCCTTGTCATAGACAGGGAATCTTGTAAAATCAAACTTATTGATGACCTTTAGAACATCTTTAAGATAGGCATCCTCATAATAGTAGAACACCGGACTTGTTGCGATTGACAATGCCGTCTGCGGCTTCTCAAACTCCTTGCATATCTCCTCAATCCGTTCGACCACCTCAATGTGAGGCTCAGCAATATAATAATCTGCATTCACACGCTCATGGACAATCGCATTCCGAAGCTTCGCAAACTGGTGCAGCTCACTTTTATATTTACGCACCAATGAATGGTTTTTATAGCCGGAATACAGCAGCTCGACAAACGCATCGCTGTCCGTCCCCTTCACCATCTCCTTCAACTGTTTGTGAATCCTGTTAAATGCTGTCTCGAACTTTCCGGACTGCTCCTTATGCTTTACGTCGTGGTCTTCTGAAGTTTTAGCGCCGAAATCGGGATTCTGATTTGATGAATTCTTCCAGCCTTCATTCTTACGATTTTTTCCGTTGCCGTTTTTTGTTTGGTTGGAAGATTGTATGTTATTGCTGTTACCGTTTTTCGGTTGATTCGAAGCTGATTTGTCGTTCCCGTTACCGTTATTGGATTGATTGGATGCTGATTTGTCGTTCCCGTTACCGTTTTTCGGTTGATTCGAAGCTGATTTGTTGTTCCCGTTACCGTTATTGGATTGATTGGATGCTGATTTGTCGTTCCCGTTACCGTTTTTGGATGGGTTACCATTTCCATTGGCGTTCTGTTGAGATGATGACTTGCTTTTATCGTTTTTGGAATGAGAATTACCTTTTTCTTTTTTTGATGGATTGGATGGCTTTCCGTTTCCAGTTCCATTATTGCCATCCTGCTTTAGGTTATTTTCATCAACCCGCTTCAATCTGTTTTCCTCCATCTCCTGCGGCTTAGGATTAGTTCTCATATATGACTTTCTTTTATTGTTACCAGTCTGATGATTCTTCTTATTTTTTGAACCAGACTGATTATTGGATTTATGTTTAACCTGAGTATTGTTAGCCAAAATAGCCCCTCCGTAATTTCAATTAACTTCCCCTTCTCATTACCCCATTTTATGGTTTTACTAATCATGGATATATAATGTAAAAATACCAGATAAACTTTAAGTTTGATACAATAAGTATAGTACATACATGACTAATTCCCAGAAGTTATTTTTAATAGAAAAGGGTTGGATATTCAGTGGCAGCAACGAAGAAAAAAAGAGTGATTAAAGAGGTTACACAGCTTGTGACGATAACAATCGGGGCAATTATCGCAGCATTCGGGCTTGATATGTTCCTTGTTCCTAACGCGATCCTTGACGGAGGGGTCATCGGACTTTCGATTATCGCAGCAGAATTGACTAACATCTCGATGAGTATTTACCTGATTTTGTTCAACCTTCCTTTCCTTTATATCGGGTATAAGAGGATGGGCTTGAAATTCACGCTTCGCACTTTATATGGAGTCATTATTTTATCCGGCGCGACTGCCTATTTACACCACTTTGAACCTGTGACGGATGATTTATTTTTAGCAACCATCATCGGCGCGGTTATCCTTGGAACGGGTGTCGGTTTGGTCATCCGGGCAGGCGGCGCACTGGATGGAACCGAGATCATTGCCATCCTTGTCAGCAAAAAGCGCACCGTTTCTGTCGGGCAGATCGTCATGGTCATGAACTTGTTCATATTCGTCCTGGCAGCTTTGCTCGTGTTCAGCTGGGAAACAGCAATGTACTCAATCATCACCTATTTCATCGCCTTCAAGATGATTGACGTCGTCGTCGAAGGGATGGAAGAGCTCAAATCAGTTACGATCATTTCAGACGTCCCTGAAGAAATCGCTGAAGCATTGCTCAAGCAATTAGGCCGCGGCATGACCTATATTCAGGGCCAGGGTGTTTTTTCAAACGAACCAAAGAAAATCATCTATACTATCGTCAGCCGTATCGAATTATCCACCGTCCGCTCAGTTGTCGATGATATCGATCCAAATGCGTTGGTCGCGATTGAGAATGTCGCCGACGTTTCGGGCAGTAACTTTGATAAGAGTGGCGGGCATTAATTAGCCGGTAGAAACTTGTTGATTTAGCAGTTGGTCGAATAATTATTGAATGTGGTCAAAAAAATCAAAAATTCGCCAATATATTTCTAAATGTGGTCGAAATAACTTCAAATGTGGTCGATATATCGAGAAATGTGGTCGATAAATTCATTTTTTCGCCAATAAAATCTTGAATGAGCTCTATCCAGGACTGCTTTCCACAAATGTATTAACGAATGTGACCAGTTTTTCGTGCCTGTTATCAAGTTTGCATCCGAATATTGCTGATTTATCTTATTTTCGATATAAAGCAGCTATAAAAAGTGCCCTGGCGAACAAATCGCTGGGGCACTTTGCTTTTAATTAATCAATCGGATTGTTGAATTTCTTTTCTTTCTGGCCGGTTGTGAATTCGACTAATTCTTCGGGTGTGTTGTTGCCTTTTTTCTTGTTGTTGTTGCGCTGGGCGTTTCCGTTGCCGAGCTTTTGTTTACCCATTCTTCCTCGCTCCTTTTGATGGATTCATGAAGTAGTATGGATTTTTCCCTCGTCGTTTATTCTAAGCTCAGGAGCACGGCGCACCAAGGTTGCCTGCTCATATGCATAGGCAAGCTTGATTAGCAATGGTTCGCTGAAAGCAGTACCCGTGAAGGTGATGCCGACCGGCTCTCCTTCTTCAGTAAAAGCAGTAGGGACGGTAACAGACGGGTAACCTGCCTTTGAGCCAATCGTGGAGCCATCCATTGGAAAAAGCACTGCATCGGCACCATATTCCTTCAGTGCATAATCAATTCCCTGCTCCCTTGCCATATAAAGGTTATACTCCAGTTCTTCGAGGTATTCACACTCAGTCAATGTTCCGCTTGTTGCTTCAGATTCCAACAGCACCTCCTGTCCGTACTTCAGCATTTTCTCCCCATGCTCATAATTGAAAGCAATCACGTCAGCAAGCGTCCTGACTGTAACACTCGGTGCAAGCCCGTTCAGATAAGCGTTCAAATCTGCTTTGAATTCATAGCTCAGAACCCTATAGCCCCACTTAGCCTTCGTCGCTGGGATTGCTGCTTCAATTACCTCCGCGCCGAGCTCTTCCATTTTTTCAACCGCTTTTTGCAAAATTTGTTCCTGTTCCTGAGTCCATTTGCCAATATACTCTTCCCTGACAACAGCAATTTTCGCTCCTTTTAGTGCTTGAGTATCGAAAAGAGAATCATGGTTGAATTCAGGTAAACTCACCATCGTTGCCGGGTCTTGAGGATCCTGGCCAGCAATCGCTTCTAAAAGATAAACTGCGTCCTTGACAGTTCTCGCCATCGGGCCGGCAGTATCCTGCGTGTGCGCAATCGGAATGATGCCGCTGCGGCTGACCAGCCCAACTGTCGGCTTGATGCCAACCAGTGAATTTTGCGAAGCTGGGTTCAAAATTGAGCCATCTGTTTCTGTTCCTACCGCTACTGCGGCCAAGTTGACGGCGATTGCTGCGCCGGAACCAGCACTTGAGCCGCCGACATCAAATTTCTCGGATCCGTACGGATTGAGCACCTGGCCACCGCGGGAGCTATAGCCGCTCTTCATGCCATTCGCCATGAAATTTGCCCACTCAGTCATATTCGTTTTTCCAAGAATGACTGCGCCTGCTTCCCTTAGCTTCGCAGCAACAAAGGAATCTTTCCGGGCAAACGAATCCTTCAATGCAAGCGAACCAGCACTGGTATGCATTTTATCGTTTGTATCAATATTATCTTTTATCAGTACCGGAATGCCGTGCAAATCGCCTCTTGGACCTTTCTGCTTTCTTTCGCCATCCAGTGCAGCCGCAATCTGAAGAGCATCAGGATTCAGTTCAAGCACTGAATTGGTTATTTTATCGAAGGCAGCGATACGAGCCTGGTACATCAGGACAAGGTCATGCGAAGACAGCTCGCCTTTCCCCATTTTTTCCTGCATCTCATCAATCGTCGCTTCTGGCAGCCACTCTGTCATCAATGTATTTAAACGTGGATTTTTCAAGTACAACCATTCCTTTCAAGGAGGCATTTCAGCTGTTGATTTTCCAACGGCTTTAACAGAGCCTTAAAAAATAAACTACGGAATATATATTCTGATTGTTTTACAAAAAAACCTTTAAAAACAGTAAAAAAAGCTATAGGAAAAAGTCCTATAGCTTCGAAATAATTATTCTGGGTCAACAATTTTACCACCGTAAAATTCTTTTTGCACTGGGGTAATATTAAGTGCATTGCAGAATCTTTTCAAATCGCGTTCTTCACGTTCGTTGACGATTGAGATGACAGTCCCCTCCGCGCCAAAACGGCCTGTGCGTCCGGAGCGGTGGACGTATTGATCCAGCTCTCTAGGGAAATCGTAGTGGACAACGTGAGTGACACCTTTAATATCCAAGCCACGCGCTGCGACTTCAGTGACAAGCAGCATTTCGTTTTTGCCGTCGCGGAACTTATTCAAATGACGCTGGCGGTCCTGCTTGCTTAAATCACTATGCAGTTGTCCGACGTGAATGTCCTTGAACTTCAGTTTTTCAGCAGCGATGGTCAGGTTCGCGATATCCTTGATGAAAACAAGTGACTTCGTTCCATCCAGGCGGGCAATCTTTTCGAGGACTTTGATTTTGTCACGCTGCTCGCTGACAAAGTAAATATGCTCTACTTTTGCTGCATCGATCGTTTCGTCCTTTTTTACATTGATGATCTCCGGATCATTCGCCAATCTCTTGATTGATTTTTCGACAGTCTCGGGAAGAGTTGCTGAAAATAATAATAGCTGCCTTTGATCAGCAAGTGTCGACTTTACAATACTTTTTACCGTTTCATTATGCTCGGGGGTTAGAAGCTGGTCCCCTTCATCAAGGACGACTGTATGGACTTTGTGCATTTTCAGCTTTTTCTGTTTGATCAGTTCATTCGTCCGGCCGGGAGTTCCGACAATGATATGCGGGCTCTTTTTCAGCTTGTCAATCTGGCGTTTTAGGTTGGCGCCGCCGATCAGGCTTGCCGATTTGATACCGCTGCCTTCTCCCCACTTCTGGATTTCGGACAGGATCTGCATGACAAGCTCCTGTGATGAAGCGAGGATGACTGCCTGTGTATTCTGCATATTAGCGTCGATTTTATTTAAAACAGGAAGCAGGTACGCTAAAGTTTTACCCGTACCAGTCGGGGATTCCCCTACGACATCTTTTCCTTCTATTATTAATGGAATCGCCGTCGTCTGGACAGAAGTCATAGTCTCGAATCCAGCATTCTCCCAGGCCTGCTGCAGGAACGGTTTCAGTTGTGCGATAATTGGTTGAGTTTCTGACATGATTTTCTCCTTCAGTTAAACATTCTAGTATTGATACTAGCTAAAACACGATTATAAGTCCAGTATTCCCCGGAAAAATGGAGTTTTGCACCTTTTATTATAGATTGTTTTTTGCCTGATTTGGTTTTATTGGCGATTTTTATTTTTTATTGGTGATAATTTAATTTTAATGGCGGTTTTCACAACTTTATTGGCGATAATTTGAATTTATTCGCGAAAATTCGATTTTATTGGCGACTTGGAAAAAAACACTGATTTTTTCCAATTACAAAAAGACATCGAGCGAGAAACCGCCCGATGTCTTTAAATTTATTCTTATTTATGGATCCAAACTGCACCAGCAGAGTTATCCTTCGCTTCACCGATGACCTGGAACTTCAATCCGTAGTTAGGCAGCTTTTTACCTGCATCCGGAATCAGTTCATTGATGTACTTATTAGAGTCATCAAATGTTGTCACACCAGGCAGTCCTTCATAGTCGAATACTCCACGTGATGGAGAATCCACTGTCCAGGCAGGTGCCTTGTCCAGTGAGAATGCTGCGTCAGCGATTTGGTAACGCGTGCTACTCTTTACAGAATCTTGTCCATTAAGTGTACCCACGATTGCTTCAGGATGTGAGTCAACTACACCGATGAAGCCTTCGCCAGGGTGGACGCCAACCCAGTTGTCTGTAAAGCTGTCGTCACCGTACCAAACAACCATACCAGTGTTGTACTTCACGCCGCGGCCGGCAATCAAGCCTTTGTCAGACCCAGCGTAGTTCCTCCACTCAAGGTAGTAGAAGTGGTCTTTATCGAACAAACCATTTGTTGAGATAAAGCCATCAAGAGTCACTTGTTCAGCGCCTTCTGCATCGTCAGAGAAAGCAACTTCTCCATCAACAGTCAGGCTCAGGTTGTCCATTGCGAAACCTTCTGGAGCAAGACCGCCGTCTGTTACATAATCAAAAGTCAATTTAACTTTCTGTCCTGCGAACTGGCTTAAGTCATAAGACTTGTCTTCCCACTGCCCTTGAGTTGTTTCCATGCCGCCAGCAGTGTTTTCGTCTCCGATTACATCCAACTCAACTTCCGTGCCATCTTCTGTTACTGCGTTTACAAATACATAGTCATAATCGAATTCTACTTCGTACCATGCTTTGTAGTCGAAAGTAGCTGAAGTTGCAGCTGTCAGGTCAAATACAGGTGTTTCCAATGCAGTGTGCAGGTCATCACCTTTTGTGCTGTAGTAGTACTTCTCACCGAAAGCCGGCTTGATGCCTTCTACCTTTTTCTTAGGAAGGTTGACTTTTACAATGCCGTTATTCCTTGACTTTGTAACGCTCTGATCGATGACTGCTGTCAAACCATTTTCGTCGATGTCTTCATAATCTACTTCCGTAATGTTAGCCCAGTTGCCGCCCATGATTTTCTGGAAGTATTCCTTGTTCTGTGGAGAGAAGCTTGTAGGCTCTGTCCCTGCTACTGCTCCATTCCAGCTGCCGCCGCTCATGATTGACCATGATGCAACTGGCTCGCCTTGTCCAGTGTATTGTGTGTCATACTCATCTGGAAGACCTAAATCATGTCCAAATTCGTGTGCGAATACACCAACTGCTCCGTCTTCAGGTTCGATTGTGTAGTCGTAGGCCGCCATTGATCCGCCCCAGTATGGTACTTGCGCAGTTCCTTCAGTTCCTGGAACTCTATGAACCCCATTCAATACCCAGCGATGTGACCAAATTGCGTCATCACCAAGTGCTCCGCCGCCAGCTTCCTGGCCGACACCAGCGTGAAGGACCATCAAGTGGTCAACAAGGCCGTCCGGCTCGTTCTGGTTTCCGTCGCCGTCTAGGTCATAAAGATCGAACTGGTCAAACTCAGAAAGATCAAGACCGCCTTCAACTGCTGCATTCAATGCATCTTTTACAAAATCGCGAGGTCCTGTTTCACCATTATTATCATGGCCGCCTTCAGGATTGTCATCACCATAGTCAGCAGCATTGCCAGGTACAGTCACCCAGTCAGTTACATGTCCGTCAACTGTGTAGCTGCCGCCAGATTGCTCTTCATAGTATTGCTTGAACGTCTGAACCTTTTCACCATTGAATAATGTAAACTCTTCGTCACCGAACAGCATTTTTTCATAATGCTCGCGGCTGAAGTCGTCTGAATACATATAGCCTTCTTCTTGCTCAATGCTATTGTGCTTGAAGTCTGCGAATTCCGCTAAAAGAACAAGAACCTTGTCCTCTCTGACTTCACCATTGTATGGAGCCTGTTTTGCAGGATCCACTTTAGCGTATCCTGTCGGCTTGCCCTTTTTAAAATTGTCATGCCCTTTGTCAAGCTGCTTAGTCAGCTGGTCTTTTTGCTTTGTCAAAAAGTCCTTGGACTTCTTTGTCATTTCATCTTCAGCAGTGTGCTTGTCTGTCTTGCCTGCTTTAGCGCCCTGCTTCTTCTTGATATATTCTGTTACCGCTTTGTTGACTTCTTCCGATGAAGCGCCTTTAGCGATCAACCCGCGATCCTGCAAAGCTTTTGCCAGACGATCTTGGTCAACGATATTCAAGTCTATAGGTGCAGATACAGGAGCTGTCGCAGCTGCCACACTTTTAGGAGCTGCAGTTGGTCCAGCAAATGAACCCGCAAATAAAGTAGAAGCGAAGACAGCACTTGCCGCCACGCTTGAAAGAACCTTCAACGAACTTTTCTTCTTCAAAAGATAACCTCCTGCTATTTTCCAAGTTTCGATTTTTCATATTTTCTGAAGAATCTGATTCAAATTGTAGCAAGGTTTTAAAATATTGTAAATTTTTAAAATATAGTAATATTTATCTATTACGTCAGCTGTTTTCAGTCTCAAAAACTTAATTTTAAAATGAAACTGCGTCATTCCTCCTGTTTTCATTTTAAATATAAGTGTAAATAAAACTATTTTAATAAAGTTTTATATTGGGAAATTTTCTTCGTGTCTCTAAATTTGATTCGAATGGACTAGCAACATATTAGTGATTTCTCAAAAATAATTAAGGAATTACTCTAATTTAATTGGTACTATTTACATTAAAGATTGAATTCCACTGCCTGTGGTAATGTATTATAGAACCTTTTTCAAGGAGTGTTTGAACAATGAAGGAATTATTAAAGGAATTGATCCTGATTGACAGCTCCACGAAGGAAGGTGCCAATCAGGCGGTAGAGTTTTGCAAACAATGGCTTATTGAGCATGAATTAAAGCCTAATTTGATTGAAAACAATGGATATAAAATGCTGGTCTGCGAGATTGGCGAGGGAGATCAAACGATTGTATTCAACGGCCATGTTGATGTAGTCAGCGGTAAAAAGGAGCAGTTCGTGCCTGTTGAAAAGGATGGCAAAATATATGCCCGCGGCGCGGCGGATATGAAAGCTGGCGTAGCAGCGATGATGGTTGCGATGAAAGAATTGCAGAATCAAAAACTCGGAGTGAAAATCCAGCTTCAGATTGTTTCGGACGAAGAGATTGGCGGCAAAAATTGTACAGGTTATCTTGTGGAAAATGAATACCGTGGGGATTTTGTCATCTCCTCTGAACCGACTCAGCTGGGGATAGCTCTGCAAGCAAAAGGTGTTTTGCGGCTTGAAGTCGAAGTCACCGGAAAATCGGCTCATGGCAGCCGGCCATGGGAAGGCGAAAATGCGATTGTTAAGGCCTACCGAGTTTACGAGAAACTACTTGAATTGCCTTTTACTAAAGAAAGCTCAGAGTTTTATCAATCACCATCTATTAATCTTGCCATCATCTCGGGTGGTGAAGTTTTTAACAAGGTACCTGATCACTGCGTTATGTCCCTTGATATCAGGTATCTTCCTGGGCAGGATGCCGATTCGATTGTGCAACAAATCAAAAGTATTTCAGATGGAACAGTTACAGTCGGCCTGAAAGGAATCCCAGTCGCGACAAAGCACGATGATCCATTCATCAGCCAGCTGAAACCAGTTTTGGAAAAACATATTGCTGGTGAAGCAGTGATCTTTGGTCAACATGGGGCCGCTGATACCCAGTTTTTCGCAGCACACGGAATTCCAGCAATCGAGTTCGGGCCAAGTGGAGCGAACTGGCACGGTGATGACGAATTTGTCGAGTTGGAATCGCTTGAAAAGTATAAAGATATTTTAATAGATTACGTTAAAACATATTAAAGCCTAAACGAAAAGACAGCCACCCGGCTGTCTTTTTAACTGCTTAAACGATATTTCTTTGTCCATGAGTAAATCAATAAACCCGAAACTAACAATATTTGCAGCAAAAAGACAACCGAATCCCAAAAACGGATGCTCGTAATTGGTTCAAAGAAACCCGGCAGCATGATTTCATTTACAGCGAAAATCAATTGTGGGATGTAGTAGTAAGCGGTGATGATTAGGGTGAGCAGGATGCCTATTATATAGAAATAAGCATATCTTCTTATCACCTTCTCTTCTCCAGAAAATGACACAGTTGCATGGCTTGTTTTTATAAATGGAATCCTTTTACTCAGATAGTGCTGGCCGTTTTCCATTAAATTATAACAACCAGTGATATTTTCAATAATATAATAAAAATCCGTTTTCATAAAAACGCAAAGTTGATAGATAAGCCTTATTAGAGTATTAAAAACCACAATACCTAAAACACCTGAAAGAAGTCCGTCTGTACTTACAAGTAACAGGATTAATGAGGTGAAAATCACCACAATATCTATGTACATACCAGCATACAATAACTTATTTCTTTTTTGTGGCGGCAACTTCCAAGCCTGAGTCAGGTCTGTCTCAAGTACAGCAAAAAATAGTCTATGACCCAGTTCAAGCTTAGCATTCAAGCCTTCTCCCCTGATCGCAATAATATGTCCAAACTCATGGAGTAAGACTAAAATCAAAGTTATTAAAATTATGGCTGCAACATTTTCAATCATTAATTCAAAAATAAAAATATCCTTAAAATGTGGAATCAAACCTGGATCAAAAATAAACATCATTATACTTGCAATAAGCATACCGACATATATTTTTGTTGTAGTATCATTGAAGAGTATTTGGCCCAGCCTTTCAGGAACCCACTGAAAACCTGCATCTTTTTTATTTACAATATTAATCGATACTTTTTCACCATCTAGTTCGCACACAATTTCCAGTTCTACCAATTGATTAACAAATTCAATTATATCGATCTCTTCATCTGCGTATTGTTTCTTCAGATTAATTTCAATCTCATTTAAAGGTACATTATCCTGTATTAATTTAATAGCTTCAATACATACTTTTGGCATTTCATAGAATTCGTTAGTAATAGTATCTTCTACAATATAGTTCTGCTTTTCTTCACGAAAGACTAATTGATGAAGTTTAAGCTGGCTATTATAGGTAATTCCCATAATTACCCCACCTCTTACTGCACATTTTATGCAATTAAATAAGGATGCTTAAAAAAGCATCCCTTCCATTATGGCATGATTGGAAGATAGTTACACCACCAGCAAGTAGTTTTCACTTTATTTAATTTACGGATCTTCATATTGTCACCCCCTTTTTTACGGACGTATCAAATAAATTTGCTGGTAAATCCATAGATCTTTGATATTTATCGTGAAATTCAACCCATGTTGAAAAGATCTCTTTAAAAACTTCAACCAAATGAGGATCAAATTGAGTCCCTGCTCCAGATAATATACGGTCATATGCCTCACCTACTGGCATCGCAGATCGATATGATCTTGAAGAAGTCATTGCATCAAAGGCATCAGCAATAGAAACAACTCTTGCTAGATAAGGGATATCTTTACCACTTAACTGCTCAGGATATCCTTTGCCATCCCATCTTTCATGATGTGATTTTATAATATCGATGCCATCCCCTATACCATTCACTTTTATGATTGCCTCAGCCCCAACCTCAGGATGGGTTTTGATAATCTCATACTCTTCCTTTGTCAACTTTCCAGGTTTCATAAGTATATGGTCCGGGATATTCACCTTACCAATATCATGAAGCAAGCATGCATAATAAAAAGCGTTCAATTCTTCCTTGGAGTATTTACCTGTTGCGATAGCTAGCATATGAGCATATTGCGCAACACGCTCACTATGTCCTTTGGTATATGGATCTTTTAGTTCAATAGTGGCAATAACCCCTTTAACGATACCCTCGAGTTGCGTATCATATGATGTTTTTATCGCATCAACATAACCCATAAATCTCTTCAATACAACGTAAGCAATACCAGACAATACTAAAATTAGAATTAATGGAAAAAGCACCTCATTTGTACTAAGCAAAATGCCTATAAAAAGGTATTTAAAAAGCATGCCGTTAAAAACAACCATGAAAAATCGTTTATTCACAAAGATTGGCGAAAATAAGATTAAAAAGACTTCAACTACATTCCCGCTCGCATACTCCATTGAATTTCCCCAATATGTAACACCGTCATTTACAATTGAAAGAAGGACGAAACACATGATAAAAATGTATTTTATCGAAGATGTTCGGTTTCTTTTATTTAAATAATGAGCAATTGGAATAAGACCAAGCATAAAAATATAATACCAATAGCCAAAAGCACCCGGTAAACCAGGCTCAATATGAACAATGAACTTTTTATATATGTAATAATAGAAAAAATCATATGTAATTGAAATACTGTAGAAGAGCGCTAAAAACCAAGTAATAGCCCTTTTTTCTTCATGGTTTAAGCTAGAACTTTTCCCTGTTGAATGCATGAGAGTACCCCGCGTTTTCTGTCAATTAATTGAATCATTGTTTACATTCATATCGCCAACATTTTTTTCTAGTTTAATAGTTTTATTGAAATAAGAAAAAAATGAATCATTTTACCTATTTTATAATTTGTCAACTTTCGACAATTTTCTTTATTATAAACCAAAAGGACTATTTATTAAAATAGTCCTTTTGGTTTATTTATTGGATATATTTTCATTATATAGACATAATTTATTAGGATGGTATATTTATAGTGACCTGCGTTCCTTTACCAAGCGCACTATCGATAACTATACCTCCTCCATGTTCTTCAATAATTTTTTTAGTAACCATTAACCCCAAGCCGTTTCCACTTTGTTTAGTTGTATAGAAAGGTTCTCCCAACTTAGCCAGTTTGTCTGGTTCAATCCCACACCCTTCATCGATGACGGAGACTTCAACCATATTATCTTTTGTTTTAGTTCGAATGGTAACAGTACCACCTTCGGGCATTGCTTCCATTGCATTTTTTATTAGATTGATAAAGACTTGCTTTAGTTGGTTTTCATCACATAAAAGGACTGCAGAATCTTTCGTATCAAGAATTATATCGATATCCTTTCTCTGGGCGTGTGGATCAATTACGGATATTACGTATTGAATAATCTCTTCAATTTTTTTTGGTTTCTTTATTGCTGTATTAGGTTTTCCTAAAATTAAAAGATCATTGACAATACCGTTAATTCTATCAATTTCATTTAACATTATCGGGTAATACTGATCGTCCCCTTTATCCTTTTCCTGCTGAAGCTGGGTAAAGCCTTTAAGTGCTGATAATGGATTTTTAATTTCATGTGCTACAGCCGTTGCCATCTGACCTATGACAGCCAGTTTTTCTTTCCGCCTCAAATCTTCATAAACAGATTTAATCGCATTTAAGTACGATTGAAACCGTGTTAACAATATCCATGCAATGATCGCAATAAAAATAATTAAGGCCATTGGAATGAGTACTTTAGGTGATTGAAAGATTACTCCCATAATCATGTATTTAACAAAGAAACCAAGTGTCATAGTCCAGAAGAATCTATTACTTACAAATATTGGAGAGAAAAGGATGAAGTATATTTCTAGTATATGCCCACTTTTAAACTCATGATCCGTACCCCAATAAATTAAGAAGTTATTTATAAAGTCCACAAACATAAAAACAAAGAAATAAAGATACTTTACCTTTTCAGGATTACCCTTTTTTACCAGGTACATAGCTAAAGGTAATATAGCAAAGAGAATAATGTGAAAGAGAAAACCCATGCCTTGAGCAGGAAGGCCAATATCTGTTTTGTTAAAATATGGAATTAAATAATAATAGATGAAATCATATGGTAATAGAATGAGATAGAATATCGTGAGAAAGTACTTAACCGCTTTAACTTCCTCGTATAATAAAGCCGTATTTTTTCTTAATTGGTCCATAAAGGGAATCTCCTTAAATTTCGCACATTGATAGCCTTATTATATCAGGATGTGTCACATCTTGTTACTTTTTGTCTCATCACGCGGGTGATTTTTAATAAATATTTTTTATGGATGGTAAGGAATTTTTTATAGATTGAAAAATGGACCAGGCGATTAGATGCCTGATCCATTTCTTTATGCGGTTTCGCTTAGGTTGTATTCATTGAGGATTCCTTCGAGTTTGAGTGCGAGTCCCATGCTGCCCTGGATTTTGAGTTTCCCTGTCATGAAGGCTGCTGTTCCGTTCAGCTTGCCCATGATCATCTTCTTGAAGTTTTTATCTGAAAGCTTCAGGGTGCAATCTGGAGTGCCCTCATTTCCTTCGACCACTCGGGCTGTTCCGTCGGAAAGAAAGAGCTGGAATGTTCCAGAGTCGTCACCTGTAATATCATATTGATAAACAACATTCATGCCTTGAATCGGCTTTGGTCTTTCTTTCATGACCCTTTCGATTTCCTGCCATACTTCTCTGACCGACTTATTTTCCAACATCTTCTCCACCCCTATCAACCTATTTATTTCCATCATACCCGACGGAAGTCCTATTGAGCAATCCGAAAATGAACGTATTTTCTGATAATTCCCTGTATTTTACGGGTTGCTTTTAGCTTAACTGCCTGTACTTGCGAAAGCCTTCAAGCCTCTATTCCAAAATGCATAGGCAAGCACGCAGCAGACAATCGCTGCAACCGGGGTCCAGAGCGCAAATTCTTTATATCCGGACTTGTCGATAAAATAGGCCGCTGGATAGAATGCAGTGAACCCGTAAGGAATAATCCATGTCAGGAACATGCGGATTCCCTTATGATAGATAGTCAACGGGTATCTGGCAAAGTCGCTCAAGTTGAAGACTGCCCATACAATCGGCAGGCTGTCGATCATCCAGAAGCTGAATGTCGCGAAAAATAAGTTAATCGCCACGAAAATCAATCCGGATGAAATGATCATGATAACCAGCATCGCAATTTCCGCTGCTCCCCAAACGAGGTCAAGCTGTGGAATCGCTGTTCCCAGGATAATCAACCCGATAATCAGCTGGCCAAAGCCATCCTGATGCAGCCGGTCCGCAACAACATGAAACAACGGATTGACTGGCCTGATCAGCAAACGGTCGAGCTTTCCCGGCCTGATATATTGCCAGCCAAGCGTCCATAAATTATCAAAGAAAATCTGGTGAATCGAACGGCCCGTTGCCGCGATTCCATAGATGAACAAAATCTCGTAAAACGACCAGCCATTGATCTGCTCAATGTGGTCGAACACCACTTTTACAAAAAAGATCGAAGCAAACTGCTCAAGCATGACCGAGGCCACACCAATCAGAAAGTCAATGCGATACTCCATCATCACCTTCATATGGCTCTTCGCAAACTCCCAATATAATTTCGTATAACGACGCATAGAAACGCCTCCTAACCTCCAAAAATCGTAATCTGTTTAATTGCCTGAGACCAGATTCCCCTTACCAAGACATATAATGAAATGAGCCAGAACAACTGGACTCCAAGTGCCATGTAAGCCTCCGTTCCGGTGATCAAGCCGGAATAAATTGATACAGGCAGATAGACCATCGCCTGGAACGGCAGGAACTCGGTAATCGTTCTGAGCCAATCCGGAAAAAGCGTAATTGGTACAAGTGCACCTGAGAAAAAGGTAATCAGCGTTTCCTTCAGTACCCTGACACCCCAGACATTGACCGTCCAGAACGCGAGTACGCCGACAAGAAAATCGAAGAACGTACCGATCCAGATTCCCACCAGCGCACTCACTACGAATAGCAAAATCGTCTCTGGGGATTTTGGAAAGCTCAAATCCATAAAGAAGTAAGCAATCAATATCATCGGGATCGTTCCCTGAATCAAATACATGACTTTCTCACCCACATCAACTGCGAACATTTTAAAAATCATATCGTAAGGACGCATCAGCTCAATCGCTACCTGCCCCTCCTTGATATTCTCCGCAAGCTCATTGCCGACACCGCCAACAAATCCCTGCAGCAGCATCGCAATCACGATGTACGTCAGCATCGTTTCAAGATTGATATTTTGAATCGTTGTCTGGTTCGCGTAAACCGCCTGCCAGAAGAAGTAAATAATCAACAGCCTCATCACTGAAGCCAAAGTCCCGGCCCAGTACCAGGCGGAATAGGCAGTATTCTCCTGCATCCGTCCTTTAGCTATTTGCCAATACTTTCTCATGCTCTCCCCCCTTTTCCTGCTTGTTGTAGAGCTCCTCTACAATCGTCTCGATCTTAGGATCAGCAATATTCAAATCTCCAATTTCATACATGCTCATCATTTCCGAAATGACGAACGAGCTTTTCACACTTTCATGGTCAAAAGAAAGGCTGACCTTCGTTTCTTCCTCATTCGGTAAAACTGCTGCCTGACCGATTAGTGCTGCAGGCAGTACGAACTTTTCCTTATCTGCCAGCTCAAAATGGATTACCCTTTGCTGTCCGAATTGCTTTTTAATTTGCTCAAGCCCACCATCGTACAAAATCGTACCACCATCAATTATGATGATCCGGTCGCAAATTTCCTCGATGTCCTGCATGTCATGTGTAGTCAGCAGCACTGTTGTGCCCCAGCGCTGATTCATTTCTTTGATAAACTTTCTGATTTTCACTTTCACGGCAATATCTAGACCGATCGTCGGCTCATCCAGGTAAACAACCTTAGGCCTGTGAAGGAAGGCAGCAGCCAGTTCACAGCGCATTTTTTGCCCAAGCGAAAGCTGTCTGACCGGAATGCCGAGCAACGGCTCCAGGTTTAACACCTCCGTAAACATGGCGACCGTTTCCTGATACTCCTGCTCCGGAATCTCGTAAATATGCTTCAAGAGATTATAAGATTCACGCACCGGGATATCCCAGAACAGCTGCGTCCGCTGCCCGAATACCGCTCCAATGTTCACCGCGTTCTTCTGCCGGTTTTCATATGGTACCAGCCCGTTCACCGTCACCTTGCCAGACGTCGGTGTCAGGATTCCCGTCAGCATCTTGATTGTCGTAGACTTCCCAGCACCATTCGCGCCGATATAACCAACCGTCTCACCCTGCTCAATCGTAAAATTAATCCCCTTCACCGCATGCTTCGTTTCATACTTTCTGTTAAAAAGAGACTTGATTGCTCCCTTTAGACCAGGATCGCGCTTTACCAATTTATATTCCTTTTTCAAATTCTCAACTGTAATCACTTATATCACTCCCAAGAACATACATTCGATTTTTAGACACAAAAAAACCACAGACATCCCAGTCCGTGGTTATGCATTTATTTTAACATGACAAAAATAAGCGCTACTACACACAATACAGGCAGGCCGAAGGTAAAACATATGAAATTGTTGTTGCTGTTCCATTAGTTGTGTTAATCATTTCGACTGCCTCCTTAGGTTATTTGAATACTTTCATATTGTACCTGTTAAAGAAAATTTTGGCAACGATATTATAAAAAAATATACGGAGCCTGATTTTACTCAGGCACCGTGAACTAGTTTGTTATGAAACTTTAAATAAGTGATTAATTCTTCCTTGGTTTCAAAGTGTCCTGTTGCCCCAAACTGCTGGAATATATTCATCTTTCTGAGGATTCCGCCAAGGTCAAGGTCGTTACCGACAAGATAAAGGTTCTGTCCTCGCTCTTTCAACTGGTCCTTAAGCTGCAGCAGAAGCAGTGCACCGGAAGCATCAACAATCGTTACTTTTTCTATATCTATAACTATATCAGGATTGCAATCCGAACTGATTGTCTTGGTTATTAGCTCTGTGGCACCAAAGTACAGCGGTCCTTCCAGGCTGTATACCATTAAGCCGCTTTCCGTTTTACTATTAATCTTGAAACCTTCCTCACTCATCCGCTTCATGAAAATCAGCGCACTCATGACAATTCCGACGCCAACCGCAACCATCAAATCAATTGCGACTGTTAAAACCATCGTCACAAGCATGACCCCTGCATCTGTGCGCGGCTCATCCTTGAGGATTTTCAAGCTGTCATAATCGAACATTGTAATACCTGTCATGATTAAAATCCCCGCTAGGACTGCGAGTGGAATTTCTTCTGCAAGTGGTCCGAATACCAGCATGAACAGCAGTAAGGCAACACTATGGACCATAGCTGATAAAGCAGTCTGTCCACCACTTCTTAAATTGACTACAGATCTGACTGTCGCCCCAGCACCTGGCATTGCACCGAATAATCCAGCGAGGGTGTTACCGATCCCCTGGCCAATTAACTCTTTATTGCTCTTGTGCTTTGTACCTGTCATATTATCCATGACAACAGAAGTCAAAAGGGAGTCAATTGATCCAAGCACCGCGATGCTTAATGCTGCAGGGATCAATTGGATGATGACACCCAGGTCTGCAATCGGCAGATGAAGTTGTGGCAGCCCTTTCGGAATCTCGCCAATCCTTTCCGCGCTGTCAAAGAAAATAAAGTCGTTGATAAATGGCAGTGTGAAATGGACAGCAGGCAGTACTTTTTCCAATAGAATTACTGCCACTGTACCTATAATCAGAGCCATCAAGCTTGGAGGGATAATCTTAATCCACTTCATCGCAACCAGCATAAAGACAATCGTCAACAGCACGACTAAAAAGCTGCCCGTTACATACTGCAGCTGCCCCATGATAATGATGATGGCAATCCCGTTCATAAAACCGCTAACTACCGGTAATGGAATGAATTTTAAATAATTGCCTGCTTTCAGAAGCCCAAATACAATCTGAAATAGCCCACCCATAAACGCGGCAATGAACGCATACTCCAGCCCCTGAGTCGCCACAATCCCAGTAAAGATAATCGTAATCGGACCAGTCGGACCCGTCACCTGCCCCTTCGTCCCGCCAAACAAAGCAGCAAAAAAACCAGTAATAATGGCACCATACAAACCAATAATGGCCCCATCCGAATTACCCGTCGCCTGCATCCCAAAAGCCAACGCAAGCGGCAGCGCAACAACCGAAACCGTAATCCCGGCCAGCAACTCACGCTTCAGGGTTTGAAACATGTTTGATACGCCTTCTTTCTTATTAATATAAGAAAATTATACGCCTGTTAAAATGGATTCTGAATATGAAAATAGTAAAAAGAAGTGAACATTTCGAAGGTTATTTTGAAGAATTAAAACAAGTGATCTGACTGATCAAGCAAGCTGAATTAGCCAGAAGCTATGTAAGCAGAAAACAGCCGTATAAGAAACAGAAGCGAATACCGTTAGTCCTTTGATTAAAAATGAACGAGGGACTTTCTTAAGTAAGATGAATAATAATAGGAAAATGGAGAGAGCAGCTTTTGTCGATATGAACACTAAAGGGTTAATCTCGTATATTGCGTGCATCAGCGGATTCAGTTCGGAGATAAGTGCATACTTGAGGCCAAACCAGGTTACGGCTCCGTCGAGGAGGTTCAGGATGGCTAGATAGTAGAAAAGGAGTGTCAATGGAATTCACCTCATTGGTCTTTTAAAAAATTTCGATGTATATCACATTGTTTCCCCTATACTCAGGAATAAGAACTGGCAACCCTCAATTTATCGGACATAAAAACTGACCATGACACTCTTCTGTCAGGGTCAGTCTCAAGTCGGATTAATATCCTGGCGCCTCCTATTCAATACGGAATACAAGATAAAACCACCAATTATTAATGCAGCACCAAGCGCCATCAAGTTGAACATTCCAGTAGCCGTGTTTGGAAGTTTGGGACCATCGACTGGCAATACCCCACCCATTGTACCTTCTACATAAAGTTTAAATTGGAATTCAGCTCCCAGACCTTGAAAATCGTTTCCTAACTCAAAAGGAATATCAACCGTAAAAACTAATTTCTCCTGAGTACCATTTTTCAAGCCACGGGCGTCTAACTTATGAAAGTCCTTTAACTTCCCTTCATATAGAACCTTGTTACTATCACTCACTTTTAAGAGTAATTCATTATAGAATTTTTCAGATCCTGTAACAAAGTTATTAGAAAACAAATAGTTAAAGTCCTGTTTTCCATTATTATGGACAGTAAGAATTTTAGTTATTCGATCTCCTGGTTTGAGGTTGCTGAGATTAAAAAATATTTTATGAGGACTTGTTGCAATGTCTATTTCTTTTTGTGTAACCTGATTAACAGTATCGTTTTCGTTTGATACTGCATTAGAAGTGGCAGGTAAAATCAAGGACAAGAAAGTAATGATTATGGTTATGAAGAAATTCCTCATATTATGTTTCCTTTCCATTTTTTTAAGGAAAGGCAGGTAGACCCTGCCTTCCAATTAAATGTTAATAAGGATTAGTTACCATTATTTGCACGTTCGTTAGTTTGAATGTATCCTTCTTTGTCAGCACCTTTAAGTCCAGCTCCAATATCGCTGTCAGTTACTTCCTGACCTCCCCATTGTCTTGCTTCGAACTGGAAGTTTACAGTAGCAGTATCGCCTTGATATTTATTTTGCACATAGGTACCTTTATCATTTAAAGTATTATCTTTGACGAACTCTATTGAAATTTCCACTACATCATCGTCATTAGGATTAACAGGTAGCCCAGTCCATTCATTAGGATTAATGGTAGCTCCATTTATCCGACGAGATGCTGCATCAATGTAAGTATGGTCTACTGCTCCCCACACATTAGAAAGTGCAGTATTAATATCAGCTTGCGTAACACCATCATTTAGTTTGCTATCATCACCTGCTAAAGAACCAGATGCTAAGTAGAAATCTCCTAACCTTACATCCTTATCAGCAGGAATGAGTTCACGAGGGAATCCGCCAGAACCACCTTCAGCACCTACCTGCATAACTGTAACTCTGAATTGGTTCAAATACTGAACAACGTTATTATCTCCCCATGTATCATCATCTTCATAACCAGCTTCACCCTCTGCTGGTACGTAATCGGCAAACTGGACACTCTCAATTGACATCAACACATCTCTGATTGCAAGGGTACCGCTGTTTACTAATTTGATATTCCTTGTCATTTTATCTCCAGGTTTCAAATCTGAAATTTGGAAATTAAAAGGTTTATTTTCATATTTTTTTAAATCCAGCTTTAATGTACCTGCTTCCATCCCAGCAGAAACCGTTTCAACATCGTTAAATGCTGCCCATGTTCCTCCTGCAACTAATGAAAGACCAAGAGTGGCTGATAGCGCACCCATTGTAATTTTTTTCTTTAAACTCATTGTCTACTCCTCCTATAAAATGAACTTGATCAGTAATGATAAATTATTCGCCGTCGTTATTTCTTTCTTCGCCAGGCATTTGTGTTGCTTCAAACTTTAAAGATATCTCGGCGCCCTCACCTTGATATTTGTTTTGAGTATGCAGTCTGCTATTTGGATAAGTAGCAGGGTCGTTTACAAATTCTACTTTTATTTCAATATCCATATCCTCACCCGAGAGGAGTGCAGGATTTGTTCCACTTCCAGTTATTTCACGAGGATTTGTAGTGTAAGACATTAATTGGTCTGCTGTTACTGTTCCCAAAGATACGTTATCACGTTTGATAGTTACCTTGAACTGTTTAAGGAAATCAACCTGGTTGTTCTCTCCATTATCACTTAGGTGAGAATGTTTAACATCTTCCCAACCACTTACAGTTGATTTCAAAAAGATGTCATCAATTGCTAATGACCCGTTGTTACCAAGCTTCAATGTTTTGGTAAAGTAATCCCCTGGTTTTAAATTACTTAGCTCGAAAAGTACAGATTTATCAGTGGTTAAGTCCAATGTTCCAGCTTCAAAAGTATTAGTTGTGTTTTCAACATCATTGAATGCTGCCCATGTTCCACCACCAATTAGGGATAGGCCTAATGTACCTGTTAAAATCCCAATACCCATTTTCTTTTTGATACTCATTTATTATTCCTCCTCAAAAATTTCTCACCCCTGAAGGGTATGTATATGTGCACTCTAAAAAGAGTAACAACCTAGGAAACTATTTGTTTCTGATCTGGTGCAGATGCAACTTTAGTTTTCTCTTCGATTTCTTTAATTGCTAATCTTATTGTCCATGCTGCATAACCTAGCAGGAGTAGCCCTGGGATAATAAGAAGTAGACCAGTTCCCAATGGTGTGCTAGCATAGTTAAGGAAATATCCAATGAACGGAATGGTGATGCCTGAGTATTTTGCGACAACGTTTTGAGTCATAACTGGATTTACGTCTGCTTCTTCGTTGTTATCACCTTTGGTGCGATAGAAGACGTTATCCCCTTGCTTAACGACTTCTACAATTCTATGTGTTACAACATTCTTCTCGTCTTGCCTGAATGTAATAACATCGTTTTCTTTTAAGATTTTGGCATCCTTAACTTCTTTAACTACAATGAGTGATCCAGTTTTAAAAGTTGGTTCCATGGATCCTGAAAGAACAGTTTTAAATTGGTATCCAAACAATTGTGGTTCCCCACCGGAAGCTCGTGAGGAAATTACCATTACTATCATGAGAAGCAATGCGGCAAACACTATTCCATATAAAACATTTCCAATAATTTTAGTTGTTCTCTTCATGGTGTTCTCCTTTCTATTTTGAATAATAATCAGTTACCATTACTTTCATCAGAACCGTTAGTCGAATCTGCCGGCTGCTGCTCTTCTGTTTGATCTTCACTAGATGATTCTTGATTTGTTCCATCTTCTTCATTGCTACTTGACGATTCCGTGTTTTCTTCTTCGGATGCTTCATTTGCTGATTCAGAGTCCGGACTTTCTTTTCCTTCTTCAGGTGGGTCTTTTGTTTCTTCAGTAGTTTGGCTTGTATTGGTATCAGTTTTTTCAATGGATTCGGTTGGTTTCTCTTCTGTGACCGTTTGCTCTGTTTCTACTTTCCCGGCAATACAACCCTCTATTTCAATTGGCTCACTCCAAATTGCTTCCTGGCCTGGTCGATCAGGTTTCGTTACTTTAAACCTATAATGACCATCGCCTGGCAGCTCCTGAAGTTTGGTTGTTACAATCCTTTCTTTTTCACCAGACTTAATCATTGGTACTTCTCCACTTTCCAGTACTGGACTTATAGGTGTTTTTGTTTCCTGCCCTGTGCCAACCTTAAACAATTCCCATGTCCATGTAGAGAAGGTCATATCTTCTCCATTGTTATATATTTCTGCATATACTTCCGGAGGTTGACACGAGCCACCTCTTTCAAGTCCAGCAACATCAAAGTCTAACGAACTTTTATCCCATTCATCAACCGGCCATTTCACATGGATTGAAGCTTGTAATTCCTCTACATCATTAAATGCTGCATTAGTAAAAGAATTAAGTTGAATGACGGTAAAAATAAGTAGGTACCATACAAGAAGTACTTGCATAGATTTACGGAAAAAGTCATAACGCTTTCTAAACTTCCTCGATCTAGAGTATCGAATAGTTCTCCCCTCCCTGTTTTCCTTTTGTTTTGAACTACTCAATGTATGTATGATTTGGAGAACGAAGTTGGTGAATTTTCTTTTCACTTTTATCAACTTCCCTTGTACCGAACAATTTTTGTTCTTTTTAACGAACTTTATATTGTGAGTATATTCTAAGCTGCTGTCTTTGAAAAACCCCAAATTCGGCCATTTTTTCTTAATAACGCACAAATATCGTTCGTTATCTCTTTTTATCTCTAGTTTTCTTAACTTTTAGTATTTTAAACAGAACGTTTTGTTTTATATATAGAACAATATACATATAGAAAACGCCTCCTTAATAAGGAGACGCTATTTGTATGGCTATTTTACCAAAGATTTTTCTTGAGGTATGGATTCGTTCACTATCTCATGAAAATAATCGACTGGTTTTAATTTATCCTTAAATTCATATCCTGATTTCCAAGTCTCTTCTATATAAACCTCCATCACCTTCTCTGCCCGTTCATCTCCACTCACAGCATAATCGAGCGCATTCACACTCTCAAAAATTCTCACCATCAATTCAGCCACCCGCTTGGAGTGAAAAGTTTTATGATCATGAGATGCCGTCTGCAGAGACGACAGCAGTTTTTCGAGCTGTTCTATTCCACCCCGCACCGGCTGAAAATGCTTCCCGTTCATTCCAGCAATCCGCTCCTTCATCTCCTGTAAAAACAATTCCCCTGCACCAAACTTCTCCATCAACCTCAACACTTCAAGTCCGAGAATGTTAGCTGTCCCTTCCCAAACGGTCAACACCTGCGCATCTCTCAATAACCGAGGCGTGACAAAGTCTTCGATATACCCATTCCCACCATGCATTTCAATGGCTTCGTGTGCGAAGTGGACGGCTTGTTCTGCGGTTTCTTTTTTCAACAAGGCGATGTAGAGTCGATTCAATACAATGTCTTTTTCTGTTACTCCTGGTTCATTCCGCATGACTTTTTCGAACAATGGCAGGTACTTGAATACGGTTCGGGTTTGGACTTCTAGTTTGACGGCCATTTTTACCAGGGAGTCTTTAATCATTGGGAAATCAGCGAGTTTTTTACCGAATGCGTCACGTTTCAGGGCATACTCTCGTGCTTCGCGGTAGGCTCGGCGCATGATGCCGAGGGAGGCGACGGTGTTGCAGACGCGGGAAAGGTTCAATGCTTCCATCATGTAATAGAAGCCTTTTGTTGGATCGCCAACTACATAAGCTTCTGCTCCCTCAAATTCTACTTCAGCAGATGGAACTGCGCGTACTCCGAGTTTATCTTTGAGCCTGCGGATTTTGATGCCGTTCAGTTTTCCGTCTTCTTTGCGCCATGGGACAGCGAACAATGTCAGGCCTTTTGTGCCGGATGGTGCTCCTTCTTTTCTTGCTAAAACCATTGCGACACCGCACATTCCTGCGTTGGAGGCGAAGTATTTTTCTCCGTAAATCTTGTAGCCGGCTGCCGGCTGGACTGCCTTCACCACGTTTGCGCCGACGTCGGATCCGCCCTGGCGTTCGGTCAGGAAGGTGGCGCCTTCGTATAGAGTTGTTTCTCCTGTTGATAAAACATGGGGCAGGAATTTCTCTTTTACTTCTTGTGAGGCATACTGGTCCAATAAATAAGCGGTGGCCATCGTTAACGTAACTGGACAGTAAAAGCCGGCTTCGGTCTGGGACAGCAGGTAACCTTGAGCATAGGAATAGATATAATTCCCGCGGCGTCCCAATTCCGGAATATTCTTATGAACATACCCGACAATCCCGGTATTATAAGAATCCTCGACGGTTTTCCGGTAGCCATCATTCACCCAAACCTCAGAGATGTCATCACCATAAGCATCAAATTTAATCAACTTTGGCTGGCCTTCGCGGTCGGTGAATCTGGCGCGCTGGTCAATTTCGTTTGCGCATTTTTCGCCGAATGCCAGCAGCTCCCCATCTGCGTACTTGAAAAATTCCTCATCCAATAATTCCTTCAGCAATGCTTGAAACCGTGGTTCTTCCTTGTAAAAATTCATTCACTTAGCCTCCCTTTGAATTCAGTCAACAGCCTTTCGATTTCTTCCCTGACCTCAACCAGTTCACAAATCCGTTCATTCACTTCTGCGAGCTTTTCTTCCCCGTACTGTATCGTCACCTTCAGCTGTTTTTCACCTGTCCGATCCTCATCGAATAGCAATACCATTTCCTTGATTTCATCAAGCGAAAAACCAAATCGCTTCCCGCGGAATACGAGTTTCAAGCGTGTTACATCACTAGCAGTGTAAATCCGCCGTCCGCCTTCAGTCCTGGATGGTGTGAGCAATCCGAGCTCTTCGTAATAGCGGATTGTACGGGGCGTAACTCCAAACTGCTCCGCCAAGTCAGAAATCGTATACATCAGCAAAACCTCTTTTTTAACAGAATAATCAGTAAATTAATTATACCATTCACGTTAACGTAAAGAGCAAGCCAGATTCCCATTGGGAACCTGGCTTATTTTTTCACATATTGAAGGGGATCGACGCTGTTTGACTTTTCATAGTTCCACTGGCCTTCATGAATCTCAAAATGTAGATGTTTGCCCCTGCTGTCGCCGGTGTTGCCCATATAGCCCAGCAACTCGCCTTTTTTAATAGATTGACCTGTATTGACTGTGCTTTTTTCCAGGTGGGCATATAGGGTGGTGAAAGTCTTCCCGTTAATTTTATGAGTGATGAGGACGCAGTTCCCGTAGGTTGCGGAATAATAGGACCGGATGACTGTTCCTGATGCCGCCGCGACCACTTCCGTTTCGGCCGCTTCATCGGCAATATCGATGCCTGCGTGCAGCCTCCCCCATCTTGGACCGTAGCCAGAAGTCAGCTCTCCTCTAGCTGGCATGATGAATCCCTCTTCTGGTTGAGCACTACTAAACTCCACTCTCTGTTTTTCTTTTAAAATTGCAATCTCCTGGGATGCGAGGTTGACATAGATCTCGTACATATGCATCAGCTGTGATTCGCTTTCCTCCTTAGTGGCATGGACAGTTTCAAGCAGTCGCTGCTTCTCCTCGACCTTCTTCTCCAAGTCAGATTTCAGTTTAAGCAGTTTCTGTTGGTCCTTTTCAAGCAGGATCACATTGTCCTGGAGTGCTTCTTCCTGTTCCTTCAGTGAATCCAAATCAGCTTTGTGTTGTGCCAGCAAATCCTTATCAGCCTTAATGATTGTCCTCACCGCGATTGCTGCATCAAACAACTGGGACACGCTGTTCGAATCAAAAATCAAATCTACATAGATTCCCAGTCCATCGTTATTCTGCATCGAACGAAGCCGTTTTTTGATTAATTGCTCCCTGTAATCGATGTTGGAACTGAGCTTTTGGATTTCCTTTTTCATTTCATCTGCAATCTGTTCCGAAGCATCCAGGTTATTTTGGAGATCCAGGATTTTCTGATTCAGCTCTGACATCTCATCATCCAGCGTCTTAAGTTCGGAAAGATATTTTTCCTCAGCCTTATCCAACCTTTGGATTTGGTTTTCTTTTTGAGTGAAATTCTCCTTAAGATCGAGGCGTTGTTTGCGGATTTCCGATTGTTTTGCAGATTCAGCAGGTTGCACGCCTGTTATGACTAGTCCGGCTATTATTGCGACTGTAAAAGCTTTTTTCCTCATCTCACGCCCCCTATGATAGATTCTTTCAACTAGTATAACTCTTCGAAGCTGCTAAACCTGTCGACTCTTGTAATTCCAATTCCGATCTTTTTTCAGCTTCTTTCCATCAGGTTGAAAGCCGAGTAATCATTATTCACATATAATAGTTCCGTACACAACTCCTTCATTTTTCAGCCACATTTTATACATATTGTCAACGTTTTCAACAGTTGTATAAAGAAAACATCCGCTGTACAATGAGTATGTGAAATAAATCACAAACAAAATAATCAAAAAGAT
Organism: Mesobacillus selenatarsenatis SF-1; assembly: GCF_000813125.1. Taxonomy (GTDB): domain Bacteria; phylum Bacillota; class Bacilli; order Bacillales; family Cytobacillaceae; genus Mesobacillus; species Mesobacillus selenatarsenatis. Next base: position 30,637 of record NZ_BASE01000083.1, read on the forward strand.
TTTCTTTATTTTTTTTCATTTAAATTGTGAAATAATTCACAAATAATTATGCTAATCTATTAACGTCTAGGAGTTGACCAACATGCAACAGCATATTAGAAGAGTAGCAATTATCGGAACAGGACTGGTTGGATCTAGCGCAGCCTACTCCATATTGAACCAGGGAATCTGCGACGAATTAATCATGGTTGATATAAATCAAGAAAGAGCAATTGGAGAGTCACTTGACCTGTCGCATTGTATTGATTTCACCAATTCAAGAACGAAAGTCCGTGCAGGCACTTATCAAGATTTGGGCGATGCAGATATCGCAGTCATCACGGCGGGCCCGCCTCCAAAACCCGGCCAGACACGGCTTGACACACTGGAAATTGGTGCAAAAATTATGAATGATATGATCCCGCAGATCATGGCGAGCGGCTTCAATGGTATCTTCCTTATCGCATCCAATCCCGTGGACATCATCACTTATCATGTCTGGAAGCTGTCAGGATTGCCGAGAAACCGTGTCATCGGAACGGGTACATCCCTTGATTCTTCAAGACTGAAAACCTATTTATCTGAAATACTCGATGTTGATCCGCGCAGTATTTACGGATACACAATGGGTGAACATGGAGACTCCCAATTCGCGGCATGGTCTCATATATCAGTCGGCGGCAAGCCTCTATTGCAAATTTTAGAGGAACAAAAAAGACAGCTTGGGGACATCGATTTAGATCAAATAGTTGAAGATGTCAAAAAAGTCGGCTTTGAAATCCTGAAAAGAAAAGGCACCACATACTATGGCATCGGAAACGCAATTGCTTTCATTACCAAATCAATTTTCAACGATGACCATCGGATCATTGCTCTATCATGTATGTTAAATGGTGAATACGGGGAAACGGAGCTTTGCACTGGTGTTCCTGCCATTCTCACAAGAGAAGGAATCAAAGAGGTCGTCGAGCTTCGTTTAACTGAAGAGGAACAAAGGAAATTCAGGAATTCAACAGCTGTACTCCGCAACTACATGTCCAGCATTGGTTATGATGAAAAAGTTTTAGCAACTGTTCAAGCATAATTCTACTACTAAGAAAGAAGGCGCATCATTATGAAAGATTATGTAATGCCGAGAATATTCAAAGCTTCTACTGGAATCGCACAGGGAATTTTTGTCACACTGGGAATAGGACTTTTGATTAAAAATATCGGGACAAGCTTTGAAATTGATTCTCTCGTGCAAATCGGGACAATTGCGATTAGTTTGATGGCACCAGCTGTCGGTGCCGGAGTGGCTCTTATGCTGGGAGCCAATGCTCTCGTCATCTTTTCCGCTATGATTGCTGCTGCGGTGGGCGCTGGTGCTCTATCAATCACTGAAGCTGGTGTATTGATTAAAGCTGGTGAACCAATCGGGGCATTGCTAACAGCAACAATTGCTACCTTTGTAGGGAAGAGAATCAGCGGAAAAACACCTCTGGATATGATGGTCATTCCTCTTGGAACGATATTAATAGCTGGTTTTGCTGGGCTTTGGCTATCAACTGTAATTGCACCAATCTTAACAACTGTCGGCGGATTGATTAAAACGTCTACTGCTGGAAATCCATTACTCTCATCAATTATTTTGGCGATGGTTTGGGGCTTGTTCCTTATCTCCCCAGCTTCTTCAGTAGCATTGGCGATGGCTCTAGATTTAAGCGGCATTGCAGGGGGAGCGGCATTAGCTGGCTGCGCAGCGCATTTCATCGGTTTCTCCATTATCTCTTGGAAAGAAAACCAGCTTGGCGGCATTCTTGCACAAGGTATGTGCACACCTAAGGTCCAGCTGCCAAACATAACGAAAAACCCTTATATTCTGGTTCCTACCTTGATTGCAAGTGCCATTGTCGGACCAATTTCCGCACTCGTCTTTAAAATTGAAGCCGGAAAAGAGATTGCTGGTATGGGATTGAGTTCTTTCGTAGCACCATTGCAGCTGTTGACTTCTTATGACCTAGGCTTCATTTTGCCGGCTATGCTGATCACATATATCCTCGTACCGGCAGCCATCTCATACGGTATTTACCTCATGCTTAAAAAGTTCGGAAAGATTAAGGAAAACGATTTGAGATTGCCGAATTAATGTTGATAAATAGCAGATATACCGCACAGTTCTAGATTAAATCAAAAGGGTTTGGAATGGTCTCATTCCAACCCTTTTTTTCTATGTCGATTGTATAGTAACTAAGCTTGAATTCTGCTGTAAAATCGGGAGCACCTTTCCTATGTTCTGAATCATTTTTAAGTCATATTTTCAAAAGAGTGTAGAATGATGTTGGCACTTTAAAATTTTGCAACAATTTCATTGGACGTTCATAAAGTAGATTAATGTTTGCCTATTTACACCAAAGTGCTAAGCAAATCTGGGGGGATGAGTGAAATTGAACAACGCTGCTTTGAAATACGAGTCGAAATTGGACTTAAGGGAGACGGAAGTTGCAATCAAGAAGACAAAGGATTTTTTTGAAAGCAATCTTGCGGAGGCATTGGATCTGACTAGAGTGTCGGCCCCGATTTTTGTAAAAGGCGGGAAGGGAATCAATGATGACTTGGCGGGAAATGAACGGATTGTTTCCTTTGACGCACTTGATGTGGAAAACGAAAGGATTGAAATTGTTCAATCCCTTGCCAAGTGGAAAAGGATGGCGTTGAAGCGATATGGTTTTTCTCAAGGCGAGGGGCTGTATACCGACATGAACGCGATTCGCCGCGATGAGACTCTCGACAATCTTCATTCCCTTTATGTGGACCAATGGGACTGGGAAAAAGTGATCTCCCGAAAGCAGCGGAACGTGAATACCTTGAGGGTTACTGTTGAAAAAATTTACGATGTCATCAAAAAGTCGGAAATCTTTTTGGCAAAACTTTATCCTGTTTTAAATCCCACCTTGCCGAAAGAAATAAGTTTTATTTCCTCACAGGAACTGGAGGATCTGTATTCTGATCTTTCACCAAAGGAGCGGGAGGATAAAATCACAAAGAGATTCGGGGCAGTTTTCATTACTCAAATAGGGCATGAGCTTCGATCTGGACAAAGGCATGATTCCCGTTCACCTGATTATGATGATTGGAACCTCAATGGTGACTTGTTGCTTTGGTATCCACCTTTGGAGCGGGCAATCGAGATCACTTCAATGGGGATCAGGGTTGATGAAAAAACTCTCTTGGAACAACTGAAGCTGGCCGACCAGGAACAACGCACACAATTGGAGTATCACCAGACGTTATTGAATAAGGAGCTCCCTTACACCATCGGCGGCGGAATCGGGCAATCACGGCTATGCATGTTTCTTCTGCAAAAAATCCATATTGGTGAGGTGCAGGTATCTGTGTGGAATGAGGAAACGATTGAAGATTGCCTGAAAAGGAACATACATTTATTGTAAAAAAGATCAGTCCCGTCCGGAAGTTTTGCCATTAGAAAAGCCACTTCAATGAAGTGGCTTTTCCAACTTATTTTTGAATTAAATAATCCACAAGCTTCGACTTCGGCTTCCCAAAGATTTCTTCTTCCAAACGCCGACCGGTTGGTGTTGCCGCGAGTCCGCCTTCTGCTGTTTCCCGCAGTGCCGATGGCATTGTCTGGCCGATGGCGTACATTGCGCCGATGACTTCGTCGCATGGGATTCGGCTTGTGATGCCTGCCAGTGCCATATCGGCAGCAGTGATGGCGTTCGAAGCACCCATCGCATTTCTTTTTACACATGGAACTTCCACCAGTCCTGCAACTGGGTCGCAGACTAATCCAAGCATATTTTTCAGCGTGATTGCGAACGCATCTGATGATTGCTGCGGAGTTCCGCCAGCCATTTCAACGATTGCGGCAGCAGCCATTCCGGCAGCTGATCCGACTTCTGCCTGGCATCCGCCGGCAGCTCCGGAAATCGAAGCGTTGTTGGCAACGACAAAACCGAATGCCGCGGTCGTGAACAGATACTCGATCATTTCCATGCGTGTCGGGTTCAGCTTTTCTTTTACTGCAAAAAGCGTCCCCGGAACGACGCCTGCTGATCCAGCAGTTGGTGTGGCGCAAATGATACCCATTGCCGCGTTCACTTCATTCGTGGCAACGGCCTTGCTGACGGCATCCAATAATAGATTGCCTGCCAGTGATTTTCCGCTTGCGATATAGTTTTGCATCAATACCGCATCCCCGCCGGTCAAGCCGGTCTGGGATTTGACGCCACTCAAACCTCTTTCCACAGCCCGCTCCATGACCTGCAGATTATTTTCCATCTGGGCAATAATCTCTTCGCGGGTACGGCCTGATACTTCTATTTCCTGCCGAATCATGATTTCGGCGATTTTCACGTTATTCTTTTCAGCTAATTCAACAAGCTCCGCAACATTACGAAACATGGCTTGCCCTCCTGATGATACTCATATTTAGTCAACCAAACGGATGACCTGGTCAACGCCATCAAGGGCAGTTAACTCGGCATAAACTCCGTTTTCGATTTTGTGATCCATTTCGATAACCATAACTGCTGTGTCTCCCTTATCTTTTCGGGAGACTTCCATATGGCCGATGTTAATTTGATATTTTGATAAAACAGATGTTACGGCTGAAATCAGCCCGAATCGGTCATGATGGACGACCAGTATCGCTGGGTTAGCGCCAGAGAGCTTCAATTTGAACGAATTGATTTCCGTAATCTCGACCGTTCCGCCGCCGATGGAAATTCCGACGATCTCAAGCTCCTTGCCTTGCCCATCATATAAATTTATTTTTACAGTGTTCGGATGCTCCATAACAGCATCTTCCGTGATAAATTCAACTTCAATGCCTGATTCCTCTGCAATTTTCAAAGCATTGGGAATCCGTTCATCAAATGTATCAAAGTCCATGATTCCGGCTACAAGTGCCAAATCGGTTCCATGTCCTTTATATGTTTTTGCAAAAGAGCCGTACAGCGAGATGACGGCCCTTGTCGGCTGCTTCTCGAATAAAGTGCGCGCCACGCGGCCAATCCTTGCAGCGCCCGCTGTATGCGAACTCGATGGCCCGATCATCACCGGACCTATAATATCAAATGCAGAACGATATTTCATGGTGCACTGCTCCTTTTACCATTCTATTGAAAGCGATTTCATATATAAACATTTTTAAAGAGTCCTAACCATAGTTATCTTACCACATTATATATATAGTTTAATCATAATTTATTGGGAATTTAAAAACCATCCCGGTCTATCAGGATGGTTCATGTACGCTGACCTTATTCCTGCCACCGTTTTTCGATACATACAATGCTTCATCCGCACGGTTCAGCAATGAGTCAATGTTATCGCCAGACTGGTAATCAGTGACCCCAAAGCTCGCCGTCAAACTGCCAGCTCCTTTGAAGCAATGATTCTCGACCATCTTTCGAAAGTGCTCTGCTTTTTCATAGACCTGTCCACCGGTACTATCCGTAATCAGGATGAATTCCTCTCCGCCCCAGCGGCCGAAATCGTCTCCGTCTGATAGATTTCCAGAGACGATCGCGGACAGCTCCTTCAAAACACAGTCACCGATTTTATGGCCAAAGTCATCGTTAACCTTTTTAAAATGGTCGATATCGAAAAAGATAATTGAAAACGATTTCCCTTCTTCTTCCGCAGCCTCGAGCTTTTCCTCGAGCCAGACATCAATCTGGTGCCGGTTGGCAACGCGGGTAAGGGAATCAATATAGGCGTACTTTTTAAAAATATCTCTCTCTGTAAAAGCACGGAACATATTTTGAGCATAAAAGAGTACGAGAATATAAACGATATTCGCTGCATGGAATTGTGTCAGGGAATCGATTGATTCTGGAGTCATTTGCCCGCTGTAGATTACAGCGATGGTCAGTGTGATCAAGAAGATGAAAATCGAAAAATACATCCCTCTTCTTGTGCCCAGCACCAGAAAGAAAAACATGATGATCAACGGCATCCAGACGATGAAATCCCCGAGCGAACCCCCGGTTGTCGCCAGATCGTTGTGGACAACATCAAACAAAGTTGAGACATGATATATGCTGACTAATAATAGATTTGAGTACTCACCAAACCGGATTCCCCGATTTAAGAATGCCAGAACCCAGCTGACAGAAAACCAGAAAATGAGTGTGGTATTTATGACTGTATCAAACTGACTCTGATTGTTTAGGAAGCTGTTGATGACGAGTGCAACCGTGATGATTGGCAGTAACCACATATACACGCTTCTTTTCAGCTCAGCGATTGTATCGAATTTATCGAACATCTTTCCCACCTCCCCGGCGATCCCGCCTCAGGTGTCAGAGTGATCCATTCCTGCACCCAACCCAATTTGGCCGTCTATCGCTCAATCTATCTTAATTTTTTCTCTAAAGTAACTATTTTGAAACTGAGGTAAATCTGTCTAGAATTGGACATCCACTGTAAAAAAACAGCTGTGCATCCTCTACTTCCATTTTACTAGAAAACTCTATTTTAGTATATTTCTAAATGCAAAAGAAGAAGCGAAAGTCCCGGAAATGAACTGCTTCTTCTTAAATTCACAATATATTTTTTTGAAAGAGGTTTTCTACTCCTCAGACCAGTTCCAGTAAGTCATTTCCCCAAGGTTGGCACCCTGGATTTGTTCGTTTTCCTTTAGCTTCAACAATTCCTTCACCGGACCGGTCACGACCGCGCCGTAGACCTGGAACCCTTCTTTCATAAGATAGTTGTATCGCTCCTCAAGGTGGGAAAGGCCCAGGAAATTCTCCCGGTAGCTGGTTGATTCGTTATCCAGCAGGTTTTTCATTTGTTGTAACATTAATTTCTTATTTAGCTCACTGAATTTCTCTTCGAGGGAATACTTACTCTGCGAATTGTAGTCATCCCCTGCTTCACGTCCGCCTGTGAAACCAATTGAATCCACCGACAATGTATTTCCGCTGCCACCCCAACCTGTTTCAAACTCTTTCATCTCGCCAGCATACAGAGGCATCCATAGAACATCAAGGTCGTATGGCTTCAAAAATCCCAGCATTTCCTCAGGTGTCATATACGATTTCGTCGAGAAGGAAAGCTCGGCAACCGTGCCTTCGTGGACTTTCTCGAGTTTCGTCCAGACCGCCGGATCCTCATTTGCTTCAAGCTTGGTCCCGGTCTTCGGATGTTCTGGCAGGTAAAAGGTGTATTCTTGCTCGTTTTTAGGTTTTAGATAATCCGTCTGATTCGTTGAATACATTGGAGCCAACCGTTTGGCTAACTGTTTTGTGCCTATAAGTTCCGTCTCTTTCCCTATCATTTTATAAACAGGATAGGAAATTTTTTGCGTAAAGAAAGGTGTGATCTCGGCTGAGTCGATGCTGCCGAAGTCCTCCTGCATATTCGGCTGCGACCAATCCATCGCCACCCGGCTGTAAAAAATATGCTTTTTATCAAGGCCGAGAGAGTGATAGCTGATTGATATAACCAGCATATACAGCCAGAAGAAAAACAGCGTGGCTGCTATAATCCTGATTATCTTCACTGTCAACGTGAATCGATATTTTAAAAGGATTTTCTTTTCCTTATCCTTAGTCCATTCCATGTTCATCGTCCTTCCATCCTTGTTTTTCTGCTATTTGCGCCAGCCTTTTGCGTGCACGGTGAAGCGCCACCTTCACCTGATTTTCCGACAGCTCAAGCGCTTCCTGAATTTCTTGATAGCTGAACATCTCGACCTCGCGCAAATACAGGATCGACCGGTACTGTTCCGGCAAATAGGTCATTAGCTGCTGCAGGTCATCAGAGGTCTCTGCCTGGATGGCTTCGTCCTCCGGCAAACCATAAGGACTCGCCATCTCATCCTTCGAGAACAAGTAATCCGCAAACGGCACCCACCTCCTACGCTGACGTCTCCGCCATTCGTCCAGATACGCATTGCGGGCCACCTTGAATAGCCAGGCCCTCACATCCTCATTCTGGTAAAAAGAAAGCGAAATCGTCGCACGGACAAATGTTTCCTGCACCAAATCCTCGGCCAACTGATGCGACCCCGAAAGCTTCAGCAGAAAATAATAAAGGGGCTTCGTGTACCTTCTATATAAATTGTCGAGTTCATTCCTTCTGCCGTCATTCATACTACTGCCCCTCATTTTTAAAATCTCATAACTAAAACGATGAACTATGTAGAATGTTACACTCTATATGAAAAGTTTTGTTAAAAAGTTTCAAAAACACTATTTTCACGTTGAATGCCTTGGCTTTCTTTTTTCGAAGTATGGTACATTATATGAAGAAAAGCGCAAGCGGCTTGGTCAGCCCCGACAAGCGCTGGAGGGCCGACCGGTGAAGTCGTTCTTTGACTTCAATGGGCGGACCGAAGCGTCTCGAGGGGCTAGGCGCTGGAGCTGGACATTTCTCGAAGTGCATTTTATACTTATCTTATTTTTGAACGAACTAAAGGAAGGGAGTTTTTTCAATGACTGAACAAAACAATGCATTGCCGCCAAAAACGTGTGAAATTGAGCGTCTGATCACAATGGAAGACGACATCAATAAAGTGTTAGAAGGCAAGAAAACAGCGACTCGCCGTAACGGCCGCTATGCCGATGTAGGCGAGGTCATGGAGTTAAAAGGAAAGAAATTCGTCGTGGACAATGTTTATTCCCAATCTCTTGGAGAATTGACAGATGCAGATGCTCAGCGCGAGGGCTTTGAAAATGTCGAGGAGTACAAGCAGTCGATTTTATCATACCACCCAGGAATGCCATGGCTTCCACAGATGAGAGTCTGGGTGCACGAATTCAGTCCTGTTGTAGAATAAAAAATGGACTTAGCTTATCGAGCCATTATTTATCTTCACGTTGCAAGCGTGATTGCATCAATTGGGCCTTTCTTCATTTTAATGCCCATTGTAAAAAAACTGCCTGATGCTGTGGGGAAAGAATTGGAGGCTCACTTGGCCCTGCTGAAGTCAGTCGTGCGGCTGTCAAAGCATGCCGGCCATGTGCTGATTGGAACTGGAGTGCTGCTCGTCATCCTCGGCCCATGGACATGGAAAACGCCGTGGATTGTCGGGACTTTGGCGCTGCTATTTGCCTCCCTCTTTTTCCTCGCAAGGGCATTCTCGCCGACACTCCGGAAGTTTGCCGAAGAAGGCGCGGATAAAATAGAACTCTCCGCAAAATTGAAGCGCACCATCTGGACGTACATCATCTTATTGATGTCGATGCTCTGGTTCATGGTCGTGAAACCGAATTTGTGGTGAGGAAGTTGAAGCCCGGGCGGTATTGCCCGGGCTTTTTTAGTGGAATGACTGACTTGGTCGAAATAATTGAAAATGTGGTCGAATTATTTCAAAATGTAGTCGAATTAATTTGAAATGTGGTCGAAATATCGAGAAATTTGGTCGAATTATTTTATTTTTCGCCAATAAAATTTAAAAGCTGGTCGATATAATCAAATTTCCCCTAAATCATTTCCACTTCTGTGCGAAGACCTTCTTATTTTACCTGGATACACTCGTTTAATAGAGATTCAGTATCCATTACCACCGCAAATTCCTCATTCAGGTTTGCCATAGTCATGGCATGGATCAATTCTGCTTCGTAGACTTCTCCATTTATCCCTTTCCGGTCAAATGTTGCTGTCGCATCGGAAATAAGGATCGGATTAAACCCGTAATTGCCAGCCATTCGTGTTGTCGTTTCAACACAGTGGTTCGTCGTCAATCCCGTAATGACAATATGCTCACTCTTCATATCCACGAGGATTTGATGCAAATCAGTCCCGATGAAAGCACTGTTCACAGATTTGGTGATTACAATTTCCTTCTCTAGCGGCTGGATAAAGTCCATGAATTCAATGTCTTCTTTCTTTTCACAAAAAAAGAAGGAATTCTTATTTTCAGAGATATGCTGCACGAAGATAATCGGCCGCCCCATTTTCCGCCAATGACGGATCAGTTTATCAATGTTTCCTTCCGCATTCGGGTTGTTCCTGTTCCCCCAGGCCGGGTTAAAAAAAGCCTTCTGTACATCAATCACAATCAGCGGATCATTTTTCGTTAATCTCATATCCATCAGCCCCTTATCATTTATAAGGTAATTTTAATGAGAAAAGGATATAATTTACATAAAGTTTCTTCGTTATTTCTAATCATTTCCTTTAAAATTTACTGCATTTCAGACGACTTTCCTAAAAAATTAATATCAGTTATTTAATCGGCTGAATATACGAGCTGATAATCTTAGAAACAATGAGAGAAGGACAACGAGGAAGTTTCATCCTTTAAAATTATGAGCGGGGTGTCAGTATGGACCAGGTGGATAAAAATATTCTTCACCATCTTCAGGAAGACGGCAGGATTTCGATGACTGAACTTGGCAGGCGAGTGGGGTTATCCGTCCCAGCGGTGAAGGAGCGAGTAAAACGACTCGAGGAAAATGGAACGATTCTTGGATATCGTGCTATTCTCAATCCCAAAAAAGTGGACAAGCAAGTACTGGCTTTTATTCTGTTCGATTCGAAGCGGTGCAAGGAGTTCCGTGAATTCTGCATTCAGCATCCAATGGTCGTCGAATGCCACAGGCTAGCTGGGCAATATAGTTATCTAGTAAAAATCCTTGCAGATTCAGTGGAAAACCTAGAGGAGTTCATCGATGAATCAATGGCATATGGACATCCATCGACTTTAATCAATCTATCTTCACCGGTGGAATTCAAACATATTATCTAAAAATAAGGCTGCCTATTTATTAAGGGCAGCCTTCTAATCATTTCTCCGCTTCCTTCAGCGATTCACTTTCCACTGTATCCATAAAATCGGTGACGACTTTTTTGTTATTCTTTTCCCCGCCCAATTTCAGCAATGTCTTGCCCAGGAAGTTAAGCCCAGTGTTCTGTCCTTGATAAATGAACCTGGTTTCATTCTCCCCGACCTTGACCAGCGTGAACGCCGCTTCGACCTGAAATGCCTTGGCTAGGGTAAAACCGATTTTGTTGTGTTTTTTATCAGAAGTGTTTTCGTACTCCAGGTCTTCCACGATATAGGTTTCGATTCGCTTGCCTTCTTTATATTTCTGCTCGTATTTCGTGCCGACGACTCCTTCTTTCTTTTCGATTACCTTGTTCTCTACCACGTTCGGCATGATTCTCTGGATGTTCTCCAGCTCAAATAATGTCCAGATTGTCTCGATATTGACCGGAATAACTCGCTCTTCGTGCCACTTAATCATCTTCTTTACCCTCCATCCCAAATTCGAAGAAATCATCCATTTCTTCAATGAGGTTATTCAGTTCCTGTACCTGATTCACAAGTCCCTGTCTCTTTTTCAATAATATTTGTTCGAGATTTTCAAACGATTCATCGTTCACCACGGTCAGCATTTCCTGGATGGTAAAATTGAACCGTCTCAGATGCACCAATAACAGCGCAACCAAATAGGAACCATTGTCATAATAGCGGTACTTATTATTCGGGTCGATGAATACAGGCTCGAGCAGCTTGATCTCCGCATAATACCTGAGCGTCTCCTTGCTGAGCCCCGTCATTTTGGAAAATTCGCTTACCTTGTACATTTCGGCCCCCTTATAAAAACATCTTAAACTATGTAGCGCACCACAAGGTCAAATAGTTTATAAAAAAAGCCGGTGCATGAGTTCATACACCGGCTCTGTCTTCTAACAGCAATCTCTTTCATTCCCAGATAAAACGAATCCGTTCGCATTCGCATCAAAATCGAGCGTCGATTCCTTTGCTTCGATTTCGATCGATGGGTCGATTGCTACTCTGATTCCATTTGATTCAATAACTTCATCATCTGATTCCGGCTCATCCAGAGCCAGGCCTAATTTGGGGCTACCTCAACTGATGCCGGCAAAAAAACACGAATGCCGGTTGCATTTTGCTCCTGCAGCAGCTGCTTTAGGCTGTCACGAGCTTGATCGGTAATTTTCAAAAATACTTCCTCCTATCCTAAGCGCCAGGGAATAATCTTCCGAGCGCAGCTTTCATTTCGGGATTCACATTGATGATGCTGCGAATTCCCTTTGATTTTGCTTCTGCTTCCTCAATGCTGTTGGCTTCGCCAAGTTTCAGCAATGTTCCAATCGCAACGGTGCCTGTCCTGTTCTTCCCGCCAGAACAGTGGAAATAAACATTCTTGCCTGATTTGTATGCGTTGATTACCTCATCGATCGCCTGGTTGACAGACTCATCCTGGTTCTCAGCATTGTCGACAATTGGTTGGTGCTTTCGATTATAATCATAATCGCCATCGGTGTTTTCTGCACGCAAATCATACACGACATCAATTTTTTCCTTCTTCAACAATTCAGGAATGGCGTCTGCTCCGCCAATGTAGATTCGCTTTGGTATTAGTTCCTGGTATACACTCATCTATGAAACCACCTTTCAATGATTGATTAAGTCTTTCATTTTATCGTACCCAATTTTTTCTTCAGGCTGCCATGGAACAATGCTTGTCCTCTCGGCGATCTCTTCACTGACTCTCTTGATCCATACTTTTTCAGCATCCGCCCGACTTTGCAAAATCGGATCAGTCGTTTGCTGCGCGTACAGGCTTTGATTGATCACCCACCATACCGGCTCAATCGACGCCCGTTTTAAATCATCACGTAACCGCGTCGCTTCAAGAACAGGCGTGGCTTCTGGAAGAGTAACGATGACCACGCTTGTTTCCTCAGGATTGCGCAATTTTGGCAATAAGTTCTGGACACTTTCAGAGACCGTACCCTTCGAGCGGGATATTTCTTTATGATATGACTCAGCAGAGTTCAGCAGCAATAATGTATGCCCAGTTGGAGCTGTATCGATGACAACAATCTCATCCTTCGATTTCTCCACGATATCGGCAAATGCCTGGAATACGGCAATTTCTTCTGTACAAGGAGAATTCAGATCTTCCTCAAGGTAAGCAAGGGCATCCTCGTCTAACTGATCCTTATTTTGAGACAAGACTGTTTCTTTGTATGCCTCGACTTCCTTTTTGGGATCCAATCGGCTAATGGTCAGGTTTCTGTAGGCATCCTTCTGCTGGAATGTATACTCAAGGTGAGCGGCTGGGTCGGTTGTCGTCAAATGGACCTTCAAGCCTTTTTCAGCCAGTCCAACAGCGATTGCGGATGCCATCGTCGTCTTGCCGACTCCACCCTTCCCCATCGTAAAAATGATCCTCATATCCTTTTCGGCAAAATCATCAATGAGTTCTTGCAATGAATTCAATTTTGCTTCAGACAATTCCACTTCGCTTCTCTCAGCAGAATACGTCGCAGACTTGAACATCTTACGAAGATTGTCCACACCGGTCAATGAAAAAGGAACAAAAGGTACTGAGAACATTCCGACCTGCTTAAGCCTTTGTGGCAAGTCTGCTAGCGCTTTCCGTTGTCGGTCATAGAATGCTTTTGAAATAGGATCATCTTCTACGTGACTCTGCAAAAGTCCATTGATGATGACAACCTGATTTTCCATGCCTATTTCCTTCAGCTCAGCAGAAGCCCTTTCCGCTTCCAGCATGGATGATGGTTCCGGCCGTGCAACAAGAATCAGTGTCGTCATATTTGGATCTGACAACGCTTTTACCGTGGAAGTATACAGCTGCTTCTTTTCTCCAAGTCCAGATAACGGACCGAGACAGGATGCTCCGTGGGTGCTTTCTTCTAAAAAGCTGCTCCACGCGGTCGGCAGCTGCAGAAGCCTGAGAGTATGGCCAGTCGGAGCCGTATCAAACAAGATATGGTCATACTGACTAATCAAATCCTGGTTGGTGAGCAAATTGGAGAACTCATCGAAAGCAGCGATTTCTACGGTACACGCACCTGAAAGCTGTTCTTCCATCGTCGCGACGACACTTTCCGGCAATGCATTTCGATAAGGAGAAATCACTTTTTCCCGATATTGCCTTGCCGATTCCTCTGGATCGATATTGCAGGCTGATAGATTCGGAACATACGGAACTTCGATTGGCTGATTGCCGATTTCAATATCAAATACATCCTGCAGGTTTGATGCCGGATCTGTGCTCACAATCAATACTTTTTTACCTCTATCAGCCAACGCAACCGCTGTGGCACAGGCAGTGGATGTCTTTCCGACTCCGCCTTTTCCGGTAAAAAAGAGATATGGTGTGTTGACTACATATTTCGGATGGAAAGTTTGAAACATGGCGATTCTCCTTCCTAAAGCAGCGTTTTGCGCGGTTTCTCAGTGGTCAGGTCTTTGACCTCCACGCCAAGCCAGCTTGCAAATTCTTCATTAGAAGGATAGCTGCTTACTTTTTCGACCTTTCCGTCCACCATTACAAGTGGCAGTGCCTCCGGTCCTTTTTCATGCAATACCTGATTCACTTCTTTATGTTCAACAAATGCAGCTGGATCATTGGCAAGATTAAAGCGGCTGATTGGAAAGCCTTTTTTCTCCAGGATAAAAATGGCGGAAGCTACCCTAGTTAATTCCGGATCCACATTGGGTCCGCAGACGCCTGTAGGACAGCATAATGCCGGGTCAAAGATTTTAATTGTCTTCATCTCTCTTCTCCTCCCTTAGAGCAACAGCCAAGAGTTTCCCCTTGGCTGTTAGTTCCTGTTTATTTTCCTGTCTCTGCAAATGTCTTTATAGGGTCGCTGATTTGGTCACGTACGCGTTGGAATACTGCCCACTTTTCTTCGTCTGTTCCTTCGGCTTTTGCCGGGTCGTCAAAGCCCCAGTGCTCGCGCTTTACATGTGGAGGTGTCATTGGGCAGTGTTCATCTGCATGACCGCAAAGTGTAACGACCAAATCTGCATTGTTCAGGATTTCTGGATCGATGACATCTGATGTATGGCCTGTGATATCGATTCCAACTTCATTCATTGCCTTTACAGCATTAGGATTCAAGCCGTGCGCTTCAAGACCTGCACTCTTCACTTCCCACTCGTCTCCAAGGTATTTTTTTGCCCAGCCTTCAGCCATTTGGCTTCTGCAAGAGTTTCCTGTACATAAGAAGTAGATTGTTTTTTTGTTTGACATTTAGATTCGCTCCCTTGTTTAAATAATGAGTAACCAAATATATAGACCTACCAAAGTGATGAACAGAGTAGGAATGGTTAGGATGATTCCTGTTTTAAAATAAGTGCCCCATGAAATCTTGACGCCTTTCTGTGAAAGAACGTGCAGCCACAGCAATGTTGCCAGTGAACCTATTGGGGTGATTTTCGGTCCGAGGTCGGATCCAATGACATTCGCATAAATCAGTGCTTCACGGACCACTCCTGTTGTATTAGTATCTGCTATTGCCAGGGCGTCAATCATGACGGTTGGCATATTGTTCATGACAGAAGAAAGAATCGCGGCAATGAGGCCCATGCTGATCGTTGCGACAAACAAGCCCTGGTCAGCCGCAGCCTGAATGACATCGGCAAGAATGTTCGTCAATCCAGCGTTACGAAGTCCGTAAACGACTACATACATTCCAATTGAGAAGAATACAATCGCCCATGGTGCTCCTTTTACGACGGTGGATGTTTGGACAGCCGGGCTCCTTCTGGCCATCATCAAGAAGAAAATCGCGACGATACCAGCAATGAAAGATACTGGAATGTTCAAGAATTCACTTCCAAAGTAGCCTACAAGCAGGACTCCTAAAACAATCCATGATAAGCGGAACATCTTCGCATCCTTAATTGCTTCAGCCGGCTTTTTCAAATCCGACATCTTGTAATTTTTCGGAATGCTCTTTCGGAAAAATAAATACAAGACTAAAATACTTGCACCTAATGAGAAGAAGTTCGGCACGATCATGCGGGATGCATATTCGACAAACCCAATATCAAAGTAGTCGGCAGATACGATGTTCACCAGGTTGCTGACAACCAGCGGCAATGAAGTCGTATCGGCAATGAACCCACTCGCGATGATAAAAGGAAATACCATTTTTTCTTCAAATTTCAGGTTACGCACCATCGCCAGAACGATTGGTGTCAAAATCAGTGCGGCTCCGTCGTTTGCGAACAATGCAGCAACAGCAGCTCCAAGCAGGGTCACGTACACAAACATCTTGACGCCGTTCCCCTTGGCAGACCTCGCCATGTGCAAGGCAGACCATTCAAAAAATCCAATCTCATCTAAAATAAGTGAAATGATAATGATGGCGATAAACGCGAGTGTTGCGTTCCAGACAATTCCAGTAACATCGATTACATCCTGGAAGTCAACAACACCGAAGATCAATGCTAGAATGGCTCCCCCCACAGCTGACCAGCCAATCCCAAGACCCTTAGGCTGCCAGATGACCAATGTCAGCGTCACGAGGAAAATCAGTGAAGCTATAATCGGTAATGACAAATCCACACACCTCCGTTATTCACAAGAAATCCGTTTTCCTTGCTTTTCAAGTTCTGTTAACTTTTCTTCCTGGCTTGGAAGTGCATCCATGAGCAATTGAACAAATTCAAAATGCTCGTACTGCCGGTTCAGTGAATAAAACACCCACTGTCCCCTCCTGCTCTCTTTTACCATTCCTGCGTCCTTCAGCTTGCGGATATGCTGGCTGATCGCCGGCTGGCTGGCATCAAATATTGCTACAAACTCACAGACACAGCAATCGTGATCAGCGAGAATTCTCATCATCGTCAAACGCGTCTTGTCACCAAGCAGCTTCAACACAGCTGCAGCCTGATCCATTTCAATACTTTGCTTAATCAATTACTCTCCACCTCCAATTACGGTATCATCATATAATAATTTGCTTATATGTTCAAGGGTGATAGTATGTAAAAATTATTAAGAAATTGTAAAGCTGCTTAATCCGACTTATTTTAAGCAATTGTTTTGGTTATTATTTATCGTACCTGCATCACGAAGCGCCCCGAGGTTTCCTCGGAGCGCCAATATTACCTTTATTAGATTTTCGGGAATATAGAATTTCTATGTGACCTTTTTGGGTGATCCCTGTTTTGGGCATATAGAGTCCGTCTAAGCGTCACATTAAGTCCGGTAATGTGCGGATAAAAAGGAATCCAGAGACCCCACCTTGTTTCGGGCATATAGAATCGAATGTATCTTAAAGGAATCGAACTCAATATCGGATATTAAGCCAATGCACTCTTCAATTCATTGACTGTGAGCAGCTTGCCTGTGGAAACCACCTTCTCATCGACGACAAGCGCGGGCGTACTCATTACTTTATATTTCATGATTTCCCTTATGTCTTCTACCTTTTCTACCTGTGCGTCCAGCTGCAGTTCTTCAACCGCCATGCGAGTGTTTTTTTCAAGCTCCTGGCATTTTTTGCATCCTGTACCTAATATTTTGATGTTCATCTTGATTTCCTCCTCATAATTATAGAATTGCATTGAAACCATAACCAATCAGGATGATTCCTGTGGCGACAACGCCGACGAATACAGCAATCAGCTTAGGTTTGATTACCTTCCTGAGCAAAATCATTTCCGGCAGCGACAGGGCGGTGATTGCCATCATGAAGGCAAGCGCTGTACCTGCTCCTACACCTTTGTTCAATAATGCTTCGACAATAGGCAGGGAACCGACGGCATTTGAGTAAAGCGGCACGCCTAAAATCGTCGCAATCGGTACCGCGAAGAAATTGTCTTCTCCAGCATATTTGACAAGCAAATCCTGCGGGGCGTATCCATGGATGAACGCCCCGATGCCAATCCCGATCAAGAGATAGAGCCAAATCTTCTGTACCGTTTCAACTACATTCCGGGCAGCGAAAGTTGTTCTTTCCTTAAGCTCCTCCCGAGTGAATAACGCCTTGAATTTTTCGGCAAACGTTTTGGAATCTCCACTGGGCATTTGAGTTCGTTCCTGGCCTGCGGCGATTTCATATACATATGACTCCACATGCTTTTCCATCTTCAGCCTGCCAATGATGGAACCCGCCACGATTGCCAGCGTCATTCCGGCAAGCACATAAATCAATGCTACTTTCCAGCCGAAAATGGAAAATAGCATAACCAACGAGATTTCATTGACGATTGGCGATGAAATCAGGAACGTAAATGTGATGCCTAAAGGGATTCCTGCTTCAACAAATCCGATAAATAAAGGTACCGTCGAACAGGAGCAGAACGGCGACAGCACTCCAAGAAAAGCGGCCATCACACTGGCAGCGCCTTTCCTTCTGCCTTCAAGCCATTCCTTTACTTTTTCAGGCGGGAAAAAGCTTCTGATGAATGAAATTGCGAAAATCATCACCGCGAGCAAAAACAAGATTTTCGTCGTGTCATAGATGAAAAAATGCAGTGCCCCGCCAAGTCTTGAGGACAGCTCCATGTTCATGACATCGACGACCAACCAATTGGCCAGTTCATTAAACATTTAGATCGCCTTCTTTATATACGGAATCAGAGGTGCCAGCCTTTCTTTATCCAGACTGAAGACAGTGAACTTACCTTCTTTTCTTGATTTGATGAGCTTCCCTTTTTCCATGATCTTCAAATGGTGGCTGATTGTTGAGGATGCTCCCGACAGGCCATCGACAATTTCGCACATGCATAGATCCTCAAACCACAACAAGCCCATGATTTTAATTCGTGTCTCATCACCGAGTGCCTTGAAAAACGCTGCCGTTTTTTCAAGCTCCTCTTCAGCACTCACGAGCGGGAACTCTTCTTTAACCCCATCAATAATTCTCTTCATGCTGTCAGACGATTTTAATTCCCATCCTGTTCTGCAAGTCATAAACTGCACCTCCCACTTTCAGCTTACAACTATTTTTCTAGTTTTGTAGTTTTGTTTTTGAACACTTTATGACATGTAAAAGCCGGCAGCGATTTTTCACTGCCGGCCAAGTTATTGTCTTAATCATACGAAATTAAATTATGCTTGATAGCATATTTAACAAGCGCGGATCTTTTCGTTGCCCCAATCTTCTCCATGATCCTCGTTTTATAGGTTTCCACCGTTTTGATGGATACGAACAATTCTTCACTGATTTCCCTCTGCGTATAGCCCAGGGCAATTAGTTTCAATACCTCTGTCTCACGCTGGCTTAGGTGAGGTTTATCATTTTCTGACGCTTCAACCTTCTCATCTGCCTGCTTATAGAGATAAGGAATCAGGGTCGGATAAATATAATGCTCTCCGTTTAACACGATTCTGATCGCGTTAATCAGTTCCGTATCAACCGCTCTTTTTAAAACATAGCCCTGGGCACCGGCTGCAAGCCCTTCCTTCAGATAGGCTTCATCAGAAAACATCGTCAACAGCAGGATTTTTACTTTAGTGTTTGATTTCCGGATTTCTTTCGTTGTTTCAATCCCGTCTTTCCCCGGCATGCTGATATCCATAACGATGATATCCGGCTCTATTTCCTTTAGTTTTTGCAATGCTTCTTCGCCGGATTGAGCCTCACCGATAATTTCGAAGTCACTTTCGCTCATCAGGATTGTTTTTAAGCCGGCGCGAAACACAGGATGGTCGTCGACTATGAATAATTTAGCTGACATTGACTTCACTCCTATCCGTTAAGAGAGGAACTTTTGCTAAAATCGTCGTTCCCTCGCCAATTGCAGATTCAATATGAAGCGTTCCATTCAATAGCGCAATTCTTTCATGCATCCCAAGCAGGCCAAGGTGTTCTTTTGAAGGATCATTTCCCAGCACCGATTGGGTATCAAAACCCACACCATCATCTTCAATGACCACCGAAACCTGCTGGCCTGATGAAAGAACAATGATGCTGACGTTTTCTGCTTTTGCATATTTGGTAATATTTGTGAGCGATTCCTGTACAAGCCTGAATATCGCAGTTTCCAGTCCTGGATTCAAGGATTTAAAGCTCCCGTTTATCACGAGATCAGCATCGATATTCGTAGACTTCCTGAATTCCTCTACATATCGTTCAATTGCTACCTTGAGCCCAAATTTATCAAGAATGCTCGGCCTGAGCTGCCACGCCATATGATGGACTTCTTCAATCGTTTGCCGGACGAGCGACCTTAGTGTTTCAATCGTTCTTTGTTTTTGCCTTTCATCGCCTTCTTCTAGCAGCTTCAACTCCACTAACATTGAAGACAGGGAGTGACTCGTTTCATCATGAAGTTCCCTTGCGATTCTCTTCCGTTCATCTTCTTGTACATGAATGATTTTTTCCAATAGCATAAGGCGGATTTCTTCTTTTTTCTTGACCTCTTTCCATAGCTCAAGGTTCTCTATGGATACAGATAACTGAGAAGCCAGTGAGGTAAGAATTTTAAGAAATGTTTCATCCAGCCTTGAAGTGCTGCAGATGATGATTTTTCCGATGTCATTTCCTTTTCCGGTTTTCAACGGAAAGGCATATACTTCCTTCTCCGACCTTGAGCATGTATAAAGATCTGAATTGAGATGGGTGCAACGGATCGCACATGAAGAGGAATGATTAAAGTATCTCTCCTTCGTTTCCTTCCAATCGATTTCGATGAAGGCACTTTTCAAATCAAGTTCATGGACCAATTGCTGAACAAATGACTGAAGCGTTTCTTCTAGCTGGACGTGCTCTTTGAGGTTCTGGGACAAACTGTTCAACAAGGTAAGTTCCTTGTTTCGATTTTTTATTTTTTCGATATATACTTCTTTATCCCTTTCCGATTTCTGCAGAGAATCTAGCATTTTGTTGAATGAAGCAGTCAATTTTCCGATCTCATCTTTCGGATAGGTGCGAATCCTTTCTGTGAGGTTTCCCGAATAGACCTTATTGGTCAAATGGACAAGGTTCGAAATCGGGATCGTCAGTATTCTTGTCAGTCCAAAGACAATGATCCCAGATAATAACATGACTCCGATCATCGTGAAAATCATCTGGTTTGTTACCTTCATTAACGCCTCTTCAAGAGATTGTTCAGTCAACCCCGCCCTAACCGTGCCGCCTAAGTCAGGGAATATCGGTGAGGCGGAATCCAGGATCACACCCTTGTCAGTAGAAAGCTTCTTACTGCTGGTCTCAAGCATGGAACCTTCAGACTTCACTTGATTTGCTTTTACTAGATCCTGGCTGATAAAACCTTTTTCTTTAGAGTGGACAACCACTTCACCGTCTTTATTCAAAACGAAGATATATTCAATATCCTCATAGCTATTCATTGTGTCATTAATAAGGCTCTGCAATGCGAAAATATTGTGGGTCAGCAGAGGGTCCACACTTCTTGAGGCAATATCGCTGCTAATCGATTTGGCACGGTCTTCAATTTGCATTGTCAGTGTATTGGATATTGATATCCGTACGACAATCAGACTGATGACTGTCACCATCAGGACGACAATCAAGACCATTCCATAGATTTTAAGCTCAATCGAAACACTCGATAAAAAATCGATTAACCTTTGCTTCAGCTTTTTCATAGGCTTTCACCCAACAGATATAAATCCTGTCTGATTACTTGATAGTCCTGCTGTTTGATTGGCACATACCGATCCACACCCAGTTCCTTCAACAATTGCCTGCCCTCAGGGTGATTTCTCAGATTGAATAATATCTCAGAAAAGATTTCAACTTTCTTTGGGTCGACTTTTTTTGAGGCGACAACCGGCGGAGTTCCAGCTTCATCTCCCGTTCCAATGACCCTGATGTGCGCACTCAATTCAGGTTCTGTCGCTAGCATCTGGTCAAACATGGCACCATCCACGGTTGCACCATCGACAATCCCCAATTCAACCGCTTTTACCGAATAGTCATGGCTATAGGTAAAATAAGTTTTACCAAAAAAATGTTCTGAGGTTTCTGCCTTCTTATCCAATTGGCTTAACATACTCAATCTGCCTGTATAAGAATAGGGGTCTGTATAAGCAAATTTCTTGCCCTTCAAATCATCCAAGTTCTGATAGGGACTGTTCTGATTGACGATTGTGTACGACTGATATAAAGCCCTTCCGTTCACAACCGGCGCTGCTACATCCAAAATATATCCTTTTTCCAGTCCGATGACATAAGAAAGGGAACATATGAAGGCGAAATTCACTTCACCCCTCCTCAGCATGCTATCTACTTCCTGATATGTCTGTCGCTGGACAATCTCAACCTTCTTGCCGATTTGGGATTCGATGTACTCTAGCAGATAATCATATTTTGATAGGGAAGCTTTAGGAGAGATGACCGAAGCAAGCGCAACAGTGATTTTTTCTTGGTGGGGATCGATTTCTTTGGATGGAGAAGCTTCTGCTTTATCAGTATAAAGAGTGATATTTGACTGCTGTACTCCTTGTTGGCAGCCGCTGATCAAAAGTATAAATAAAATAGGAATCATATAAGCCCTGATTACCATGTTTTTACCCTCCATCAATCGTGTTGGATACGTTCGTATAAATTATATCGTGGCTACCTTGTAAAAAGAGGCTTCGCATGAAAACAACACAAAATAGACAAAAAAAACAGCCCCAAATCATGGCGCTGCCGGAGTTTATGCATGATCGGTTTTAGCTTCTTTTTTCACTTCTTCTATTTCATCTGCTGCCAGTTCTTTCGTCGCTTTCTTGAATTCCTTTAACGTGTTGCCAACTGCCCTGCCGATTTCCGGCAATTTTTTCGGCCCAAAAATCATCAGAGCTAATACCAGTATGATAATCAACCCAGGGATACCGATATTCGAAAGCATTCACATCCTTTATACAGTGATGTTTCCTTCACATTCATCGCAATACGCCGAGGAACTCAGATGCTGCTCGCCACATTGGCCGCAGTCCTTATATTTTCGATAAAATATGGTCTGCTCCTGATTCGCAAGGAATTGTTTTAAATCTAAATCGTCGTCGATTCTTTCCAGTCCTTTTATCCTGCACAGATCGATACATGACCCACAGCCATTGCAGAGCATCGGCTGAAACACAGCCTTGACGGTTTCGTCATCATCAGTGAATTGCAAAGCACCTGTTGCACAAACCCGGAAACATGCTCCACAGCCATTGCACGTTTCAGTGAATGCAAGCTGCATGGTCTTCAGGTTGTCAGGAGTTTGATAGGAATGCAAATTGTTTTTGTTTTTATCAAGAATCCGATGATAGACCGTGGCCATTGGGCCTTTTTTTAGAGAAACCCTCAAACTTCGAATTTCTTCCTCCTCTGGAATCAGCGGCGAAACAACCTTATTCGTCATCTTTTTCGAGAAAAAAGTGATCAGGTCCCTGCGGGTATAGCTTCTTTCCATTTTATCGCTTTGGCTTTTGTCGTTAAAAGTAACCTCGACTTCTTGAGTGCGCATGCTGTTGAAATTATCAATGGTTTCTTTAATCGAAGTCATAAGGTTTTCATTATATTTGCTGCACTGTCTGCACCTTTCTTCGCGGAACTGCACATTCACGTGGCTGCTGTTTTGGAATGCGTGCATCAGCAGGCTCGAGTCGAGCTGAGCAAGGCACGCTAGCCTGATATGTGATTCATTGCTTCGATCATGATCGCAAGAAAAAGAGATAACTTCCCTGCTGGGCATTTCGGTGAAATAGGAAAGGTATTTCTCATCATATAGGGCTTCGGATGGACATACGGATGTGCATTCCATACATTCTGTGCATGCATCCTCCAGCACGCTGAACCCATTCTCTAGGGAAATGGCAGAAACAGGACAAGCATCAGTGCATTTGCTGCAAGTCGAGAAGCGGTTCCTTGTGCGCACGCAGCGCTGTGAGTCAACCTTCAGCCGTTTTGCTTCAAGCCATTTTGTCATAAGATGATCCACTAATAACATTGCCCTGTCCCTCCAATCCATTTTTTACAACGATGAATAATCCAGCTGGATGAACCTTTCGGTGAGATTGCCGAGATGTTTATAGATTGCCAGTTCCGCATGTTCCTGGATAGCGGCATTGAATTTTGGAATCCAATGGGTCAGGATTCTATACAAGAACTCTTTCTGTAGTTCTAGATACTCCAAATCGCCTGTTTCAATCAGTTTGTAATTCAAATAATAAATGAACTCAAACTGGATGCTAATATGATCTGCTGGTTTTGAATGCATCGACTGGACACAAAGTCCGCCGCGCTGATAAAACGATTCGATGGTTTGGGTGGACCTCCCCATGACTTCCCACTTATCCTCTAGATAAATAGAGGAGTAAGGAGGTGCCAGGAGTTTAAATGGTCCAACAAACAGTCTGGCGTATTCAATCTCGTAATCTGTAAGACTCTGATTTTCATCCGCGACTATGCCGTTCATCTCATCACTTATTTTTAAAAGTGCTTCATCATCCATTTCCTTTAATGTCTCTTTGAGAAGATGAACAAAAAGACTTAGGTCTTCACCAGGTTCTTTATACATTAACGACAGCAATCGGTATATCTCCGCCCGCTTTGAAATCAAAGAATCAGTCTGCATCGTGACCATTTAAACCACTCCCTTGCTTTTATCCCCGAACATAGAATACTCTTGGCTTCGTACCCTTTTCCGGTTTCAAGACTTGGCTGCTGTACTGGGCCAGCACCTTGTTGATGTCACTGCTTGGATCATCCAAATCCCCAAATGTCCGCGCATCAGCCGGGCAGGACTCAACACAGTAAGGTCTCAAATTATCTTTGATTCTATGGTCACAGAAAGTACATTTCTCAACGATTCCCTTGCTTCTGATGCCTTCATAAGTGAAGGCACGATCCGCATTGTAGTAAGGCAGTTCCTGACCAGTTCTTTCTTGCAGTTCTTTACTGGTTGCTGTGCCGCCCTTGATGGCAGCTGCCGTTTCTTCCCAGCGGCGATGCGGTTTGTTTTTATTGAAATTGATAACTCCGTAAGGACAAGCTTGCATACAGCTTTTACAGCCAATGCATTTATCCGGATCATGGAGGGTCAGTCCGTTCTCATCCTTGTACATCGCCTGTGTCGGACAAACCCTTACACAAGCTGCATCTTCACAGTGATTGCAGAGAGTCGGGACATATTTGTAGTTTACGTTCGGAAAGCTCCCTTTCGTTTCATGGAAGTAATGAGCCCAAAACATTCCAGTATCTACGTTATTCTCATTTTTGCAGGCGATCGAACATCCAGAACAGCCTACACATTTATGCAAATCTATTACCATTCCGTATTTAGTCATTTTTCACACCTCCAGCAGATTATATTTTTTCGATTTTGATTCGGGCTATGCCGCCATGACGGGCAGTTGAACCGCTTAAATGTTCATAATCGCTCGGCAGGATTTCGTTATTATTGCCTCCGCGGGCGATTTTTTTCTGGTAATCCATCGTTGCGATTCTTCCATACGCCCAGTGCCCCTGGCCGTAGCACTTAACCGCAACTCCTGGTCTTGTTCCTTCCCACTCTTTTACTGTTACTTCTATGGAGCCCTGTACTGATGTCACCTTAACTCTGTCGCCTGACTTGACTCCATATTTCTTGCAATCTATCGGATTGATTTTGATTACGTCATCCCATTTTTCATCCCCCGGATCGGCATCCTTGAATTCCTGGTACCAGGTTGTATTGGCGGAGCGGCCTTCACGATTGAGTCGTGAACGATGTTCAGTGAAGATAAGCGGGAATTCCTTTTCATCACCATAACGAATCGGTTCTTCATAGTGTGGAACGAAAGCAAGATCGCCTCTTGCCTCATACTTCATCGCTTCCATTACTTTGTCGATGCTGGTGTTATGGCCTTTCGCGTGCTCATCTAACAGGCCTTTCAACGTTTCACTGTAAAATTCGAATTTTGTTGATGCCGTTTCGAAGCCCTCTTCCCAGTGCTTCTTATATGGTGTCCGTTTCGCGTTCCAGACGCCCACGTCGACAAATTCCTGCCAGCTGCTGATTTGGTCGCCCTTCTTCTCTTCAGATGGATCCCAGAGTTTTTTCGATAAAAACTTCGTAGCAACTAAATTGAACTCTTTTTCATTTGTTGCCTTCTTACCTGTTTCCGGATCGGTAAATTCATTTCGATAATAATCGTATAAATTGGAGAAACCTTTTTTCGCAAAGCTTTCTGCGATCAGCCACCCAATTTCTGTCTCATCCACCTTGCAATCCCATAGTGGTTCAATTACTGGCTGTTGAATTGAACCGTAAGCATTCATGTTTTGCTTGCTCTTTATAACTCCCCATCTTTCGAAAAGCTGGTGGCAGGCAGGTAAAACAATGTCTGCATACTGGGTCATTTCCGCCGGGTTTACCGTAATGTGTACATAGAACGGGATTTTTTCCATCGCCTTTTCCCATCGCTGTGCTCCGGTACAAGAGAAGACGAAGTTATTCCAATATCCAATTGCCATTTTGATGTCGTATGGATCCTCATTCAGGATTCCATCAGCTACATTATTTGTGACTACACCCTTGTGCAGTTCACCTTTCGCGAATGCAGGGAACTGAATCCGGCCCCGCTGGTCTATTTTTTCGTGCTTCTTACCCTTCTTGGCTATTTCATCTAAATAAGAATCTAGTTCAGGAATTGACTCCAATGGAACTTTTTCACCGCGGTTCGTACCGCCGATATTCTCGATAGATCCTACAAGGGCATTTAACGCATGTGCGCCCATGGAAGTATAGCCGCCGCGAATCTGCATCGCAGAACCTGGTGCAAGCCATGAAATGGCTCTCGGTGCTGCCTCAGCGAAATCCCTGGCAACACGGTAA
Source organism: Mesobacillus selenatarsenatis SF-1 (assembly GCF_000813125.1). Taxonomy (GTDB): domain Bacteria; phylum Bacillota; class Bacilli; order Bacillales; family Cytobacillaceae; genus Mesobacillus; species Mesobacillus selenatarsenatis. The sequence continues at coordinate 57,134 of NZ_BASE01000083.1, forward strand.
ATCTGCTCTGCCGGTACACCAGAAATTTCAGCAGCCCACTCAGGTGTACGATCCTTCAGTTCAAGATTCCACCATTTTACGATTCCGTACGTCTTGTTTTCTTCAAAAGCAGCTTCATCAACGGCTGATCCTTTTGCGAATAGATTTTCGCCGTCCTTGAAATCACCGACAAATTCACGGTTCCAGATTCCTTCTTTTAAAATTACGTGGGCAATGGCAGATACCAATGCTCCGTCCTGGCCTGGAATGACTGGCAGCCACTCATCGGCCTTGGAAGCTGTTGCGGAAAGACGAGGATCGATGACAGCGACTTTTGCCTGATCCAGGACTTTTCCGAACATGCTGATTGCATGTGGTACTTGACGATTAGAAGATACTGGATCCGTGCTCCACATGATGACATATCTTGTGTGCTCTAGATCATAATCACGATAATCCCAGAATGCTTCCGTAACATAAGGTCCCAACTTCTCTGCTTCTGCACAAATCGCACTGTGTGAAATATTGTTTGGTGACCCGAAAATGGTCGGCAATGCTTTATAAAAAATGTCAGCAGCGCCGGTATAACGCCCTCTGAATAGCGCAAATTTATGTGTTTCATGACTCTTGCGCAATTCCATCATTTTATCGGTAACCGCATCAATTGCCTCTTCCCAGCTGATTGGCACAAACTTCGGATCTTCGTTTCGTCCTTTTTTCGGATTAGTCCGCTTCATCGGAACCTTGACTCTGTCTGGATCATACAGCTGTTGGATGGCCAGATGCGGTCTAGGACAGATTTTGCCGTGGTTACCTTTAGAGTTAGGGTTTCCTCTTACCTTGATCGCTCTGCCATTTTCGACATACACCTGAACAGGACACCATGTTGTACATCCCTGGCAGGTTGATGCCAGCCATTTTCCACTTTCAGCTATTTGTTCTTTTTTGTCTGTTTCAGAAAATGCAGTGAGCATTGGTTTGTTCGCTGATAAACCTGCAACAGTTGCTCCTGTTACTGCAGATGCTTTTATAAAACCTCTACGTGAAATTCCCATTTTGAAAGACCTCCTTTTTCAAATCGATTACAATCCAGCCAGCGGAATCTGGCCTGAATAAAGGATGATATGCTTGAAGGCATAGCTTCCGATCAAAACCACCGCAGTAAAAATCATTGCTGTATAGAAGTTCATTTTTATTTTTTTCAGTGTTGAATAGCCAGCAATCGTAAGGGGGATCACTAGCCCGATCGCTACGACAAGGATCCACCAGTACACCCCAAAGTGGCTGATCAAATTCTGGTAAGCGATGATTGCTTCTGTTCCAGCTGAGTTAAGGCTGATTCTCCAGGTGAGGATGAGCAATGCCTGGATTCCTACTAGCGAAACTAATAGTTTGGAGTATGTGAAAACTTGAGCATCTGATGATGCAGCAGTTTCTGAATATACTTCTTTGCCCCTGCCGATGATTGATCTCATGAAAACTGCTTCAACAACCATCAAGACACTGCTTCCGGATAGGATTGATGAAACGAGGAACATGACTGGAATCAAGCCGTTTGCCCAGCCCGCAACTCCAAGTGACATAAGCAGAAGTCCGTGGTAAATCCCCACAGCCAGTGCGAACACCGAACCAGCAATTACTAATCCTTTAAAAAGACTCATTTGATAGGCATTTTGTTTATACTTCCATACCACCAAAAAGATTACGAAAGACAGCAGGATGAATATCGTCTGAAGGAAACCTCCCCACGATGTAACGGACGTAGGATTGACATTGATGAATGTCGACAGCATCCGGAATGGCTTACCCAATTCAGTGAGAAGCGCGAACACTCCTAGTCCGACGAGCACCGGTGCAATAATAAATCCCAGCCTTGTGACTTTGAATGACTTTTCCTTAAATACGAGACTAAAATAGGCTGCTAGCAGAAAAACTCCGATGCCAACACCGCCAAGAAACAAATCAAGCGCGACACGATAATCCCAATATGCGTGAAAATCCATTTCCTTGACCTCCTTATCGATTAAATACATTGACTACACTCCTATCATCAGATATTTAGGGCAAAAAAAATATCAGTAAATCCCCTAATCTTTTGTAGGGAATTTACTGACATAGCATTTGCCTTATTCGGGTTTTACCATATGACGCATTTTTCTGGTTCATCACACCAGATTCTTTCCTTTAATTCGATGAATGATACATCAAGAGCAGAAGCTAAAGCTGCGATGAATCCGTCACTTGGGAACACCTTGCCTGATTCAGTATCTTGAATGAACTTCCGAGTCGTCCTTGTCCTCATTGCCAATTCATCCTGTGACATTCCTTTTCCCTCTCTAATAAGCTGAATCATGAAGCCGTAATCCTTACAAGGATCCTTTAGCATCCCTAATCCTCCTCGACTTTCATATAAGTTGATAATTATATGGTAATAGATTTATGTTAAGGATTCATTTCAGCATTGTAAATTGACAAGAAAAAAATAAAATCAAAAATTTTTGATTTAACGGTTGCAAAATGGTTTTGCAGGAAATATAATACAATATATCAAGAGATTTTGATTAAGGAGAGCTGACAGTGGAAAAATTCATTCCTTTAACAGACCTGACCAATAACTCCAAAGCCATTAAGGAACCGCCGCTTCAGAGCACCTTTGAAAAATACGAGAAAAAGTTCAAAGCCCTTGCCGACCAAAAACGCCTGCACATTCTCAATCTTCTATGCCAGCAAGACTCCAGCTGCGTTTGTGATCTAAGTGAACTGATTGACATGCCCCAATCAAAATTATCCTATCATTTGAAAATTTTGCTTGATGCCAATCTGATCCAGAAAGAAACAAAGGGAACCTGGAGCTACTACACAGTAAACACCGAAGAAATCAACCATCTATTATCTCCAGAGCTTTGCTGCCTTTTCAGACCTAGCAACTGTTGTTAGGTTTACTTTTCAAAGTATTAATCAATTTTTTTTGATAAATAAATCAATATATTTTGATTAAGGAGAGGATATACATGTTTTATCAAGATTATCAAATAATGGCACAGTTAAAACAACAGGAAGTTGAGAGGAAAGCTAGACACGCGTGGAAGTTCGTTGAACAGCCGGAAACGAAGAGATTCCCTTGGCCAGCTCGCACTCAAAAACAGCAGCCTAAATGCTGCACAGTTCCAGCTAACGCTTAAATAATTGAGGAAGAAGGTAGAGGAAAATGATTGAATTTCTAAAAAGCTTTTTATGGATAGCCCTTGAATTGACGGTGCTTTTTATCGGGATTTCCTTCGCGATCAGCCTGCTACAGGGATACATTCCATATGAAAAAATCGAAAAGAAACTGACAGGACGCAATAAAGTACTTGCCAGCTTTGCGGCCATCCTGTTCGCGTTTATCACACCCTTTTGCTCCTGCTCCACAATTCCAGTAGTCGTCAATATGCTGAAAAAGAAAATCCCGTTTTCAATCGTTATGGTTTTCCTCTTCGCTTCTCCGGTGCTGGACCCAACGATTTTAACGATCATGGGTGTCGTCATGGGCTGGAAGGTTACCATCATTTACACAGTCATTACGAGTGTCTTCTCTATCGCAATTGGTTTTACCCTTGATAAGCTGGGATTTCAGCGTTACGTCAAAAATGTCATCATGTCTGGCTATGAAGAAAAGAACCAGAAGTTCAATTGGAGATTTGCTTTAGACGAAACCTGGTCGCTGATGAAAAGTGTCTATCCTTACCTGATCATCGGTGCGGCAATCGGTGCGGTCATCCACGGACTTGTTCCAACTGAAATCATTACGAAATGGTTCGGGCATGATGCATGGTGGCTGATTCCAGTAGCAGCAATAGCTGGAATTCCATTATATATCCGGCTATCCAGCATGATTCCGATTTCGCAAATGCTGATTTTAAAAGGAATGGCCCTTGGCCCTGTAATGGCGATGATGATCAGTTCAGCCGGTGCCAGCTTGCCTGAAGTCATCCTGCTGAAGTCGATTTTCAAAAAGCAGCTTGTGATTGCCTTCATCGCTTCTGTTATCACGATGTCCACTGTCTCTGGGTTTGTGTTCTACTTTGTTTAATAAATCAAATTTTCTTGATGAAAGGAGGTGAAATCAATGGCTAACTTTATCAAAATCCTTATGGGCAGCAACTCAAAGTCTGATTGCTGCAGTGTTGAAATCAAGGAAGTCCAGGAAACAGAAGAGAAAAACGAAGCAGCTTGCTGCGGAGGCGATACTTCTTGCTGCTAATACTTTTACAATAAAAGGAAGACGGTGCAATTCTCGTACATTTTCGTGCAATTAGCATTATTATTTGTGCAATTCTCTTTACTTAACAGTGCAATTGCAAGCAATCTTCGTGAGATTATTGCTCCTCATTTAGAGAATAATTTTTCCAGCATATGATTAAAGCAACGTAAAATAACAAAAAGGTGGAGCCAGGCATCTGAAATGCCTGATTCCACCTTCTTTTTATTCTTCCACCTCTAAAACGGGCATGATTTCTACTTTAATTTTACGAATACGATGGTTTTCTACTTCCTTGACGATGATTCTTAGTGTTTCATATACAAATGTATCACCGTTTACTGGGATACTCTCAAAGGTTTCAAAAATCCAGCCGCCAAGGTTATGATACGATGTCTCTGGCATCGGTACATTGAACAATTCGGCAAAATCATCTAGATCGTAGGCCGCATCGAACTCATACGTGCTCTCATCGATCTTCGTCATGATGTTGACCTTTTCATCATGCTCATCCCAAATCTCGCCGACCAGCTCTTCAAGGATGTCTTCTAGCGTAATCAAGCCGCTCGTTCCACCGAATTCATCAACGACGATGGCCATATGGCTCTTCGTCCTTTGCAGTTCAGGCAGCAGGGTCGCGATTTTCATCGACTTCACGACGAACATCGGCTGGCGCAGCATCTCACGGACATTTACCTCTTTATTCTGGATCAACTCGGCAAAAAATTCACGTTCGGACAAGAATCCGATGATATTATCTATATTGTCTTCATAAACCGGCACTCGTGAAAAACGTTCTTCAATGAAAATCTGCTTGATCTCCTCGAGTGACTGGTTTACTTCGATTGTAATCATATCCATTCGATGCGTTAAGACTTCACCGACAAGAACATCGTTAAATTCCAGGGAACGGTGCACAAGCTCCCTTTCCTCATTATTAATGACTCCCTCTTCTTCACTGATGTCCACCATCACCTTGATTTCTTCTTCGGTGACAGACGGCTGATTTTCTCCCTTTGAGAACATCCTCGACACGGACGCCTTCAACTTACTGAATACGAAGTTGACGGGGGTAAGGATTTTAATCAGCAGCAACAGAATGGCAGAAATTTTTAACGAATACTCCTCTGCATTTTCCTTAGCCATTGACTTCGGCAAAATCTCACCGAAAATCAGGATGAGAATCGTCATGCCAAATGTACTTACGATCAAACCGGTGCTAGCACCGAACAGGTCGACGGCTACTTTTGACGAGATACTCGCCGCAGCGATATTGACGATGTTGTTTCCTACTAGAATCGTAGATAACGCATCATCGAAGTTCTCGGAAATATGCAAAGCATTCTTGCTTCCAGCTCGGCCTTCGGACACATAATTCCGCAGCCTGATTTTATTGACGCTGGAAAAAGCGGTTTCTGCCGATGAAAAGAAGGCAGATAAAAGAATTAAAACACCTAATAAAATGACTAAACCTATGGGAACTTCCAAAAAAATTCACTCTCCGAAAAAAAATTTGTCAGAATATATTTTACTGTTTCGACGGGCATAAATCAAATACTCTTGCTCATCCTTATGTATGTACGGTTTACCCAGCGATAAGGTTTCATAATCAGGGAAAATTACATTTCCTTTCCTGCCAAATTATTCTTGTTCATAAACTTCACTTTGGGGATCATTACATAACTAAGATAAGCAAAAGCTGACCCAAGCATTGCGCCAACAGCGATGTCTGCCGGATAATGCACCCCAGCCCATATCCGTGAAAAACCAACCATCACTGCGAGCAAAATCCATAAATATGTATGCTTTCTTTTAAACAGCCAGAACGTAACCGCCATCGTGAAAAATATAATTGTATGATCGCTTGGAAACGAGTTGTTCACTTCCATGTCTATCAACTGATTGACATCCGCAAGCGTCGCAAATGGCTGGTAATTTGAATAGAACATGGCGGCAATCTTCCCGGCCATCTCTGCCAACAAAAGCGCCGCCAGACCGCTTACCACCATCAATCGGTTCCCTGGCTTACGGCTAAACAAGTACACAAGGACAGCCGCCGCTAAAAGGTAAATCGCATTGTTAGCAATAAAGACCATGGCCGGATTCAAAACCTCGAATTCCTTTCCTGCGTCATTGATGATCCTGAAAAGCTCAATATTCATATCTTTTAAAACACTCTCCCCCTAACAAATTAATTTGATTATATAATATTTTCCGCCCCTCAAAATAAAAAAATCGAAGGCCACAGCAGCCTCCGATTTTTAGACAGGTAAATATTTATTGTTTCTATTAAAAGTTGCCGCGAATTCGTTGATCGATTCAAAGTCGAGATGCGAAATTTCCTCCATCGATCCGCTTACGCTTTTCGCAATGATCTTTTCGAAGAAATTCATCTTTGAAAAAATGAATTCACCTCCGAATAACCCTTTTGCAATTGCCGCTTCCCTCAGGATGTGCGGAAATGCATTTTCAAACTGAGTGTGTGCTTCCTGCCCTTCCCTCATACAGCAGAGAAACAGGCCGAGATTCTTTCTTTGCAGCACGTCCTCATGCTCTTTCATGAATTTCTTGATTTTCCCCTGGACGCTGCCGGCATGGATCGATCCGCCAATCATCACCGAATCAAACAGCTCCAAATCTGAATGAAGCTTCGTCTTATCCAGGTTGATGGCAATCACGTCCCCTTCAACCTGCTTTCGTAAAAGATGTGCCGCTTTCGCTGTCGTACCATGCGTTGAGCAGTAAACAATCAAACTCTTCATTAGATCGCCCCCATCAGCTCTCTGGTATCCTGGCTCCTGTGCAATAGTCCATTTGGGTTCATTATAGCTTTTAGCTAAAAGAAAAGTGTGAAAGATGTATGGCAATATTCTTACAATTTGAGTTTGTCGTGATGAGGTGATTCCCAGATGAAGTTTTCACTGCAACACATCGCACAAATTATTTTATGTGATCGGTTTTCTCACCCATACGGCAACTCCGGGAACATAAACCTTTTTTATGTGACCCGTTCCGTCTCCATACGCCAACTCCGGGAACATAAATCCTTTTTATGTGACCCGTTTCCTCTCCATTCACCAAAACCGGGAACATTTATCCTTTTTATATGCCCCGTTTTCTTTCCACACTCCCAAACCGGGAACATAAACCCTTTTTATATGCCCCGTTACCTCTTCAAACGCCCACTCCGGGAACACATATCCTTTTTATGTGACCCGTTTCCTCTCCA
>NZ_BASE01000082.1 GCF_000813125.1 Mesobacillus selenatarsenatis SF-1
CTTTTTTAGTAGTTTGATTAATGTTACAGATTTACAGCACTAGGTTGATTGGAACGGAAGGTGCGAGACTCCTGCGGGATCAGCGGGACAGGTGAGACCCCACAGGCGCTTTAGCGCTGAGGAGGCTCACCGCACGCCCCGCGGAAAGCGAAGCATCCTGGAGTGGAAATCAACCGGCCAATTTAACAAAACTATCCTTGTTAAGACTTTTTCAGTGGCCTCCTGAGTAGGGAAGGTTTTTTTATAGATGAAAAATCTGAAATTACCCCAGAATCTGTGCTCAGCTAGCTTACATGCATGGTTTAACTACTGCAAGACCGAGTTGCTATAAGCAGAAGGAGTCACATACGGGGAATGAATAGATAGCCTTGAGATTCATCTCACCGATGATTGTAGGTCAGGAGTCCTCTCTGGTATTGCAAAGGTAAGAATCGAAATAAATCAATTAATTATCAGATTACAGTAGCAAATGGGCGCATAGGTCAATATCTTAATGTGTATAGGAAGATACTCCCTAAAAAAAGGAAGTGAACGGTAAATTGTAGGAGGGGTAAGAAAAATGATTTTATAGAAGAGGGTAAAAAGATGCGTAAACGAAGAAACCGTTTGATGTTTATGATAAGTGACATGGTCATTATTTCCCTTTCCGTAGTGATGAGCTTTTATATATTAATGGAAGGGAACACGACTCATTTTGATGGTTATAGTATGTTTCAAAGCTTGATGATTGTTCTTCCGGTTTGCCTGCTAGCCTTTGTTTTGTATAAGGTTTATCACAGGCTGTGGAAGTATGCCAGCATTATCGAAGCGATGCTTGTTTTTAAGGCTGTTTCTCTTGCGGTGATTACCTCTTTTTTAGTCCAGTTCCTTCTTGAAAGTCTTCAGGTCGTACGCCATATTTCTCCTGCAATTTACTTGCTTTTCTGGTTATTTATCTTGACTGGTATTTTTACATCCCGCTTTATTTTCAGGTATAGACAGGAGTCGAGATACCCCATTAACCAGGAAAGGGAAAGGGCACTGATTGTTGGGGCCGGTGATGCGGGGATGCTCGTTGCAAAAGAGCTTAAAAACTATCGGAAAACGTTGCTTCCGGTAGCAATGATTGATGACAATGCCTCGAAGCAGAGAATGAGGATTTTTGGTATTTCGATTGTGGGTGGCAGGGAAGATATCCCTCTAGCTGCTGAGCGATACCAAGTCCATACAATCGTCATCGCGATGCCTTCTGCTTCCAAAAGGGAAATAGCAGAGGTCGTGAACATTTGCAAAAAGACAAAATGTAATGTGAAAATCCTGCCTCGTGTCAGCGATATTATTGACGGAAAAGTATCCGTTAACAGGATCAGGGATGTAGAGGTTGAGGATCTACTGGGCAGGGATCCCAGTATTCTTGATCTGCAAGGAATAGCTGAATACCTTGAAACCAAGACGGTACTGGTCACAGGTGCAGGCGGTTCGATCGGGTCGGAGTTATGCCGCCAGCTTACAAGGTTCAAAGTAAAGGAATTGATTATGCTAGGCCACGGAGAAAATAGCATTTACCAAATTAAGAGTGAACTGATGAAGAAGAATCCCGATCTCGTTTTAACTGGGCTGATTGGCGATATCCAGGATAGAAAAAGAGTGAACAGCATCTTCGGAAAATATAAACCGCAAATTGTCTTCCATGCGGCCGCGCATAAACACGTTCCAATTATGGAAGATAATCCGCTTGAAGCAATCAAGAATAATGTTCTCGGTACAAGGAATTTAGCGGAAGCAGCAGACGCCAGCGGAACTGAACGGTTTGTACAGATTTCAACAGACAAAGCGGTAAGGCCGACGAGTATCATGGGAGCTACGAAAAGAGCGGCTGAAATGGTCATTCAGGCAATGGATGAAAAAAGTGATACTAATTTTTGTATTGTGCGATTTGGGAATGTATTGGGAAGCCGTGGCAGCGTGGTGCCATTGTTCAAAAAACAAATCCGGGAAGGTGGTCCTGTCACGCTGACACATCCGGACATGGTCAGGTATTTCATGACCATCCCTGAAGCCGTCCAGCTTGTCATCCAGGCTGGCGCCTTTGTGAAAGGAGGGGAGCTTTTCCTTCTCGATATGGGTGAGCCAGTAAAAATCAAGCATTTGGCCGAGACATTGATCTCCCTATCTGGACTCGAGCCGGGAATCGATATCGAACTGAAGTACACCGGAATCCGTCCGGGGGAAAAATTGTATGAAGAATTACTGACAGCTGAAGAAGAGATACAGGATACAGAGCACCATTTAATATTCAGGGCAAAGAATGTCTTGGTCAGCGATCCTGACTTTTTTAGTAAATTGAAGAAGCTCGAGGACCTGGCAGAACAGGAAAAAGGGGATTCAGACCTTCTGTTGCCAGTTCTTAAATCGATTGTTCCAACCTATCAACCAAACAATTAACAGCCGCACCCTATTCCACAGTAAGTTTCCTGCCATTACACCACTCACAACCAAAGAAAGGAGGTTTGTTGTGAAAGTTCCCTTTTATACCCCTTATATTGGCCAGGAAGAAATAGATGAGGTTACCTCGGCAATTCAGTCAAATTGGCTGACAAAGGGCCAGAGGACGAAAAAATTCGAGGAAAGTTTTGCAGTATATGTAGGAAGCAAGCATGCTCTTGGCCTGAATTCCTGTACGGCGGGACTGCACCTCGCCCAGAAAGTCCTCGGCATTGGAGAAGGAGACCAGGTAATCACCACGCCTTATACTTTTGCGGCAACAGTGAATACGATTCTCCATTGTGGAGCAGAGCCCGTATTTGTAGACATTGATCCCCTGACGATGAACATTGATCCCCAGGAAATTGAAAAAGCAATAACTCCGAAAACAAAAGCAATCATACCGGTCCATTTTGCGGGTTTTCCGTGTGAAATGGATAGAATCATGGAGATTGCGAGGCGCCATAATGTGAAGGTGATCGAGGATGCTGCCCATGCGGTTTATACCAAATTTCATGATCGTTTAGTCGGAAGCATAGGCGATATAACCTGTTTCAGCTTTTACGCGACGAAGAATCTATGCACTGGTGAAGGCGGAATGATCACGTCAGATGATGAGGAACTGATGAATGAACTCCAAGTTCTAAGCCTGCATGGAATGAGCAAGAATGCCTGGAACCGCTATTCTGATAAAGGAACGTGGTTTTACGAGATTGAAAGTCCGGGATACAAATACAATATGACAGATATTCAGGCATCACTTGGTATCGTCCAGCTTGGTAAATTAGAAGAAATGCAGACTTTGAGGAAAAAGGTAGCTGATCAATACCAAACTTTTTTTTCAAAGGTCGAGCAGCTCCAAGTACCGCATGATGATCCGAAGCACCGTCACGCATGGCATCTGTATCCTATCAGATTGAAGGGAGACACCCTCAAAATTGGCCGGGATGAATTTATAGAGAAGCTAAAGGAAGCGGGGATTGGCACCAGTGTGCATTTTATCCCGATTCCAATCCATCCGTTTTATAAGAAATTAGGTTACAAGATTACCGACTTTCACCACACATTGAAGGCATACGAAGGAGTCATCTCGCTCCCATTATTTCCAGGGATGACTGAAAAGCAGACAGAGTATGTAATACAACAGGTTTTAAATCTAGTAGATCAGTATAAAAAGTGAGAAGGTGAAGCAGCCTGCAGAAAAGGATTCTTGATCTCACTGTATCTATTGTTGCCATGGCTCTGCTATTCCCCGTTTTTATTCTGGCTGCGGCAGGGATAAAATTAACAAGCCCCGGTCCTATACTTTACAAAGCCAAAAGAATAGGGCTGGAGGGGAAACCATTTATTATGTATAAATTCCGGACGATGCATGTCCTACAGGCAGAAAAAAGGCTGGTTACCAGCGTGGATGATCCCAGAATCTTCTCCTTCGGTTCTTTGATTCGGAAAGCGAAGGTGGATGAATTGCCGCAGCTGTTGAATGTTTTGAAGGGAGACATGTCGATCGTTGGCCCCCGTCCAGAGGATCCTGTCATTGTTGAAAGGTACTATACGGAAGGGCAGTTACGGACTCTTGAGGTTTTGCCGGGATTAACGAGCCCGGGCAGCCTTTATTACTACACATCTGGAGAGTCGTTGTTGACAGGGGATAATACCGATGAAAAATATATTGAAGCCGTCATGCCTATGAAACTGGCAATTGATCTTTATTACACGAAAAATACCTCTCTTATGTACGATTTGCAAATCATGCTTCGAACAGCTTATGTGATTGTCGCGAAGCTGGCAGGCCGGAACGACTTCAAAGAGATTTGGGAATGTTCGAAAATAAGATTCGAAAAGAAGTAGCCCCTCGATTAGGGGCTATTTTTATGGTTATAAAATGTATATGTCTCTGCCAAACCTTGTTCCAGAGTATATTGCGGAGTCCAATTCAATTCTTGTGTTGCTAGTGTATTGTCCAGCTGGCTGTGGAGAATGTCTCCAGGGCGGGACGCTTCATTTGAAACAACCAATCTCGTATTTGATACCTTCTCTAAGTGCCTGACCAGTGTGTTAAGAGAGGTTTTTGTATTGGTCCCAATATTGAAGGTAGCCTTTCTTCCGGCTGACAATGCCGCGAGATTGGCAGCGGCGATATCTTTTACATAAATAAAATCACGGGTTTGCTCGCCATCACCGTAGATGGAAAGTGGCTTGCGCTGTTTAAGGAGATCCATGAAGATCGAAATGACACCGCCTTCCCCGCGAGGGTCCTGTTTAGGGCCGAATACATTAGCGTAACGGAGAATACTATAATCAATCCCATAAAGAGTGGAATACAACCGGATATAATGCTCCCCGGTTAATTTAGAAAGTCCGTAAAACGATTCTGGCTGCAACGGATGTTCTTCATCGACTGCAAGGTACTGAGGGTTCCCATAGACAGCTGCCGATGATGCAAAGATGATTTTCTCTGTCTTGTATTGTTCACATAATTTCAGCAACGAAAGGGTGCCGGAAATATTAATATCAGCGTCAGTGCACGGATCCACCAGCGATTTTGGGACACTGACCTGGGCTGCCTGGTGGATTACCACATTGGGACGCACCAGCTTGAAAACAACAGACAGGTCGCCGCTATCCAGCAGGTCGACCGGGAAAAAAGCAGTGCGGGATGGCACATACTCTCTTTTTCCAGTGGATAGATTATCAACGATGAACACCTCATGGCCGGCTTTGAGTAATTCCTCTGCTATTGTCGAGCCGATGAAACCGGCACCACCTGTTACCAGTACTTTCATACCATCATCTCCTATCCTTTACGATTAAACCTGCTATGCCGAAGATGTTGCCGAATCCATAGGAAAAATGCAGAATCGGAAAAGAGAGCAGAAGGCAAAGACTGAACATGATTTTCGGTTTCTTAACAGGCCTGCTTGCTTTAATAGCAAAAAAAGCTGCGGCTGCCAGATAGATGATTAGCTGGAGGTAAAATAGGGTTGGTATGAAGACAGATAAGAATACTAGAGTTGCTGTGAATAAGAGTGGGATGCATTTGCGGAAGGCAGGGACTTTTTTGTGCTTCGATAAGGTCCTGGTTGTCCAGTACCCGTAGCGATAGTATTGCTGCCATAAATCGATGTAGGTTGGACGCGCGTAATAATCAAGGATAATCTTCGGATTCAAGAGGATTTGCAATCCTTTTGCCCGTGCTCTGAGACAGAAATCATAATCTTCATCGCCCAAAAGTTCTTCGTCGTATCCACCCAGGAGCTCCCATGTTTGCTTTGTAAAAGCGCCAAAGGGTACTGTATCGGTCTCCACGATCCCATTTCCCTGATACGTGCGGTAGGAGGCATTGCCAATGCCGAATGGATGGCAGACCGCTGTGGAGATGGCAGTGGATACAATCGTGTCTGAGCCTGGAGAAATCCTGAGCCTTCCGCCGGCTATGCCGTTAAAGTCAATAGATTTCAGTGTCGTAACCGCGTCTGAAATGTAATTTTCCGGCGCCAATGTATGCCCGTCAATCCGGACGATGAGTTGTGTAGACGCTGCTTCACATGCCATATTCAGCGATCGGGGAATCGACTTTTCTGGGTTTGTCAGCAGCCTGATTTCCCGATTGGCCTTTAAGTTTTTCGCTAGCTTTAGAATAATATCCCTCGTCCTGTCGGTTGAATTTCCATCGACGACGATGATTTCAATTGGCTCTTTCCATGATTGGTCATTAATGCTCTCAATCACTTCTGATATATATTTTTCTTCATTGTATACAGGAATGATGACCGAAATCTTGCTTGTGTCCATTTACATCCTCCTATCTTCATGTACTTCTAGGTAGACCTGTTTTGTTTCATGGATCATATGCTGGAGATTAAATTTGGTTTCAGCCGCTTTTCTGGCAGCTGCCCGGATATGCTCAACCTTATCTTTATCCCTCAATAACTCGGCAATCTTTGAGGAAAATTCATCCTCCGAGTGGGTCTCGATAAGGATTCCAGTCTCCTCATTGTGCACTGCTTCGCTGATCCCCCCGACATCGATTGTCACCACCGGAGTCCCGACCGCGAATGCCTCGAGGATGCTCATTGGGAAAGCCTCCCGAAAGGAAGTCAGCACAAAGACATCAATCGATGCAAGAAAATCATCCGGGTTGCTGATATCCCCGAGCATCTCGACTCTCTCCTCCAGTCCAGACTGTTTGATTTTATCTTCAATTTTGTCACGGTCAGGACCATCCCCGGCAATAAGAAAATCATAGCTTTCTCCATTCAGTTTTTCGGCGATTTTTAAAAAGAAGGGAATGTTCTTTTCGGGGGAGAGTCTCCCTAAGATTCCGATCGTTTTTTTAACTCTATCTTGTCTGTTGTTTACGTACTGGAACTGCTGCAAATCCACACCATTATAAATGGTCTTTATTTTTGCCGCAGGTATACCCATAGTGGCAAGTTCATCTGCCTGTCCCTGATAGACAGTAATGATTCGAGCAACGAAGTATCTTAAAAGAAAAACAAGCAAGGACGGAAAGTGATGATCCAAGAGTGTCACATTATGCTTTGTATAAATCAGCTTTATCCGTGGAAAGAAGCATTTTAAAAGAACGGCATGGAACAGCATCCTCAGGCTGTTGGCATGGATAGCTGAAATGTCCTTTCTCACGACAAGCCAAAACAATATGATCAGGTTTGTAATGGGATTGCCCCTGATTGCCGTAAAATTGGCAGGATTGGCTAAGTATTGGACAAATGAGCCTTTCCTGGCAGCGGTATAAATCTGCAGCTTTTCGTCAGGAATCATATTCTCGCATTTGACAAAATATCTCTCTGCGCCCCCGGTATCCAGGAAGTCTGTAATAAATAATAGATTCATAGAATTCATCCTCTTCATGAAAAAAGATATCTTGAAAAATAGTTTATGCTCGACATGGGAATTTGGTAACAATCGCTGGATGCCTGGGCAGTAAAAAGGAACCTTTTTCATGAAAATCGATATAAATAATACAGTCTTATGAACATGAAAGGGGGAGGTTTTCTTGTCAATCATAGAACTTGCTGAGGTGCTTAGACGGAGGATCAAGCTGATCGCTGTTTCGTTTCTAAGCGTCGTCCTATTAGCTTTTATCTTGCTGCAGTTTGTCTTCAACCCTGTCCATCAGTTTAAAAAGCAAATTTTAATTGGAAACATCAATACTTCCTCTTCATATGTAGACCCAATTACAAATGAACAGCTAATACAAACGTATATAGATTTGGTTGAAAGCTCGGCGGTACTTGAACCTGTCATATCGAAACTTGAGCTAAAACGTACAGTCAAGGATGTCCAGGATCAATTATTCATTTCAAATAACAAAAACTCTTTGGTCGTGACTTTGGCGGTTCATGATAAGAGTCCAGACCTGGCAAGGGAAATCGCAAACGAGATTGCTGAATCGTCTGCCACTGAATTCAAGGAGGTTACGGAGGTCGACGTTGTCAACATCCTGGAAGGAAAGGGCAATCAGACAAAGCCGGAAAAGATTTTTCCGAATATGGTTGTATCGATGGCAATAGCTGCGGTTGTTGGCCTTTTTGCTGGGGTCGGAATAGCGATGTTAAAAGATTACTTTGACAGCATTAACGAAAATCGAGCACAGAAAGAATTCATTAGATCGCGCACCAGTAAGGGTGAAAGGAAAAAGTACTAGGTCGGAATAAAAGTGGTGAAGGGTTATGAGCAAGGCTGGCAAAAACGGAATCGGAAAGAATGTTTTTCATCTTTTTTACAGTACGGCTCTTTCCAGAGGGGTCAATACGGTGGTGCTGATTGTACTGGTCAACTATTTAAATGCTGAGAATTATGGAATGTTCAGTGTGGCACTGGCGTTTGCGATGGTCATGGGGTATTTTACCGACGCAGGTCTGAGCAACACCGTGCTGAGGGAGGGGTCCAAACAGAATGCGGATGTTGCGGCTATTGTTGTTTCGTATATAAAATTGCGGGCCATCCTTCTTGCTGCGACATTTTTGTCTTCGTATGCGATCATCCATTTTTCATATGACCAGCCACAGTTGAAGGGGATCATGTTTTCCCTGGTCATTCCAATGGTAGCCGGACTTGCACTGCAAAGTATTGGGATCACTTACTTCCAGCTGAAAGAGAAGATGGAGTATTTAGGATATATTCGTATCTGTTCTTCGCTAGTGCTTGTAATCCTCATTCCAATTGGCATGTTTTTATCGCTTCATGTGCTAATGATCGCCTTTTTATTCGGCCTCTCTTATTTAATCGCTGGTTTTTACGGCCTTTATTTGGTGGGAAGGCAGGTCAAGCTTAACCTCCGTACTCCTTTCAAGAGATCTCTGCTTAAAAATATCTGGTCCTTTGTGCTGAGCGGTTTGCTGATTATGCTCCTGCCGCAATTAGGACCGCTCATTCTAGAAAAAACAATCACAATGACTGAAGTGGGAATCTTTGCAGTGGCATACCGAATTCCATCGGCGCTGTATCAGGTGCCGGGTGTCATCGCGGGAGCGTTTTACCCGGTTCTGTTCCGTCATTTCCATCATGGTGAGCATGAGGAACACTTGAGGCTTAATATTCTCCAGGCAAAAATGATGGGGATCATCGGCATGCTTATGACAATCCCGATCTTCTTTTTGTCGAATGAAATTGTTTCTCTTCTTTTCGGAGCAAAATGGGCCTCTGCGGCAGAACCGTTGAAAATTGCCGGCCTGATTTTATTTTTCCAGAGCATCAGTATCGCTTTTGCCGATGGGCTGACAACAAAAAATCTGCAGACAAGACGAACGGCAGTCCAGTTTGTGGTCGTCATGGCTGCTGTGTTTCTATATTACTTTTTAAGCGGGGAATTCACGGTCATGGGGGCGGTCTATGCTGCTGTCCTGATCGAAATCATTTCTGTCCTTGGGTTTCTGGCAATGAACCCGGATCGTTGGCCCATCGCTAAAAAGGCTGCGAGTTATGTTGCGTTTTTTGCATTGTGCTTCTATGGCATCGATTTTATACTGCCAGGCAATCCGTACTTAGCGTCTTTCGTCAGCTGTGTTTTCATCTGTCTGCTCTGCTTGCTTGATCAGCAGCTGAGGAAATTGATCCTTTCTTTGAAAAAGAGGAGGGATGTTTCGTGAAACAAGATCGGAAATACTTTGCCCTAGTGGGACTCTTCGTATTGATCCACCTTGGGAAGTATAGCATCGATGTTGGGTTTTCATTGCAGCCATATATGCTGCTGCTATTTGGCTACTATCTCTTTCATCTCCGGGAAGTTGTTTTTGAAGAAACAACAGAATACGAAGCGTCCATGTATTTGTTTTATCTGTACTATGCTTTCACAGGAGTTTTTTCCTTATTCCCTGAAAGCAGCCTGCGGATCATCCTCGGTTTCATATTGATTATCAGCTGCTATTTATTAATGAAGTCGTTGATATCAAGCTTTTCGACTGTAGTGATTGAAAAGGCTGTGGCCAATGCAGGTCTGCTTTTTAATGGCATAAGCTTGCTTCTATACATTTACGGGCTGAAAATGCTGGGGTTCCAGCTTTCGTCCGAGGGAGATGAAGACATCCGGATGCATGGGGTGCTCCTGGACCGTGATTATCCACGGTTGATTGGCCTCCTTGATGACCCGAATTTTTATATCCTTCATAATACAATCTTCTTTGCCTTCTACTTAACTAACCTGCAGCATTCTAAAAATCGCTATGGATTCTTGCTGGCTGCTGTTTGTAATGTGCTGACCTTTTCACGTGGAGGGCTCGCTGCCATGCTGCTCATCATTGTGATGTACATTTATATCAAACGGGTAAAAATTTGGACACTCTTAAAAACCTTCAGCTTCTCTATTGCCATCGGATTCATTGTTTCTCGCTTCACGAACTTTAACATTTTCGAAATGATCATAGACAGAATGACCAGGATTGGCAATGACGGTGGCAGTGGACGATTTGAAATATGGGAAAAAGCGCTGCATTATTTCGTTAGCAGCCCTGTGATAGGAATTGGCGTCTTCAACTTTTCAGACTATTATCTCAGGGATACCGGCAAGCTAAAATACGCACATAATACCTTCCTGGAAGTGTTAGCCGAATCTGGGGTGATTGGTATTTCCTTATTCCTGGTCATGCTGGTTTTCATTTTTGCTAAGCTTCAGAAAGAAAAAATATATAGAAGTGCTTCTTACCTTTACCTGGCTTACTTTGGCATTCTAATTCAAATTTTTTTCCTTTCAAGCATTCCTAATGAGATGTTTTTTCTATTTTTAGCTGTCCTGTATCCATACGTTTTGAAGGGGAACTTCACTTCCCGTATTCGGCCATAATTTGGATTCTCAATGGATTAACGAGGATTTACCTAATAAAATGCAACTTATAAACAGAATGTTTCCGCTTTCATTCACTATCTCGCCAGTATGCTACCGAATTGACCTCATATCCTTGAATCTCATTCTGAGGATGTTACTATAGGTAACGTTGATAAAATGTGAACGGAAATAAACTTTTATGAGGTGAATGCGGTTGTTAAAACATAAAAAAGTAGCTTTTTTAGGTGCCGGATCGATGGCGGAAGCAATGATTTCAGGTGTAGTCAAATCAGGTAAAATGCGTGCGGAAAATGTTTATGTGACGAACAAGAGCAATGCAGCCAAATTGGAGCGGTTGGAATCCAGGTATGGAATCAATGCGATGCCTCAATCTGAATTGCCATATGAAGATATCGATATGTTTATTTTAGCGATGAAGCCAAAAGGTGCAGCGGGAGCTCTAGAAGCTTTGAAGGATAAATTAGTTCCTGGCCAGGTGGTTGTGTCCGTTCTGGCAGGTATTTCAACAGGGTTTATGGAAGATAACCTTAAAGATGGCCAGCAGGTTGTCCGCGTCATGCCGAACACGTCAAGCATGATCCAGGAATCAGCCACTGCCATTTCTCCAGGATTACACACATCGGATGAAAACATCGAGGATATAAAAGAACTTTTAAGCAGCATGGGAAAAGTGTTCCTGATTGAAGAAGAGCAGATGGATATCTTCACAGGCCTTGCCGGAAGCGGCCCTGCTTATTTTTACTACTTGATGGAGCATATGGAGCGTGTCGGCAGGGAAAACGGGATGGACGAAAAAATGGCCCGTGAAATCATTGCCCAGACAATCCTTGGTGCGGCAAAAATGATCATCGAAAAAGACGAAACACCAGAGGTCCTCAGGAAAAATGTGACCTCTCCAAATGGAACGACAGCATCAGGGTTGAACGCGTTGAGAAAGTACAACGGCGGTACGGCAATCTCCCAGGCAGTCAATCATGCAGCAAACCGCTCAAAAGAAATCAATCGAGAGCTTGAAGGAGTTCTTGTGCCTTCCTAATAAACGAACGCTCCGGGCATAGAGCCCCGGAGCGTTTTTTACATATACAATCTATATCCCCGCATCTTCTCAAACAGGTATTGTACCCCATACAGTAAGTAAGCTTTGTAATGCAGGTAGAAAAAGAACTGAAGATGATTCAGCTTATTCAATCTGATGATTTTTAGCTTCTTGAGCACATCGATGAAAAAGAAGGCAAAAATCGCGTCGGCAATCGCATTAAGCGTAATAAACTTTTTGAAATTCCCAAACGAGTACTTCAGCAGCCACATTGATAGCGGCATATATGGTCCAATGCTAAATGGAAGTTCATCCCTCAGGAAGGACTTTCGTTTATTGTAAAACTTCCACCACTGCCGTTTGTGACCATACAAATGGTTGATAATTTCAAACACAATAATCAAAACCCCAGCAAAAGAATAACGTTTGAAGCTTCTTCTGCCAATGAACACTAAAGAAAGCCATGGAACGGCAATGATTATTACATTAAACAGGAAATGTCTTTTAGAAATCAATTATGTATTCACCTCAACCGCAGTTCGATTCTTCTATAAACTAACCAATATTTTGTAAAAATAACCGTATATTGAAGAAATATCCTCTCGGTTTATTTTTTCAAAATTATTGAAATAGTGACACTCCTTGGCATATAATCACTTGAAGATATTAAAGGAGATAGGAAAATGATACGGAGATTCTTTACTTATTATCGCCCTCATCGGCGGTTATTCATCATTGACTTCAGCAGTGCGGTAATTGTTGCTCTGTTGGAGCTTGCTTTTCCTCTCGCTGTGCAATGGTTTATTGATACCTTATTGCCTGGCGGGAACTGGAATATGATCGTCAGTGTAAGCATCGGGCTGCTGCTGTTGTACATAATCAGCACATTGCTTCAATTTATCGTGAACTACTGGGGCCATAAGCTGGGAATCAACATTGAGACAGACATGAGGCAGCAGCTGTTTCAGCATGTGCAGAAGCAATCATTCCGCTTTTTCGATAATACGAAAACCGGACACATCATGAGCCGAATTACCAATGATCTTTTTGATTTGGGTGAGCTTGCACATCATGGACCGGAGGATTTATTCATTGCGGTGATGACCTTCGTCGGCGCGTTCTGGATCATGTTGACGATCAATGTCAATCTGGCATTGACTACGATGATCATCGTACCGTTTCTGATTTGGCTTATTACCTATTCCAACCTGAAGATGAACGCGGCGTGGAAAAATATGTACACAGATATTGCCGATGTGAATGCCAGGGTTGAGGACAGCGTGTCGGGAGTCCGGGTTGTCCAGTCTTTTACAAATGAAGATTTTGAGATTGAGAGATTCACAAAGAATAACCGTAAGTTCCGTCGTGCTAAATTGACTGCCTATAAGGTTATGTCCTTCAGTTCATCTGGCATCTATATGCTGACAAGGTTGATTATCCTTGTAGTCCTGGTGTATGGGGCGTGGCTAAGCTTTAGCGGCAGTTTGAGTTATGGAGAACTGGTAGGCTTCGTCTTGTATGTCAACGTCCTTTTCAAGCCAATCGATAAAATCAGTGCGATTCTTGAATTGTATCCAAAAGGAATGGCAGGGTTCAAACGGTTTACCGAGCTGATGGACCAGAGTCCAGATGTTGTGGACCGGGAAGATGCGACTGAGATCGCTAGTTTGAAAGGTGATATCGAATTCAGAGATGTTACGTTCAGCTATGATGAAAATAAACCTGTCTTGGAAGGAATCGATTTGAAAATTCGTCATGGGGAAACGGTCGCGTTCGTCGGACCATCTGGAGCAGGGAAAACGACGATTTGTTCATTGATTCCGCGCTTCTATGATGTGAACAGCGGCAGTATCACGATCGATGGCATCGATATCCGCGAGATAACCAAGAAATCACTCCGCTCACAGATCGGAATTGTCCAGCAGGATGTGTTTCTTTTCACCGGGACCTTGCGTGAAAATATTGCCTACGGTTCACTTGGTGCAACGCATGAAGATATCGTCAGAGCCGCTAAGCAGGCGCACTTGGAAGACTTCATCGCTGCCCTGCCGGATGGCTATGAAACACAGATTGGAGAACGCGGCCTGAAGCTGTCGGGCGGACAGAAACAGCGGATTGCGATTGCACGTATGTTCCTGAAGAATCCGCCAATCCTGATTCTTGATGAAGCGACTTCCGCACTGGATACAGAGACAGAAAGAATCATTCAAAAAGCTCTTGGCGAACTATCCAAGAACCGGACAACGCTCGTCATCGCACACAGACTGGCAACAATCAGAAGCGCGGATAGGATTGTCGTCGTGACAGAGGATGGAATCGCAGAACAAGGCAGTCACGATGAGCTGATCGAACAGGGAGGCATCTTCGCCAACCTGCATAAAGTCCAGTTTGAAACATCTGTTTAGGGTTGGTTTATTTTTCCTGTTTTTGCTATGATATAAGTAAAATCATGATAGATTTGGAGTGAAGTTCCATGATGACAGGAACGATTACAATTATAATGGTGTTTTCGATCCCGCTAGTCGCGATTGTTACAAGCCATTATCAAAGAGTAGCCAAAATCAAACACAGCATGATTAAAGACGAAATCGAGCTTGAAAGATTGAAGCATGAAAACTACCTGATTGAAACGGAAAAAATGAAGTTGGAACTTATGAAGCTGGAAAGTCCATTGGACAAAAAAGTTTTATAGAATTTACCCTCTCGTGAAATGCGAGGGGGTTTTTTATATTGGAGATTTCTATAATTATCTAATATTTTTATAAATGGTTAAATATCCCTTGTGATATTGCATAATATAATATATAGTACATTACAACAGTAATGCACTATGTAACCTGTTAGAGGAGGTGCGGGGTTGATTCTTAATTCAGATAGCATGAAGCCGATTTACGTCCAAATCGCCGAGTGGCTGGAAACGGAGATTCTCAGCGAGAGTATCAAAAAGGATGAGAAGGTTTATTCACAATATCAGCTTGCGGAAATGCTGAATATCAATCCAGCGACAGCGGCAAAAGGGTTGAATATTTTGGCAGATGAAAACATTGTTTATAAAAAGCGCGGTCTCGGGATGTTTGTATCGGAGGATGCGAAGAAGATTATAACGGCGAAACGGAGGAACCAGACATTGAAGTTATTGGTGGCTGAGTTGGTGCGGGAGGCGGAGCACCTCCAGGTGACGAAAGAGGAATTGATCGAGATGATCCAGGAAGCCAAACGGGATATGAAGGGGGATTCATGATGAGTGTGCTGGAGTTCGAAAATGTAACAAAAACATATGGGAAGAAAAAAGCCTTAGATAACCTTTCGTTTTCCCTCGGTGAAAATAAGATCACCGGCCTGATTGGCAGGAATGGAGCAGGGAAGACGACGATGCTGAAAATCGCTGCAGGGTTCATGCGCGAGAGTTCAGGTGAGGTCAGAGTGTTTGGAGAGAATCCATTCAATAATCTAACAGTGTCTGCCAATATGATCATGATTGATAATGACCTGAATTTGCCAGCCGCATTGAATCTCGAGGAACTGCTGGAATCAGCAGCCGATTTTTATCACAACTGGGATATGAAGCTTGCGCGTAATCTGTTTGATTATTTCGGCCTGGATCCGAAGCAGAATCATGACGGACTATCAAAAGGGATGAAGAATACATTCAACGCAATTATAGGACTGGCGGCACGATGCCCGCTGACGATTTTCGATGAACCAACAAATGGAATGGATGCCGGAGTCAGGAAGGATTTTTACAGAGCGCTCTTGAAGGACTATATCGCGAACCCCCGTACGATCATTATCTCAAGCCATCACCTGAACGAGGTAGAGGATATCCTAGAAGACATACTGCTCCTAAAGGACGGAAAGCAATTTTTGCATATGCCGATTGAAGAACTTCGCGAGTATGCGGTTGTTGTCAGCGGAAAAGAAGAGGCGATTAAGAACTGGCTCCGAGGCCATGAGGTATTTCATAAAAGCAATACCGAATTCGGACGGATATATGCCGTGATCCGCAATGATCTTTCCGATGACCAGATTGCTTCAGCGATGAAAAACAACCTGGAATTCTCGACGATTTCAAACGAGGACCTCTGTCTGTACTTGACGAGCCAGGAGAAAGGCGGGATTGATGATGTATTTAACAAAGGTTAGCCTTTGGGATGTTGTGAAAAAGCAGTTTCGTTTTAAAATGAAATCTTACCGTGGGATGTTCACGTCGCTGATGATGCTGCAGATTATCGGGATTCTTTTTTCGCTTGGCGGAGAAGGAGGTGGTGGCGGAGGATCGGAAACTTTCAGCTATGATATGAACTATTATTCTGGCAATATCATCCTCGCTTTTATGATGATATGGGCTTTTATCTCAGCAATCGTCGTCACCACCCAGGCTTATCGTTTTGATGATTACGCGTTTGTGGCCAACAGGCTGAGCAGTCATTTATCGAATATCCTGTTCCTTGGCTGGGCAAGTGTCATCGGCGGAGTTACGTTTGTGCTCGCAAGCCAATCGTTGAAGCTGGCGATTCTGTTCCAGAAGGACCGGGAATTCATCGAAAGCCAGCCAATAACAATGCTGCAAATGGCAGAAGGCCTGACTGCTACGATTCTTTATCTGTTCCTGTTCACAGCGCTGGGCTATCTGGTTGGGATGCTGGTGCAGAGGAACAAGGCTTTCATTATCATCCTTCCTGCGCTCCTTTTCGGAAGTTTGTTTTTAAATGTATTCCTGGCAAGCGAGTCTACCCTTGTGATTGATATCGGGCAAATTTTTGTGAGAGAAACATCCTTTCTGCTGTTTATGTTAAAGGTGCTTCTCGCATCCGCGCTTGCCTATGCAATATCAGTTTGGATCTCTAACAGCCTGGAGGTGAGGAAATGAGTATTATCTTTCTATTATTCTTTATTATCTTGCTGATGGTCAGTTTCGGGAGTTTTTCAAATAGATTCTTCGGTGCTAGGTTCATGAGCGGAAGCGGCATCACAAAGGTTTTTGCTGGATACCTCATTATCCTGCTGGTGGCGGGTATTCTATCATTCATGGTGCCTGTTGAAGATACATTAGAAGCTGAGTACCTGACTGATAAAGAAATTGAAGAAAACGATAGATTGAATAACGATATTTATTCTGTAGTTGAATCTGGAAGGATTGAAGAAGCGGAAGGACTTACCAAAAAAGAAACATGGGATTTTCCGCTCAAAGATAAGCTTCTGGACATAAAATTTATGGGTCAGAATGTAATGATCTTCGTCGAAAAGGTTGAATCTCTTGACGGAAAAGTAGATGTGACCCATTACTCCACTTATTCCTATATGGACAATATTGATATAACCGACCGCTTTAAATCACCAGAGATAGAGCTAAGTGAATCTACTCTGAAAATCTATCCGCCTGATCATGTGAATATCAAGCATGTTAAGTACAAGAACGCATTTCCATTTACTCAATTCAGTGAAGGTGGAGAGCAGTTCAACGGTGGATATGGAATGATGCAAGGAATGGAATTCATCTATATCACTGTCCCGGCTGATACTGAGGTCACCGGAGACGGATATGTAATCAACTAATTCAGGAGTCCCTATTATTAGGGGCTCTTTTTCGTATCTGGCTTCCATACGGTATAATGAGTGTATGTATTTATAAATGAGGAATGCAAAATGGCTATACTTAAAAAATTTAATTTTGTCGGAGGAAGGGTTCTTAAAACGGGGATTGCTGTCTTCATCACGGCTTTGATCTGTGAGCTGTTAGGCTGGCCGCCGATGTTCGCCGTGATCACAGCGATTGTGACGATTGAACCGACCGCGGCTGATTCGATAAAAAAAGCATATGTACGATTTCCGGCATCTGCGATTGGAGCTGCTTTTTCCGTTGTCTTCAACTTTGCGTTCGGCGACAGCCCGCTAACCTATATGCTTGTTGCCGTCGCGACGATTGTTGCCTGCCACAAGCTGCATCTGCAGGACGGAGCGCTGGTGGCGGTGCTTACAGGAGTGGCGATGATTTCGACTGTTCAGGATCACTATTTGTCCAACTTTTTCATCCGTCTAGGAACGACTTTGACCGGGCTAACGGTGTCGACCCTGGTGAACCTGCTCGTGATCAGACCTGACTATTCAAAATCGATCAAGTCAAAAATCCAACAATTGATTGTAGAGACAGGGGACCTGATAGAAGGCAGGGGAACGGAAATCACAAGGCATCAGCCATTGCACCGGGAAACAAGGGCGGATTTTCAAAGAATCCTGAAAGACATGGAAGCTATTGAAACACTATGCAAGCATCAAAAGAAAGAATGGAAGCTGCATCAATTCGACCGGAAGAATATGAGGAACATCCATTATGAATTCAAGAAGCTGACAATCTTGAGACAAGTCCATTATCATGTCGGAAATCTCGTTTCGCTCCCATCAATGCACCTGCCTGAGAAAAAAGCACAGATAGTCGAAGACATGGTAAAATCGATCAAGTCCGCGTTCCACCATCCCGATTTTGCGATGGATGAGTCTCATGACGCTATTGTAAAAGAACTGCTGGATTTATTGAGGCATGAGGTAGATGTGCGTGAGGCTTACTCCCACCGGTTCTCTGAAGAAACGGTCATCTATTACGAGCTGGTCTCGATTCATGACCTGCTAGAAGAATTGAACCACATCCACAAATTTGAAATCAGGCATCAGAAGTTACTGGAAAAGTCATTGGATATAAGCTCCTAATAGGGGCTTTTTTTCGTTGAGAAACATTACTTCAGACAGGTTTGGAGGCAGAGCCAGGAAAGTTGTCTGAACCTAGTTCGACTTCGTACAGGTTTGGTGGGAAAGGAAGAAAAGATGTCGGAACTAGGGCCAACTTCGGACAGGTTTGGAAGAGAAAGCAGAAAAGCTGTCAGATAAGAGGCAACTTCGTACAAGTTTGAAGGAAATGATAGAAAAGCTGTCAGAACTAGGGCCAATTTCAGACAGGTTTGGAGGAAAAGGCAGAAAAGCTGTCAGAACATCGCCTAACTTCAGACAGGTTTGGATGGAAAGCCAGAAAAGCTGTCAGAACATCGCCCAACTTCAGACAGGTTTGGAGGAAAAGGCAGAAAAGCTG
>NZ_BASE01000081.1 GCF_000813125.1 Mesobacillus selenatarsenatis SF-1
CTGCATTACCCGAAAATGTCAGGAAAAAGTAAAAAGGGTAAAAGGAAAGGCTTTGCATTACCCGAAAATGCTGGAGAGAAGTAAAAAGGGTAAAAGGAAAGGCTCTGCATTACCTGAAAATGCCGGGGAGAAGCAAAAAGGGTAAAAGGAAAGGCTTTGCATTACCCGAAAATGCTGGAGAGAAGTAAAAAGGGTAAAAGGAAAGCCTCTGCATTGCCCGAAAATGCTGGAGAGAAGTAAAAAGGGTAAAAGGAAAGTCCTTCAGAAATCCCCGGATGTAAAAAGATTAAAGTTGTATTATTGAATATTACTTGTAATAGCGCATATGCCTGTCTCCAACCGGACTACAATGTTTATTTAAAACTCTTCTAACTGCTTTGATAGGCAGTACTCCATTACACCAATCAAAAATCAAAGCTGTAGTTAACTTCCTCTCCGGAAAAAGTAACCTAATTTCCTCGATACTTCGCATGACAGCGGCATCAATCTTTTCATGTGTTCCACAGTGGCTGCACACGAATTCCTTTTTTTCGGTCCTATTCATAGGGTGATGACATTCTTCACACATAAGCCCTTTCGCCAATTGATCATAATCGTACCTTGGAACTCGCTTATAAGGGGAGTCAGTTTGGTGTAATTGTAAAAGCTTCTCTGCAATTTTTCTATGAAGATTGGTCAGTTTGGATTGTCTCTTGTTTAGCTTTTTCATATAACGATTTAACTGGCTTGGAAATATAATGGTTGCATCCTTAGGGGACTGGTATAGAGTAAATTCAGGGTTGATGAAGACAACGGAGGATTCAATCACAAGGCGAAAGCCTAAGCTTTCAAATAGTTGTCGAAGCAGGGAGATACTCCGTTGCAATTGGAGCAGGGGATCTTTGATTTCACTTCCGTTGATTTTTTTGAGGCGTTCACCTTCGTAGTAGTAGTCACCTTCATAGTACTTTACCTCGAAAACAAGGATTGCATCTTGAATAATGATAAGAGAATCAATCTGGAAGGTTGTTCCTCCTACTTCTAAGAGCAGGTCATTCAGTGTCAGATGTTCAATTTCAAGGGCTTCCATCCATATATCAAACTTGATTTCTCCTTCAAATCCTTTCCTGAGACTATAGTGCCGTTGTTTCTCTTTCTCAGTAAATTCCATCCGAGGTGCTAACCAATCCAACATTTTCAACTCATTCGATTTAACCCGTTTTTTTATAATCATACTCCACATCCTTTCTCCTCCATTTTTAAGCAAAAGAGAATAAATAGCCAGTGAACATTTCAAGACAAATAGCCTGCCGAAAACTCGGCAGGCTAGATTCAGAACTAATTCTCAACAACGGGCAGCACAATAGAGGATGGATATTTTGAATTATTTAAGATGGTAGCGACCCCACCGAATTGATTCAAAAGCTGCGGGGCCGGCGACATGGAGTGTGGGAAGTCGCTTGGCCCGATAGCAACGCGGAGCCTGTGGCCTTCTTTGATGACGAAGTTGGTCGGGAAGATTTCGACGTCCAGTTCCATTACTTCATATGGTTTAACTTCCTGCACGGCAGCTCTCGTAAATGGGTGCCATGGCTGGATGTTTTCTCCATCGAGGAAGCGGCTCTTGCTTTCATCGACTGCCCGGTGTGAGGCAGCAAGCCAGCCTGCGGTAATTTCGGAAGAAGTCCCGTCCGGTGCGACATCGGTTACTCGAACAGACAGAACTAGTTCGCGCGCGGTTGTTTTGGCAAAAACCTTTGCGGCGATCGGCCCGGATACACGGAGTTCTGAATTCACAGGTGCCGTCGTATAGGTGAGCTCGCCCAATTCTGTCAGGCGATTATCTTTTGTACATGGCAGGGCATCCGGAATTCCGGCCATCCACTGGTTCGTGCTGCCTGAGCAGATGCCGTTCAGCGGCTGCTGGAGCATCGTGCGCGACGGCTCTAAAGAGGAAGGTGTATCCTTCGTCAACTGTTTACCGCTGCGCAGGTAAAACTTCTCGGCATTCACATTCTTATGAGGCCAACCTGGCTGGACCTCGAAGCGTTCCTCACCAAGCACATATTGAGTGACATCAGGAATTTTATTGATGTTCGTGTTGATTCCCATCAAATATTGGTCGAACCATCGCAACGCCAGCTGGTCAAGGGCAGGGACATTGTCGGCAGGCAAGCCGCTGCCATAGTTTCCGTGCGTCCAGTTTCCCATCAACAGCTTTGTCTGTACGCCATTCGCTTTTAATTTTTCATAAAGAAGCGGTGTGCCTCGCTGAAAAAGGTCATGAAGTCCGCCGGTGAAAAATGCGGGAACTTCAATTTGATCGGCCACTGCCAGTGGGGAGCGCAGCTGTGCGGCTGGTCCATCATAGGCGAAGTCGCCTCCTGTAATCGCAGAGCTTAGGGTACTGACTGGAAAGCCGAGCAATTGTCCTGTATGGTTTAACAAAACTGTCGTGCCCATGATTGGATCTGACAGAGTGTAGGAAGGGGGGAGCAGACCGCTGCCTGTCACAAGTCCGAGCCAGAGCGGGATGAATCCTGTGTTCACCAATCCTCCAGACATAAGGATGTCGCGGTACATGTCACCCATCGGCACGATTGGAAAAATGGCTTCCAGCCCTTCAGGCTGTTGGGCTGCGGTTAAAAGCTGGTTGATGGCCCGATAGGAAGAGCCATATAAACCAACCTTGCCAGTGCTCCATGACTGGCTTGCTGCCCATTCAACGACCTCCTTGCCATCGCGCTGTTCTGCTTCACCAAAGGAATCCCATGCCCCCTGTGAGGCGCCCGTTCCACGGACATCGACTACCACATGGGCATAGCCGCGTTTAATAAAATACTCATTTAGATTCTCGGTGCTGCTTACGTTCTTGTTATAAGGTGTTTGTGTGAGGATGACAGGGAACGGTCCCTGGCCATCAGGCAGGTGTACATCGGCTGCTAAAATCACGCCATCCCTCATCGTAATGAAAACATCTTTTTCCGTAGTAT
Source organism: Mesobacillus selenatarsenatis SF-1 (assembly GCF_000813125.1). Taxonomy (GTDB): domain Bacteria; phylum Bacillota; class Bacilli; order Bacillales; family Cytobacillaceae; genus Mesobacillus; species Mesobacillus selenatarsenatis. The sequence continues at coordinate 2,973 of NZ_BASE01000081.1, forward strand.
AGTTTGAATGATGTTCTGGACGGTCATAGATCGTGTCTTCCCATTCATGACCTGAAGCGGAAGCCTGGGAGGAACCAAGCCCCGAGAACAGGCTGAAGATGAGTAAAAAAGTAAGTGGAATATTAAAAAATAACTTCATCAGCAAGCCTCCTGTAAGGGGGTTTTAATTTAATCTTACGTAAATCACCTGGGCACTTATATACGATAAATGTCGTGTTCTTAAAATCAACGAAAATAAAACAGTGTGATCCACCACGGGAATCACACTGTAAAAATCTTATTCGTCTGCTTCTTCACTTTGCCTGTTTGATTGATATGGGAGAGTATCCCAGAAGCTGGTATCCATCTTTTCGATAGAGTCATCTGCAATCGCTCTTACTGTAGCATCCAAAGTGGTGATGGTCTGCTTGATCAGGTAGCCGTTGCTCTTCTGGCCTAACGCATAAGACTCGTAAAAATGGTCAGACATGCCGCGCATTTCGAATAACAGAGTCGAAATGTCATAGCGGACAGCTGCGCCGTTACGGCCAATATTTGCACCTTCCCCGCCGCGGTATTTGCCAATATGGCCCCATCCTTTTTCTTCAAGCGCATTGTATACGACTGCACCAAGCTTCTTGGAGCCTTCGAGTACCTCTGCTTTCACGTCAGGGTTGGTCGGGTAAAGAATCGATCCAGAAACAAGTTCACCTTCTGTTTCGCTGAGCGTGCCTTGGTGATGAAGGTCGATCATGTAATCGATTTCATATTTTTCAAAAACATTCTCGTGTAGTGCGCGTGCCTCTGGTTCCATCTCGCTAGTTGCCTTTGCGTGCTCACGATTTAAATCTACGTAATTTGCATTATAGCGAGTAAGGTGGCGGTCACCATCAGCGTGGTAATCTTCAAGTGAGAAGTCGACATCGCCCATTGCTCCGTCCGCATTCAGCATCGGAATTACAAGGATGTTCACATTATCAAGTACATCACTAGTTTTACCAGTGCCCAAATGCTTGATGAATTCAAGTGCACCCTCAGTTGTCAGCTGCTCGTTTCCATGCTGCTGGGTCAGGAACAATACGGTTGGATTATCCGGGTTGGAGATATACTTAGCCATGTGAATATCACGGCCTTTGACGGTCTGGCCGATCACTTCCAGCTCCATTGCCTCCTGTTTGGCATCCTGAGTCTTCAGATAATCTACTAAACTTTCATATGTATGCAAAATCGATGTTTGTACGGATCCATTTCCGGCACTCGGTCCATTCCCGACAGCACCTGCAGGCAGGGCCACCGCAGTTACAGTGCCAAGAGCCATCATGCTTGATAAAGAAACCGATAGAACCTTCTTTTTCATATTCATCGTCATTCCTCCTATAAACTAGATTCACTATACATGTTACTGATTTTTCAAAAAACATTTAATAGAGTATGGTACCTATTTTTCTGACAAATTTCGAGCTTCGAAATAAGTAAAAATGATAGAGTTTAAAAGAGTGAAAATGGGGTTTAATAGGCAAAAAGTAATTAGTTAGGCGAAGTAAGCAGGAATCGCTATAATAAACATAACTAGAACTGAGTAAGGAGGCATAGAGATGGCATCAATCTTAATTGTCGATGATGATCCTAATATTTTATTTTTGGTAAAAAGCCAGCTTCAGGGAGCAGGACATGTTGTATACCAGGCACAGGATGGAACAGGTGCTTTGAAAACGCTGAATGAAACTGTCATCGATTTGGCGGTAGTGGATGTGATGATGCCCGGAATGGACGGATATGAGCTAACGAAGCAAATCCGGGAACTGCACGATATCCCGGTGATCATGCTGACGGCGAAGGGGCAGATTGAGGACAAGGAGCAGGGATTCCTTTCAGGCACGGATGACTATATCGTAAAGCCATTTGACCCAAAGGAGCTGATTTTCAGGATCAACGCTTTATTCCGGCGCTATCAGAAGCGGAGCAATATGCTGATTACAATTGGCAATGTAACGATCAACCAGCAAAACTTCGAGGTCCAGGTGGGTGATAAGACGCTGATTTTGCCTCTGAAAGAGTTTGAGCTTCTTTCATACATGGCAGCGAAGCCGAACCAGGTGTTTACGAGAAACCAGCTGATCGAGGAAATCTGGGGCCTTGATTTTTCAGGGGATGAACGTACGCTGAACGTCCATGTCAAAAGGCTTCGAGACCGGTTCTCTGAATTGACCGATGACTTCGCGATTAAAACAATCCGCGGCGTCGGTTATTTGGTTGAGGTACAAAGCAAATGAAATCCATCTATTCAAAATTTGTGATAGCGACCATAGCCATTATCCTGACGAGCACTCTGCTTGGATTTTTGATAGCCAATACCTACTATCATCAGCTGGTGAAGCCATTGAACGACGAGAAGAATGTCAGTGTGGCGCAGAATCTTTCAAGCTACATAGAGAGCCAGGAGAATATCGAGCTTGAAAACTATCTCGAAAGTGCCGCATCGATGGGATACCAAATTTTCGCAGTCAATGCAAGTGGCTACGAACAGTACTTTGGCGCACCTTTCAAAAACCCAAACCTTCAGAAGGGAGCCGTAGATTCGGTACTGAGCGGGGAGATCTACCATGGCATGAGGGACTATCCGATGGAAACGTTCGTCACTGGCTTTTTCGCCAATGAGCTCCGAAATACGGTAGGTGTTCCATTCACCTATGAAAATGAACAATATGCGCTATTCATCAGGCCTGACATCAAGCTTTTGTTCAGTGAAGTCCATGTGCTGATGGGCTGGATGATCCTGATCATGTTCATCATCAGTGTCTTTCTTGTGCTGATTGCCTCGAAGTACCTTGTTAAGCCAATCACAAAGCTGACATCCGCAACAAAAGAAATCCAGACAGGGAAATTTGATATCAAGCTGGACATCAGCCGGCAGGATGAACTTGGTGTCCTGGCAAGAAGCTTTGAGGAAATGAGCTTGAGGCTTAGCCAGCTTGATCAGATGAGGAGAGAATTCGTCTCAAATGTATCGCATGACTTCCAATCTCCGTTACTAAATATCCAGGGCTACACCCGGCTGCTGGGCAAAGAAAATTTGAAGCAGGAAGAAAAGGCACATTATATCCAGGTTATCCAACAGGAAACAAATCGGCTGTCATTAATGACAAAGCAGCTGCTTTTACTGACCTCCCTGGAAAAAGAAGAGTTTATCTTCAAGCCGGCTGCTGTTAATTTAGGAACCCAAATGAAGGAACTCATCCAAAAATATGTATGGCAGCTTGATGAGAAGGGGATTGCCCTCACCTTTCATTTGCCGGACGTCATCTTCCATGGCGATGGAAATCTCCTTCATAATGCCTGGGAGAATCTTTTGTCAAACGCAATCAAATACAATAAGGAAAACGGAGAGATCGAAATTACCCTTCATGAAGAAGCCGACCTGGTAAAAATCATCTTTAAGGACACCGGAATCGGCATGTCCCCGGAAGAGAACGAGCGGATATTCGACCGTTTTTACCGTGCTGATCCATCGAGATCAAAGGAAATCGAGGGCACAGGCCTCGGTCTGTCTATTGTAGACAGGATTATAAAATTGCACGATGGAAGTATTGCCGTGACCAGCGAACCTGATAAAGGTTCAGAGTTTGTTGTGACGCTGCCTAAAACACCTCCTCATTTGTAATATCCAGTTCACCTTCTGTTCACTTTCGATTCTTATAATGAGAATCGTAAGTAATCAGAAGGTTTTTTTATACAGAATGTATAAAATTCACTTCGAGAATTGTCTAGCTACAACGCCTAGCCCCTCGAGTCGCTTCGGTCCGCCCAATGAAGTCAAAGAACGACTTCACTGGTCGGCCCTCCAGCGCTTATCGGGGCTGACCAAGGCGTTTGCGCTTTTCTTACGGAGGAGGAGTTTGTATGAAGGAGAAAAATTTGGCGCTGCTTCGATTTTCAGCAGTGTTTTCAGTAATCGGGGCGATGCTTGGGGCTCATATGGCGGGTGCGGGTTCGTATGCGTTCCGGCCAATCCATGCCCATATCCTGGTTGTCGGGTGGCTGACGTTGTTTGCCTGGGCAGTTTATTATGAGGTATTCACGATCACGTCGGAAAAATTGGCATCGTGGCATACAGGGACAGCGATTATTGGCACGACAGGATTGACAGCAGGTATGTGGGTTCATAACCTGAAGCCGTTTGGTATTCCAGAGGCTTTTTCACTCATCCTTTATATTGGCGGAGGGGTGACATTGCTTGTCAGCTTTATCCTCTTCCTGGTGTCGACATTTTTTATCGAAAGACGTTAAAGAGGGGGAGAGGGAAGAATGAAGTGGGCAAGGAAATTAACGGCTTTTTCGGGCAGCCAAAAAGGCTCGAAAGGAATCGTGGCCCTTTGGGTCCTAGCAGCATTGTTGCTAGGCTGGCTTGCTCCAAGTGCAAGTGATTATGCGACAAGCATTAATGAGTCCGGGCTTCCTGAAGATTCCGTTTCACTGAAAGCAGATGAGAAAATCAATGAGCATTTCCCGGATGACGAGGGGATTCCCGCACTGCTCGTTTTTAATAAAAAGGGAGAATTCACCGAGGATAATTTTGCGATCATTGACCAGATCAGCAAAAAGCTGACGGAGGCGGAACTAGAGGGTGTAAAAGAGGTAGTGCAGTTCCACCTGATGCCACCTGAAGCAAAAGCATCGTTTTTATCGGAAAACAATTCGACACTTATTTTGCCAGTTTCACTGAAAGAAAATCTCGAACGCAGCACAATCAATGACAATATTAAAAAGATTGGGCAGCTTGCCAAAAAAGAGTTGAAAGGACAGGAGGAGGTCAAGCTGGCCATCACCGGTCCGGCTGGGATTGTCGCCGATATGATCGGCATATTCGCCCGGGCGGATATCGTGTTATTGCTGGGCACAGTCGGACTGATCTTTATCCTGTTAATCCTGATTTACCGTTCGCCGCTGTTGGCGCTGGTGCCATTATTGGGAGCAGGACTTGTTTATGAAGTGGTCAATAAAAGTATTGGAATATTTGGCTCTGCAGGGATGGAAATTGAGACACAGTCGACCTCGATCATGTCAATCCTGTTATTTGCAGCACTGACTGATTATTCGCTGTTCATTGTGGCGCGTTTCAAAGAAGAACTGAAAAAGGTAGAAAATAAATATACCGCGATGAAGCGGGCGATGGAGGAAGTCACTGAACCGATTCTCTTCAGCGGCGGGACCGTACTCGCGGCCATGCTTGTGTTGTTCGCTGCCATTTATGAGCCATATCGCAATTTTGCGCCGGTTTTCTCGATTGCATTAGTGTTGATTCTCCTTGGCGGATTGACGTTGCTGCCGGCTTTGTATGTGCTATTTGGCAGGAAAGCGTTCTGGCCGTCACTTCCGAAAGTGGACCACCAGGCACTTGCTAAATCGGCCATCTGGTCCAGGCTTGGAAATATGGTAGTGAAAAATCCAGTAAAGAGCGGAGTCTTCGTGCTTATCCCGCTGGTGGCCATTGCCTTGAATACGGTCAATATCACGTACTCATTCAATCTTATCAAATCTTTCCCTGATGACATCCAGTCAAGGCAGGGATATGAGATCCTGGAGAAGAACTTCTCGCCGGGTGAACTGGCACCGACAACCCTGATCGTTGAAAGTGACAGTGAAATAGGAAAAGAAGAGCTGCAAGCCTTAAGGAGTGAGCTCCTTGATATCGATGGAGTGGAACAGGTGAATCCAGATTTTGATGGAGTTGAACACGTGAATCCTGATTTTGCCCTGCACACTGATTCATATTTTTCCAAAGATAAAAATGCAGCAAAGCTGGAGATCGTTTTTGCCGGCAATCCTTATGACCAAAAGACATTCGATCAGTTGAATGAAATCCGTATTCAGGGAGGAGAGCTGAAGCAAGGTGCTGGCCTTGAAGGAGCAAACTTCTACTATGCTGGCGAAACCGCGAAGCAAGCAGAAGTCCGCGAAGTGAATGACCGCGATACTTGGGTGGTCGTCCTGTTAACGACCGTTGTCATCATGGTCCTGCTTGGCATGCAGACAAAATCCCTGATTGCTCCCATCTATATGATGGCAACGATCATCCTGTCGTATTTTACAGCGCTAGGAGCCGGCTTCTTCATCTTTGACCAGTTCTTCGGCTATTCTGAAATCAGTTACCGGATTCCGTTATACACGTTCATCTTCCTGGTGGCACTTGGAGTGGACTATAACATCATGCTCATTTCAAGGATAAAAGAGGAAGCAAGGAACCATCCGATTAAAGAGGCGATCAGTCTCGGCATATCCCATACAGGTGGAGTCATTTCATCAGCAGGAGTCATTCTTGCCGCAACATTCGCCGTCCTGATCACCCAGCCGATCATGGAGCTGTTCATGTTCGGGTTCACCGTCGCGATCGGTGTCTTGATTGATACATTCCTTATTCGAACAATTCTTGTACCAGCGATTATGGTCAAGCTGGGAAAATACAGCCTTTGGCCGCAAAAAGTAAAATAGAAACAAAAAAAGCGTGCTCAGCTGTGGCACGCTTTTTAGTGGGGTTATTAATTTCTCTCTAGTTCTTCCTCAAAGTAAAATGTGCTTGGATATTCCTTCACAGTGTATGAATATCTTTTCATGTTTTTTACGTATTGGGATTTCATGATTGTCACTGTTTCGCCGGTTTCCTTGATATTGACCGATTGACCTGTTTTATAAATGTTGCTTGCGCTTTTCAATTAGCCACGCCCTTTCATGTTCTTTTAATTATACCACATTTTCTGATTCACTTTTATTAATCCATTATGGGCTTTTGAATGATATTTTATAAAATCCTGTTTATGGAAAATCCCTTAATGCTTGCACTATCCTTTTAATTCTGTTATTCTTAGGAAGAATTATTTTTGTTCGGTATGCAAGGAAAGAACATGCACTGCTTGATTCGCCTGGATATCACTGAGACAAGAATAGTAACAAATTGTGTGGATATCACACTAGGAGGCAACAAAAATGGAAAACGGTAAAGTAAAATGGTTTAACGCAGAAAAAGGTTTCGGATTCATCGAACGTGAAGGTGGAGAAGACGTATTCGTACACTTCTCAGCTATCCAAGGCGAAGGCTTCAAGTCTCTTGAAGAAGGCCAAGAAGTTTCTTTCGACGTTGAGCAAGGCGCTCGTGGACCACAAGCAGCTAACGTTACAAAACTATAATAACGGATTAGCCCATACAAACAAGCTCTGAGTCATCAGAGCTTGTTTTTTTATTTGTTAAGGAAATTATAAAATTATTTAGGTGTGGATAACTGCATGTGGTTTTCTTAATCCAGCTCCTGCGCCTAGCCCCTCGAGTCGCTTCGTTCCGCCCATTGAAGTCAAAGAACGACTTCATTGGGCGGCCCTCCAGCGCTTGTCGGGGCTGAACAAGGCGCTTGCGCTTTTTGTTCTTTTTTTAAAACTTTTAATATACAAATAAAAAAACCCCACTCCAATTGAGTGGGGTTTAATGCGGTAAAGCAATGGTTGTTCTTATTATAGCATAAGTTTTACAGACACTGTAAAAAAAGTTTTTCGGATTGCAAACTTTGTTGGTTGCCTGCACATCATTTCTCCCCAATTGGTTCCCCCTAAATTCCTGAGACCGGGAAGGTGCACTTCCAAAATTCGATAGCCACCCTTTTGAATAGACAAAATAATGCAATTTTATTAAAAATATCTGAATTTTCCATTGAAGTATCCATATGGGGAGTAGATAATAATTATGTAGGCATATATTCATATTCTGGAGAATCCTGGGGGATACAATGGTAGAGTTTATAAAAGATTTGATCTTGCATTTTTCAATTATATTATCGCTCGGCTTCATGTATAACTTTCTATGGATGCAGAAGCGTTCGGTATATAAGAAACAAGTCTTTAAAATGGCCATTTTAGCGGCGCTATTGATGACAATGGCATTGCCTGTAAGATTCCATGGTGGGATGGAATTCGACTTGAAGCTGGTTCCAGTCTTCATTGCCTTTTTTTATCTAAGCAGGACCGATAGCTTTTTGCTTGTGGCTGTCCTGTTGTTATTGCAGGGCTTTGTAGGAATTGACAAGCTCCCCGTCACGGCCGTCAATTATCTGGTCATACTGATTTTATTTTTTTCGATTGAAAAATTATATAAAAATACAACTGTTAACAAGAAAATCGCTCTTGGCCTTTTTGTGTACGGCATGATCACAACGACAAGACTTGCAGCAATGATCAACGCCGACAAAGCGGAGGGCTATTTGTATTTGCTTGTATTTTCACTCGTCTCTTTCGTTGCGCTATCGGTAACCATTTATATCATTGAAATGACTAACTTGCAGCTTAAATTGATGCATGAGCTTCACAAAGCTGAGAAGTTTTCAGCAATCAGCCAGCTCGCAGCATCCGTTGCCCATGAAATCCGGAACCCAATGACCACGATCAGAGGCTTTATGCAGGTTCTCCAAGGAGAAAAGAATCTGAATGATAACCAGAATCTCTTCATCACGATATCCCTTCAAGAGCTGGACCGTACCCAGACAATCATTGATAATTTCCTCTCTCTGGCAAAACCAAATACAGGCAGCATGGCAAAAATTGACCTGAGCGAACTTTTAAAAGAAACGATTGACTTCATGAGATCCTATTCGCATCTCGCCAATACGGAATTGGTCGAGGCAATCGATAAGAACCTTTGCATCAATGGTGATGCCCATGAAATAAGACAAGTTTTTATCAATATCCTGAAAAATGGCATCGAAGCTATGCCTTCTGGCGGAAGCATCTACATCATCGCCAAGGTCGACAAAAATAATGTAAGAATCCAGTTCCGGGATGAAGGAGTCGGCATGAATAAAGAGCAACTCGACAGACTCGGTCACCCTTATTACTCCACGAAGGAAAAAGGCACAGGCCTCGGCATGATGATTTCCTTTGATATTATCCAAAGAATGAGAGGCCGAATCAATGTCGAAAGTGCAGAAGGAAAAGGCACAACATTCACGATTCTGCTGCCATGTGAGTAATGGAATACGTTCCTTGTAGAAGGGCTCTATCGGCCAAACGGAAGGCGTAAAGCGCTGGAAAATGTCCGATAGAAGGGTTCTATCGGCCAAACGAAAGGCGAAAGCGCGAGAAAGTGTCCGATAGAAGAACCTGCCGTACAAACGGAAACCAGAAAACGAGATTGTAAATGAAAAAGAAGGTAGATAACGGTCTTCTTTTTTATAGATGGGATTAGAACAATCGCAAAACCAAAGTTGAGCAGTCGCCTCCGGTTTTCTATGTTGGAGATGATTTTTAGTGCGTCGAAATACAATCTTAAGCTATAATAATTTTTAAAAGATTTCCATAATTGTTTTACGGGAAAGGGGAAGTAAATCATGGCTGATTTTAATACTTATTTTTTGATGAATGCTGATGAGGTCATTTTATATGTAAAAGAAAAGACCGATTTTTTTGATAAAGATGCTGAATTGAGCTGTACCGAAATTGGGGATGGCAATTTAAATTATGTATTCCGGGTGATTGATGAGCAATCGGGAAAGTCATTGATTGTCAAACAGGCTGGTGATACTGCGAGGATTTCTGACGAATTCAAGCTTTCCACAAACCGGATCAGGATTGAATCCAATGTGCTTAGGCTTGAAGGTGAGCTGGCACCAGGTCTGGTCCCGGATGTCTACCTGTTTGATGATGTGATGAATTGCTGCGTGATGGAAGATTTATCTGATCATACAATCCTCCGTACAGCGCTTAATGAAGGCCGGATTTTTCCGAAGCTTGCGGATGACCTGACTACTTTCATGGTCAATACGCTTCTGCTCACTTCGGATGTGGTCATGGAGCATAAGGCAAAAAAGGCGCTTGTCCAGGATTATATCAACCCGGAATTGTGCGAAATTTCCGAGGACCTTGTATACTCTGAACCTTTCACTGACCATAACAACCGAAATGAATTGTTCCCGGCAAACAAGGAATGGATAGAAGAAAATATATATGGTGATGATAAATTGCGCTTTGAAGCTGCGAAGCTGAAGTTTGCCTTCATGACCAATGCCCAGGCACTTGTACATGGTGATTTGCATTCAGGTTCTGTTTTTGTAAAAGAAGAATCAACAAAAGTAATTGATCCTGAATTCGCGTTTTACGGTCCGATGGGCTATGACGTTGGAAACGTAGTTGCTAACCTGATGTTCGCGTGGTCACGCGCACATGTAACTAATGCGGATGAGAAGTATGTTTCCTGGCTTGAGGAAACGATTGAAGATACGGTAAATCTTTTTGTGGAAAAATTCCTGGCAAGCTGGAAGGATAATGTCACTGATATCATGGCGAAGGAGAAGGGATTCGACCGCTGGTATCTGGATTCTGTTCTACAGGATACTGCATCGGTAACAGGCATGGAGATGATTCGCCGTATTGCCGGCCTTGCGAAGGTCAAGGATATGACTTCAATTGAGGATGAGAAGCAACGTGTGGCAGCAGAAAGAATCTGCCTGTCAGCGGCGAAGCAATTCATTTTGAAATCAGCCAGCTACAAAACGGGCGAACAATTTTTAAAAGTATTAAAGGATTCAGCTTCAAGCCATAATATGCGATAATAGGACGTTCCCTATCTAGATTTTTAGAGAAAGAGAGGCGCATCATATGTTGCTTCTGGAAGAACGGATGAAAGTCGTAGAATACGGCAAGAAAATCATTTCTAGCGGACTGACTAAAGGGACTGGTGGAAATATCAGCATTTTCAATCGGGAAAAGCAGCTGGTTGCCATCAGTCCGAGCGGGATCGATTATTTCGAGACGAAGCCTGAAGATATTGTGATCATTAATTTGGATGGCGAAATCGTGGATGGCAGCAAAAAGCCTTCGAGTGAGCTTGACATGCATTTGATTTTTTACCAGCGCCGCGAAGATTTAAACGCGCTTGTCCACACCCACTCTCCCTATGCAAAAACGATTGCGACACTTGGTTGGGACATTCCGCCGATCACTTATTTGGTGGCGTTTGCCGGTCCGAATGTAAGGTGCGCTCCATATGCAACATTCGGAACGAAGGAGCTCGCCGAAAAGGCATTTGAAGGCATGGTGGATAGAAGAGCTGTGCTGTTGGCGAACCACGGTATGATTGCCGGTGCCCATAACATCGAAACAGCATTTACAGTCGCTGAGGAAATCGAGTTCAGCGCCCAGATTTATTACCAGGCGAAAGCGATTGGCGAGCCAACAGAACTTACTGAAGAAGAAATGGCACGCCTGTCAAAGAAATTCGAAAGTTACGGCCAGAGATGACCCTCTAATTTGAGGGTTTTTCTTTTTAGCGGACATATAAAGTAGATAGTATTAAACCGAAACATATAAAATCCTACCGATTCAACCTTTCATCTATATTTCATAAAAGTGAATCACAAAGTAACTAGATTATGCTATGATTATTAAAAGAAAAAAATGGACTGATTGGATAGTTTTACTAGAGGGGGACAGGCTGGCTATGAGAGCGAGGACAAGGAAGAGTGAACCTTTTTCATTTGATAAACTGAAGGAATTTTTCACTACTGTGATTCTGCATCTTAGTTTTTATGCCTTCATCGTGTTTCTCGTTGTTTTTTTCATTGATAATTTTAGCTAAATACATAAAAACACAGCTGCCGTGGTTGGCAGCTGTGTTTTGTTTTTATGGATTCATCGGGTTGTTATCGTTATGAGGGTCCATAGGGTTATTGTTTCTGTTCTGGTTCGGATTGTTCAAGTTTGGCCCAGTTCCAGGATTCTGGTTCGGATTGTTCAAGTTTGGACCAGTTCTAGGGTTCTGGTTCTGGTTATTCAAGTTTGGCGGTGTTGCCGGGTTCGGATTGACAGGGTTGTTCTTTTTCATTTTCTGCTGTTGGACCGCGGCCTGATCAATGCTGGTTTTTTCGATTTTCTCATCTAACTTGGTCAGGTATTTCGATGCGAAGTTTTTGCCGCCTAGACCGAATGCCAAGCCGAATGCGAGAGCAAGTCCTCCAAGTGTCAGGATGAACGCTGCGTTCACGATTGCTGGTGCTACTCCAAGCTGGTCAAGGGCCATGAAGACAGCAATTGTGATGATCGCATATTTTGCGACAGTTGCCAGCACATTGGAAGAATCCCCTTGCAGTATGCTGCTGAGTACTTTCTTTGCAAGGCTGCCGAGCCATAGGCCGACACCAAGGATGACAATCGCCGCGATCACATGAGGGAGATAAGCAATCACGCCTCGTGCAAGGTCAACGAAGAAATCAAGATTGACTACATTCAATGCTTCAGCTACAAATAGCAGGACAACGATGACCTGGACGATATAGCCGATAATTTCCGATAAGCTTAAAGAGTTAGGACGCTTGGCAGCGCTACCTACAGTTACTCCTTTAAAATATGAGTCGAAACCAATTCTTCTTAATAAATCAGTTGTGAATTTCTTCAGCCATTTACCAAGCCACAGGCCGATCATGACAAGAATGATGGCCACGATGATATTTGGAATCATCGTCAGGATGTCATTCAGCATCGCGATTGCTGGTTCAGATATTCCTTCTACATCAAGGCGCTCGAGAGCAGCGATGACTGTCGGGATTAATATCAAGACGAAAGCAACAGTGCCGATCACGCGTGAAAGGCTAGTGCCTTCAAATAAGCGAGAAAGTCCGAAACGCTGGACTAAGGTTTCAGTGCCAATGCTTTGTAAAAAGTTCGTCAGGATATCACGAACGATTTTAGCAACAAAGTAACCGACTAAAAGAATCAGCGCTGCCGCGAATAGTTTAGGGATGAAGGAAAGGATTCCCTCGATCATGTTTTCGAAAGGCTCTGAAACACCATGCAGGTTCAGTGCGGACAGTACGGCCGGCAATGCCATCAGCAAGACAAGATAGAAGACGATGTTTGCGACTTTATCAACTGCGTTCGTAGTCTGCTGATTGTCATCCGTAAGCTTATATTTGCTTAACTTTTCATGGACACCTAGCGTCTTGCCGCCTTTCTGGATCAGGAACTTCAAGGCTGAGGCAATCAGCCAGGCAAATAATAGAATCAATCCAGCTTTCAGGATGTTCGGAATCGCTGCAGCAATAGTGGAGAACATTCCGACGAGCGGCTCCGTTAAAACATATAAATCTAAAATATTCAGGAACATGATGAAGACAAATACTAGAATTAAAATATAGACAATCTTACTTATGATTTTCTCAGCTGAGTACTTTTTATTGTTCACATTAGAAAAAAGCTTGTTATCGAGACTAGTTTTCTGCAGCCCCTTGTATACTGCTTTTTCAATCAATTTTGCGACAAGCCATCCGACAAGAAGGACTGCAAGCGCGATTAGCACATTTGGCAGTTTGCCAAGGATGCTGTCCCAGCCATTGTAAAAATTATTATTCAAACTTCTCACTCCTTATTTTAATTGGACTTTCTAGCCGTGCTGCGGATGTGTATGGATAAGAACAAGAGCTAGTGCGGCATCAACCTATGAAAAAAGTCCTTAGTTAGCTAGCAAGCAAGCTTACTTTAATCTACCCAATTAATGTCTATGTAAACAAAGTAAGGAACATCGTCTAATGGGAGTGTTGAGTTTAGAGACAATTGATATAAAAAAAGAGAAGAGGGAAGGGCTGTACAGATTTTAAAGAAGTCTTCGATTTTGTGTGATTGATTTAAGAGTGGCTATAAATAATAAAAAACCGGGCAATCAGCCCGGTTTTCATTGTTATGCTTTTTTTGATCTTTTTAAATATGCGTAAATCAGGTATCCGAAAATCACGACGACACCTAAAATGATCGTGAGCATCGCGAAGTTTTCTTCAATGAATGGCATTGCTTTATCACCTAGAGCAACGATGATCGCTGCTTCAAGGAAGAAGCGCAGACCTCGTCCGATGATGGACCAGATGATTAGTGTTGGAATCTTCACATTGGAGATTCCGGAAAAAATCGTGAACACTTTGTATGGGATTGGAGTGAATCCAGCTATTAAAATCGCCATCGCGCCGTACTTTTCGAAGTACCCTTCAACTAGGGCGATTTTCTCTTCTTTTATAAAATAACGCAGAATTGGTCGGCCAACTTTTTTACCGATGTACCAGCCAAGCAGGGCACCGAGTACGGAACCTGTTGTTGTGATGAATGCATACCAGAGTGCCTTGTCGGGATTGGCGATACCCATTGGGATCATCAAGACATCAGGTGGGATCGGGAAAAAGGAAGATTCCAGGAAAGACACGAAGAATAGTCCCCAGGAACCAAATTCAAGCAGCCATTCTTCAAACGCATGTATCCATTCAGACATGAAACAGTATCTCCTTTAAGTTGTTATAGGAAGGCCGCAAAATGAGCCTAGTAAAAAGTATACCATGTTTAATTCTGCTAGAGCCAACTATTTCAGCAATGAGCTGATCGCATTTGCCGGCGGTTATCAGAGGCCGCAGATAAATGAAAAGTCACGATTATTTATTTTTAGGCTAAAAGTGGTAATCTATTAACGAACTCGATTAAAAGAGGGAGTTGTCTATGGAATACATAATCTATTTGCTGCTCGGCGGCTTAATCAGTGTCCTCTCTGGATTTTTCGGGGTGGGCGGTGGGTTTATCCTGACGCCCATATTACTGTTGATAGGATTTTCGCCGCTTGAAGCAATCACGACAAGTTTGTTTTTCACAGTGGGTACATCCATTTCGGGAATTACAGCACATATCCGCCTAAAGAATATCCTCTGGAAAGAGGGATTGATCATGGGAGCAAGTGGTATTGTCGCGACGCAGCTGGCGAGACCGCTTGTGTATGCTCTTGAAGCGCGTGGGTGGGATGAATTCGTCATTCCGTTCCTCTATATAATACTGCTCACTTATTTTGCAATAAAAATGATTCGCCAGGGCAAGAAGTCAGACGACGGGATTCTTACCCCAACTTCTTTTTCGGTGCCAAAGTTAATGGCCGTGGGCTTTGTCGGCGGTTTTGTCTCGGCAACACTGGGAGTAGGCGGCGGGTTCATCATCGTACCGCTTATCATTACTTCGCTGGGCTTCAATCCGAAAAAGGCAGTCGGAACGAGTCTTTTTGCTGTACTGTTGATCGTCTCAGTAGGGTTCATCTCATATGCGATCAATACGGATATCAATTATTTAATCGGTCTGATGCTGATTGCCGGTACGCTATTCGGCTCCCATTTCGGAGCAAGAATGACTGGTTATTTTGAAAACAGGGAAATGAACGGAATGCTAGGTATCCTTTATCTTGTCACACTGGCAGGAGCAGTTCTGAAGCTGTTTGATCTGAATAAAATGGGCCTTTGGATCATGGGTATATTCATAGTGTATTTTTTTGTAAAGTCATTACTTAAAACCAGGGTAATGAAAAAAGGCTGAGCAGCTCAGCCTTTTTTCTGGTTAACCAGGAATTTATAAAATTATTGAGTTGTGAATAACTCCATGTAGTTTTTTTAATCCAGCTCCAGCGCCTAGCACCTCGAGTCGCTTGTCCAGCTGCGGCTCCTAACTCCTCGAGACGCTTGTCCAGCTGCGGCTCCTAATTCCTCGAGACGCTTCGGTCCTGCCAATGAAGTCAAAGAACGACTTCACCGCTCGGCCCTCCGTGGCACACGATGTGCTAGACCCGCCAGCCACAGGACGTGGCGTTATTAGGCGGGCAGCGCTTGTCGGGGCTGAACGGGGCGCTTGCGCTTTTTGTTCTTTAAGCCTCCGAGGTGAATGGATGTTTTATGAATCTAGGAAGCTCCATTCCTGGTCTCGTTTTTACAAATAAAGCTCCATCTCTTTTAAAAGGACACCGCTGAAACTGGAGGTCTCTGTAATCAGGTGTGAAGTGGAATTCGATACAGTCTGTTTCCCCAAAGCCAGCAACAATGTTTTTGATATTAATAGTTGCTGTACTGATAACATCGTACAGCTGGACAACGCGGTTTTCCATTGTGAAAATTACAACTGCGTCTTCTTCTGCATGGTAGTAGAGATGATCAGGAAAAACATTCAGGATATGGTACATCGTAATCCCGGACGAATTGGCAGTCGAAAAGGTTTTTGAAACCGGCACTCGTTCGTAAACTGTTTTTTCAATGAGGTCCAGGTCATCTGCCAACTCGAGTTTCCTAAGTTCGAACCCGCCTTGGCCAGCAGATATCTTTGCGGCATACTGATACTCCTCAACCTCTTCAAATCCGAATTTCGGATAAAAGTCGAGCACACGATCATTCGCGAACAGGTACATAAAATCATACTTTCCCTGATACACGTCCAAAACATGGTTCATCAGACTTGCTGACAGGCCTTTGTTCCGATATTCAGGATGAGTCATAACGGTGCCAATCTGCAGTGCTTTATAGCTTTTTCCTTCAATAATAAAATCGAGCTCGTTTACAGAGACATTGGCAACGATCATGTCGCCATCGGCATAGGAGAAAGGGATATATCGTTCGTCCCAATATCCATGTTCATGCCAGCTTTTAAAATTCAGTCCGAAAATGTCAGCCGCTAGCTGGATAAAACTATTCCTCAAAGCTTCACTCTGACGGTAATCGCTTACTAGCTTCATATATCAAAACTCCTGTCTTTCGAAGCAAACATGTATGTTTTATGATGGAACCGGATTCCGTAGATCAACCCCATCGCGAGCATATTGCCCATAAGCGAGCTGCCGCCGTAACTGATGAATGGCAGCGGAATCCCGGTAATCGGCAGCAGCTGGATCGTCATCCCGATATTCTGGAAGACGTGAAAGGTGATCATGCTGATGACGCCCGCGCTAATGTAAGTATTGAAGGGGTCATTCGTATCCAGGGCGGTTTTTGTCAAATGGTAGATTAACAGGAAGTAAATGCCGATGACAAAGCTGCCGCCCGCAAAGCCAAATTCCTCGCCGATCACACTGAAGATGAAGTCCGTATGGCTTTCGGGAATGTAGACTTCACTGCCCTTCAGGCCTTTCCCTGTAAGCATACCGGAACCAATGGCACTGAGGGATTTTTGCAGATGGTAGCCATATTCAGGGTAGCTCTCTGGGTCAAGCCAGGCATAAATGCGCCCGAACTGATACGTTTTTACACCTAGGTATTCTTTTAGGATTTCCGGTTTCCAGATCACGAGATACAATATGCCTGCTCCAAGTGCCGCACCTCCGCCATAAAGGGGCAGGATGATTTTCCAGGTGATACCTGATACAAGGATGATTCCGGTGAAAATCGCAAGCACGACGAGAGAGGTTCCCAGGTCTGGCTGGAGCATGATCATTCCAAGTGGCAAGGCGGTTATGAAGCCAAGCTTGATGAAAAGCAGGAAGTCAGTCTGAAGTGTTTTTCTTGTATGCCTTTTATGGTGGGCATAGATCGTGCTGCTAAGGGCAAGAATCAGAAAGACTTTCATGAATTCTGAAGGCTGAATCGAACCGAATGGCTCGATGAAAAACCAGCTTTTTGCGCCATTCCTTTCCTCGGCTATGCTGGAAGGAGCGAAAAACAGGAAGATGAGCAGGAAGACTCCGAAACCGTACAAATACCAGCTGAGCTTGCGATACTGTTCGCTGTCGAACATCATCACAACTCCAATGATCCCCGACCCAACCACGTACCAAAAGATTTGTTTGTATAAAAAGTTCTGTCCAACATATTGGCCTGTTCTCTGTGCGCTGTAAATCGCGAAGCAGCTTGTCAGAAAGAACAACAATAAAAGGAGCGTCAATGTCCAATCAAACCGATCAAATTTTTTAATAGGCTTCTCCATTTGCTACACCCTGTCTCAATCCGTTTTTACAATATTATGCTAGCAGAGTTGAATTATCCTTACAATCCCTACTCAGGTAACATTTTCCTATGCAAGTAATAGACGATTGAAAAGGGAGAATAGTTTCTGCTGTAATAGGGATTCTTTTAACGTGTTGGTACAAATAATAATTATGTTTTTGAAGAGTCAGAATAAGATATTTTCATGTGTTTTTGTTAGAATAGAAGGAGTGTTATTTGTACGGAGTCAGAGTTCGCTGGCGATCATGCAGCTGAGAATATTCCGGGAGGTTGTGCCTTTGAAAAAGAACCATCCTTATAGCAGGGATTTACTATATGTCCATTTGAACGAACGGGACCAGTACGTGCTCTCGCATGGTATGGAATTCCATGAATTCGCGAGGTCATTGTCTGATTCGCTTAACCATCTGCTGCTGTTGAAGCATCGCTATGAGGATGGGGAGTTCAATAGACATACCTTATTTGAATATGTACCTGAAGACAGCGTCGAAAAGTTGGTCGCCGCAAATGTCCATGCATACGGGGATTTTTGCTGGATCGATTTTGAGGAAGTGGAAGCACTGAATGTGATGACGGCCCAGGAGATTGCCGAGCTACTTTATCTTGGCCACATCAAGCATCATTTGAAGCAACCATTTTATAACCAGCTCAATAATCGCTTTGTTTACCTTTCCCATGAGGATGGCTGGTTCAACAAAATATATTACCGCAACTTCAATGATTTTTTCCGGATGCTTGGAACGGTTCTTTCTGGCAAGCTAGGGGAAATGAAACCAGAAAAAACTCTGCTGGGGATCAGGAAAAAGAAGTCCTATCCAGCCGTCAGCAAGGAGATTCTGAAATCATTGACACCTGCGATGAAGGAAGGTGCGGTTTTTTCGCTGAAAAATATCCAGCAAAACCGCAACAGAATTGAAATACCGATTTGGATTATCGGAGATTTTGCCAACATGGATGATATGCATGATGAATATAAAGAAGCAAGTCGCAGCAATCCGGATGGCAGGCTTGTCTTTGATAAAAAAGTGAAAGAATGGAGTCTGCTTGCCAAATAAAGCTGTTTTCGGAAAGATTGTTGTTAAAATCCTAAAACCGATTTTAACGTAATAAATACTCAGTTTGTAGGTCGGTATTAAGTGTGCAAGCTCTTTTCTCATAATAGGCTAAAATCTTTATGAAGAAACATGGTCATTTAATCCTATTCTGTAGTCAATAGCAACAAAGTTTGAGAAAAGAGCTTCCAATAAAGTCGAAAAAGCAAAATTTTTGGAGCAATTTTTGGCAAATCGTGTATAATTGGATTTAGCGGAAAATTACATATCGAAATGAACGGGTGTCTTTTTAAACAAGACTTAATAGGGAAGTTGGTGAAAATCCAACGCGGTCCCGCCACTGTAAATGGGAGCAAGCTGCAACGGCCACTGTACAAATGTATGGGAAGGCGCAGCGAGCATTGACCATGAGCCAGGAGACCTGCCTGTCCATTGCACCAACAAACCTACGAGGATAGGGAGGTGCCGACAGGCTCTATGTCTTTTTTATGATAAAGTACATTTGCTTACTCGGACATCTCCCCTTCAGGTGGAGATGTTTTTTGTTTTTTATTGAAAATATGGAGGAGAAGCAAATGAAAAAAATATTATTGTTGATAATGGCCGCAGCCATGATCCTGGTAGGCTGCGGTACTGAGGCACAACCTGAAAAGAATGCAGGCGAAAAAACCGCGCAGGAGCAAAAGTCGGGTTTCCCGGTCACTGTAACAGATGCGCTTGATGAAGAAGTTGTCATTGAAGAAAAGCCAGAAAAGATCATTTCCCTGATTCCGAGCAACACGGAGATTATATACGCACTTGACAGCGGTGATGCGATTGTCGGCGTCACAGATTTCGACAATTACCCAGAGGAAGCAATGTCGAAGGAAAAAATCGGCGGGATGGAATTCAATATAGAGAAAATAATTTCTCTGAAGCCAGACCTCGTTCTTGCTCCTGGATCAACAGTGGACACTGTAAAAGAAGGTCTTCAGCAATTGAAGGACGCAGGAATTGATGTTGTTGTTGTGAACGATGCGCAGTCATTTGAAGAAGTGTATCAATCAATCGAAATGATTGGCCAGGCAATTGGCGAGCAGGAAAAGGCAGATGAACTTATTGAAAATATGAAAAACAGTTTTGCGGAACTGAAGAAGAAAGCAGAGGCAATTAAACCAGAAGAGCAGAAGTCAGTATTTGTCGAGGTCTCTCCTGCACCGGAAATCTACACAGCAGGCAAAAATACTTTCATTAATGAGATGCTGGAGTTGATTGGCGCCAAGAATGCTGCCGGCGATATGGATGGCTGGCTAAAGGTTGACCCAGAAGCAATCGTCGAGCGTAATCCCGATGTTATTGTGACAACCTATGGTTACTACACAGAAAAGCCGATCGAGCAGGTTCTTGCGCGGCAAGGCTGGAATAATGTAAAAGCGGTCAAGGACCAGCAGGTATTCGATGTCCACTCTGACCTCGTAACCCGTTCTGGCCCAAGGCTCGCTGAAGGAGCAGAGGAGCTTGCAAAAGCCATTTATCCGGACGTTTTTAAATAATAAAGGATTAGCATATATCATTTCGACAGCATTTTTGATCATTTCAATGCTGTTGGGCATATCGATCGGAACGGTTTCCATCCCTGTACCCGCTATTATTGAAATTATTGGTGCTGAGATTTTCCGCTTTCAGGGACAGGGAATCGATTCGATGCATGAAAGCATAGTTATGGATATCAGGCTGCCGCGCGTTTTGCTGGCAGGACTCGTCGGTGCGTCCCTGGCAATTGCCGGTGCGGCGTTCCAGGGACTGCTCCGTAACCCACTGGCTGACCCATATACACTGGGGATTTCTTCAGGGGCCTCAATCGGCGCAGTCATCACGTTGTTTTTTGGAATCTCATTGCCGTTAGTTGGGGCATTCACCTTGCCGGTGCTGAGCATTTTGTTCGCATTCGCAACCGTGCTGTTTGTTCTATTTTTTGCCCGGAGAGTCGACAGGCTGCTCAGGGTTGAGACGATTATATTGACTGGAATCATTTTAAGTTCATTTCTTGGATCATTCATTTCATTGATGATCGCCCTATCTGGCGAGGAACTGCGGCAAATCATTGGCTGGCTGCTTGGCAGTGTCTCGATGCGCGGATGGGAATACATCAAAATTATTTTCCCTTTCTTTATTATTGGTTTGGTGATTTTACTAGCAAATACCAGGGAGTTAAATGCAATGTCCTTCGGTGAGGAACGGGCGCAGCACCTTGGTGTCAATGTCGAACGCCGCAAGCTGCTGATTTTATTGTCTGGGTCTCTTTTAACAGGTTCAGCGGTCGCGGTATCAGGGACAATCGGCTTTGTCGGCCTCGTCATCCCGCATCTGACAAGGACCGTCTGGGGACCGGATCATCGACATTTGCTGCCGCTATCCGTTTTGATTGGCAGCGGCTTCCTGATTCTTGCCGACCTTGTATCGAGGACAATTATCGCGCCATCAGAATTACCGATCGGCGTGATCACAGCCTTGATCGGAGCTCCGATTTTTGCATTGATTTTAATGAGAAATCGTAAGGAAAGAAGTGCTGGCCAATGATTACAGTGAAGAATTTGACAGGCGGATATGCAGGCGGAGAGGTGTTGAAGGGAATCTCCTTTGAGGTTTGCGAGGGGGAGTTATTTGGAATCCTTGGCCCCAATGGCAGCGGAAAAACAACGCTTTTAAAAATGATCAGCGGAGCTCTGAATTTCAGAGAAGGTTCTATCGACGTGGAAGGGCGTCCGTTGACACAATACTCGCCAAAGCAGCTTGCAAGGATGATGGCTGTCCTGCCTCAGCACGGTGAACAGGCCTTTCCTTATTCGGTAAAAGAAACCGTTTCACTCGGGCGCTATGCACACCAGAAAGGCTGGTTCAATAGCTGGCATGATGAGGATGAACAGATTGTCCAGAAGGTGATGGAACAGACAGGGATAACTCGCCTTCAGGATAAATCGATCGTGGAATTGTCCGGCGGTGAAAAACAGCGGGTATTTCTCGCGCAGGCGCTGGCTCAGCAGCCCAGGATCCTCTTGCTTGATGAGCCGACGAACCACCTTGACCTCAGTTTCCAAAAGGAACTGCTCGACCTACTGAAAAAGTGGGCAGCGGAAGAGGAATTGACGGTTGTCTCGATTTTTCATGACTTGAATCTGGCTTCATTATATTGTGACAGGCTGCTGTTGATGGAAAATGGTGAAGTTTTGATAGTTGACACTCCTGCAGAGGTATTAAAGGAAGAAAGAATTAAAAAAGTCTATAAAACTCAGATCAAAAACCATCCGCACCCGGAAATTGCCAAGCCGCAATTGCTGCTGGTTCCCGAAGCGGACGGCGGTCATGATGCTGATTTTAAAATAGATGCCAGATTTCTTGATGTAGGACAGGACAGGATTGTCCTGCAGTCACCGATGAACTTGAGGACGATGTCTTCCGGAATCACCGGTGCCGGGATTGGCTGGCATAGTTCGTTCGTGCACAGAGTTGTACCGATGGAATATGACTGCAGCGACCATAAGGCGGAAATGGCTGAGTATTTGCAGGAGAATGGCTTCCTGCCAAGCGAGACGGTTGGGATGATGACAGCTGTTCCTGCAGAGACAGCATCATACCAGCTGTTTGAGGATGGCGACCTTTCCATTTTTATCATTGTCTCTGCCGGGAATACTCATCGTGACAGACCGCGGAATATCAATACATGGCTATTCATTAATGGCAAGATTTCCGAGGAGGCTTTTATCCAGAGCGCAATGACTGCGGCAGAAGCGAAAATAAGCGTTTTGAATGAGCTTGAGGGAAGCGGGGCTGGAAGCGCTGGACAGTCAGCTGGCATTTCGACAGACAGCATATGCATCGCCGCAATCCAGCAGGGGGAGTCGATTGCTTATGCCGGCACTGCCACCCCGCTCGGCAAGCTGATCAGTGAAGGAATTTATACTTGCACGAAGGAAGCGATATTGAAGTATAGATCCAGTAAAGCAGCATTCAAGCATTAAATGAAGGAATTACATCGTTTAGTCTCGAATTCTTGTTTAAGAGGTGATGATGATGGAATTGAAAATGGGGTATGTCATTTTATATGTCGCTGATTTGGAAAAAACAAAGCATTTTTACGGTGAGTTGCTTGGCCTGAAACTTCGTAATGAATTTGGCACCTATATTGAGTACGAAACCGGTAACACGGTGCTGTCGATGAACACACGAGAAAGCGGCCGCGAGATTACAAACCTGCCGATTCCAGATGAAGTCAGGAATGAGCAAACCTTTGAGCTCGGATTCGTAACAGAGGATGTTGCAGGCACAGTGGAAAAACTGCGTTCAGCAGGTGTCCCGATCCTGCTCGAGCCAACAGAGAAACCATGGGGCCAGGTTGTTGCCTACGCAGCTGATCCAGATGGGCACTACATAGAAATCTGTACTCCGATTGGGTAAAACAAAGTCCTGCAGCTTATTGAGCTTGCAGGACTTTGTTTGTAATTGATCTCTTTATGCCGGGAAGAAACTGAAACCCCAGAAAAGGTTCCATGTAAGCCTTAAATGAGGTAGGAATCGCTGAAAAGGTCCTATAGAAAGATTCTATATGCCCAAAGGAGGTTAAAACCCTCGAAAAGGTCCTATAGAAAAGCTCTATAAGCCCGAATGAGGTTTCAACTGCCGAAAAGGTCTTATAGAAAGATTCTATGAGCCCAAAAGAGGTTTCAAGCACCGAAAAGGTTCCATAGAAGCTCTTTCTCCTGTACACAATCCTGGGTCAAGCTCAAAACATAACTAAGCTGCTTCCTTCACCGGTTTCTTCGCAAGTAGTGAGGCTATCATCCCCAACACTGGAAGCACAATGGACATCAGCAGAATTTCTTCATACCCGCCGAAATAATCGTAGGCGAGCCCGAATGGCAATGGCCCCAACGCTGAACCAAGCACGGTGACGGTCATCGCCGAACCTTTGATACTGCCAAGCGATTTTCGTCCGAAGAAGCTCGGCCAGACGTAGTTCAAGGTAATCCTTTCAAATCCGCCGCTGATTCCCCATAATACCCCGAATGCAATCGCGATGGCTGTTTGATCAGCTGCCAGCAGCACGAGTATGAAAATGATCTCCCCTGTAAAAATCCCTGCGAGCACGTATTGCACTTTTACGCGGTCAAGTAATGGTCCTGCAATCAGAGTTACCGGAAAACCGATTAAAGCCATCAAACTTAACACAAGTGCGGCAATCGCAGGAGAAATCCCGTTTGTTTTAAAAATAGAGATTAGGTGGAAAGTCAGCCCAGTGTTGACGAGGGACGGAATTCCGACACAAAACAGCAACAGCCAGTAGGCTCGTGTTTTAACTGCCTCCTGGACCGTCCAATTCACCTCTTCAAAAGGCTTGATTGTTCTGTTAGGATCAGCAGGATCGTTTGCCCAATCAGGCTTCACTCCATCAGGATATTCGCCGATATCCTCCGGTTTGTTTCTAATTAAAAAATAGGCCAGCGGAACAAAAACGACGAGAAGCAGGACTCCCCATACCTTCCAAGAAAAACTCCAGCCCCACGTCGCAACAAGCCAGGCATTTAATGGCGGTAGTGCAGCTGAGCTGGCAAATCCGCCGATGGCCATCAGGCTCATCGCCTTCCCTCGTTTTGTGATGAACCATTGTGGGACTAAGGTGTTTGGTATCAGGCTCATCGATCCCTGGCCTAGGACCCTTATCAGGAAAAAGCCGATGAACAGCATCGCGGTGTTAACGACCATACTGTTCCAGAAGCTGGCCAGCGCCAGCCCGATGCCAACAATAACTGACATTTTTCTTTGTCCCCATTTATCAACGAAGCGGCCGACAAAGAACATGCAAATCCCGGCAGCGAGGGTCGCAAGTGAATAGACCGCCGATACATGCGAGCGGCTCCAGCCGAAATCTTTTATGTAAGAGTCAATAAAGACGGATACCGAGTACGTTTGTCCTGGTCCTGAAAAAAACACACCCATTCCAGCGATGAAAACGATGACCCAGCCGTAGTAGAAATTCGTCTTAAATGGTGCTGAAGAACCTGATGTATTCATGTGAAAACCTCCCAAACCATCATAACAAAATTATGCTTTTAAAAGCTTACAAGACGCAGGGCAGAAATAGTGACTTTACATTATAAGGTTTCTATTGTACCTATATGAAAAACGTAGATATCAATCGATATCTGGAGAAAAACATGAAATACAGCGCTTACAATGCTGGTTGCTCATTTTGATAAATATGTTATGATAAATCCTGTTTTTATCGGACCCGGCTTGCTTGAGAGTAGGAAGCCACAAAAACTATTAAGGGGTGTTTACTTGAATACTAATACAATTAAAGAACAATGGTTTGGCAACGTCAAAGGAGATATCCTTGCAGGAATCGTCGTTGCGCTTGCTTTGATTCCTGAAGCAATCGCCTTTTCGATTATTGCTGGTGTTGACCCAATGGTAGGACTTTACGCATCATTCGCTATTGCTGTGACAATCGCGATTGTCGGCGGCCGTCCTGGCATGATTTCAGCAGCGACCGGTGCGATGGCGCTGCTGATGGTGACGCTTGTTGCTGATCATGGTTTGCAATATTTAATGGCAGCTACGATTTTGACAGGTCTCCTGCAGATTCTGTTTGGTGTGTTTAAATTAGCGAGGTTCATGAAGTTCATTCCGCGTTCCGTTATGATTGGCTTCGTTAACGCACTTGCAATTTTGATTTTCATGGCACAGCTTGAGCAGTTTGTAGACGCAACATGGGTAATGTATGCAATGGTAGCAGGCGCGCTTGCGATCATTTATCTCTTCCCGCGTATTACTAAGGCTGTTCCGTCCCCGCTTGTGGCGATTATCGTCATTACGGTGTTAGCACTTATGACAAAGAGTGATGTAAGAACAGTTGGCGATATGGGGAATCTGACTTCAGCATTGCCAACATTTTTGATTCCAAATGTACCTTTTAACCTTGAAACGTTAAAAATTATTTTCCCTTACTCATTGGCTTTGGCGATTGTCGGCTTGCTTGAATCATTGCTGACCGCTTCGATCGTCGATGATATGACTGATACTTCTAGTGATAAAAACAAAGAAAGCCGCGGCCAGGGTATTGCGAATATCGTTGCTGGATTATTCGGCGGTATGGCAGGCTGCGCAATGATTGGACAGTCTGTAATTAACGTTAAATCTGGCGGCCGAGGCAGATTGTCTGCTCTTGTCGCAGGTACTTTCTTGATGTTCCTGATTATTGTTTTAGGTAATATTGTTGTCCAAATCCCAATGGCTGCCCTGGTTGGGGTCATGATCATGGTATCGATTGGAACATTTGATTGGTCATCAATCAAAGGCATGGCAAAGACTCCTGTTACAGATTCAATTGTCATGGTTGTCACAACGGTAACAACAGTTTTCACCCATGACCTATCAAAAGGTGTATTTGCCGGAATCATCTTGAGCGCGATTTTCTTCGTAGCGAAAATCTCCAAGGTTAAAATCACATCAACATTCGATGTAGCAATGAGTCGCCGTACGTATTTTGTAACTGGACAAGTATTCTTCGCTTCAGTAACGGATTTGGTTGAATCCTTCGATTTGAAAGAATCAGCCAAAGAAGTCGTAATCGACCTGACACATGCCCATGTTTGGGATGACTCAGCCGTTGCGGCAATTGATAAAATCGTCATTAAATTAAGAGAGAATGGAACATTGGTCCGCTTGCACGGCCTGAATGAACCAAGTTCACACTTGATTGACAAGCTAGCCGTCCACAAACAGGAAGGTGCCAAGCTGTCCGGACATTAAAACGTAAAATATATTTTGGGAAAGCACGTTGACGAATCAGCGTGCTTTCTTTATATAATTAGATAATGGAAATAAATGTAGGGGGAATTTGATGTTTAAGAGGATCTTGTTAGCTTCTGATGGTTCTGACCATTCAGTGCGCGCGGCAAAAAAAGCAGTAGAATTAGCGAAGCTTACCGGCGATAGTGAAATAACAGTAGTTTATGTTGTCGATGGACAGACATCCAAGGAAGATGTCCTTCACAATACAGACCGAACAGTGGTCGAAGAGAAAAGAAAAATCAGGCTCCAACCGGTTACAAACATGCTTGAAGAGGCAAGCTTGAACTTCAGGTATGAAAAATTGCTCGGTGAACCAGGACCGTCAATTGTCGACTATGCCAACAAAAATCAATTTGATGTCGTCGTCCTCGGAAGCCGGGGGTTGAATGGCCTGCAGGAAATGGTTCTTGGCAGCGTCAGCCATAAAGTCGCTAAGCGAGTAAAAGCACCTGTTCTAATTGTAAAATAAGATAGCTAACTATAAGTCGTATAATCAGCAGTCAGATCATTTCAATGATTTGACTGCTTTTTTTCGGCTGATTACTTCGGAAAGCAGTATAATTTGCCTGTAAAAAATGTTTAAAGATAAAATTTGAGTGGAACTATTGGTTAAATCCTGGCGCGGGAAATTTTTTATAGCGAAATTTTAAATTTTATAGCGAAAATTTATTTTTATAGCGAAAATCCAGATATTATAGCGAAAAAATACTTATTATAGCGAAAATCCAAATATAATAGCGAATTGGAAATAAATCTCGATTTTTCCCAGTTTAAAAACCGGGCGCTCAGCCAGGCATTATTTTTTAACAGACTCACTTATTCACAGAATTATAAATTAATTCATATGGTAAATTAGGCGCTGAAATTGGGTTGATTGCCTATAGAAGGCTTTTGAAAGAGAAATTATTCAGCAGATGCCAACTTTTAACTCCAAGCAGGTTTCATGCTGTTAAAACAGGAAATAGTATAGCTGGAGAGCAAATATTAAATATTTATAACAATTCCTTAATTAAAAAATAAAGTGGTAAAATAATAAACGGATTGAATTTTATTGGAGGTCTATTTTTATGAAGACAAGAATCGGGCTGCTGTACGGCGGCAAATCGGCTGAACATAAAGTATCGATGCAGACAGCATTGGCTGTGACGAAGGCATTGGATTTTGAAAAATTCGAGATTTATCCTATATACATAACGGAGGAGGGAGAGTGGGTCAAGGGTCCTCAGCTGGGTGCTCCTGCAGAGAATGTAAAGGCACTTGAGTTTTCCGATAACTCGAACCTGCCTACTCCTTCATTTACACCGGCATTATTCCAGGCGGGCGGTGCAGAATCCGGGAAGACTCTTGATGTCATCTTCCCATTGCTTCACGGACCGAACGGCGAGGATGGAACAGTACAAGGCTTGCTTGAATTATTGAACCTCCCATATGTCGGCAATGGCGTTCTTGCCTCAGCAGCAGGCATGGATAAAATCGTCATGAAAAATGTGTTCGCACAGGCGGGCCTACCTCAGGTTGACTATGTGTCCGCGCTTAGAACCGAATGGGAAAAGGACAGTGAAAAAGTTTACGCCCAAGTAGAAGAAAGACTTGGCTACCCTTGCTTTGTAAAGCCTGCAAATCTTGGATCCAGCGTAGGAATCAGCAAGGCTTCCAACAAGCAGGAGCTTGAGGAAGCGTTCAAAGAGGCCTTCCAATTCGACCGTAAAATTATCATTGAACAGGGTGTCGTCGCACGTGAGATCGAAATCGGCGTACTGGGCAACGATGAACCAGAATGCTCGGTAGTTGGCGAGATCGTCCCTAAGAAGGATTTCTATGATTACAAAGCGAAGTATGAAGATGGCGATACAGCAATGATCATCCCTGCTGAAATCACAGATCAGCAATATGCTGATCTAAAAGAAATGGCAATTACTGCTTTCAAGGCACTGGATTGTTCAGGTCTCGTCCGTGCAGATTTCTTCCTCACAAAGGATGGCCAGCTGCTGATCAATGAAGTTAATACAATGCCTGGCTTCACGCCATTCAGCATGTTTCCGCTATTGTGGAAGCATACCGGCGTAGAATATCCGCAGTTAATCGAAAAGCTGGTGAACCTTGGAATACAGCGCCACGCTGAAAAACAGAAGATCAAGTATACTTTCTAAAATATAAATCATCCAGGGAGACACGGCAGCCATAGGCATGGCCGTGTCCCTTTATTTCGGGAGGATATTAGCATGATTCAAAAACCTTTATCAGAGATCGCCCAAATGGCAAGTGCGTTGAATGATGTAAGCAAATTTGCTGATGTAATCGTCAAGGGCGTTTCAATCGACACTCGTAAAATTGAAGCAGGGAATTTGTTTGTTCCTTTTAAGGGCGAGCGGACAGATGGACATAACTTTGTGGCTGATGTCATCCAGAATGGCGGAGCTTCGGCAGCATTATGGCAAAAGGATGTTCCGAATCCGCCGGAGGATTTGCCGATCATCATTGTCGAAGACACAACAACCGCCTTGCAGGAGCTGGCAAGAAGCTACCGCAACTCGCTGGATATCAAGGTTGTCGGCATTACAGGCAGCAATGGGAAAACGACGACGAAAGACATGACAGCAAACTTGCTTGCGCAAAAGTACAAGGTGCAAAAGACCGAGGGGAACTTCAATAACCACCTGGGCCTTCCGCTGACGCTTCTTCGCTTGCGTGAAGATACAGAGGTTGCCGTGCTTGAAATGGGTATGAGCAGCAAAGGTGAGATTGAATTTTTAACGAAAATGGGCCGGCCAGATGCCGTGATCATCACGAATATCGGTGAATCTCATCTGCTTGATCTTGGTTCAAGGGAAGCGATTGCTGATGCTAAGCTTGAAATCATCGAAGGTCTTCAGGAAAACGGACTGATTATATTCCATGGGGACGAGCCGCTTTTGCTAGAACGACTGAAGGATTATACAGGTAATGGTCAGCTGAAAACCTTTGGGGCAAGCAAGGATAATGACCTTTATCCGGTCAGCATCGAGTCGGTCGAAAATGGTAACAAATTCAAGACGAATGCCGGTGATGAAACCTTCTATCTGCCGGTACTTGGCAACCATAATATTCTGAATGCACTGGCAGCGATGCTTGCGGCTGAGTTCCTGGGCGTTCCTTTTGAAAAAATGAATGCCGGCTTGGCGAGCCTAAAGCTGACGAATATGAGAATGGAGATTTCTGAAGGCGCTCATGGTGAAAAGATCATAAATGATGCCTACAATGCGAGTCCGACATCCATGAAAGCGGCAATCGACCTCGTAGCCAATCTGTCAGGCTACAATCGCAAAATTCTTGTGCTCGGTGACATGCTTGAGCTTGGGCCCCTGGAGGAAGAGTATCATTACAAGCTTGGCTCTTCCATCGATGCCGGAAAAATTGATTATGTATTCACATTTGGCAAGCTGAGCGAAGCCATCACCAAAGGGGCAATAGAAGTTCTGGGCGACGACAGAGCATTTTCCTTCCAGGATAAACAGCAGCTGAGCAATGAACTGAAGAAATACGTAACAGGTGAAACAATCGTCCTTGTAAAAGGTTCTCGTGGCATGGCGCTTGAAGAAGTCGTCCATGCATTGCAGAAATAAAAGACCGCAACAAGATGTCCTGCAAGCAAGGGCATCTTGTTGCATTTAACAGTATGATTACAAAAGGCTATATTCAGGAAAAATCGGGTTAAATGATTTAAAATGGGGAAAGATTAAATACGAGAAAAACTAATGGGTGATTGGTTATGATAGGTTGTCTGTTAATACATGGTTTTACCGGTTCACCGTTCGAAGTGGAACCACTTGCCCAGTCCTTGAGGAA
This sequence comes from Mesobacillus selenatarsenatis SF-1, assembly GCF_000813125.1. GTDB lineage: Bacteria > Bacillota > Bacilli > Bacillales > Cytobacillaceae > Mesobacillus > Mesobacillus selenatarsenatis. The sequence goes on from NZ_BASE01000081.1 coordinate 33,406, forward strand.
GAGGGCCGATTGGAAAATAGTTGTTCCAACACTGCCTGGCCATGGCGATGAGCTCAGATTGAAGGGAATTAAGCATAATGAATGGCTCGACCATGCCGAGAATGAACTTAAGGCGCTATTGAAAGAGTGTGACACCGTGTATGTTGTCGGATTCTCGATGGGCGGGCTGATTGCCAGCTATCTCGCCTCGAATTATCGGGTTGACAAGCTTGTCCTGCTTAGTGCGGCTGCTTATTATGTAAATCCAAAACAGCTTGCTTCTGACATCAAGGAAATGATGAGGGACACGGTAAAAGGAAAATTAAAAGAAAATGAGTTATTCAAGCGTTACACAAGAAAAATCAAAGAAACACCCATGACCGCTACCTTGCAGTTTCGCAGGCTTGTGAGCAAAACCAAGCCTATTCTCAACGATGTGAAAGTGCCTACATTGATCGCACAAGGCGAGAGTGACGGCATCGTCCCTCCGAAAAGCGCCCATTACTTATATGAAAATATTGGCGCTGAAGAAAAACGGCTGATTTTTTATAAGAACTCCAAACATCTGATCTGTCATTGTGATGAAAAAGAACACTTATTTAACGAGGTATATGATTTCTTGACTTCTAAACCGATAGAAGAAATCAGAAGCTGAAGCAATTATTCAAAATTGCTTTTCCTTCCTAAAGATGGTATCATGAATATTGAGTGTCTAACTGAGAAAATCCTTTAAGCGGACATACTCCCGTGATGGAGAATGTCTTTTTTTGTCTAATATTTCAGGTTCTGTGCTTCAGCGTGTTGTAATTGCTGATTCAGCCCTGCTTAAAACACAAGGTGCGAACACCTATTTCGCCGTAAAGGTACGACAAACTAACCAGAATCAGAAATGGTTTGGATCCTTAAACAGCCACTTAAATAAACGATGCATCGAAAGAACCGGTGCGGGATAAATGTGAATATAAAGGAGAATGAGCAAAGTTGACAATGTTTCAAGACATGGGCATTAGCCCCGCAACATTAAAAGCTGTAAAGAATATGGGTTTTGAGGAAGCAACTCCAATTCAAGCAGAGACGATTCCAATCAGCCTTTTGAATAAAGATGTGATTGGCCAGGCGCAGACAGGTACAGGTAAGACTGCTGCTTTCGGTATTCCTTTAGTGGAAAAAATCAAGAAAGAAAACCATAACATTCAAGGAATCATCATCGCGCCAACTCGTGAATTAGCAATCCAGGTTTCCGAGGAATTATATAAAATCGGTGCTGGCAAGAGACTGGGCGTTCTTGCAATCTACGGTGGCCAGGATATCAATCGCCAAATCCGTGCATTGAAAAAAGGGCCTCACATCATCGTCGGAACTCCAGGACGACTTCTTGACCATATCAACAGAAAAACAATCCGTCTTGATACTGTAGAGACAGTCATCCTTGACGAAGCAGATGAAATGCTGAACATGGGCTTCATCGAAGATATCGAAGCAATCCTTGCAAAAATCCCTAGCGAACGCCAGACATTATTGTTCTCGGCAACAATGCCAGGACCGATCCGCAAGATCGCTGAGCGCTTCATGAAGGATCCGGAAGTTGTTCGTGTCAAAGCGAAGGAAATGACAGTTCCTTTAATCGAGCAATACTATGTTGAAGTACAGGAGAAGAACAAGTTCGATGTTCTTACACGACTTCTTGATATCCAATCTCCAGAATTGGCAATCATCTTCGGACGCACGAAGCGCCGTGTTGATGAGCTTGCTGAAGCATTGAACCTTCGCGGCTACACTGCTGAAGGAATCCACGGCGACCTTACTCAGGCAAAGCGTATGTCTGTTTTAAGAAAGTTCAAGGAAGGTTCAATCGACGTGCTAGTTGCGACAGACGTGGCGGCTCGTGGACTTGATATTTCTGGTGTAACTCACGTTTATAACTTCGATATCCCACAAGACCCTGAAAGCTATGTACACCGTATCGGGCGTACTGGCCGTGCAGGTAAAGAGGGTATGGCAATCACGTTTGTCACACAGAGAGAGACTTCTTACCTTCATGTAGTGGAAAAAACGACTAAACGCCGCATGGAAAAAATGACTGCTCCAACCGTTGACCAAGCGCTTGAAGGCCAGCAAAGAGCAGTTGTTGACAAGATTACTCAAACAATCGAGTCAAATAACCTTCAATACTACCGCCAGGCAGCGGATGAGCTATTGAAAAACCATGATGCTCAAACAGTCGTTGCTTCAGTATTGAAAATGCTGACTAAAGAGCCTGATACAACTCCTGTTAAGCTTACTGAGGAAAAGCCTCTTCCAAACAGAAGAGACAAGAAACCTCAAGGAGACCGCAGAAGATTCGATAACAGAGGCAGCGATGGACGCAATAAAAAGCCTTACAAGCCACGCTCTGGAACGAAACGCACAGGCGGCGGTGGCGGCAGCAGAGAAGGCGGCAGCTACAAATCAAGATCATCACGCTAAAATAAACCACCCCCCCCCCGGTTTTTAACAAAACCGGGGTTTTTTTATGGGATTTTTTACTGAAAGCTGAACTTCTTACATGCATTAAGCATTTAAATGAATCATTTTTCATCCAAAATCACTAAATTTAGCTGTCATAGCGGCTTCGCATCAACCGAATGGTGAATACGCAGCTGTTATTTGGGATAATTCGACCACATTTCAGGATTATTCGACCACATTCCGAAATAATTCGACCACATTCCAGGATAATTCGACCACATTCCAAGATAATTCGACCATATTCCAAAATTTATCGACCACATGTCAGGATATCGATCACTTTTTTGAATTTATCGACCATCAATCGGGATATATCGACCACTTTTTCGAATATATCGACCGCATTTAACAATATATCGACCAACTCCATTTGAGCAGTAATTTTGCCAGTCTCCATCCCTCGAAACTGGGCATACTACCAATAAAAACGGGGGGGTGGCTGAAATGACAATCGTCAGGCTTGGTTATGTGGCGATGAGCGAGGAACTGAAGAATGCTTCTCCGTCTCAAACGATGACGTTTAAGCAATTCCAGGGAATCAAAGACAGGGATGCGGCCATTAATAAGCTGGAGAGAATCGCGGTGTCCAATCTTGAGAACTGCCTGCGCCTTTTAAGGCACAGCAAAGCGAACGAGATTCACTTTTTCCGGCTGAGCTCGAGGTTGATTCCTCTTGCAAATCATGAAGAGCTTTCAGACTGGAAGTATATGCGTGCGTTAAAAGAACCTTTAAAGGATATAGCGGATTTTTTACAGGAAAATCCGATGCGTGTTGATTTTCACCCGGATCATTTTGTCCTGCTGAATACGTTGAAAACTGAGACGTTGAACAATTCAATCAAGACGCTTGCGATGCATCATGCATTATTGAAGGGGATGGAAATCGACCCCGAGCATCGATGTGTCCTCCATGTTGGCGGCGTTTATGAGAATCGGGAAAAAGCGCTGGAGCAATTCATCCATAATTGGGGACTGGTTTCAACAAGGCTGCAAGACATGATCATCCTTGAAAATGATGATACATCGTTCACGCTACACGATACGCTTTACCTTTGTGAAAAGCTTGGGATTCCTCTGGTTTTCGATTATCACCATCACCTGGCCCATCATGAAAACATAAACTGGCAGGAGCAATGGGGGCGGATTGTCGGGACATGGGAGAACTCGAAGTTGCCGGTGAAAATGCATATTTCAAGTCCGCGTTCGGAAAAAGAGTTCCGGGCGCACGCTGAATATGTGGATGCGTACATGTTCATGGATTTTCTTAACGGCATAAAAGGTTCCATACCGGAAATACACTGCATGATTGAAGCGAAAAAGAAGGATCTTGCCCTGTTCAAGCTGGTTGAGGATCTAAATCAAATGCCTGAAGTAGAAGCCATTGACGGCAGCAGCTTCCTAGTAAAATAATCGGGTCTCTCATATTCCTCCCAATTTAGTGCCATACTTGCGTGTTGTTGTTGTATACTTAGAAGGTGCTATTAATTGGAAAAATGGGAGGAGACTTTATGACGATTTCTGAGCCGCAAAAGCGGATTTCCGAGCAGGCATTGACTGTCTGGAAAATTGCCGCAAGCCTTCATTCCCTGGTGGTATGGGTATTAGCGGGCGGTCTGATCGCCATTACGATATTATTTGATTTTCCTAAATGGATTATCGCTGCAGCCATAGCTGTGGCTGCTGTATATAGCTATTTATTTATCTTTTTATTGCCGACCTTGCGATGGAAACGCTGGCGTTATGAAGTGAGGGAACAGGAAATTGAGCTTCAATACGGTGTATTTATCATAAAAAGGACGCTCATTCCGATGATCCGTGTCCAGCATGTTGATACACAACAAGGTCCCTTACTCCGGAAATACAGTTTATCGACGGTGACGGTTTCGACCGCTGCGACTGTCCATGAAATACCTGCGCTTGATATGGAGGAAGCCGAAAACTTGAGGATTTCCATTTCAAGACTTGCAAGGGTGGCGGATGAGGATGTCTGATCCGAAAAGGCTTCATCCGATTGCCGCTGTCGTCAATGCGCTGCGCCAGCTGAAGGAAATGATCATCCCTTTCCTGATTTTTGTCGTTTTCGGGAGCAGGGGAACGGATTGGGATCTGTTTTACTTCTTTGGCTCGATTGGTGTTGTAGTGCTGGTATTAGTTTATGGAGTTTTGTCATGGTACAGATTTACATATCGCATCGAGCAAGGTGAACTGCGAATTGAATACGGATTGATTGTCAGGAAAAAGCGATTTATTCCGTTCGACCGGATCCAAAGCCTTGATCTGTCAGAAGGAATTTTACAGCGGCTGTTCGGTCTTGTGAAGGTGAAGGTCGAGACAGCCGGTTCTGGCGGGATGGGTCTGCAGGATGGCGAGGCGGTCCTGACGGCGATCACCAAGCAAGATGCACAGGAAATCCATGACTATTTGGTATCCATCAAAAAGTCGGGGCAGATACTGCAAGGAGAAGAAGAGCCAGAATCATCCGATGACCTTCTATATAAAATGTCGGTTTCAGAGTTATTGATGCTTGCGACTACATCTGGCGGAGTCGGCGTTGTCATTTCCGCGGTGTTTGCGTTCGTTTTCCAATTTGAAGAATTCATTCCTTATGAACAGATTTTTGATGGGGTCGAGCACTTTGTCCAAAACGGTGTTGTTTTTATCAGTGTCGTGGTATTTCTCGGGTTCCTGCTTGCGTGGATGATCGCGCTGTTTGGCACGATGCTGAAATACGCTAATTTTACCGTGAGAAAAGTGGATAATGATCTTGTCATAACACGTGGATTGCTGGAAAAACGCCAGTTCACAATTCCACTTAATCGGATCCAGGCTGTCCGCATCAGTGAGAACCTCATCAGGCAGCCGCTAGGTTATGCTTCGGCATATGTAGAAAGCGCAGGAGGCTCGGCGCTTGACCAGGAAAGTTCAAAGGTCCTTATCCTGCCGATCGTGAAAAAAAGAAAAATACCCGGCCTACTTGAGCCTCATCTGACGGAGTACCACTTCCGTGTCAACATATCACCAGCACCAAAACGGGCATACAGCAGATATTTATTGAAGAGCTGGCTGTTCACGCTGCCGATCATCATTGGGGCCATCTGGTTGTTGAGACCATGGGGCTTTGGCGCACTGCTCTTGCTTCCAGTCTCGGCATTATGGTCTTACTTTAATTATAAAGATGCAGGCTGGAGTCTCGACCAGGGGATGCTTACCTTCCGATACCGAAATATTGTCAAGAACACAGTGTATATGAGGAAAAATAAGGTCCAGTCTTTCAGTGTCAAAGAAAGCTTTTTTCAGCGGAAAAAGAAGCTGGCCACCATCGAGGCAATTGTCAAGTCCGGGCATGGCGGGGCTGGCGGCAAAGTCATTGACCTTGAGAAAAAGCATGTGGACACGATGTATCATTGGTATTCACATGAAACAGTTGAGTGACGAGGAAAAAGCTTTGGTGCTGAGAAAACATTACATGTATTTATCCATAACGAAAAAAGCGCCCATGAGGCGCTTTTTAAAATTAAATTATCTTCGATAAATCGCGGCACCCGTCAGGAAGCCTGCGAGCATGCCGAAAATATGGGCGGTAATATTGATATTCGACTGGACGAATGTCATGATCACGGCAATGATGGCGATGGTCATGATTGTCTGGGAGTTTTCACGCGACATCATGGCTTTTCGGAACATAATGATAGAAATATAGAAACCGAACAGCCCGAAGATTGCCCCGCTTGAGCCGACATGTGTGTATGTCAGCGGCTCGAGAATCAGTGTAGCGATGTTTGCGGCGATGCCTGTAAAAAGATAAAGCAAGATGAATTTAGTTTTGCCAAGCAGTTGCTCGAGTGCCGGGGCGAACAGGACGAGTGAAAAACTGTTGAACAGCATATGTGCAAAACCTGCATGCATGAAAATCGGTGTGACAAGCCGCCAGTACTCACCGTTCACAACGTACAGGTTCACACCTGCTAAAAGTCCAAACAGGTATTTACTCGGGAAAATTGGCAATGCCGTCAGCAAGTATAATAAGATATGGATGGTAATGATGATTGAAATAACCGGGTAAAGCCTGATGAAGTCACGCAAGCTTTCAGTTCTTGTAAACATTGGAACCTCCTCGGTCCTCATTATCGTGAGGATCGGATATTTTTAAATAATGAGTTCGTTATGCGTAAAAGTCCTAATTTTAAGGATAGCCCTAATCGGCGAAAGTTGTACACTATTTTCTATGCGGCATTCATCTTTTTTAGAAGGGAGCTGGAAAAATGATCATTGGAACGGGAATCGATATCGTGGAAATTGGCCGGATCCGCAAGCTTGTGGAATCGCAGCCGCGTTTTCCAGAAAGAGTTTTAACGGAAAAAGAAAGGGAAGTTTACAGACAATATAATGAACGGAGAGGAATTGAATTTCTTGCCGGACGATGGGCGGCGAAGGAGGCTTTTTCAAAAGCAAATGGGACTGGCATCGGAAAGGAATTGTCCTTCATGGATATCGAAATAGAATCCGATCCGCATGGCCGTCCACTTGTCACGAAGCCTTATATGGAGGGAGTTCACCTCTCCATTTCACACAGTGAACAATACGCTATTGCGCAAGTGGTAATCGAAAAAATTTAAATGCTTGTCGGGTCCCGGGGGCATATTCGCCCAGGTTGTCTCATATATTCATAATGCAGTAAGGGAGACAAGGCTAGGGCGGCGAGAACAAGGCTGCACGAAGACTACTCAAGCAATTTTGCAGCCAGTGTCTTATTCCTGTCCTTTCTTTCCCTTTACACGTTTAAATGAGACTAAAAGGGGTTGGAAGAATGAAGAAAAGGTTATTGTTGCTTCTCGCCGGGCTCATGGTTATTTTTGCTCTGGCTGCCTGCGGTACAAAATCACAGGAATCTGTGGTTAAGGAGTTGGATGGAACGCTCGAAGATCTGAAGAGCTACAAGGCTAAGGCAAAGATGACATTGCAAATGGGTACCGAGCCGCAAGTGTACGATGTGGAGATTTGGCATAAAGATCCGTCATTTTACCGTGTGAACCTAAAGAATGCCCAGAAGGACCAGAGCCAGATGATTCTGCGAAATGAAGAAGGGGTATTTGTTTTGACGCCTGCCCTTAACAAAAGCTTCAAATTCCAGAGCGACTGGCCGAAAAACAGCAGCCAGGCGTACCTTTACGAATCTTTAATCATGGATATTCTCGAGGATAAGCAAGCGAAATTCTCGGCAACCAAGGAACATTATGTGTTCGAAACGAAAACAAGATACCAGAACAACAAAATGCTTCCGATCCAGGAAATCAAGCTGAACAAAAAGAACCTGGCGCCGGTCAGCGTTAAGGTGATGGACCCAGACCGGAATTCATTGGTTACGGTTGAGTTCTCGGATGTGAAATTCGACGCAAGCTTCGACAAAGATGCGTTTGATATGAAGAAAAATATGACAGGTGCACAGCTTGAGGTGCCGGTTATGGCGGATGTAGAAGACAAGGAATTCACTGTAAAATATCCAGTCGCTGAAATCCCTGGCGTGACGTTAATTGATGAAAAAGAAATCACGACAGAGAACGGAAAGCGTGTGGTACTCACATATGACGGCGAAAAATCATTCACGCTGATCCAGGAGAAAGCAGACGCAATGCCTGCAATGTCCTCTGCGATCAACATGACGGGAAAGCCTGTCGACCTCGGATTCACAATCGGTGCTATGAACGAAACCTCGGTTTCCTGGACACACCTCGGAGTCGATTATATGCTGGCTTCAACAGACCTATCACCAGAAGAATTGGAAATGGTAGCTAAATCGGTCTTGGCTGATATGGAAAAATAAGATTCCAAATGCAGGCTCAGTGTAACCTGGGCCTGTTTTTTTATGGATTAAGGGCTAAAACTAAATGAATATTAACGACCAGGTTTTAAGGCTTAAAGAAACTTCCCGGGTATCGCAGCTCAAATCCGCGTTTCTCCCCCACGAACGAACTTCCTGTTCAAAAAATTCGTATATAATATCCATTTGACATTGAGTTCTTTCGGTTTGATAATAAAACAATATAAATAACGTTCGGGTTGAAGGAAGTGGAGTTTTCGTTGGAGGAGCAAGGATTTTTTTACCGTGATACATGGGCGGAAGTTGACCTGGATCGAGTCAAGATGAATGTAAAAGAGATCAAGGGTCATCTGCCTGAAGATGTTGAATTTATTGCAGTTGTGAAAGCTAATGCCTATGGCCACGGGGATTCCCAAGTGGCAGAGGCGGCGTTGGAAGCGGGAGCATCAATGCTTGCGGTGGCATTCATGGATGAGGCGCTTGCGTTAAGAAAAAAACGGATTACTGCTCCGATTCTTGTACTTGGTGCAAGTAGACCAGAGGATGTGAATATCGCCGCTGAAGAAGGGATTATTCTGACCGTTTTCCAGGAGGAATGGCTGGCAAAAGCGCAGGGTGTATTGAAAAAGGATTCAACCCTTATGCTTCATATAAAAATAGATACAGGAATGGGCCGGATCGGGATTCGGTCAATTGAGGAATTGAAGGCAGTAGAAAGACTGATTGAAGAAGATGCGAGATTACAGCTTCACGGGATTTACACCCACTACGCGACAGCTGATGAATTGGATGATGTGTATTTTAACAAGCAGCTCGACTTGTTCAGGGAAATGCTGAGCTCAATGAAAAAGCTGCCCCCGGTCGTCCACAGCAGCAATAGTGCAGCAGCCCTGATGCACAGAGATGCACAGTTTAACGCTGTAAGAGTAGGAATCGCCATGTATGGACTAGCGCCCTCGATGGAGATCGCACCCGAGTTACCGGTGGATTTGCAGGAGGCATTCACGCTCCATTCGAGGCTTGTGCACGTAAAGAGGCTGGAAAAAGGAGAAAAGGTCAGCTACGGCGCAACCTATGAAGCACCAGAAGAAATTTGGGTAGGGACGCTTCCAATTGGGTATGCTGATGGATGGATACGCAGACTTCAGGGACAGGAAGTACTGGTCGATGGCAAAAGATCCCCCATCATAGGGCGTATTTGCATGGACCAATGCATGGTGAAGCTTCCGAATGAAGTTCCAGTCGGGACAATCGCTACCCTGATCGGCAGCCAGGGAGAAGAGTCAATCTCAATCAATGAGATTGCCAGCAAGCTAGAAACAATCAACTACGAAGTTCCGTGCATCATATCTTCAAGAGTCCCGCGTCTGTACAGGCAGGACGGCAAAGTAGTCGATTTAAACAATTCGCTGTTATAATAAAAATCCAATAATTAACAAAGCTGTTCAATTTGGCTAAAAACCTGAATAAAACACTATTTTTTGGGCGGATAATACTGAAGAATTGCGGATTTATCTTTGCATCTTGCATAAATAGTGATAAGATTAGAAATGGTAGAGAGATAACGAACTTAATAATGGTATGTAGTGATGATGGTGGAGGTGTATGTTTGTGTCTGAATCCAGCGCAACAACGGAGATTTTGGTAAAGTTACCGCAGCATCTTTTAAGTGAACTAGATGGATTTGTTAAGCAAGAGAACGTAAACCGCAGCGAATTTATTTATCAGGCAACAAAAATGTTCTTGCGTGAGAAGAAAAAGAGACAAATTCGTGAATCCATGAGACGTGGCTATATGGAAATGGCCAAAATTAATCTGACCATTGCATCTGAAGCATTTCAAGCAGAATACGAGGCAGAACACACAGTTGAACGTCTAGTCAGCGGAGGATAATCCTTTGATTGTCAAACGTGGTGACGTCTATTTTGCGGACCTATCCCCAGTTGTTGGTTCAGAACAAGGCGGAGTTCGCCCTGTCCTGGTCATCCAAAACGACATCGGGAATCGGTTTAGTCCCACAGTCATTATCGCAGCGATCACAGCACAGATCCAAAAAGCCAAGCTTCCAACACATGTAGAAATTGATGCGAAGCGGTACGGTTTTGAACGAGACTCGGTCATCTTATTGGAGCAAATACGCACAATTGACAAACAGCGCCTAACCGATAAAATTACCCATCTCGATGACGAAATGATGGAAAAAGTGGATGAAGCCCTTCAGGTAAGTTTAGGTCTTATCGAATTCTAAATGAACAGCACGCTCTTTAAAGAGCGTTTTTTTGTAACCGAACACCTGGCCTGCCAGCAGGCCTTATACATAACCATAAAATAAAAACGGATGTTTTCCTGTGTGGAGAGGCAAGCTTAGCGGCTTGTCTCTTTTTTAGTTGCCCAGGATGATTGGGCTGGTTATTAAAGGAAAAGAGGGGAAGCGGTCGCAATCAAGGGGTCCCAGACTGGTTTGGACGGCAAAGATGTTTTGGATCGTCCGGATTTAAGACAGGTTTGCCTGAGAAAGCGGAAAAGCTGTCAAGAAAAGCCCAGAATCGTGACAGGTTTGGCGGTGAAAGCGGAAAAGCTGTCAAGAAAAGCCCGGAATTGTGACAGGTTTGGCGGTGAAAACGGAAAAGCTGTCAAGAAAAGCC
>NZ_BASE01000080.1 GCF_000813125.1 Mesobacillus selenatarsenatis SF-1
GAACATGATGTCACTTCGGATAAAACTAAGGGGAAGAGCTGAGATTTTGTCCGAACCTGGTGTGACTTCGGACAAAACCAGGTGGATAAGCAGAAGTTTTGTCCGAACCTAGCATGAATTTTGTCTCTGGACTATTCAATATTACGGATTTCTAAGAAAAAATACTAAACCCCCCAGCATTCGTGCTGAGGGGTAATTTTATGGGATGATTGCTTATTTAGCTTTGACTTTGCCGCCCCATTTTTTGAAGCCGCCTTGTAGATGGTTCAGATCCTTATAGCCTTTTTTGTAAAGCAGCTGTGCAGCACGTCCGCTGCGGGATCCGCTCTGGCAGTAAAGGTAGACTGGCTTGTCCGGTCTGATTTCCTTCAGGCGTGTCTTAAGCTGGGTAAGCGGGATATTTCTGGCGCCTAAAATGTGTCCACCAGCGAATTCATTCGGTTCACGGACATCAATTAACTGCGCTTTACGATAACCTGCAATAAATTCTTCCTCTGTCAGGGTCTTGAGGATTTTCTTCTGGCGGAAATACATAAACACAGAGTAAAGAATAACCGCAACTGTTAGGACGATTAAAAAGATAAGTGTATCCAAAACATATTTCTCCTTTCAAGCTTAGCTGAGCCACTTTTAATTATATAAGCCTTCATGGCAGAGAGCAAAGGAAATTACTAAATTTCTTTAAATCAACTTGCTTTGCTTTTGAAATTTATTTTGTTAGACTAAAAAAATCTTAACTTTAAACTATTTTTAAATGGGGTTAAATTCGTATGAATAAAGAGGTATGGGGATTTATTGATTCAGGAGACTGTTCACCTTCTTTTAACATGGCGTTGGATGAGGCCTTGCTTGATTGGCATGGTGCAGGAAAACTTCCTCCAGTGGTCCGTTTTTATGGTTGGAGTCCGGCGACACTCTCAGTGGGTTATTTTCAAAAGATCGAAAGAGAAATTGATATGGAGGCTGTGAAGCAGCACGGTCTTGGTTTTGTAAGGAGACCTACTGGCGGCAGGGGCGTTCTGCATGAACATGAACTTACATACAGCGTAATCGTAACTGAAGAACACCCAGAAATGCCAAAAACGGTAACAGAAGCATACCGGGTGATATCGGAAGGGATTTTACAAGGGTTCCAGAAGTTAGGACTGGAAGCTTATTTTGCTGTACCGAAAACTTCTTCTGAAAAAGAAGCATTGAAAAACCCGCGGTCGGCAGTTTGTTTTGATGCACCAAGCTGGTATGAGCTTGTTGTTGAGGGCCGTAAAGTGGCAGGCAGCGCACAGACCCGGCAAAAAGGGGTTATCCTTCAGCATGGTTCTATTTTGCTTGATTTAGATGAGGATAAGCTTTTCAGTTTATTCAAATATCCGAATGACCGTGTTAAGGAGAGAATGCAAAAGGCCTTTAAAACAAAAGCTGTTGCCATTAATGAGATCAGCAACCGCAAGATTAATCTTGAAGAAGCGAAGAAAGCATTCAAGGAAGGTTTTGAAGAAGGCTTGGGAATTATTTTGGAGCCATACACTTTAAGTGACAATGAATTGGATTATGTAAATACACTGGCCAAAAATAAGTACGAATCTGATGAGTGGAATTTTAAAAGATAAAAATATTTAAAAGCGGATTTTCCGCTTTTTTTGTTTGTATCCAGTATTTTCTAGGCTTTGAGGATTTATAAAAAAGTGCAACCCTCGAAATTTGTTGTTTTTTATCATTTACTGGAGATATTCTATCTTTCTCTCTTTATATCTCTATTTTTTAATAGTTTTCATGTTTGACAAAAATACTATCATTTGACCTTAACACCATATATAGTATTGTCGAAAATAAAAAATACACTATATATTGATTTTTGGTGTTTCGATATGATAACGTAAGGGTAATTCAAAAATGCAGCTAGAATTACATAGTTCTAGTAATCCATTAGAGAAAAGATTTAAAACCGTAGAAGGAGTTGTAGAAATGTCTGTAACTATTGGACAAAAAATGAGCCTGGATGTAGAAAGCCTGAACAAGGATATTAAGCTGTTCCCGCAGGTTCACCCGATTACCTCTGACATGAAACTTACCCACAAAGGCGTCTCCCGACTAGTCATGCTGGATCGCTATACTTTTAAAGACACTGAAAAAATCACTCTTTCAAATGGTGATTTCGTCGTCCTTACCATCAAAGAGGATCCAAAATTTCCGGCACGCGGACTTGGATTCATACAAGATATTGATTGGGAGAACAAAAAAGCCAAAGTGCTTGTAGACGAAGAATTCCGCGGTGTGCTGGATGACCCGGAAGAAGCAGCAACCGGCGTGATCACAAAGTCACTGGACGTCATCGAGAAGCCGCTGGAAGTATTCTACGAACAAATCGCAAAACGTAATGCGACAGGGCTTGCAGCTGTTGAAAAAACAGAGGAAAAGCGCCAGGAATGGTTTGAAAAGTTCTATCAAGAGCTTGTATCAATGAACTTCATCCCCGCAGGTCGTGTACTATACGGAGCAGGCGCGGAAACAGATGTTACCTACTTCAACTGTTATGTAATGCCATTTGTAAAAGATTCACGCGAAGGAATTTCCGAGCACCGTAAGCAGGTCATGGAAATCATGAGCCGCGGCGGTGGAGTAGGAACGAATGGTTCAACATTAAGACCGCGCAACACACTAGCCAAGGGCGTAAACGGGAAATCTTCCGGATCGGTCTCGTGGCTTGATGACATTGCCAAGCTAACACATTTAGTTGAGCAGGGCGGGTCAAGACGTGGAGCGCAAATGATTATGCTGGCGGATTAACTAAATGACATTCTAAGTTAAAACTGGTAAGATTGACATGAGAACAAACGTTCGTTAAAAGGAGGACGTTTCATGAATCTGACCAGAGAATTTCTTTATCAAAAGTATATTCACGACAAAAAGAGCTTAAAAGAGATAGCTGAAGAAACAGGGCTGCCAATTACGACAATCAAATCAAGGCTTAGAAGGTTCGGTATTAGAAAAAAACCAATTAAACTGGGCAATGAGATATACGATAATCGTGATTGGCTATATGAAGAATACATTGTTAAAAGAAAGGGATATACTGTACTTGCTAATGAACTAGGGGTAAGTTATTCAACGATTTTAGATCGGATTCTTTTCTTTGGATGGGAGTTGAGGGGCCATAATGAAATTGATAAAGGTGCTCCAAGAAGAGGGACAAAACATACTCCTGTTTCCATAGAGAGAATAAAGTCGACTAGGATAAAGAAACGAGTATACTTTGAATGCTTTCAGTGTGCTCAAACTACTGAAAGGGTACGCTCAGGATATTCCCGTTCAGGTAAGAAGTTTTGTACTTATACTTGTTACAAGAATTACCTGAAAGAAAATAGAGTGGAAACAATTGATATAACTGATTCTGCACTCTATAAGGAATGGCGTAAAAAAGTATATGCTCGTGATAACTTTAGGTGTAAGATGCCTGGTTGTAACTCTAATTCTAGAGATATTGCTGCTCACCATATTTATCCCAAAAAGCTTTTCCCTGAAAAGCAATTTCTTTTAAACAATGGAATCACACTCTGTAAAAACTGTCATGAAAAAACTTATGGTAAAGAAAGTAACTTTATAGATGCACTAGTCCGCGTCGTTCAGACAATGAACGACTAGAAAATCGGGTGAATTGCAGGGAACTCCTTAGAGGCAGGCAAGCCACAACGTGACTGGAAACGGTGAGCGTGAGGGCTTAAAAATTGCTTGCATTGGACAATCTGCAGCCAAGCGTCATTGGGCAAAGGTAATGGCGAAGGTTCAACGACTAGAGAGTGAGTCCCAACAATAAACTCTCACAAGCGCCCGACCCCTAACAGATCATGCTGAGGGTGATGATATAGTCTAGTCCGGCTGCAGAGCAGCGAAATATTCCGAAAGGAACGGTATATACGTGGCATCCTGACATTGTAGAATTCATCATTTCAAAAATGCAAAACCCAAGGATCCTTCGCTTCCTGATTGAAAGCACAAATGATGAATCAATCAAGAAAATGGCGAAGGAAAAGTTGAAATTTACACCACTGACGTTGCAGGAAGAAGCAATGTACCAGGGAATCGTGAACTATAAGAGCATCCCAGGTTACGGTGGATTCAGTGCAGATATCATCAAAGCGGCTGAAGAAAAGCTTGCTACAGGCGGAACCTATACCGTCCATAACTCAGAATTCCTTACAGGTGCGAATATCTCCGTCACTCTGACTAAGGATTTCATGGACGCGGTCGATAACGATGCAGATTATGAACTTCGCTTCCCAGATGTCGAAAGCTATGATGCTGAGACAATGAAGGTTTATAACGAAGAATGGCATAAAATCGGTGATGTTCGCGAGTGGGAAAAGCTCGGATATAAAGTGCGTACCTATAGAAAAATCAAAGCGAAAGAATTATGGAACCTGATCAATATCTGTGCGACATACTCAGCAGAACCAGGCATCTTCTTTATCGACAATGCCAACGACATGACAAACGCACAGGCATATGGACAGAAAGTTGTAGCGACAAATCCGTGTGGAGAACAGCCTCTCGCACCAAATTCTGTCTGCAACCTCGCTGCCGTTAACCTTGCAGAAATGGCGGACAAGGATACAAAGACAGTTAACTTTGAGAAATTGAAGCGTACTGTAGAAGTTGGCGTGCGCATGCAGGACAATGTCATTGATGCGACTCCTTACTTCCTTGAAGATAATAAGAGACAAGCATTGGGTGAACGCCGTGTCGGTCTTGGTGTCATGGGACTTCACGATCTTCTGATTTACTGTGAAACAGAATACGGTTCTGAAGCAGGAAACCAGCTTGTCGATAAGGTATTTGAGACAATTGCGACTTCTGCCTACAGAGCATCTGTAGAATTGGGCAAGGAAAAAGGCAGCTTCCCATTCCTTCAGGGTGGTTCAGAAGAAGAAACAAACAGACTTCGTAAGGCATTCACAAACACTGGCTTTATGAAGAAAATGCCTGAAGATATTCGTGAGTCAATCCTTGAAAATGGTATTCGCAACTCACACTTGCTGACTGTTGCTCCGACGGGATCAACTGGTACCATGGTTGGCGTATCAACAGGACTTGAGCCTTACTTCAGCTTCTCTTACTTCCGCAGCGGCCGTCTTGGCAAGTTCATCGAAGTGAAGGCTGATATCGTTCAGGAATATCTTGACCGCAATCCGGAAGCTGATCCTGAGAATCTGCCGAACTGGTTCGTATCAGCAATGGAATTGGCTCCTGAAGCACATGCTGATGTTCAATGTGTCATCCAGCGCTGGATTGACAGCTCAATCAGCAAGACGGTCAACGCACCGAAGGGTTATAGTGTTGAGCAGGTTGAAAAAGTTTATGAGCGCCTTTATAAAGGTGGAGCGAAGGGCGGAACTGTTTATGTAGACGGCTCCCGCGATTCCCAAGTATTGACGCTAAAAGCGGAAGAAAACACGATGGAAGAGGAAATCGACAAGAAAGAAAGACAAAAGCAGCATGTTGTCCTTGTTGATACAATCAATGAATTGCGTTCAACCAATGTAACGATCGGCTCTGAAGTCGGCAATACATGCCCGGTTTGCCGCAAGGGTGAGGTAAAAGAAATCGGCGGCTGCAATACATGCACTAACTGTAACGCACAGCTAAAATGTGGATTATAATATGACCCAAAGAGGATGGAAATATTTTTTCCATCCTCTTTTTTCATTTCTGCCCATACTAACAATATTGACTATATGGAATGAAATGAGGAAATTGAAATGAAAGCTTTTGTACCACAGCTTGTATACATTGAGCCAAGGGCGTTGGAATACCCGCTTGGGCGGGAGCTAAAGGAGAAGTTCGAGAAGATGGGACTAGAAATCAAGGAGACTACTTCGCATAACCAGGTTCGCGGCATACCTGGAGAGAATGAACTGCAGCAATACCGGAATGCGAAATCGACACTTGTTGTTGGTGTGAGGAAGACTTTGAAATTCGATACCTCAAAACCCTCAGCTGAATATGCGATCCCGCTTGCGACCGGGTGCATGGGCCATTGCCATTACTGTTATCTGCAGACTACCCTTGGAAGCAAGCCTTATATCCGCACATATGTGAACCTTGATGAAATCTTCGATCAGGCGCAAAAATACATGGACGAAAGAAAGCCGGAAATCACAAGGTTTGAAGCGGCATGTACATCAGATATCGTCGGAATTGACCATTTAACTCACGCATTAAAGAAAACAATCGAATTTTTCGGAGAGTCGGAATATGGGCAATTAAGGTTTGTGACTAAATATCATCATGTCGATCACCTGCTTGATGCAAAACATAATGGTAAAACAAGATTTCGTTTCAGCGTCAATGCCCGTTACGTGATCAAAAACTTTGAACCTGGAACATCATCCTTTGATGAAAGACTGGAGGCGGCCAGAAAGGTGGCAAAAGCAGGTTACCCGCTTGGCTTTATCGTTGCGCCAATTTATATCCATGAAGGCTGGAGAGAGGGCTATCACGAATTATTTGAAAGACTTAGCCATTCCCTTGAAGGTATCGATCTGACTGGCCTAAGCTTTGAGCTTATTCAGCATCGTTTCACTAAGCCTGCAAAAAATGTGATTCAAAAGCGATATCCTAAATCCAAGCTTGAAATGGATGAAGAGAAACGAAAATATAAGTGGGGACGTTACGGGATAGGGAAGTACGTCTACCAGACCGATGAAGCAAAGGATCTTGAGTCAACAATCCGGGGTTATATCCATTCATTTTTCCCTGAAGCCGAGATTCAATATTTCACATAAAGCTGAAATTTTTAACTTGTACGCCGTACTATTTTATAAATTGAGCGCTTAAAGATGTAAAGATGGGATTACATCGACGGGAGTTGCTCATATGTATATTGACGGCGTTTTTTCCGGCGGAGGAATTAAAGGATTAGCATTGGTGGGTGCCTGTGCCGCAATTGAAGAACGGGGATTCCGTTTTAAAAGGGTTGCCGGAACTAGTGCGGGATCATTGATAGCTGGCTTGATCGCCGCTGGCTACACTAGCACAGAGATGGCCAATCTTTTGGATGAACTCGACCTGAAGAAATTTCTCGATTCGAGAAAAACGGTCATCCCAACTGCGTTGACTAAGTGGCTGTTTGTTTACTGGCGGCTTGGGCTTTATAAAGGTGATGAATTGGAGTGCTGGATAGCAGATATATTGGCTGCCAGAGGGCTGCGCACTTTTGGGGATCTTGCTCCGGATGCATTAAGGATCATCGCGTCTGACCTTACGAATGGCCGGCTGCTAATCCTCCCTGATGATCTACCGAAATATGGTGTTTATCCGAGAACCTTTCCTGTAGCAAGGGCCATCAGAATGAGCTGCAGTCTTCCGTTCTTCTTCGAGCCGGTAAAGCTGCGTGACCGAGTTGGCATAAATATCGTAGTTGATGGTGGAGTGTTAAGCAATTTTCCAATGTGGTTATTTGATAAGGATAATGTAAAAAAAGTCAGGCCGGTACTTGGAGTCAAACTGAGCCAAAATCATATCCAGCAGCCTACCAACAAAATCAAGAACGCCCTGAATATGTTCGAAGCTTTGTTTGAGACGATGAAGGATGCACATGACTCCCGATATATTTCCAGGAAACATGAAAAGAATATCATTTTCATACCGACAGAAGGGAACTTGACTACTGAATTCCAGCTTTCAGATGAAAAGAAGCAGGAATTGATTGATCTTGGGAAACAGAACGCTGAAAAATTCTTTAAATCCTGGTGTTATTAATTCAATAAAACATAAAAAAATCGAGCTTAGAACGAAGCCCGATTTTTTTTCCTGTTCTTTTTACCTTCTATGACCGTTAAATGTGACGCATCCTTCGTTTTGTTGCGCGCGGATGCGAGCGACCTTATTTTTGAACGTTTAGAGGAAGCGTTTGCGTCTTTTGTCTGGAAACGCTTTTTCGAACGCTTTGCTGCTTTTTGGAATGCACGTTGCTGCTGCCGCCCCGAACCAGAAGTTGTCAGGCGGGTGACGAGGAAATAAATTAACGCACCAACCAGGGCGATTGTTGCAAGCGTTATAAGGATACTTAAAGGATCGGTAAATAACTTAAAGGCGAAACCAAAGATTGCAAGAACGATCAGTCCTGAAACAATATACGTAGAAGTACGATTCTTCAATGAAAGCCACCTCCCTACTAGCATCATGAGCAATTTTTCCAGCTTTTAAACTTGCCAACGATTACTTTATACAAATTCTCCGATTTTATACTCTTCTCCTGCTACTTTTTCCTTTTTTAAAAGCGCTTTAAACGAGACCTTCGCGTTTTATATTATTGCAGCCACTTGTTCTGTTACTCTTATTTTACTAAAAATTAGCACAAACCTCTATATAGAGGACAGCCGATGCAGCAATTTTTCCAGATGTGCAATTGATTGATCTGTCCGGGACATACTAAGTATGGAGGTGCAACTTATGGCAGAAAATCAAGAAAACCTTGAACAGAATCAAAGGGAAAAACCAATGTCTTTCATCGCGATGAGCATTATCACCGGGTTGTTTGGAGGGATTTTTTGGAGTGCGCTTGCTTATTTAGCCTATATCTTTCACTTTACCGAAATCCGTCCGAACGTCATTCTCGAGCCCTGGGCTCTGGGAGAATGGAAGGAGCAATGGCTTGGTACGGTTATATCCATTGTAGTGATTGGTCTTTTTTCAACGGGCGCGGCTCTTGTGTATTATGCACTAATGAGAAAGCTTAAATCCATATGGGCTGGTGCTGCATTCGGGTTGGCGCTGTTTTTCCTTGTTTTCTATGTGCTCAATCCGCTGTTTCCTGGTATTAAACCATTCTGGGACTTGTCAAAGAACACGTTAATCACATCGATTTGCTTTTATGTTCTTTACGGTGTTTTTGTTGGTTATTCAATATCATATGAAGAAAATGAAAATCGCAACAGTGAGAATAATCAGCAGGAAGTTACCTCCTGAGCGTCTCGTGGTAGTTTTAACGAAATCAATTGTGATAGAATGTTCTTATTGAACATTCTTTTTTTACGGGAGCCTGTCATGAAAAAAATACTTATGCTCAATGGCCCAAACTTGAACCGTTTGGGGAAAAGAGAACCCGGAATATACGGTGTCAGGTCTTTGGAGGATTTGGAAAAACGGATGGTCCAGCTTGGGGTGGTAAGCAAGATTGAGGTAATTTGCTTCCAATCGAATCATGAAGGAGATCTGATTGACAAACTCCATGAGGCAGAAGACACTGGTATGGATGGCATTATTTTTAACCCAGGAGCCTTTACGCATTATAGCTACGCCATCAGGGATGCGATTGCAGGGATTAATTGTCCTGTTATCGAAGTACATATTTCCAATGTTTATCAAAGAGAGGAATTCAGGCACAAATCGGTGATTGCCCCAGTATCAAAGGGGCAG
Source organism: Mesobacillus selenatarsenatis SF-1 (assembly GCF_000813125.1). Classification (GTDB taxonomy): domain Bacteria; phylum Bacillota; class Bacilli; order Bacillales; family Cytobacillaceae; genus Mesobacillus; species Mesobacillus selenatarsenatis. The sequence continues at coordinate 9,415 of NZ_BASE01000080.1, forward strand.
ATTGCTGGTCTTGGCTTTCTTGGCTATGAATTGGCGCTTGAAGCATTCAAAAGAGAAGCAAAAGGGGAGGAATAGGTTATGGAAAAAATTCAAAAATTGCGCGAGAGCTTTCAAAGGCTCGGAATTGATGGAATGCTGGTCACAAGTGATTACAACCGCAGATATATGGCAGGGTTCACTGGTTCTGCCGGCATGGTGCTGATCAGTGCAGATAAAGCATTATTCATCACGGATTTCAGGTACACCGAGCAGGCTGCAAAACAATGCGAAGGGTACGAGGTGGTCCTGCATAAAGGACTTATTCAGGATGAAGTGGCGGCACAAGCCAAAAACCTGGGAATCAAAAAGCTCGGCTTTGAAGAAAACCATGTTACATTTTCAGCTTATAAAACTTTCGATAAGGGTGTGGAAGCTGAATTAGTGCCCGTATCAGGGGAAATCGAAAAGTTACGCTTGATTAAGACTGATTCAGAGATTAAGATATTAAAGGAAGCAGCAGCCATCGCAGATGCTGCGTTTACACATATACTTGAGTTTATTCGTCCGGGCAGGACAGAGCTGGAAGTATCAAATGAACTGGAATTCTTCATGAGAAAACAGGGAGCAACATCCTCTTCATTCGATATCATTGTAGCTTCAGGCTACCGTTCAGCACTTCCACACGGAGTAGCAAGTGACAAAGTGATAGAAGCAGGGGACTTTGTAACCCTGGATTATGGTGCATATTATAATGGATATGTATCTGATATTACCCGTACATTAGCAGTAGGCAGCCCTTCAGACAAGCTAAAGGAAATCTATGATATTGTACTTGAAGCCCAACTTCGCGGAATGGCAGGCATTAAGCCGGGCATGACGGGCAAGGAAGCTGATGCGCTTACCCGCAACTTTATCACGGAAAAAGGATATGGAGAGTATTTTGGCCATTCTACAGGCCATGGAATTGGACTAGAAGTACATGAAGGACCTGCTCTTTCTTTCAGATCCGATACCGTCCTTGAACCAGGTATGGTTGTGACTGTTGAGCCAGGAATCTATATTGCTGGACTTGGCGGAGTAAGGATAGAGGATGATACTGTTATTACGAAAGACCATAATGAGTCACTGACACATTCTACTAAGGAACTCATCATATTATAAGACACATTAGGAGGACAAATAATGATTTCAGTTAACGATTTCCGTACAGGTTTAACGATCGAAGTGGACAATGGAATTTGGCGTGTACTTGATTTCCAACACGTAAAGCCAGGAAAGGGAGCGGCTTTCGTACGCTCAAAGCTTCGCAACCTTCGTACAGGAGCGATCCAGGAAAAAACTTTCCGCGCTGGTGAGAAAGTAGCGAAAGCACAAATCGAGAACCGCAAAATGCAATACCTGTATGCTAGCGGCGACCAGCACGTATTCATGGACAATGAGTCTTACGAGCAAATTGAATTGCCAGGCACTTATATTGAATATGAGTTGAAATTCCTTAAGGAAAACATGGAAGTATACATCATGCAATTCGGTCACGAGACTCTTGGTGTCGAGCTTCCAAACACTGTTGAGCTTGAAGTAACAGAAACAGAACCTGGTATCAAAGGTGACACTTCTTCTGGCGGTACTAAGTCTGCGACATTAGAAACCGGCCTTACAGTACAGGTTCCATTCTTCATTAACCAGGGTGACAAACTTATCATCAACACAACAGATGCATCTTATGTTTCTCGTGCTTAAATTCATAAGTAAAAGACCTGCTGAAAAGCAGGTCTTTTTATATGGAAAAAGCATCTCATAACCGAGATGCTTAATTTCGGTGCTTGTCATAGTTGATCAAATAGCTTGCGCATTTCTTATTTCTCAATCTCAAATTTCCATTCATTCATACCGCCGGTCATATTATAAATATTCTTGAAGCCATTTTCCACGAGGATTCCGCTTGCCTGCGTAGAGCGGTTGCCGCTGCGGCAGACAACTAAATATTTTTGGTCTTTATCCAGCTCGGAAAGCATGCTCTCAATGACTTGCAATGGAACTAATTTCGCTCCTGGAATATGTCCTGCTGCGAATTCCTCAGGTGTACGTACATCCAAAACCTGAGCATCTCCACTATCTATCAATTCTTTTGCCTCATCGACTGAAACATCAGTATAGGAACCGCCACTCGAACAGCCAGTAATCAGTAATATTAACATAAATGCCGCAAATAATTTCTTCATGATGATCTCTCCTTAATAAATACATATAGAGGTATTTTAACTTAAAAATATTCAAGTGGATATAGACAAATTGTGTCAGCTGAGGTTTGCATGTTCAGCTTATACCTTTATACCACAAAAAAAGCCAGGCAATACGCCTGACTTTTGTAGATTAATTAACTAGGCTGTTTTCGTAAAGATTGTTTTTAAAATCCTAAAGCCCACTTTAACGTGATAAAAAGCCATTTTGTAGTTCGGTATTAAGTGTGCAAGCTCTCTTCTCATAATAATTTTTTTGTGAAGAAACATAGGTCAATCAATCCTATTTTGTAGTTAATAGCAACAAAGCTTAAGAAAAGAGCCATTAACTAATATATGTTCCTGTTACAGTGGCTTTGATTTCCAATTGTCCTGGTTCAATCGGTGTCCCGCTCCCGCTGCTTGTATCTAATGAAGCAACCAGGAAGGGACCTGGTGAACCTTTCTGTGTTTCTTCGGTAATCGTGAGAGGGGAGATGGCGGTTTGGATTCCTAATGTCCTAGCTATAGTTTGGGCTTTGTTGTATGAATCAACCACTGCCATTGAAAGTGCCCGATTGTACAATTCCTGAGGCTCTGCAACTGAAAATTGTATATTCATGATCTCGTTTGCACCATTTTCAACAGCGGTGTCGATGATCAAGCCTGCCTGGGTGAGATTCCTTATCGTGATACTGTACAGATGTGTGACGCGATATCCCTGAAAGAATTGCTTGCCGTCCTCGTAGGTGTAGATCGGATCGATCCGGAAATCGGCCGTTTTAATATCATCCTTAGCAATCCCAAGGTTCTGTAGGGCTGCTAACATTCCATTAGATTTTTCGGCATTTTCAGCCTGTGCAGTTTGCAGGTTTTGATTTTCTGTCCGAACGCCAACCGTTGCTGTCGCCCTGTTTGGCGCAGCGAACACAGAACCTTCTCCACTAACAGTGATCTTCTTTCCATTTCCGTTACTGTTGCTACGGTAGCCTGTGTACATTCCATTACCCATCCATCATCCCTCCACACTACTTTTTCTTTTACCTATTTCTATGTTGTTATTGAAAAACAAATAACGGTCATAGAAAAAAGCATGGAAAGGATAAAAGGAACTGAATGTTTTACTCGCCAGCTCCAGGTGCTTTGTCAGTGTCATTCTTGTTATTATATTTGGTGTCTGTCATCGGTGATTCCTTTGGACTTCTGCCGCCTCCAAGGTATGAAGCCCGGTCGTCTCTCTGGACTTTCTGGAACTTCTTGTGATCCTCATTCATGTTTATCAACTCCCTTCCAATACTATTCTTTTCGTTTAAAAGTCATATTATTTCGCTTTGGGTGATGCAGCACAAAGATTTTCTAAAAAAATTGATGATCATTGTATTTGATCAAACACTCGACAAAATCTCCCTGTCAACCATTCACAAATCTGCCGGTCATAAAGTGGCCAAGCAGGCATACATATTAAGTAAGCGTATGTCAGGAGGATCGATGATGGACGATATCTTATCTTTTTTGCCGAAACGAATTGCGGAATTGCTGGATGCAGTGCCTCCTAATGACAAAGATGGAATGGAAGAAGTGCGGATACGGATTAACCGTCCGCTTGAAATAACGGTAAGAGGAAAGCCACAATTCCTGCCGTATATCATTCCGCCTGAGGATGCTGTCCAGCTATTGAACAAGCTAGGGCATTTTTCTATGTATACCTTGGAGGAAGAATTAAAGCGTGGCTATATCACCATTGCTGGAGGTCATCGTGTCGGTCTTGCAGGAAAGGTAATCCTTGAAAATGGCTTTGTTAAAGCAATCAGGGATATCTCATCCTTTAATCTGAGGATTGCAAGAGAAAAAATTGGGATCGCAGAGCCGTTGCTTCCATACATTTACCAGAATGGCTGGAAGCATACGATGATAATTGGCCCGCCCCAAACAGGAAAGACCACATTGCTCAGGGATATAGCGAGGATGATTTCCAGCGGAATTCCAGATAAAAAATTACCTCCTCTAAAAGCTGGCATTGTGGATGAGAGATCGGAAATAGCAGGTTGTGTAAAAGGGGTTCCTCAACTTACATTTGGACCAAGAGTAGATATCCTGGATTCTTGCCCTAAGGCCGAGGGGATGATGATGATGATCCGCTCAATGAGCCCCGATGTTCTAATCGTTGATGAGATTGGCCGCAAAGAAGACGGAGAAGCAATTCTTGAAGCCGTTAATGCAGGAATAAAATTGATCATGACAACACATGGAGATTCGCTAGAGGATATCCGAAAAAGGCCAACTTTGAAACCAATTCTGGAGATGGGGATATTTGATAGATTTGTGGAGCTTGGAAGAATTTCTGGCCCGGGAACAATCACCTCGATCAGGGAAGCAAGCGGCAAAGAAATTCGCCAAAAAGTGAGAGTGACATAAATGATAAAATAATTGGCGCTATTTTAATTATCCTTGCCACGACTTGGACAGGTTTCGAGGCATCGAGGCACCTTAGCGAGCGCCCAAGACAGCTTCGGCTCCTGAAGTCGGCATTGCAATCTTTGGAGGCAGAAATCATGTATGGTCATACACCGCTGCATGATGCATCGAGGAAGCTCGCTGCCCAGATGTCTAAGCCTTTATCATGGTTTTTTGAAGCTTTTTCTAAAAAGCTGACAGAATCCGATACAACGGTGAAAGCCGCATGGGAAGAAAGCCTGAAAGAAGTATGGAAACTGACAGCCTTCAAACAGGGAGAGTTTGAGATCATGAAGCAATTTGGGGAGACGCTCGGCAGGCATGACCGGCATTCACAGCAAAAACAAATCCTGCTGACGATCTCCCATCTGGAAAGAGAAGAAGCAGATGCCTGCGAAAAACAAATGAAATACGAAAAAATGGTGAAAAGTATCGGCTTTTTATCTGGCTTACTATTAATCATCTTACTGATATAGCGTTTAGGAGGAGGACAAGATGGGACTTGAAGTGGATATTATTTTTAAAATCGCAGGTGTAGGCATCGTCGTTGCATTTTTACACACTATTCTCGATCAGGTGGGAAAGAAGGAATATGCACAGTGGGTAACCTTGTTTGGATTCATCTACATCCTTTTCATGGTCGCTTCGATTGTCGACGATCTCTTTCAAAAAATTAAATCTGTTTTCCTATTTCAAGGATAAGGGAGGGCTTTGCCATTGAAATCCTTCAAATAACAGGTGTAGCACTGATCGCGACTTTCCTGGCCCTGATTGTAAAGGAACAAAAGCCAAACTTTGCTTTCTTGCTGATCGTGTTCACTGGTTCAGCTATTTTCCTTTTTCTTGTTGATCAAATCTACCAGATCATATCAATGATCCAGAAGCTGGCGGCGAATGCAAAAGTAAATCTCGTTTATGTGGAAACAATCCTGAAAATCATCGGAATCGCCTATATTGCCGAATTCGCGGCCCAAATCACTAAGGATGCAGGCCAGGGTGCCATTGCTTCAAAAATAGAATTAGGCGGAAAAATTCTTATTTTGGCAATGGCCATTCCGATTCTCACTGTAATGATCGAAACAATCATTCGCTTGATTCCGGGCTGATCGCGAGCCTTTTCTTAAAGAGGTGACTATAGTTGAAGCAGCGTTTGCAGTTCATACTTGGTATTGTATTGATCCAGCTATTTTTTTTCATTCCGGGTGTACAAGCTGCTGGTGACGAAGAGAAAACCAGCACATTGATCAATCCGGATAAAATCGCCGGAGCCCAGCTTGAGGACTTGAATATCGATGAACTGAAAGGATTCTGGGAGGATATCATCAATAAATATGATGGCTATTTACCAGAAAGCCAGAAAGGAAGTCTATATGATTTCATCAGCGGTGAAAAAAAGTTTTCACTGAAAGAATGGTTCAAAGGCATACTGAACTTTGCATTCCATGAGTTTATCGTCAATGGGAAATTGTTAGGTTCGCTGATATTGCTCACCGTATTCAGCATGTTTCTTCAAGCCCTGCAAAATTCCTTTGAAAAAAGCACGATCAGCAAGGTTGCCTATTCAATTGTGTTCATGGTTCTCATCATAATTGCGCTCAACAGTTTCCACGTGGTGGTTGATTATACAAATGACACGATAAGTACAATGATTCAATTCATCCTGGCATTGATTCCGCTGCTCCTGGCCCTGATGGCTACATCTGGCGGCCTGATTTCAGCGGCTTTTTTCCATCCAGTTATTCTTTTTATGATGAACACCAGCGGCATGTTCATCCAGTATGTCGTGCTGCCGCTCTTATTTCTTTCGACACTACTGAGTATTGTCAGCATTCTGTCAGACCATTACAAGGTCACACAGTTGGCCAGTATGCTCCGTAACTGGAGTGTCGGGCTGCTGGGGATTTTACTGACCGTATTTCTGGGTGTCATTTCCGTCCAGGGGGCTTCCTCGGCAGTTACAGATGGAGTCACTGTAAAGACGGCTAAATTCATTACCGGCAATTTTGTTCCGGTTATCGGACGAGTGTTCACCGATGCGACGGACACTGTCATCAGCGCCTCGATGCTGCTTAAGAATACAGTAGGTCTGGCGGGTGTGGCTATTTTGCTAATTATAGCTGCTTTTCCAGCAGTGAAAATTCTAATGGTCGCGTTTATTTATAAATTCGCAGCCGCTATCCTGCAGCCTTTGGGAGGCGGACCAGTCATTACCTGTCTGGATATTATCAGCAAAAGTATCATCTATGTTTTTGCTGCGCTGGGGATTGTTTCTTTAATGTTTTTCCTGACGATCACGGTCATTATTGCCGCTGGAAATCTTACGATGATGGTGAGGTAAGGGGGGAGAAGAAATGGATTTTATTAAAGAGTGGATTACCAATATTATTATCTTCATTCTCCTGGCGACTGTCCTTGACATGCTGCTGCCTAATTCTAGCTTCCAGAAATATACGAAAATTGTCACCGGATTGATTTTGATTGCCATCATCCTGTCCCCGGTCATGAAACTGTTTACTTCAGACTTTGAATCAGCCATCGCTTCAATGGGCCAATTCAATAGTTTGGAGGATGAAAATATAAAAAATTCAATAGAATTTCAGAAAAAAGAAATACAAGCATCCCAGCATGCATATATTTTAGAAACAATGGCTGTCCAATTGAAAACAGCCGCAGAGGAGGAGTTGATGGAGCAGCAAGGAATGGAGATTGCTAATATCGAGCTTGAAGTAAATGATCAGGATCAGCGGCCTTTCCCTGAGAACCTGGAGTATGTCATCGTGCATGTGAAGAAAGCCGAAGATGAGGGAGAGACTGTGGCAGTAGTAAGAGAAGTAGAAATTGATACGAAAGCACCCCTTCCATCAAAACAAACCTCTCAGAATACAGATCAAATATCTTCTCTTCTGTCAGAGAAATGGAATGTTCCTGAAAAGTCTATTCAAATAATGATAGAAGGGGGGAGTGACGAGCATGGACAATGAGAAGGGTCCACTAAGTTGGCTTAAGAAGCAATTGAGCGGCAAGGATGGACCGCCAGAGAAGAAATCTGGCAAATACCAATACTTAATGATTGTCGTCCTGTTCGGGGCAGCAATCATGCTCATAGGCAATATCCTTGGAGACCAGAATCCTGATATGGCGGTTACAGCCACTAAGGAGGCAGAGACTCAAGAGGATGCAGCCGTCTTCGGGCAAAAGAAATCGGCAGGAAATGACGTCATTTCCGAGTATGAAGAGGCTTATGAAGCTCAGCTGACAGAAATGCTCGAAGGTATAAATGGCGTCGGGGATGTCACAGTCTTCGTAAACGTAGATGCCACTGAAAAAAAGGTTCTGGAGAAGAACACGGTCATCCAGTCACAGACGACAGATGAAACCGATCGTGAAGGCGGCAAACGCAAAGTTCAGGACGCTTCACAGGATGAGCAGCTAGTCATCATCCGCAATGGTGAAAAAGAAGTTCCTATCGTTCTGGAGACAAAGAAGCCGGAAATCAGGGGTGTCCTAGTAGTAGCCAAGGGTGCCGAAAATATACAAGTGAAAAAGTGGATTATCGAGGCCGTCACAAGGGCTTTGGATGTACCAAACCATCGTGTGGCAGTCATGCCTAAAAAATCTAAGGGGGAATAATAGATGTTATTAAAAAAGCAAACAGTTTGGTTATTGACAATGTTAAGTCTTGTAGTGGTGCTGTCGGTGTATTATATCACTTCACCTGAACAGCAAAAAGCGGACCTGGCCGGTGTCGAAGAGCAAAAGGCAGAAGAAAAAGAGACGGCAGCAACAGAATCCAAGGATGGAAAAACAGTCATCTCTGGCGTTGCAAGCGATGAAAAGTTTGAGGCGCTTCGTATGAAGCTTGAAGAACAGCGCACTAAAATGAAGGAAGACCTACAGGCAATTGTTGCTTCTACAGACCTGCCTGCTCAAGACCGGAGCGATGCAATTGAAAAGATGAACGAGCTTGATGAAGTAGCTCAAAAGGAATTTACTCTTGAAACATTGATCAAGTCAATGGGTTATGAAGATGCACTTGTCCGTGCGGACGGTGAAAATGTCCGAATCACAGTAAAAGCTCAGGAACATTCAGCATCTGCTGCTAACGAAATCATCCAGATGGTGCGCACAGAGCTTGGATCATTACAGCCAGTCGCTGTACAATTTGAGCCTGTAAAATAAAAGAACAATAAGTAAAAGGGAAGGCGAAGGCCTTCCCTTTATTTCTTTATAAGAAAGTATAAAATTTAGATTCAAATTAGTGTCCAGCTCCAGCGCCTAGCCCCTCGAGTCGCTTGTCTAGTGTCGCCTCCTAGAAACTCCGAAACTTCAACTCTGCCGGCAGAAGCAAAAAGCGCTTCTTTGTCAGAGTCTCCAGTTTCTGCGTTTCTGGCCAGTCGGCTATACTTTTCGGTTTCGGTCCTGTCAATGAAGTCAAAGAACGACTTCACTGTCAGGTCCTCTGAGGCACACGACGTGCCAACCTGCCAGCCACAGGATGTGGCGTTATAGGCGGGCAGCGCTTGTCGGGGCTGACCAAGGCGCTTGCGCTTTTCTTATTGCTGCAGCTTAATTAAGTTATCCAGTGATTGATGTGCTGCTTCAACGGATTTAAATAAATGTTCATGATGTTCACTCTGCGAAATAGCTGATGATGAAATTTCCTCCAACGCAGCGCTTGCCTGCTGGATGACTGAGCTGAAGCCTGTAATGGAACTTTCGATTGCCATCGAGGAATCCAAGATAGTTTTTGTCAGTCCTTCCTGCTCAGAAATATCGCTCTTCAAAACTTTGAAAGTTTGGTGAATTGTTTTAAATGCTTCCATTGTTTCTGCTGCTAATTCTAGGTTTTGTGTAAGTGTTTCAGCCGTCAGGTTGACTCCTTCTTTTGTTTTAGTTGAATCACTCATGACGCTTTTTAAGTTTTCGGTAATTTGGTTCGCTGTATTACTTGTGATGTCAGCGAGCTTTCTTACTTCTTCGGCAACGACGGCAAATCCTTTGCCACTGTCTCCTGCACGAGCTGCCTCAATTGATGCGTTCAGTGCCAGCAAATTAGTTTGGGAAGCAATTCCCTGGATATCAGCTGCAAAGCTGGTTGTTTCCTTAATCAACGCGGAAAGAGACAAGATGTGTGTATTGACATTCTGCATATTTTCATAGGAAGCTGTCAATTCTGAAATAAGGCTGGACATTAGCTCATCGCCTTTATCTGAGACCTTTTCGGCACCCATCGCATCCTGATGCAGTTTTTTGACAAGCGCAGATGTCCTCGAGATGACCTGATTGGTTTTTTCAAGGGATTGGGTAATGTCCACAACTGAATCAGATTGGATATTGATTCCTGCAGATATTTCTGTCACAGATTGGGTCATTTCAATGGAAGATTGATAATTTTCCTTGCTCTTGAATCTCACATCATCTATCAGCTTTGCAATGCTCCTTGTATTGCTTTCGATTACTTTGCGTGTCTCTAAATCTTTCATCAATAGACTCTGTGTTTCCTGCTGTGCTGATTCAATCGTTTGAGCGAGCTTTTTGGAGATGGAAAACTGGAAGCCAAGCATGACTGTGACCAGCATATACAATAGATAAATGGTTACATAATTTTTCGTTTCTAAAGGCAGCTCGTTGTTATGCATCAATGTGAATGCCGTAATAATTACAAACCCGAGACCGGAAGCCAAGATCAGTAATTTCCTGTCCATGTAGATCGCTGCGGCTGCAAGGATAAAATAAATAAGGGTATAGGCAGTAGGTGAAACGCTAGTTTCCATAATTAAAAACAGCACAGCGGAAACTATGACAACGGAAAGATAAGGGATGAAATTCGTTAGCTTTTTGGTATAGTGGAGCATTGCGACAACTCCGACTCCGGCTCCACCTCCAACTATGATTGAAAGAATCACTGCAAGTTCCTTTTGCATTGCAATATCAACAACTGTCGCCAAAATGACAGACACCAAAGTGGCTTTGACGATTAAAGAATTTTTTCTTTCCAAATCATCTCTCTTAATTTCTTCAATACTTTTCATCGATTGTATTCTCCTCTAAATTTCAAACTAATGTTATATTCGCTAGAAATTTCGGGATTCCTGTCGTATGAATTCACTTTTTTTTCAGAAAATATTAAAATAGAGAAGGAAGACAAGAAACAACGTTACATATTGAATTTTTACATGGTATTATCGTATAGTGTTAGTATCTAGTCTTAATTATGAAATGGACAAGGGGTGCCTAAGATGTTAAAAGTACAGGAAATCAGAGAGTTGATCAAATTAGTGGACCAATCAAGCATTGACGAATTTTCATATGAATATGAAGGATCAAAAATCAAAATGAAGAAGCATGGAGCAGTCAAATCTGTAGTTGAGCACGTTCAGCCAGCTGCCCCAGCACCTGCTCCACAGCAGGCAGTTCAGGAAGCGCCACGCACTGAGCCTAAGGTCGAAGCCGCAGCTGTGCAGGAAGTGAAGCAGGAAGAAATCCAGGATACTTCCAATTTACATAAGATCGTTTCACCAATGGTTGGGACTTTCTATCAATCTTCTTCTCCTGAAGCAGATGCATATGTAAAAGCAGGCTCAAAGGTCAGCAAAGATTCAATTGTATGCATAGTGGAAGCCATGAAGCTCTTCAACGAAATCGAAGCAGAAGTGAATGGGGAAATCGTTGAAGTTCTTGTTAAAGACGGCCAGCTGGTAGAATACGGCCAAGCTTTATTCCTGGTCAAGCCCGAATAAGGAGCGATATTGATGATAAAAAAATTACTGATAGCCAATAGAGGAGAAATCGCAGTCCGGGTCATCCGTGCCTGCAGGGAATTGGGAGTCGAATCCGTAGCTGTGTACTCCGAAGCAGACAAAGAATCACTTCATGTACAGCTTGCTGATGAAGCATATTGTATCGGTCCGAAAGCTTCAAAAGACAGCTATTTGAATTTCACGAATATTATCAGCGTAGCGAAATTGACTGGTTGTGACGCCATCCACCCTGGATATGGTTTCCTTGCTGAAAATGCAGATTTCGCTGAGCTTTGCAGAGAGTGCAACATCATTTTCGTCGGACCATCACCTGAAGCGATCCAAAAAATGGGAACTAAAGATGTCGCAAGGGAAACAATGAAGCAGGCAAATGTTCCAATCGTTCCTGGATCACAGGGGATCATTGAAAGCACGGAAGATGCTGTCAGCCTTGCTAACAACATCGGTTATCCTGTCATCATCAAAGCGACTGCTGGAGGCGGCGGTAAAGGAATCCGCGTTGCCAGGACGGAACAGGAGATGATTAAAGGGATCAATATCACCCAACAGGAAGCGATGACAGCATTCGGGAACCCGGGTGTTTATATTGAAAAATATATCGAAGACTTCCGACATGTTGAAATCCAGGTGCTTGCAGACAACTATGGCCATACGATCCATCTTGGCGAGCGTGATTGTTCGATCCAAAGGCGCTTGCAAAAGCTGCTTGAGGAAACACCATCACCTGCACTTGACGGGGAAATCAGGGCCGAAATGGGCGAAGCTGCGGTCAAAGCCGCAAAAGCAGTTGATTATACTGGCGCCGGCACGGTAGAATTTATTTATGATTATCGCAATCGTAAATTTTATTTCATGGAGATGAATACCCGGATACAGGTTGAACATCCTGTAACTGAAATGGTAACAGGCGTCGATTTGATCAAAGAACAGATCAAGATTGCATCAGGTGAAAGGCTGAACCTTAAGCAGGAAGACGTAGAGTTCAATGGATGGGCGATTGAATGCCGCATCAACGCAGAAAATCCTGCGAAAAACTTCATGCCATCAGCGGGTAAAATCAAAATGTATCTCCCTCCAGGCGGATTTGGTGTTAGAATAGACTCAGCGGCATATCCTGGTTATACGATCCCGCCTTACTATGATTCAATGATTGCGAAGGTCATTACTTATGGAAGCAGCCGGGAAGAAGCGATTGACCGCATGAAGAGAGCGCTTGGTGAGTTTGTGGTTGAAGGCATCCACACAACCATCCCGTTCCATCTCAAGCTGCTGAATCATGAGAAGTTCGTGGAAGGGCAGTTCAATACGAAATTTTTAGAAATGTATGATCTTATGACAGAAGAATAATAGGAGGTCTAGCCATGAGTGAACAGCAACATTTACTTGAAATGAGCAATGATGAAAACGGCTTAGGGAAAGTGGAAATTGCACCTGAAGTAATTGAAGTCATTGCAAGCATCGCTGCATCCGAAGTAGAAGGTGTCACGCAAATGCGCGGCAGCTTCGCGGCTGGAGTGGTTGAAAGACTAGGCAAGAAAAATCACGGCAAAGGTGTAAAGGTCGAGCTTGCCGAAGAAGGCATCAAGGTTGACGTTTATTGTGTCATGAAGTTTGGCGTTTCTATTCCTGTGGTTGCCCAAAAAATCCAGGATAACATCCGCCAGGCACTATTGAACATGACTGCACTCGATGCGACTGAAGTAAATATCCATGTAGTTGGCGTACAGTTCGAAAACCAAAAAGTAGAACCTGAAGTCGAACAAGAAGTTTAACCACCGAACCAAAGGCATAATTATGCATGCCTTTGGTTTTTTTTGTAGTCCGGGAAATTTTTAGTAATCCGCAGTTAGCTAGAGTTCGGACAGAATCTCGTAATGAAGAGGAAAATTTGTCCGAAGTGCACCCTTGTTCGGACAAAATCACG
>NZ_BASE01000079.1 GCF_000813125.1 Mesobacillus selenatarsenatis SF-1
ACAAAACCTGTTCTTCCGCCGGCCGTTTTGGCCGGACCTGCACCTATTTCGGACAGCTATTCTCTCCGTTTTTTTCTTGATACAAAATCTGCAAATCCAGGCAGAAAAAAAGACACCCATTAAAGGTGTCATAAAGTTTTTAAAACCCTATTCTTCTTGTTCAATAAATATTTCAGTTTGTCCATCAGCTGCTTTTACTGTAGCGATTGCCCCGATTGGCAGCGTCACAAATGGCTGGACATGGCCAATGTTGACATTTGCGATGATTGGTATATTCCGCAGTTCTTCCTTACTGGAAATGATCTTTCTTAATGCCTCTTCAGTAATATTGGAGTTCTTTTGGAAACGGCCAATCAAAAGAGCCTTTATCGAGTCAGCATCCGGAAGATGCAGCAAAGATTGCAGGTCCCTGTCAAAGCTCCTGGAATGGCTTTCCTCATCATCCTCAATGAACAGGATGCTATCCTTCAGGGAAGGCATGAATTCTGTACCCTGAAGCAGGTTCATCGTACAGAGATTTCCGCCGATCAGTTTCCCCTCGGCTTCACCTTCCTGGAGAATCAGGTAGCCATTTTGTTCGTGAAATGTCCGATTTTCCTGGTCAAGATACCAGGCATCGTCAGACCACGTTTCAGATGGAACAACCTCATATGGAGCATCATTTGTTACTGCCTGCAGAAACGATTCCATCGTATAATCAAGTCCATGCTTCACGCCGAAGCTCGAGAAATGGGGCCCTGAATAGGTTACGAGGCCAGTTTTCTTATAAATTGCCAGCTGCAACGCTGTAATGTCACTGTAACCGCAAAAAATCTTCGGATTAGCAGCAATCAGGTCGAAGTCTATATATTTTAGTAGCTGATTGGAATTATAACCGCCAATCGCAGTAAGAATCCCTTTTACATTCGGATCTGCAAAAGCGTCATGCAAGTCTTCGATTCTTTCTTCAATAGAAGAACTAAAAAACTCATCATGCGTATCTGCGTTCTTCCCGAATGTCACATTGAAGCCCAGATTATTCAATCTTTCAACAGCCAAATCGACCTGTGCTTCTTTTAAAATGATCATGCTCGTCGCAGGTGCGATTACTCTTATTTCATCCCCTGGCACTAGTTTAGGTGCAAACATACTCTCCCCGCCTTCTCTGTATATAGGTTTATTTTAACAAAGAAAGGGATAAGTGTAAGCATCTTTAAACCAGTGCAGGCTCCGGTTTCCGGCCAGTCCTCGATTTTTCGATTATGTCGGTCGCAATCCATACTCCGCATGCGCTAGCCTGTGCCAGTCCTCTCGTGATTCCGGCACCGTCCCCTCCAACATACAAGCCACTAATTTCAGTCTCGAACTTGTCATTCAACTTTGGCCTTGCGGAATAGAATTTCGCCTCTACTCCATAGAACAAAGTATGGTCTGAAGCCAGACCAGGAGTAACCTGGTTGAGCGCTTCGGTCATCTCGATCAAACTCTTGAGCGTGTTATATGGAAGGACAAGTCCTAAATCTCCAGGCACAGCCTCCTTCATAGAGGGTTCCAGGAATCCTTCTTTAATCCTTTTTTCCGTTGACCTTCGCCCTTTTAAAATATCACCGTATTTCTGCACAATCAGGCCGCCATTTGATAGGCTGTTCGCCAGCCTGGAGATTTCATGGGCATATTCATTCGGCTTATCGAATGGCTCAGAAAATGTATGTGATACAAGCAAAGCAAAATTGGTATTGCTGCTTCCAAGATTAGGATCTTTGTAGGCATGGCCATTAGCAAGCATGATTCCAGAATGGTTCTCGACTACAACATGTCCAGATGGATTGCTGCAGAATGTTCTCACACTGGTCCCCACAGAAGTATTGAAAATGAATTTACCTTCATATAAATGTTCGTTTATTTCCTCCATGACGACATTGGAAGTTTCAACACGAACACCAATATCGACCTGGTTATTAATCATCTTTAGCCTTCTTTTTTTCATAAGCTGTGTCAGCCATTTAGAGCCATCACGACCAGGCGCAACTACAACTTTCTCAGCGAAAATTTTCTCGCCGTTCTTAAGCTCAACACCTGTGACTCTATGGCCTTCCGGCGTCTTTTCTGTAATCAAATCCTCGATTTCTGTCTTGAACGCCATATCCACCTTTTCTTTTAAGTACTCAAAAATGTTTTTTAAAATCTCGAGATTCTGTTCAGTGCCAAGATGGCGTACCTGTGCTCTAAGCAGCTTCAATCCTGCAGCATAGCCCCTTCTCTCAATTTCACGTACCTTATCTGTCATCGGGTCAGTTATGCTTTCAGTTGCACCATGCTTGAGATTGATTTCATCTACGTATTTAATTAATTCGACCACTTTTGAATCAGGAAGGTAATCCGTCATCCATCCGCCGAATTCACTTGTAATATTGAACTTCCCATCAGAATAGGCACCGGCACCGCCAAATCCATTGGTAATCGAACATGCCGGGAGACACCCTGCAAAATCCTTCTTCCCTGCTGCTGGCGGACATTTTTCAATCTTCTTTTGCAAAATCGGGCAGTTCCTCCGATAAATATCGTGGCCTTTATCAACTAGCAAGACATTCGCATCAGGCATCTTCAACGATAGTTCATAACAAGTAAAAATACCTGCCGGACCTGCTCCAACGACAATCACATCATAGTTTGTATTCATTCAGCATCCCCCGCCAATCAGTTTTTTGCTTAACCATTGGTAAATATAACAAATGAAAGTAAGGGAGTCAACCATAATCACGAACTATAAATTAATAAATATTATAAAACGTTCGTATTTAAGAAAGGCAAAATAAGAGGCTGCCTCTGTCAGGCAACCTCTCAAGTTATTTTATCTCGGTTTTGGTTTTTACCAGTTATAGCTGCAGCATGCACCAATGATGATTAACAAAATGAACAATACAACGATCAATGCAAAACCGCCGTATCCGTAACCAGCACCTGCCACTCCTGCATAAGGATAACCTCCGCCGCAGAAAGTACCTTGAACACCTTGAACTCCTTGAACAGGCATAGGGGCATTATCATATCCGTACATTCAAAATCACTCCTCGTTTGTTTTTGAATTGCTTTCCCTTTACGGTATGATATGGGTACTTGACCCGTTTGTGCATTAGCCTATTTTTTGAAATTTCTAGATTTTTAAAAATGCTCTTTGAACGAGGATGTGGATGTCCGCTAAAGTCCTTATAATATCGCAAGAAGAAAAATTTTATTTCAATGATTCAGAAAAAGCGTCTAAAATGGAAATAGAGATCTTATTTTCCGGAGGGATCCCAACAAGAATGAAACTCAGCACTAAAAAAATTTACAGTATATTTTTCATTACCGCCGCAGTCATTTCTTTTTTAGCGATAAAGTCAGAGCATTACCTTTCCAAGGATATAACAGTTTATGAAAAAATCGCCTCTGGGTCATCGTTTAATTATTTGATAATCGGAGACAGCATTGGCCGGGGTGCAGGAGCAGAGAATAAGGATTTGCGCTGGTACAGCCAGCTAGAGATGCTTCTTAAGGATTTCAGCGGATCGCGGGCAAGAAGAAATATGCTCGTCCAGAGTGGAGCAACCTCCTTTGAAGGAATTTACAAACTGCAAAAGTCGCCGAAGTTCCGGGACATTGATCTCATCTTTATTGTTTTTGGCGAAAATGACCGTAAATACATGGATTCCGAACAGTTTACTTTTTTTTATGAAAAATTGATCCGTGATGCAAAGGAGCGTTACCCTGGCTCAGAAATCGTCACCATCATTGAAAGTCCGTTAAAACAAGAACAATTTGCTGATTCGATTGAAAGAGTTTCCACCCATTACGGAGCAAAGACACTGGACATGCGCATTCCCTTCAAGCAATCAGGAATGCTCACAGAGCAGCTAACCACTGATATGGTCCATCCTAATGGCAGGGGATATCAGTTGTACGCTGCCTCCATACTTGAACTGATTAAAAATAATATCGAGATAGATGCCGAGATTGCCAGTCTGCCAAAGCCCTTAACCAGGGATCAAACTTTATACCTATATGAAAAAAAGCTAGTAACTGCACGCAAAGGATTCAGGAGTGAAAATGGAATAAATATAAGCAAAAGACCTGAGGATTATCTAGAGTACGAATTCGAAGGCCCCATTCTTGGGGTAAATGCCGTTCGAAGCCTGGACGGGGGAACGCTGAAGGTTTATATTGACGGGGAATATGTCAGGACACTTTCCACCTGGTGGCCTTTTACTCGTGAAAGGTATCTTTATATCGCAAGCGGCCTGGATAAGGGACATCACACTGTCCGGTTTGAAGCAGTAGAAACCCCCTCTCCAAACAACACGAGTGATAATTCAATCATCCAGGTTTCATCGATTATCGTCGCTAAGGATAAGAAAAATTAATCATAGAAAAATCATGTTAAAAAGTGTATGATACTTCCATATGTTTTGAATAAGGAGTTTACTATGAAAAGTGTACTGAAGAATTTCATTAATGGGATCCTGACAATAGTCCCCATCATTCTCGTTATCTATGTCATTTATAAAACATTCATGTTTTTGGACAGCCTTCTTGGTAATGTTCTGAAGCCATATTTGCAAGAAAGATACATTCCGGGTATCGGCCTTCTGACGACCCTTGTCCTTATCACCATTCTGGGATGGTTGTCCACCCGATTCATCACCGGAAGTATCATCAAGCTAATTGACAGGCTATTGGATAAAACCCCTTTCGTAAAGACGGTTTATTCCGTTATAAAGGATACGGTCCACTCCTTCCTTGGCGAGAAAAAGTCGTTTTCCAAGGTCGCTTTGGTTACGATTCCTGGTACCAATATGAAGAGCCTCGGCTTCATTACTACAGAAAACCTGAAGGCATTCCACGAGCCATTATCAGAGCATGTTGCTGTCTACGTGCCTCAAACGTTTCAGGTGGCAGGGTTCACTTTCCTGATCCCCAAGACCGAGGTGGAAATCATTGATGTCAAGCCAGAAGATGCAATGAAATTTATCCTCTCTGGCGGAATGACTTCGTCTAATGGACAAAAGACTGTTAATTAAAGGATGTTTTCGTAAAAATTGTAGTTAAAATCCTAAAGCCGATTTTAACGTAATATATACCCATTTTGCAGGTCGGTAATAAATTTTCATGCTCTTTTCTCATAAGAAGCGGCAACTTTACGAAGGAATATGGGTAATTCATCCAATTTTGTATTCAATAGCAACAAAGTTTGAAAAAGGAGCCTAATGAAAACAGCCGCTGAATCAGCGGCTGTTTTCATTTTGCCTTTATGGTTGTTTTCGGGTGATCTTCTTTCTGCCGAGCATCCCGAAAACTGTGTCTCCACTATTCAAACGTCACCTCAAGGATGGGTGTCGCACCCTTTTCTACATTGCCTTCTGTTAAAACCTTCAATGAGGCAGCTTGATCTGTGTTGGTTATAATGACTGGTGTTACCGTACTCTTTGCCTTTTCGCTGATGATTTCCATATCAAAGGTCACTAGCCTTTCCCCAGCCTTGACTGTATCACCTTGCTTCACATGCGTTTCGAAGCCTTCTCCCTTGAGGGAAACAGTCTCCAACCCAATATGAATCAGTATCTCTGCTCCGTTTTTCGCCCTGATTCCGACCGCGTGCTTAGTCGGGAACACCTGCATTATTTCACCATCAATCGGTGATACCACAACTCCCTCAGACGGTTCGATTGCCAATCCGTCCCCCATCATTTTTTCAGAAAAAACAGGATCCGGAACTGCACTTAAATTTACTGCCTTCCCCATCATTGGTGCTACCAGCTGAATTGTTTTTATAGGTTCTTCTTTTTTTCCGAATAACTTTTTAAACATAATAATCATTCCTTCCATTTTAAGAGCTATGATTAACCCTTTGGTTAATCCTTTGATTAACCCTGGAACAACTTGAGGTATTCTCCATACCCTTCCTCTTCCATTTTTTCTTTCGAAACAAACCTCAATGCAGCCGAATTAATGCAATACCGCAAACCATTCTCTCCCGGGCCATCATCAAACACGTGGCCCAAATGAGAATCTGCTGTTTTGCTCCGTACTTCAGTTCTGACCATAAAATGGCTCGTGTCTTGTTTTTCGATTACTTCTTCATCCATAATCGGCTTAGTGAAGCTCGGCCAGCCGCATCCGGCATCATATTTATCCCTGGAACTAAATAATGCCTTGCCTGAGACGACATCGACATATATTCCCTCTCTTAGGTCATTCCAATATTCATTCCTGAACGGCGGTTCTGTTCCGTTATTTTGCGTAACCTCATACTGCATGGGAGTCAATTTCTTCTTTAACTCCTCTGGATCTTTTTTCATCATTTCTTTTCCTCCCAATGATTCTTGATAAAAGCTGAACGTCCTGAACCAACATGATAAGCATTATATCTTTCTGGATTTTTCTTATAATAACCCTGATGGTATGTCTCTGCAGGATAAAATGGTTTGGCTGGCAGAATTGGAGTTACGATTGGCTTTTTAAATACCCCGCTTTCCCCAAGCTTCTTTTTCGATTCTTCCGCTAACTGTCTTTGCCCTTCATTATGATAAAAAATCGCAGTTTGGTATGACTGCCCCCTGTCGTAAAACTGACCTCCGGGATCGGTTGGATCTATTTGCTGCCAGTATAGCTGCAGCAGTTTTTCATAAGGAAAGATATCTGGATCGAATGTGATTTGTACTGCTTCATAATGTCCGGTTGTCTCGCTGCAAACCTGCTCATAAGTAGGATTCTCAGTCGTGCCTCCCGTGTAGCCGGAAACAACGCTGACAATCCCCGGCTGCTCATCAAACGGCTTGACCATACACCAGAAACAGCCGCCGGCAAATGTCGCAAGCTCATGATCCTTTTTTTTCATCATATTGACACCTCTTCTTTCAAGCCTTGGATAAACGAAAAAACACCCTACTCAAATACTTATTCCCTATTGTATATCTTTTAAAGCAAAAAACACATTGAGAACCCTTAAACAGCAACAGCCCCTTCCAGAGAAGGGGCTGTTCATTATTTTCGTTTGTACTTTGCATTGTGACGGATTTCTTTATTGATGTTTTTCCAGTGCTTTTTTTCTTCGGCTTGCGCCTTTTTATCCAGCTTCCTGTCAATATAGGCAAGCTCTTTTTGCAGCTTTTTATAGCTCAAAAGCCTGTTTTCATCAAGAAGGCCATTGCTGATCGCTGACCAAACTGCACAGCCTGGTTCGTTCTTATGACTGCAATCACGAAATTTGCATCCATCCGCATATTGCTCAATATCCGCGAAGCTCTCGATGATTCCTTCCTCACTTGACCAAAGCTGAATTTCCCTCATTCCTGGTGTGTCTATTAGTATCGCTCCTCCAGGAAGCAAAACCATTTCCCGATGAGTCGTAGTATGCTTACCCTTATCATCACTTTCCCTAATCTCCTGGACCAGCTGCTTTTCAAATCCTGTGAAGTAATTGACAAGACTAGACTTGCCGACTCCTGACGATCCAATTAAGGCCACTGTTTTACCTGGTGCAAGATAGGGTCGAACTTCCTCGGTCCCCGTTCCCTCTAGAACACTCACTGCAATTACAGGTACCCCGATAGCCACTGATGAAACTTGATCCATCTTCGCTTTTAAATCTGTCACTAAATCGGCTTTGCTCAAAATGATGACAGGGTTTGAACCACTTTCCCAGGCAAGCAGCAGGTATCGTTCAATTCTTCTCAGATTCAAATCATCATTAAGTGAATTTACGATGAACACTGTATCAACATTCGCTGCGACAATTTGCTCCTCGGTAACCTGCCCAGCAGCCTTTCTGGAAAACTTGCTTTTACGCGGCAAGATCCCCTTGATTATTCCACGCATTTCCCCTGGGGAAGTTTGTACGGCAACCCAGTCACCAACTGCCGGCAGGTCTTCACGACTGATTGCATCAAATGTTAATTTGCCAGCTAAAGTGCACAGGTATTCTCCATCTTCGAGCCATACCCTGTAACTATGCTTATGCTCTAACGCTACCCTGCCGAGCTTGAATCCAATAGGATAATATTCATTAAACTGGCTGCTCAATTCAGCTGTCATTCCGATATTTTCAAAATTCTTCAATTCATTTTTCCTCCATCATGCTAAAAATAAAAACCACAGGCACGCACAGCCCGTGGTTCATAAGCATGGAGAAAAAAGACTAATAGTCGTTTGATCCGCTTAGGTTAAGGGGCCGTGCAACAAGTAATCGACATCGTCAATACATTTAACATTCTGCTCATTGCACTCCACCTGCCTCTCGTTAAGTTAATTATAGTATATGGAAAAACATTCCTCATGTAAAG
This sequence comes from Mesobacillus selenatarsenatis SF-1, assembly GCF_000813125.1. Taxonomy (GTDB): domain Bacteria; phylum Bacillota; class Bacilli; order Bacillales; family Cytobacillaceae; genus Mesobacillus; species Mesobacillus selenatarsenatis. The sequence continues at coordinate 8,298 of NZ_BASE01000079.1, forward strand.
CTTAAATTCAAATTTTTTAATATAACCACCGAAGCTGTCTCGCACCTATTGCGCCCAATTTGCATATTTTACATTTGAGCATTCAATAAAATTAGGAGTGAGGGGTATGTCCATTAGGAACCAGAATGATTACCTGCACAAAGCAGCCATGTATGATTTATTGGCTAATTATTATAAATACCTTGACCCAAATAGGCACGTCATGTATTACCACAAGCACCTGAGGAATTTAAATAAGGCTGTCCAGTTAATGCGCTCTTATACAGTACCGACCAGTCAATCGAACACATTACCATCCATGGTGCGTTTTTTGCATGCTTCCCCGGAGGTGGATGACGTCGATATTTATGTAAACGGCAGCAGAGTGCTCCGCGACTTCAGTTATAAAACGAACAGCAGCCACATGCAGTTACAGCCGGGGAAATATCAGGTCGATATCTATCCTGCAGGAGATAGCGTTTCTACTGTAATCAGCAAAAAGATTACGGTCGAACCTGGGCGGATTTATACAGCTGCCATTGCCGGGCCAGCCAATAAGTTAAGACTGCTAACATTTGAAGACAACCCGCAAACACCGGTAGGAGAAACTAAGGCCAGGTTTATTCACCTTTCCCCGGACGCACCTGCTGTAGATATCGCAGGAAAAAATGGAGATGTAATTTTCCCGAACGTATCATATAAACAGGCAACAACTTATTTGGCCCTGACCCCAATGACCGTTACGTTAGAAGCAAAAGTTGCCGGTACTAAGAATACGGTTGTTACAATTCCTGATGTGAAATTGGAGCCAAACAATGCCTACACAATCGTCGCGGTGGGCACTGCTAAAGGCGAACCGCCAATTGAAGTAATTTTATTGCAAGGATAATGAGGCCGGTCGCCCGGCCTGACTTTTTTCTGCAAACTGGTCATTTTATGGTCCTATCTATCCTTTTCCAGCTAAATATACCTCACTGTAATAACAGTTCCATACCTTGATAAGCGCATAAAATAAAAAGAAGGCACCCTAAAGAGTACCTTCTTAATCTGCTGGAACAAGCAGGGTAAATTTAATATTGTCCTTTTTCAAATCAAATTCATTTACACGGACCTTGATATCACTTTTCAGCTTCAGCCTATGCATAGATACGTATACTCGTTCTTCCTTTGGCTGGATATTTACAGCATCCGGCAAATCGTAGCTGTCACGGACAAATTTAAGTACCGTTGATACAGGAAGATTGAGTTTCCCCACTGAAATTGATCTCTGCTTTAAAATTAAATCACCATTCTTCAAAGCTTGCGGTTCAAAGGTCAGCTTCAACTCCAGCTCTTGACTGAAGAGCGGCAGCGTCCCATATAATTCTACCTCATCTGTCAGCAAAACTTGATAGTCCATCTGACTATTTTTTGCTTCCTCTTCTAAGTAATGGTTGATTACTCTGTTTAAATCACGTTTGTTTGTCGATACATTAAAAGCAACATCATTCGTTCCAGAGCCATTCGTCCCTGGCTCTAATTTTGATTCCTCCACTGGTGAGGCTATGAGGATCCAAATTAACAGGATGGCTGCAGCCATGACACCCAAAAGAATAAAGAAACCGATTTTCCACTTATTTTTTATCATTAATCTTTGTAACTCCTCTTCACAATCTTTTGACCTTAGTTAGACATCGAATCAATGACCTGTTCATCAAGGATTTCATAAATCCGATCAGCTATTAATTGGTATCCACGGTCATTTGGGTGAAAATAATCAGTATATAACAGGTTTTCTTCATTATTAAGGAAAATATCATGAATGTCGACAAAATATGCATTTCCGTCCTTCTCGACTATTGAAAGGCTTTGACCGTTCCATTCATCCACAATTAGATTCATTTCCTTAACATCAGCAAACCAGTTGTAAAATGGATTGTAGAGCCCGACTAAAACGATCGGAGCTTCTTGGTTTTGGTTGCGAATTGACAAGAAAATTTCCTGCAGCTGCTCTGCGAACAATTTTTGTTCTGTTTGAAAATGATTTAGCTTGAGACTTGAAAAATTTTCTTTGACAACCTTCATTAAATCATTCCCGCCGATCGTTAATATGATCAGGTCGGCTCCTTCAATAGAAGATTGGACATTTTTGTTATTCAGTCTTTTCAAAAGCTGGTCAGTCCTATTTCCTCTTACACCAAAATTTTCGAAATTCGCATTTTTAATTGTCTTTTCATTTTCAAGCTGCTGTGTAAGGTATGGGATATATCCGCCTGTATTCGTACTGTCCCCTACACCCTGTGTGAGTGAGTCCCCGGCAGCCACAATATGCAAATCCTTTGGGAAAAATGAAGCCGGCAACGCTTCCTTTATTTCCATTCCCGTTTCCTTGACCTTATTGAAGTTCCCTTTTTGCAAATTTTCAAACTGACTGCAGGATCCTAATATCATGATCATTGTCAGTGCTACATAAAGAAAGGTGAATTTCTTCAACAATATTAATCACCTACCTTTAAAAGTATAATCATTATAACATTTAATGCTTTTTCTGGCGTTATACACGCATTACTAGCCTTCAATCCTTTTCGGCTTTCTCCCGATTGTTAATTTAATTTGTTCAAACTGGTGACACTTATTCCCCGACCCAAAAAAACAGGCCACAAATGTGGCCTACTGGAGTGCTTTGATATCTTCAATTATCTGTTCGAAAGGAACTTCCTTCAATCCGGTATAATATTTCCTCATATCCCCGTTTTGATCGACCAGATAAAAATCAGTACCATGAATGACCTGATCCCCAGTCTCCGGTTTCTTGACAAGAGTCTTAAAGTTTTCAAGCGCGAATTTTTCTATTTCCTCTTGTGTATAACCTGTAAGGAACGACCAGTTCTTGAAATCAACATTGAACTTCTTGCCATACTCCTTAAGTGCCTCAGGATTGTCCACAGCAGGATCTACACTGAAAGAAACAATCTCCACGTCCTTAAGCCCTTCTTCTTTGATCCTGTCCTGAAGCTTCGACATATTGGCCGTCATTGGCGGGCACACATCAGCACAGTTCGTGAATATAAAGCTCGCCATCCAGACTTTTCCTTCTAAATCCGCTTTACTTACTGATTCACCATCTTGATTCGTGAAAGTAAAATCCTCGATAGGATAATTCTTCGCATCCTTTAGGCCGCTGTTTCCACACCCCGCAGCGAAAATGATTACTGCTGCAAGCATGAGAAGCGTAAAAACCTTTTTCAAAATCATCACCTGCAATCTTTCGAATAATGTCCATAGACAATTCTAGCAGACGCATTTGAGAGAAGAAAGAAAAAGGTATGAAAGAAGTGTGAAATTATCATCATTTACCCTGTGCCATTGTGGACTTGTGAATTTTTCATCGTTGTGAAGAAATCTTTAATGAACTCTGTATAACTGAAGTTAATAGCTACTTTATGAACTGGATATTCGGCTTTATCAATTGAATTCCTGAAATCCCCGATGCTCTGTCCAAATGCCTCACCTTTATTCACAACAATTTTAACAGGAATTTCAAGGGAAACAACATGGTCTTCTTTTATCAATGCCCATAATGTAAGAACATCGTGAAGAGGGGCACCCGTCAATTCAGGATCCCGCTCCTTATAAAACTTGTAGTAATAATCGAACATTGGCTTCACCAGCTTTCCTACTTCACTACCGATAGTATGGTAATGCTCATCTAACTCATTGATCAACGCCGGTGTCACGATCGCTCCACTTGTCACATTAAGCGGGATGATTTTCACGGGTTGTTTCGCTTGCGTCAATACAATATTCGCTGCATATGGATCTCCATAAAAATTCGCTTCAGCCACTGGAGTAACATTTCCAGGTTCGTTGAATGCACCGCCCATAATGTAAAAATCCTTTACTTTTTTCATGGTTTCAGGATAGAGAATGAAAGCAGCCGCAAGCGATGAAAGCCTGCCTACATTCACTATAATGATATCATCCGGATTTTTTTCGATGATTTCCTGGATCCCATGGAAGTTTTCAAGAGTGTAATCCACATCAATATCAGGGATGATTGGTCCGAGCCCTTCAATGCCGTGGACGTCAGGCACATATTCAGGCGGATCTCCTGTCAATGGCAGTTCTGCACCTGCAAAAGCTGGAACATCAGGTCTCCCTGTAAGCTTTTGCAAATAAGCGGCATTTCGAAGGGCATCTTGTTTTGAAACATTGCCGTAATCGGCAACTACACCAACCAAATCTATTTCCTTGTTAAAAAACGCATATAATACAGCAATATTGTCATCTATCCCAAAATCACTAAAGAAAAGTACTTTTTTCATCAAGTTCGGGCACCTCCTGTTTAAATTATATTGAGGCCTTTGAAAATAATGGCAAAAATTTAAAAAGCCCTGAATTTTACTCAGGGCTTTCTGTAAATATTGGGACCATTATCTCAAAGGTGGTGCCTTCACCTTTTTTGCTTGATACCTTTATCTGCCCTTTCATCCTTTCAACAATCTGGTAGCAAACCATCAGCCCCATGCCTGTTCCGCGTTCCTTCAACGAATAAAAAGCCGTTCCAAGTCTTGAAAGCTCCTCCGCGGTCATCCCGATGCCCGTATCCTTGATGACAAATACACCGAAATCTCCTTGCTTCTCAAGTGTCATGCTAAGCTTTCCACCATCACCCATCGCCTCGATGCCATTTTTCAAGATATTGATGAGTACTTGTTTTAATTCACTTTTATTGCCCCTTATTTTTACCTGATTCTTGATTTCAGTGTGCATAGAAATGTTTTTTGACATCATAGCGTAAGAACTCATTAAATCCATTACCTGCTCCGTCATCTCACTGCCATCGATGATTACAAGCTTTCCAATATCCGGCTTGGCTAGACTCAAGTAGTCATTTATGATTGTCTCCGCCCTGTTCAATTCTTCAATCATAAGTTTTAAATACATATGATCTTCTTCAGACATCTCTTTAGAAAGGAAAATTTGCAGAAAACCTTTCACAACAGTCATAGGATTTCTGATTTCATGGGCAACAGAGGCAGCCAGCTGGCCTATCGCGTTCATTTTCTCGGCACGCTGAAGCTCCTGCTGAAGTTTTGTACGTTCAAATATATCCTCCATTGTGTTGATCGCTTCCTCTAATAAAAGCGACTCCTTATCCTCCAGGGATGTTTGACCCAGTTGCTTTGATGCAGCTGATACCCTCTCAAATAGTTGGGAGAGCTGGGAAGCCATCTCATTGAATTTTTCGCTCAATAAACTTAACTCTGATTGATCATGCACAGGCAGCTTGACGGTAAAATTTCCGGAACTGATTTCCTTTATGCCAAAAAACAAGTCATCTACTGGTTTCATGACCTTCCTTAGGCCCCAATGCAGGATTACATACACAACAGCCAGGATGGCCGCCATCTCCAATAATAACAGCAAGAGTATTTCCATTTGATTTTCCTTGATGATGGATGCCTTTGCATCTATCCCAAGAATGGCCACCACATTTCCACTGTTATCTGTAATTGGGGCGAAGGATGAAATCCAAGAACCGTATTGATCAGTGAATACATCTGTACTCGTTATAGTCTTATTTTCCCTTGTTTTCCGATATGCTCTTATAAATTCTTCACCTGCATCATAGTACATCAGGGAATCGAATGAGTAATCCCTATAAATATCAGATGCTGAAAGGATGTAAACTTTCTGATTTGGATATTCTTCAGGCAGCATAACATAAGCCCCAAGGAATGACGCACTTTTGTCTCCCACCATAGTCAAAAGCTTCTCAAGTCGCCTGATTGAAGGATTTGACTTATCCCGGGATTCATCAGCCTTTCTAATATCCTCAGGGTCAAGTGTAGATGACCAAATTCCTGCGACTCCTTCAACCTTGTCAGCCATTTGAGTTTTCAATTGTTTTGACTGCAGGTAGAAGCTCGTACCCATTGTCGATACGACTACGACCGTTGTGATCATAAATGAGAACATTAGTATCTTTTTGAATAATGGCAGGTTCTTTACATTTAGCTTCATATTTTCATTGTCACATTCCGTTCTATGCTAAAGTGAATAATTGAAAATATTCGACATAAACCTTTAAATATCCTGTATTTTTAAAAAACTTTAGTTAGTTAAAAAGAACGAAAAAAGTCCTGAAATTTTACAATTCAGGACTTGAACGATATTTCATATTAAGCTATTCAAAGTAATACATGAACCCAATAGCGCCCGGTCCCGTGTGGGTGCTTACAATTGGAGTCGTATCTTCGATAGTAAAGTCATCATATCCGGAAGTTTCAATGACGGCTTCCTTTATTTTCTCAGCGAGACCTTTTCCCTCTGCATGGGTAAGCCCTATCCCTTTGATGGTTTTCCCCTCTGTATCTGCAGCAAATTGATTTCTAAGGTACTTTACGACTTGCGAATGACTTCTTGCTTTAGAGACAGGAGTATATTCTCCACCTTCGAGAGATGCGATCGGTTTTATATTCAATAATGAGCCGATCATCGCTTTTCCTTTGCCAATCCGTCCTCCCTTGACCAAATTTTCAAGGGTATCTACGACGACAAAAAGGCGGGTCTGTTCTCTTATCTCATCTAGCCTTGCTACTATTTCTTCCGCCGATTTTCCGTCAGCGGCCATTTGGGCAGCTTCAAGAACCTGGAACGCCAAACCCTTCGAAATAAAGCGGGAATCAACCACATTTACCTTTGCTCTTGTCATCTGGGCGGCACTTTCAGCAGAACGCACTGTACCGCTCATACCGCCTGTCATATGTATCGATATGATTTCATAACCATCCGCGGCCAGCGCGTCATATACCTTCAAGAATTCCCCGGCAGGCGGCTGCGAGCTCTTTGGCAATTCTGAAGAAGCTTTCATTTTTCCCATGAACTCTTTTGGACTAATATCCACTCTATCTAAATAATTTTTACCATTGATAGAAATAGATAAAGGGACAACGATAATCCCCCACTTTTCAATGAGCTTATCATTCAAATCACAAGTAGAATCAGTTACAATTTTGATTTTAGCCATAAATTCACATCCCTATCAAAACACTAGATTATGACTATTATACCTATTTTGAAATGCAAATAAAAATATTTACATTCATTATTGTAATTTGTCTTAGAATGCTAGAATTTTAGTAACTATAGAATACATCCGGATTGGTTAGGCTATAAATTAACTCCGTAAAAAATAAGAAAAGCGCAAGCGCCTTGGTCAGCCCCGACAAGCGCTGGAGGACCTGACAGTGAAGTCGTTCTTTGACTTCATTGACAGGACCGAAGCGACTCGAGGGGCTAGGCGCTGGAGCTGGACACTGATTTGAATCTAGAAGCTTATACATTCTTATAAAAGAACAAAAGCGCCTTTTTCGAGGCGCTTCAAAAATGAATCATCAGGCGTTATTTTTCAACTCAGCCGATTTGAATAACTGCTCATAATCCGGCCACTTCATAACTCTTTTTAGATACTCTTTAAAAGAATAATACATTTTTGCGTTTCTTTCCTGATAGATCGCTGTTATAAAAGTTTGCAAACGGACTTGGATCATAAAATAATAGGTGCTCTCTTCTTCCAACACAGGAATATCCACGACTTTAACCTTCTGTCCAACAACATTTTTGAACTCCAGGCTTTTGAATAACAAAATATCAATCCTCTTTTATACCCGTTTGAATATATTATACCCTAAATCCTGGTCGAAATGTGTCTGTTTACGGAGATAATAATTTTTTTTTTGTGATTTTTTTGCTTCCAGATAACGTATTAATCTTCATGCTTTTCAAATATTCAATAGGGTGCTTAAAAGAAATGATTCGGTTTTGATTACAAAAAAACGCGTGGAAATTCCACACGTTTGAATAACTGTTTATACTTGTTTTGTATCTTGATCCATATCCTTTATTACAAGGATGATTCCTCTTCGCTATCCTCGTCCATATCCCCGTATTGCTCTTGCCATTCTTTTTCCTTCTTGAGCTTCCGTTTGTAAACAAATTTGGACAAGTTTACGCTGATTTCATACAAAACCAGAAGCGGAATCGTAACCAGGATATCTGACATGAAATCAGGCGGTGAAATGATGACTGAAATCACAATCAATATAAAGTAAGCATACTTTCTTACCTTAACCAGGACGTAAGGATTAATGACTCCCAGCGAAGTCAAAAACATGACGACAACCGGCAATTCGAACAGAACTCCAAATGGGAGGGTCATATTCATGATGAACTTGAAATACTTTTCCGCCGTAAAGTTCGTTACAAGCATATCCCCGCTAAGTTCCACGAGGAAATTCAGAACCGTCGGAAAAATCACAAAGTAGCCAAAAGCAAGACCAACGATGAATAGTATGAATAACGCCGGGATATACGAAAGTGATATTTTCCTTTCAATCGGCCTGAGTGCTGGTTTGACAAAAAGCCAAATCTGTGTGGCCAATACAGGAATCGTACCAGCAATCGCGATGATGGTGGCAAGCATGAAGTAAATCCATACGATATCACTTGGACCTAAGACTATTAACTTTACGTCCAAATCCCGGACAAAAAAGTTATATATATCTTTAACATAGAAGAAGCCTATGCCAAAGAAAATAATGAATGCTACAGCCGAGATGATCAGCCTTTTCCGCAGCTCATCGAGATGATCCACCAGATTTAATTCTTTATCGTCCATATAACAATCCCCTGCCAATTCCGTTTGGTGCATTTCTTGAATAAAGCCTGTCATTTACAAGCCTTTTAAGAAAAAAGGTGTAAGACAAAAGCATCTTACACCTTATTTAGTAACTTTCGTAATTTCCTTCTTTTCTTCTTCAAAATCTTCCATGACGTCGCTTGTCAATTCACGAGTTGACTTCTTGAATTCACGAAGCGTCTGTCCAAATGCACGTCCGATCTCTGGAAGCTTCTTTGGTCCAAAGATAATTAGGGCTAAGACAAGGATTAAGATTAATCCAGGAACTCCGATGTTTGATAACATATCAACATCTCCTTTTTCAAATTGTAAATCTACTATGATTATAGTACTTTTACTCCCCTAAGTGGAGGAATCCCGTGAAAGTTCATAAGAAATTCACAAAGGTCTACGTAATCTAACTAAGTGTGACATTTCTTATTCTATAACATCTATCCTTAATTATCTATTATTAATATTATACCAGTAAATTAAACAACTGATTGTCCTTATTCAATTCCATGAAGGCGAAACCCTTATTCTCCATACTGGCGATCAGTCTCTGGTAATCATGCTTACTCTTTAATTCAATTCCGACAAGAGCGGGCCCGCTTTCTTTATTATTTTTCTTTGTGTACTCAAACCTGGTGATGTCATCCCCAGGTCCAAGTACATCATCAAGGAATTCACGCAACGCACCCGCACGCTGTGGAAAATTGACAATAAAGTAATGCAGCAAACCTTCATGGAGCAGCGACTTTTCCTTAATCTCCTGCATCCTGCTGATATCATTGTTGCCTCCGCTTACAACACATACAACTGACTTTCCTTTTATCTCATCACCGAGAAGGTCCAGGGCAGCAATCGGCAAAGCTCCTGCCGGTTCAGTTACAATTGCATGCTCATTATATAGTTCAAGGATAGATGAACACACTTTCCCTTCTGGAACTGCAACTAGTCTATCGACATTTTCCTTGCAAATTTCATATGTCTTACTGCCAACACATTTTACAGCTGCTCCATCTACGAATGTATCAATTTCCTTTAGGGGAATAACACTATTTTGGTCAAAAGCAGCCCTCATGGAGGCTGCACCGCTAGGCTCAACTCCAACTAGCCTGGTGGTCGGTGATACGCTTTTTATATATGTACCCAATCCTGCCATCAAGCCGCCGCCACCAATACTAGCGATGATATAGTCAACAGAATCCTGACAATCATTCAAGATCTCCACCGCAACGGTTCCCTGTCCGGCAATAACTTTTTCATCATCGAATGGGTGGATGAATTCCCTTCCTTCTTTTTCAGCACACTCCCGCGCCTCACGGAAAGAATCATCGAAGGTATCACCGACCAGGATGATGTCGACGAACTCTCGCCCGAACATTTCGACCTGGCTGATTTTTTTGGCCAGGCGTTGTCGCCGGCATAAAAATTTTTCCGTTCACTCCAAGCTGCCGGCAAGCATATGCTACACCTTGAGCATGATTGCCTGCACTCGCACAAACCACTCCATTATCAAGCCCTTCTTCCCACAATAACTTCATTGAATAATAAGCGCCCCTCAGCTTGAAAGAGCGGACATGCTGCAGATCCTCACGCTTCAAATAAATATCAGCTTCATATTTTTCAGATAATCGCTGGTTCAATTGCAATGGAGTGTGGGCAACAACCTCTTTAAGATGCCGATAAGCAATAAGGATATCCTCTACACTCACCCATTTTTTCTTCACTGTTTCTTGTTTCATTTATGTCACCCTCACTTTGCAAAATATTAATTTTTCCATTATAACATGAAATATCTTTATGTATTGAATTTTTTAAATATTTAAAATTTTAGGCTTTCATGTTGAATAGAATGGTAGTAAAATAACATATAATAACGAAAATACGCTGGAGGGAATGAAATGGAATTTTCATTAAACAGTTATGACGGAGCTTTACCGGTAGAGGTCACACTTGATGAGGATAACGGCCGCTACATGATTCGCAAAAGTGATACAAGCGGAGAGTACTTCAATAGTCCACTGGAAATGGTAAAGTGGATTCGCGACAACTTTAAACCAGATGATTTTTGCATACCCGCAGAATTCACCCAAATGATGAAAAGCCTGGCACAATTCGAATAACAACTCCATAACGTCATCCAGCCATTTTCTAAAAACGAACAGCCCCTGCGATAAGCAGGGGCTGTTGACATTTTAATGAAGGCTGTTTTCGTAAAAAATGTTTTTAAAATCCTAAAGCCGATTTAACGTAATATATACCCATTTTGCAGGTCGGTATTAAGTTTGCATGCTCTTTTCTCATAAGAAGCGTCAACTTTACGAAGGAATATAGGTAATTCCCTCCCATTTTGTATTCAATAGCAACAAAGTTTGAGCAAAGAGCCTTATAGGATGATTATGAGGCTATCCTTTTTTCATTTCGGGATTGAAGGATCGTATCCCTTATTTCTTCCGCAAGGGAAATCAGCTCTTTATCCTTATATTGCCGGCTGTAAACCGGCGGACTAATTGTTACTTTTATTTTTGCAGGTTTGACAAGACGGCCATTTTTTTCAAATACATCAGCCGTGCCCAGGATTGAAATCGGTACTATCGGAACACCAGAATCTTTCGCAAGACGGAAGCCTCCTGCTTTAAAAAGGCCTACAGGACCACCTTTACTTCTCGTTCCTTCCGGAAAAATCACAAGTGAATTTCCTTTCTTTAAAAGTTCCACTCCTGACATAATTGAGCCAGCAGCTTTGTCACGATTCTTCCGGTCAATAAAGACGCAATCAATGGCTTCCATCCAGGAAGATAAAACCGGGACCTTCTTCACTTCAATTTTCGAAATGAACCCAAAAGGTTTTTCAATCGCGCCTATAAGTACAGGTATGTCAAAGTTACCCTCATGGTTACTGGCAAACAGCACCGGACCTTCAGGTATATGATGAAGTCCTTCTACCTCTACCTGCGATCCTGTCAGTGTCATGAAAGTTTTCGCCCACTTTTTTGGTGTATCATGAATAAGTTGCTTTTTAATATCTGGTTTCAAATCTTCAGGCAATCTTTTTAATCTGGATAGTCTGGGGATGGTGTAAACAAGATAGCCACCCATATACAAAAAACACGCAATTAATCGAAGCATTGGATCCTCCTAATGTTATTCTGTTGTCATTATAATGGATTAGATCACTCAAGACTATATACTTCAATTAATTTATTAAAGATCACTTCGGATAATTTATTTATTTCATGCCGCGAATATTAAAAATTCCACATAAAAAAAGCAGTCCAAATCTGGACTGCTTGGCATTACTTCCGCTTATAAATCAAAAATTCGTAATCATAGGGGTTTTTTTCATCTCTTAGTCCGATTTCCCTGGATTCGAGCTCCCACTTATCAATGTCGAACACCGGGAAAAACGTATCTCCTTCAAACTGATGATGAATCATCGTAAGGTACAGCTTGTCTGCATGCTGAAGGACTTCTTTGAATATTTCCGCACCGCCGATGACGAAAATTTCTTCAGATTGATTCTTAGCGGCATAGGCTAACATTTCCTCAATTGAATGCATCACTGTACAGCCCTCTGGATCGTAATTATCATCACGTGTAATAACGATATTTTCTCTGCCTGGAAGAGGCTTTCCGATCGAATCATATGTTTTCCTTCCCATGGCAATCGGATGTCCTATCGTCACACGCTTAAAGAACTTCAAGTCCTCCGGAAGCCTCCAGGGGAGCTGGTTATGGTATCCGATGACTCGATTTTCATCCATTGCCCATATTAATGATATCATACACTGACAGCCCCTTTGATATGCGGATGCGCTTCATAATTAACCAACTCGAAGTCTTCATATTTAAAATCAAATATTGATTTGACTTCAGGGTTGATTTTCATTTGTGGCAATGGCTTAGGATCCCGGGTAAGCTGCAGTTTAACCTGCTCCACGTGGTTCGAGTAAATATGTGTATCCCCGAAAGTATGAACGAACTCACCAGGCTCAAGATCGCAGACATGAGCGACCATTAAGGTCAGTAAAGCATAGGAAGCGATGTTGAATGGCACGCCCAGGAACACATCAGCCGATCTTTGGTACAGCTGGCAGGAAAGCTTGCCATCAGCTACATAAAACTGAAACATGCAATGACATGGAGGCAAGGCCATTTTATCGATTTCAGCCACATTCCAGGCATTGACAATCATCCTTCTCGAATCAGGATTAGTTTTAATTGTATGAATCAACTCTGAAATCTGGTCTACCGTATCTCCATTTGCACCTGTCCATGAACGCCATTGGCTGCCATAGACCGGGCCCAATTCTCCATTTTCATCTGCCCATTCATTCCAGATGCGCACCCCATTTTCCTGCAGGTATTTCACGTTTGTATCACCATTCAGGAACCATAGAAGTTCATGGATGATTGATCTTAAGTGTAGTTTTTTGGTTGTTAGCAGCGGAAATCCATCTTGGAGATTAAAGCGCATTTGATAGCCGAAAGTACTGATGGTGCCAGTACCTGTCCGATCCTCTTTTTTTACACCAGTATTTAAGACATGTTCGCAAAGTTCTAGATATTGTTTCATGAATTTCCCTGCCCTTCAAAACGTTCGATTTCTTTTTCTTATTTTAGCAAATAAATCAATAATGGTGGAAGGATATACCCTTATTTTGAATTCTCTTATTACTTTGCTATGGGATTCCGTATTTCCTGCCAAGATACATTAGAATAGTCAGAAAAGCACAAGCGCCTTGGTCAGCCCCGACAACCGCTGGAGGCCCAACCTGTGAAGTCGTTCTTTGACTTCATTGGGCGGATCGAAGCGACTCGAGGGGCTAGGCGCTGCAGCTAGACAATTCTCGAAGTGGAAATTTATACTTTCTTATCTGGCAAAAAAGGCCTACTTAAGGCCTTCGATATATTGATAGGTTTGCGGTGCAGCTTCCTTAAGCAGTTTTGCCGACAGTCCGCCAATATAGAACATCGCAAAGCTTTCGGCAAAGTATTCCTCAGGATAATCAAGGAAATAGGCCCGGCCTGGGAAGAGCAGCCTGCTTTCATTCTTCCAGATTTTCAAAAATCTTTCTTCATGCCTGATTCCGTCATAAACATGGCGGTCAAGAGAATGTGCGAGTTCATGCAATTCTAGGTTCACAGATCCATGGCCCTTCCCTTTCTCACTGCTGCCAATTTTCACAAGAACGGTCCTTGAACCTCCAATTCCTGGGACCTGATCCCAGGTCTTTTCAGATGTATAACCTCGCGGAACAATCCCCTTTAAGTGGCTGGCACTTGGATTATCCGTCAATCTGCCTTCAAATAACTTCACTTTAATATTGCTGTCTACCGCTTTAAGGATCATGCTATCAGGAAGGAGCATAAGCCTGTTAATAATCTGCGCTGCTTCCCCTTGATCAAAGTCATTTTCCGGCAGAACAATCAACTTACCGGCAAGAAGGACGTTTTCCGTCTGCAGGGATTCATATAATAGGGATTGTTTAGGATATTCATATAGAAAAATGCCGTCCATATTGGCATTGGAACTGCCAAGCAGTGTAAAGGAAAGTACGATAACAACGAATATTTGAAAAACTTTACGCATTGTTTATCCCCTTTCCTGAAGTGTATTACTGAAGATGTAAAATGGGTGAATGAGTTGTAATTTTGAGGATATTCTCTATAGTAACCTACTAAAATTATAACATATGACTGCTTGCCTGCTGACTGAGAATTTTAGGAAGCCTCCTGAAATTGCAAATCAAAAAAACTCATCCAAATCAAGAGTTGGATGAGCTTTTTAATGATGGAGCAGTTATTGCTGATTACTATTATTATAATTTTCCATTAGCTGGTTCAAGCGCTGCTGCCCCTCTTTACGGAGCCGCTTGTTTTCTTCCTCGATGGTTTTAGTCTCCTTCATTCCCTTCAGGATGATATGAAAGCATTCTTCTAACGTTTCAATCTTGATGCCTGGCACACCTGAATGGCGGGCGATATCGACACTTTGGGCAGCAATATCCTTGGCATTTTTGATTAAAACCTCATTCGTCCTTCGATCGAGCTCTTTCATCGAATCAGCCACTAACTTTTGCCTTTTTGCAGCAATGGCCTGGATCAATCCGTTCTTGAAAATGGGAATAGTTGTAACGAACGCAGAGTTGATTTTGCCGATCAACTTCTCATTTCCACGCTGGAGCAGTTTTATTTGAGGTGCAGTCTGCATTGAGACCATTTTCGCTATACTAAGGTCATAGATTCTCTGTTCAAGAAGTTCAATTGCATTACGCAGTGAAACAAGTTCAATAGATGACAATTGATTCCCTTTCAAAGCATTCTGTTCAAGTTTGGGAAGCTTATTTGACTTCAGCTCATTCAGCTTCAACTCCGCAGCGACCACATATTTTTCAAGTGTCAGGTAATACTGATGATTCTGTTCATACATACGTTCAAGCATGGTCGCCGTTTCTGTCATTTCACACTTGTATTCAGATATTTTTATATATACCTGTTCGATTTCCTTTCCCATCGACTGGTATTTTCTATACAGCCTATCCATCATCTTCCCGTTTTTCTTGAATAGCTTGCTTAAGATTCCACCGGTTGCTTTTTGAAAATCCTTTTTGTCAAAACGATTCATCACCTTGCCTAGCTGCTTAAGCAAGTCCTCCAAATTGGATGTCCGCATAATATCAAGAATTTGATCAGAGTAACGGGAAATCGCAACCGCTGGCTCTTTTCCGTACTCGAGTATATCGATGCTATTTTTTTCATCAATGCTCCTAGCCAGCTCTTGAACCTCATGCTCATTCCTCAATGCTAACTTAATATCGGAAACCGGCGCTTCACCACTAGACCTATCAATTGACGAGCTGATATTTTGATCATGGGTTGGATTCATCAGCTTAATCTCTCCTTAGGATTTTTGAGATACCTTGGAAAAACACCTTTTTCAGGACGGAAGGCTCCTTTAGCTCTTGTTCAAATTCTATTTCCTCCAGCCAGTGGGATACAAAGGAGCTTTGATCGATGTAGTTTTCTATGTCACTTTGACCAGCTGGGTTATAAATCACTATATCAATTCCAAATTGATTTAATAACAATAAGAGTGCAGCATCTGGTCTTGTCAGTGTTCCATTAAGCTGGTTGTTAAATATAATCAGCTTGGGCACATGCTGCGAGTAGTCAAATTTCTGAAGCATTTTCAGAATCGACTCCGGTATCTGCATCGATTGGTTAAATAAATATACCTTGACATCATCCTCTTTCTCACTATTCCTCAGCTTAAGCTTCGGCGCTGCACATATATTCCTGATTGCTGAAGCCAGCCCTTTTTGAAGACCAGATGGCAGATGACTATATTTCCAAAAATGGGCACTAGTCATCTTTTCCAGATTGAGCAGTCCGCCATGATCCAAAGACTTTTGATAATGATATCGGAAATCATTGTTCGCACCTGGAGAAAAGGGCAAACTTTTAACCAGATGGCTATTTTCCTGAAGAATCAAGCCATGGAGACGGTTCCAATATTCACGGCGATTATTAGCGATGCCATTGATCTTTGCAAATAAGACTGGAATCCTTACAGTCTTATTCTGCAATTCGAAATTCGGCCTGAACATTGCCTTTTCCGTGGCAACTAGAAATAATTCGGAGTACGTTGACTTCAAGGTAATAGAATTGGATATGTACTCTCTCAGTTGCCACGGCTTATATATCACTGTGCCATCGTGGTCGAGGATTTTCTCGATTTCCTTAGATGCCCTGAACGCCACTGTAGTAGTCTGCATCCGCCTTTCTGCTGGAAACGGCTCCGGATCACTAGTATCAGGGAAAATATGATAAAAAGTTTTTAATCTATCTTTTTCTGAAATTGATAAAGGGTCATTCCCGGCTGGTGTGAAGGTAACCAGGTCGCAACCAAGCTCAATTAGAAAGTAAACTAGATACTGGTGACTTTTCCTGTAGTTCCCATACCAAATAAAAGCAGGCATCTCAACATCGGGATCCGCATCCATAAGATGGTGTTCGAGATGGAATATCCAATTAATGACATCATTAAAAACCTCAACAAACTCCTTGTTCTCGAGACAGCCTTTTTCATTAAAGGAGTACAGGTCAAACATTTTTATCGCGGCTTCCCTTATTTGTCTGTTTATCAGAAAATGATCTGTAGTAAGCAGCAGCTTTTCTTCATCCAGCTGTGTTACAAGACCTTTTATTGATAAATTTGATTCATTGATATATCTGCTAATTTTTTCGATTGATTTAATATGGTTTAGAGCATTTGATTTTTTTAACGATGAGTCGCTTAACAAAATTAGCCCGTGCGAATGAACATAATCATACAGTTTGTTATAATAAGCATCTTCATCATGAGGAATGCCAATGAACCTGGCTATCACTTGACCGATATGCGTGCAAGGACCCTCTTTTTTGTAAAAAAGACGCTCATTTGGAGAAGTATTTAACAGGTCCAAACAATTGTCATATGTAACAGGCAATGGGTGTTTGATTAATTTGGTCTTTATTGGGTACATAGAATCACTTCCCGCTGAGGACGATAGTCTAAAATCAATGATCTAAATTGTCTGATTATACTAATTATCATACCATATATAATGAAGCATCTTTTGTCTTGTAATAGCAGTACGGACGACATTATCAAAGGTTTCATGAAAGTTCATAAATCCTGAATTTCACCTTTATCCCTGTCCATGCATATAAATGAATACTTAAACCTGGAAGGTGAATTCACATGCGATTTATTATTAAAAGAGAGCCTATTGAGGATTTGCGGTTGGAGTTGCGGAAGGTCACCCAAGCAATGTGTTCAGGGCATCTTGTTTTAGTTGATCTATTATTCTATTCATTTATTTTCACCGTCTTAATCATTCCGGCAGCATCTCCTTTACTCCACTTCACAGGCACCTTTTTACTCATATATGTATCATTTGCCTGCATATTCTTGTTTGTCAGGAGGTCATTAAGAGAAATCACCGATTATCACGATAAGTAGACTTTATGTTCAATTAGGAAAATAAAAAAAGGAACAGACCTGTATCCGGTATCCGTTCCTGGGTTCCTTTATTGGACATTCTTTTGCTGCTCACTTGCTTCAGCTTTTTTCTTGTTCAAGTAGTGGACAACAAACGTTGCCGTAAAAGTAATCAGCAACAGAATAAAGAAATGGGCATGTTCTATATGGATGCCAAAGACGCCAGCCAACATTTTTCCGGATATGATAAAAATCAGGATATATGCAGTCGTCTCAAGTTCAGGGATCTTTTCAATCAATCTAAGGAATATCCCCGCAACTCCTCGCATCATCAGAACACCCAGCATACCGCCAAGAAGCAAGACCCACACTTCCTCGCTGATGCCCAAAGCCGCAAGGACACTGTCCACTGAGAACGCTATATCCATTAATTCCACTGCAGCAACCGTACCCCAGAATGTACCAAACAACCGGATCAGCAGGCCGCTTTGGTTGATTCCTGCGACTTCCTCGTTACCCTGACTCTCCCCTTTTTTCTTCTCGATGAAGTATTTAATTGCCAGCCAGGCCAGATAACCAGCACCGAGTACTTTCACCCACCAGAACTCAATTAAATAAACACCTATCCCAATTGCGATGAACCTGAACGCATATGCGCCCAGTAATCCATAGAACAACGCTCTTTTCCTCTGTTTATCCGGCAAGTGTTTTACCATCACTGCCAGTACCAGGGCATTATCAGCAGATAAAAGCCCTTCGAGAATGACGAGCGTTCCGATTAGCCCCCAACTGACAGGATCCGTTAAAACCTCGACCCACATATCCCAATTGAAAAACTGGACATAAGTATCAACAAACCCTTGTAGTATTTCTGCCATTCTAGATGTTCCTCCCATTTTTTTGGTTCTTAGGAATTGTATAGAAAAACCCAGCATAAGCCGGGCTTCTATAAAAACTTATTTCGTTTTTCTCAATTTAAGTCCTAAATCAGCCAAAATAAATGAGATTCATGCTTGTTTTATTGTTCAACACAGCAGTTTTACTGGAGGTAATCCTCAACTTTTCCATTTAGGCGGAGTATTTTTCGCCCAGAAAATTCTCCCTAGCTCATAATGTGTCTGAAAGTTATCATGATAAGTGTGATAATGGAAATTAAACCAGAAACCATCCTTCGGTGGCTGGTCCCTTCTGACGTGAAACCGGATAATATCCTTCCCATTATCCCCGATTATGTGGAATATCTTTTCAGACTCCCCACCACCAGGTATTTCCGTGATCCGGAGAGAATTCAGCTTTTCTCCGGGATACTGGAAAGCTACCATTTCGATCGCCTTTTCAATGTTTGGCAAAATAGTTTGCCTGAAATCATCCTCAATCACAGGGCCAATTTTCGCGCCGAATTTCTGGAAAGATTGTTGTTCGGCTTCCATCATTGTCCTGTGTATGAACATCTCCCTCTCCTCTTCCTCATCTAAGGGAACATCGAGCGAATCAACGAAACTTGTTTCAGCGGCGGTCGATTTTTCAGATCTTTCTGTTGTGGTTGTCAGAAACCCATTCACCTGGGCAGGAGACACCATCCCAAATGTAACCATGGAGATCACGACAACAAGCGATTTGCGCAGCCATGCGGGCATGTGGATCACATCCTTATGTAAATAGGAATAATCATCTGTAAAAATATCAATCTGTCTAAGTTAAATATATACATGTGTAGTAATAACCTGAATCGGTCATAATAAAAAAATATGCTTAGTATTATTATAACTTGTTTATACGTAAAATTGGGCAAAGGGTTTCAGATTTTTCAAAAATGGTAATAAGGAAATATTAGAGGCTTTAATTGAAGTTAAAAAGGGAGGTCATAAGTATGGAGTGGGTCGCTGTTGCAGTCAGCCTAATTACGCTTGCTTATTTTGTCTATTTGGCAATTGCGGATTAAATAGGAAATGAATGGACGGACAGTAAGCATCTCTTTATTGTCCGTCACGAAAAATATTTCTCCGGACTATTTCATTAATAGTCGAGTTTGTTACATCCAAAAAGGATGAGGGCTAGCCTCATTCTTTTTCTATGACTCCAAAATGGAATTTTGCAGTTTTTCTTCTGAATACTTCGAAGCCAAAATCATCAAATCGGCTGCTTCTGAAATGGTCTTTCAGGACTACTCGTTTACTGGCAACACGGTATGCATGTTCAATGACTTCTTGTGAGAGTCCATCGTATACAGCGAAGCGGGTAAGCCCCCTGATTCCATCTGACTCTAATATCGATTCATCGAACATCGGGTCAAAATAAACACAATCTACGCTGTTATCTTCTTGCGCCTTGAGGAAATCCAGTGAATATCCTTGCAGCGCTTTTATTTTGTCCATAGCCTTATCCATGGCTTCTAATCCTGAATCCCATGACTTGAGTCCAGTTTTGACTAAAAATGCGAGTTCCGGCCTTGCTTCTATTCCTATGACAGAACCTGACTCACCTATTACAAAGCTAGCTACGATACTATCCGAACCAAGACCGAGTGAACAGTCAAGAAAACTCATCCCTTCCTGCAATTTTGCTGCATCTATGAGAGGATCGCTTTCCCCTTTCATTAATCTTTTGATTCGGAACATAGCAGAATTCGGGTGAAAAAAGAAAGGTTCTGAAGCTCCCAGCGGAAAAAGCTCAAGCCGGTCTTTGCCAACTACCAGGCAGTCATCCTTCACGATTTCCTGAATTGCCGATACTGACCTTTTTTTCCTTGGAACGAAATCCACTTTGAGCTCAAAGGCTATAGCTCTTGCTTTAGCTGTCATATTTTCATTTGTCCTGCCTGCTGTTGTCACAAACAAACCTAACACCCCTGACACTGATTTGGATACAAAGAAAAGGACGTCCGTAGACATCCTTTTCGAACTTTTGCTTTTTGTTATAAATATAATACACTTAAAAGTTGTCCATTAGTTTTCCCTTTGTTGAAACCATCAAGTGTCTAGCAATGAGAATCAAAGGCAGATGTTAAGTTATCCATGATTGCTTCCATTGGCTGTCCTTCGATATCATGGCGAGGAATGAAGTGAACAACTTCTTTGCCTTTCAATAAAGCCATTGAAGGTGAAGATGGCTCAAGATCTGTAAAGTACTCACGCATTTTTGCAGTCGCTTCCTTGTCCTGGCCAGCAAACACAGTCACAAGATGGTCTGGTTTCTTTACACTTCTTAAGATTGCCTGAGTTGCTGACGGACGAGCAAGACCTGCAGCACAGCCACAAACAGAGTTAACCACCACAAGTGTCGTTCCTTCAACATTCTCCATGAATTCCACAACTTCATCCGCAGTAAGCAATTCCTTGAAATCTGCACGTGTCAATTCCTCACGCATCGGCTTTACCATTTGTCTCATATATTCTTCATATGCCATTGACATAAATAATTCCCTCCCAAACGATAGTTTGCAGTGTTAGCATACTATATAATTTATACCAAACGCAATAAAAGAACGTTTCACTCTAGGAGTGTACAGGCTCATGGACTGTTTTTCCTTCGAAATGATCCGTTACTGCGCCTTTGGAGGAACAAGATACTAGTCTGGCGTATTTAGCCAATGCTCCTCTCTTCGGTAGTGGCGGCGGAGTCCAGTTTTGCCTGCGGGCAACAAGTTCTTCCTCACTCAAGGCAACTGAAATGAGCCTCTGTTCACTATCAACCGTGATCAAATCTCCATCTTTTATCAAAGCAATCGGACCGCCAACCTGTGCTTCTGGAGCAATATGGCCTATAACCAGACCATGGCTCCCCCCGGAGAATCTCCCGTCTGTAAGAAGAGCGACACTTTCTCCAAGGCCTTTCCCAACAAGTATCGCTGATAAGCTCAGCATTTCCGGCATTCCTGGACCGCCTTTCGGTCCTTCATACCGGATCACCAATACATCTCCAGCGACAATTTCATCAGACATTACTGCTTTGGACGCAGACTCCTCATCATTAAAAACCTTTGCAGGACCAGTCATAGTTTTGACCTTCAAGCCCGATACTTTCGCTACAGCGCCGTCTGGTGCAAGATTTCCTTTTAAAACAACTAGCGGTCCGTCCTTTCTAAAAGGCTGTTCCGCAGGTCGGATTACTTTTTGGCCAGGTTTTAAGTCAGGAAAATCCATAAGGTTCTCTTCTATTGTTTTCCCTGTAACTGTGAGGCAATTGCCGTGCATCATTCCCTCTTTTAAAAGAAGTTTCATGACTGCCGGAACTCCTCCAGCCTCAAAAAGGTCTTGCATGACATATTTACCGCTTGGCTTCAAGTCAGCGAGATGAGGTACCTTTTCCTGAATTGTATTGAAATCATCCAGTGTCAAGTCGACTTCAGCAGCATGTGCAATGGCCATTAAATGCAGGACAGCATTCGTGGATCCGCCGAGTGCCATAACGACTGTAATCGCATTTTCAAATGCTTCCTTCGTTAAAATCTGTCTTGGGCGGATATCCTGCTCAAGCATCTGATAGACTACTTCTCCCGCTTTATAACAATCCTCTCGCTTTTCATCTGTTTCAGCTGGATGTGATGAACTCCCCGGAAGGCTCATTCCGAGAGCCTCGATTGCGCTGGCCATTGTATTTGCTGTGTACATTCCTCCACAGGAACCGGATCCTGGGCAAGCGTGACATTCAATCTTATGAAGCTGTTCATCTCCGATTGCGCCCTTATTATATTGGCCAACCCCTTCGAACGCTGATACTATGTCAATATCCTTGTCATCAAGTTTGCCAGGCTTGATCGTGCCCCCATAGACAAAAACAGAAGGAAGGTCCATTCTGGCAATCGCCATCATACAGCCAGGCATATTTTTATCACAGCCCCCAATTGCCACGAACCCATCAAGGCTTTCCCCCTGGACCACCGTTTCGATCGAATCAGCTATTAAGTCACGGCTCGGAAGCGAATAGCGCATTCCATCTGTCCCCATCGATATTCCATCTGATACTGTGATCGTGTTGAAAATCAAAGGTGCTCCACCAGCTGCCCTGGCACCCTCTTTTGCCTTTACTGCGAGCTTATCTATATGTATATTACAAGGAGTCACCTCACTCCATGTACTCGCTATCCCAATCATCGGTTTCCTGAAATCATCGTCACTGAATCCAACCGCCCGGAGCATGGCCCTGTTCGGCGCCTTTCTGGCATCATCGCTGAATACATGGCTCTTGATTCTTAAATCTTTCTCCATTCAATATCCCTCCCGATTTTTTATTCACTACAATAACTCTTTTTCGGGACAAACACAATAATTATCTAAATATTTTAATTATTACAAATAAGTAAGCGGATACATTTCCAAATTACCGGGTGAACCTCATTTTTAAAAAAAACACTCTGGACGTATAACTTAACATCCAGAGTGTCTTGATAATTTTTTTATTGTTTTCTGGCTTCCGTCATCTGTTTCCAGACTGAGCCTTTTGCTTCCTCGCCATGCTCAATACGGGCAAGCGCCAGTTTCACCTGCATGCTAACTTCGAATTCAGGATCATCTTGGGCGTCCTTTAATGAAGGCAGTGCTCTTTCATCCCCAACTTCGTACAGGAACATAGCGCCCCTCCAGCGGACAAGCTTGCTTGAGTCCTTAAGTGCCTCCATCATTTCATCCATTGCTTCTGAGAAACCAAGGTCTGATAAGCAGTCACCTGCTGTCCTGCGAACAGTAACCGTTTTGTCTTTCAAAGCTTTGTACAGCAATGGCAGGACCTTTTTGTCCTCAATCATTCCTAAGTAAACGGTGGCCAAACGGCGTATGGATGCTTTCTCATCTTGTAAAGCTTTTTCAAGCACCGGTAAGTCCTCAATAGTTGGATCTTCCATTTGCTCAAGCAGCTGGTACCTTATCCGCCAATCCGGATTCTCCAAGTCAGCTTCTGTTATCCTGATTTTTTTCTTTGCTTCTTTGATCTGTGCTTCCTGACCAGGGTTCTTGGCAAGCTTCACAAGCTCCTCCAGCCTCTCAGGAGGATATGCCGCTAAAAGCTCTTCCACTACATCATTTCCTACCTGATCGATATCTCCGTAACGGACTCCGAGTTCCTTCCACCGGCGGACCATCACAACATTATCCTCCGGAGTCTGTACCTCACCTACTTTTGTCACGAATGATTCTGGCATTCCAAACCGCTTCTCTTCAGTGCCGTCCGTTAGTTTCAACTGCATGGGAATTCCCTTATATACTTGCACAAGGACTTTTACTTCCCCAAAATGCTCATTGATTTCAGGTGTACCATCCCCTGATTCCTCTGCGTCTTCTCCGAATGCTTTCCTGACCTCTGGAAGGATTACTTTCCAGTCATATTTTGCATTTCTTTCGACTGCCAGGAAATCTGCAACATGGTAAACCCCTTTTACCCCATCAATTTCGAGTATGTTCACAACGACTTCAGGTGCCCCGGCCGCTGAGTCCTTTTTATAATTATTGCTCTTGCCCATAGGAAGTTCTTCATCCAGATTGATCTTCATCGTATTCGGGCTTGGCGTTGGTTCAATTGATACAATTTTCACATTCCCACCCCTTTATATTTTTCAGGAATGATGCCATTTTAACATAGTGGAGAATAGATAGCATTTCGTAGCCCTTCACACCGAAGTCGTCGTGGGTTCAGACAGTTTTTCTTCTTTTCCCACTGAATCTGTCCGAAGTTGCTCCGGCTTCGGACAGCTTTTCCTCTTTTTCATCCGAACCTGTCCCAAGTTGCTTCGACTTCTGACAGCTTTTCCACTTTTTCCTCCGAACCTGTCCCAAGTTGTTTATACTTAGGAGATGAGGTCCTTTTAATAGATAAAAATAAGACCTGGGACCCCAGGTCTTATTCGTTTTCGGCGAGCTCGGATAAATAGCTCCATCTTTCAATTAGATACTCTAGCTGCTCATTCAACTCTTTCTCTTCATTCACCAGAGCCTCACCCTTTTCAAAATCACTCCCGATACTGGCCATTTCCCCCTGCACTTCCTCAAGGCGGGCTTCTGTACCAGCAATCTTATCTTCAATTTCTGCCCATTCTTTTTGCTCCTTGAAGCTCAGTTTCTTTTTCTTTGTTTTTTCTGTCTGCTCTACCTTTTCCTTCTTTGGCACTGAAGGAGCAGATTCAAGTTTCGGCCGCTTTTCAAGGTACTCTGAGTAATTGCCGTAATGCAGGTCTGTCTGTCCATTGCCTTCCAGTACAAGCAGCAAATCGACGACCTTATCAAGGAAGTAACGGTCATGGGATACCGAGATGACGACACCAGGGTAGTCTTCCAGGTAATCTTCCAATACAGTTAATGTCTGTGTGTCCAAATCATTGGTTGGCTCATCCAGCAGCAGGACGTTAGGTTCTTCCATTAACAGCTTTAACAAATAGAGTCTGCGCTTTTCGCCTCCGGAAAGCTTCCTGATTGGAGTTCCATGTGCATAAGGCGGGAATAGGAATCTCTCGAGCATTTGTGCAGCTGAAATTGTCTTGCCATCAGTAGTTTGGACGATTTCTGCCGTTTCTTTCAGGTATTCAATCACCCGCTTATTTTCGTCCATATCTTCATTTTCTTGAGTATAGTAAGCAATCTTTACGGTTTGTCCGGTGATGATTTCACCGTCATCAAGCATGATCCTGCCTGCGAGAATATTTAGTAAAGTCGATTTCCCTGTCCCATTGCGGCCGATGATTCCCAGCCTGTCCCCGGGTTTCACAAGAAGATTGAAGTGATCCAGAATTACTTTATCTTCGTATTTTTTGGTTGCATCCTTCAGTTCAAGCACCTGTTTGCCCAGCCTGCTGCCACTCAAAGAGATGTCGAGTTTTTCAGAAGACTTCACATTTGACACTTCATCATCCAGTTTGTCAAAACGCTGGATGCGAGCCTTCTGTTTGGTTGTCCTCGCCTTAGCCCCGCGCCTGATCCACTCGAGTTCCTGTCTGAACAAATTTTTCTTCTTTTCAAGTGTTGCGGCTTCGTTCTCCTCTCGGGTCGCCTTGGCTTCGAGGAAACTGGCATAGTTGCCTTTATAGCTATAAAGATTTCCACCATCAAGTTCAAAAATCCTGTTCGTCACTCTGTCAAGGAAATAACGGTCATGGGTAACGAGCAGAAGTGATCCCGAATATCTGGATAAATAATCTTCAAGCCATTTTACCGTCTCATAATCAAGATGGTTCGTGGGCTCATCCAGAATCAGCAAATCTGGAGATTCAATCAAAACCTGAGCTAGTGCGACACGTTTCTTTTGGCCGCCGGATAGTTCACCCATTTTTTTGGTGAAGTCAGAAATCCCAAGCTGCATGAGTATGGATTTGGCGGCAGTATTCGCATCCCAGCCATCAGAACTATCCATTCTCCGTTGCAAGTCATAAAATCTTTCCTGAAGTCCTGGATCATCAGGTTTTTTGCCCAATTCAGAGAGAATAATCTCATAATCTCTCATCAGCTTCAAGATTGGAGCGTCACCGCTGAAAACTTGATCAAGAACCGTTTTGTCATGTTCCATTTCAGGCTGTTGGGATAAAAATGAAATTTTATAGTCTTTCGCAAAGATTATATCGCCTGAATCAGCCTGGTCGATGCCTGCCACAATTTTAAGCAAAGAAGATTTTCCTGTTCCATTTACACCGAGCAAACCGACTCTTTCACGCTCGCCTATTGTAAAAGAAATCCCATTAAAAAGCTCTTTTTCTCCGTATGTTTTCGTCACGTTTTCAATCGTGATCATTTTCATGCATTACCATTCCATTCACTGTAAAATTGATCTAGGAAAGTCTCCATGAACTGGTGTCTTTCCTCAGCAAGTTGTCTCGCTTGCTCCGTATTCATTTTATCTTTAAGCTTCAATAGCTTCTCGTAAAAATGATTGACCGAAGAACTGTCGCCATTCCTGTATTCTTCTACCGTCATTTTTCCCCTGACATTAAGGTCAGGCTCGTAAATCGGATGGCCTTTCTTTCCGCCGAAGGCAAACGTCCTTGCAATCCCGATCGCACCAAGGGCATCGAGACGGTCGGCGTCCTGAACAATCTCCGCTTCGATACTATCGAGCTCAATCACCCTGCCGCCTTTATAGGAAACTGTTTCGATACAACCCTTTATCCTTGATGAGATTTCGCTATCTAATTGTATTCTTTGTAAAAATGAATCTAGTTTCATCCATCCGGCTTCTTCCGATTCATTCAATTTATCATCTGGAATGTCGTGGAGCAAGGCGGCCATTTCAATGATGAACCAGTCACCCTGCTGTTCTTTGCTCCATATCAGTCTGGCGTTCTTCCTGACTCTGTCAATATGGTGCCAGTCATGTCCCGAAGAATCCTTGCCAAGCTCATTTTTGACAAAATCCTCAGCCATTGCTATTTTATCTCTCATATCCTGCACCTACTTTCCTACCGAACTCATTTTACCATATATAGTGATGAGAGATAGCTGGATAAATATTAGGAAGCGTAAAATGCAGGCAGTACTATTACCTTTGTTTAATAACAGCCTGTCTATAGAACACTTTCTCCAGGTTCTGCTCTTTGTTTGTCCGTTAGAGGCATAATATCCAAACATTCTCTATAAGTTACCGAAGTAAGTCAATTGGCTCTTTTTTGCCGGACCAAAAGAAAAAGTGCCAAATTGGCACTTATGCATCTGCATTATTCCAGCTAATCCCGATTGTATGTTCACCAGCATGTACACCGATTACGGCTCCGATCGGACAACTGAGGAAACGGATATCCGGAAATCTTGCTTCGAGCAGGCTCTGCCATTCGTCTGCAGCCTCTTTATGCAGGCCGTAGAGAATGTACACTTCCTTAACTCCATATTTCTCGTGAGATTGGCTTAAATAATTGAATATTTTCTCGCGGGCTTTATTATCACTTCGGACCTTTTCTTTTGTATTCAAAGCGCCATCTTCAATACTGATGATAGGTTTGATATTTAGCATGCTTCCGAGATAGAATTGCATGCCTGACATACGGCCGCTTCGATGCAGCTGCTCAAGACTCCCGATCATGACATAGGTTTCATTGGATTCACGGATGATTTCCAGCTTCTCCTTGATTTCATCGACTGATGCTCCCTGTTCAGCTAATGCTATTCCTTTTTTTAATAGAGACGTCAATGGATATGTGAGAATTTTAGAATCAAAGGTAATGACAGGAATGTTAACATCCTGTTCAGCCTGTACACTTGAGGCAACTGTGCCGCTCAGCTTGGATGAGATCAGGACTGAGAATACGAGGTCATAATCTTTTTCAAGCTTGTTATAAAGTTCCATAAAGACTCCCACAGGCGGCTGTGAGGTTTTAGGAGGTGTTTTTACCGATTTTAATCTTTTATATAGCTCTTCTGCAGTCAGATCTTTTCCATCAAGGTATTCTACATCATCCAAAACAATGGTCATTGGTACTTGATATACATCAGGATGGTTCTTTAACTCTTCATCCAGATAGGCTGTACTATCAGTAACCCAGGCGATTTTCTTCAAACAATCTCCCCCTATTTCACTTTTTCAGTTCTATTGAATATCGTGGTCATTAGTTATCCGCCAATTCCCCTTTAACAAGTGACAGAAATGCTTGTACAAATCCTACGATACCTTCACCACAATTAGAACTTTTATATTATATGTTTAAATCTATCTGTTAATAGACTATTCTGAAAACAACACAGAAATTCCTGCCTCGGAGACAGGAATTATTATTCACTCAATAATTTTTTTGATTTTTTCCAGTGAAGATATCATATAATCCACCATTTCTGATAAATCGTCAATCTGTTCTTCATACACAAGACGGTTGAAGGAAACCTGCACATGGCTTTTGATAGTTGGTTTATCTCCCAGTGGGTCAAGCAAGGCGGTTTGCACTATCACCCGATCTCTTCCCCATATTTCTTCAAGCCCTTTATGAACTTCCTTAAAAACAACCATTTCATTTTTATGATGAATTGAGAAAGAAATATTCACTTTACACCCTGCAAGCTGTTTGGCTTTCACACTTTCCAATAGCTCCGCAGAGAGGTTCTCCAATCCGGCCTCAATGTTCATAATTGCCGATAAAAGATTCGGTTCATAACCTGTTTTAGTGAATGAAATTTCATATTTACGCGACAGCTTGGCTGCATTAATCCAGTCATTGCGGTCAATCACAATAATTTCCCCGCTCAAATCCCTGTCATATATATCGCCTTCAGTTACGACTTTGATGTTTTCATAAGCTGTCGGGTCAAACAAAAGTTTCCACTCCTTTCACCAGCCATAATCATGCCTTTTTACCAAAATTAAAAAATGGTCAGCCCAATGTTATGCACAACGTCGCGCCTGATAGAAAAACAATCTCACGTCGACACTATGCCTGGCAGAACTGACCAAGGTTTTGTTTTACTTAGAACAATCCAACCGCGTTGCCCTCTTCATCAACATCCATATTCAATGCTGCTGGAAGCTTAGGCAATCCAGGCATTGTCATGACTTCACCCGTCAATGCAACGATAAATCCTGCACCTACTGATGGCTTCAGTTCCCTTACTGTGATAGTGAATCCTGATGGCCTGCCTAGTTTCTGGGGATCATCCGATAATGAATACTGCGTTTTAGCCATACAGACAGGCAGCAAACCCCAGCCAAATCCGTCAAAGTCAACGAGCTGCTTCTTCGCTTTCGGTGAAAACTCAACTCCATCCGCACCATATACCTGTGTGGCAATCGTCTTGATTTTATCCTCCAGTGAATCGGACAGATCATAAAGATGGGCAAATGTATTTTCACTTTTTTCAATAACATCAAGAAGTCTCTCTGCAAGCTCTACTCCTCCGTCGCCGCCCTTTTCCCATACTTCAGTCAAGGCAACCGGGATTCCTGCATCCTCACACATCTCTTTCAATGTATTTGTTTCAAGCTCTGTATCTGTTATAAATCGATTAATCGCAACTACATATGGCAAGCCAAAGCTTGCAATCGTCTCAACATGCTTTTTCAGATTCGTGAATCCATCTCTTAATGCTTTAACATCCTCGTTGACCAATTCAGTTTTCTTCATGCCACCATGCATTTTCAGAGCGCGGATGGTTGCCACAATCACCACAGCTGAAGGATCGATTCCGGCTGTTCTTGCTTTGATATTCAAGAACTTCTCGGCTCCAAGGTCGGCACCGAATCCAGCTTCTGTAACGACAAAATCCGCAAGCTTGGACGCAGCCTCGGTCGCGATGACACTGTTGCATCCATGTGCGATATTAGCAAATGGACCACCATGGATCAATGCCGGAGTGTGTTCGATCGTCTGGACAAGATTTGGCTTGACTGCTTCCTTCAATAAAAGAGTCAAAGCCCCTTCTATTCCTAGGTCGCCCACCGTAACAGGCTGCTTGTCATAATTATAAGCAACAACCATCTTTGAAAGACGCAGTTTCAAATCCTTCAGGTCACTTGCAAGGCAAAGGACAGCCATGATCTCAGACGCAACCGTAATATCGAAGCCGTCCTCACGAGGAACTCCCTGCATTGGCCCGCCAAGTCCAACGATCACTTTTCTTAGTGCACGGTCATTCAGGTCTAGCGCACGCTTCCAGACAATCCTGCGCTGGTCAATGTTCAGCTTGTTTCCTTGCTGCAGATGATTATCAATCAAAGCAGCCAGGGCATTGTTTGCGGTTGTAATCGCATGCAGGTCACCCGTGAAGTGAAGATTGATATCCTCCATCGGAAGCACCTGTGCGAAACCTCCGCCTGTTGCGCCGCCTTTGATCCCCATAGTTGGTCCTAGAGAAGGCTCACGCATAGCAATCATTGTTTTTTTACCAAGCTTGTTCAATGCATCTGCAAGTCCGACTGTCACAGTTGATTTCCCTTCCCCAGCAGGCGTAGGATTAATCGCTGTAACAAGAACAACCTTGCCACTCTCTTTTGTTTTTAATTTAGCCAAAGCTTCAGAAGACAGCTTCGCCTTATACTTTCCAAACAGCTCAATATCATCGGCATCCAGGCCAATGCTTGCTGCAATATCAACAATCGGTTTCATTTTACTGTCACGAGCAATTTCAATATCTGACTTAACTTGAATATTTGTTCCCATTTCCAATCCCCCCAGATATTCTCTATATGCTTACCATCTTATATTTTACCATCAGAGAAATACTATCAGGCAAAAAATATTCATTTGTCATAAAATTTCCTCTTTAGTCAATTGCTCCACAAAAGAATTCAGACTATAATAAAAATTATTAATTTTAGTTTTCCAAAAGGGAGGTTATACTTTGCCAATAAAAATCCCGCTGCATCTGCCAGCGAAAGAAATACTTGAAAAAGAAAATATTTTTATCATGGATGACAGTCGAGCTGCCAAACAGGATATCCGGCCGTTGAATATATTGATTCTGAATTTAATGCCCGAAAAAGAAAAAACAGAAAGACAGCTGCTGCGGCTTCTCGGAAATACGCCACTCCAGGTGAACATTACTTTTCTAAAGACCGCTACATACGATGCAAAAAATACGTCACAATATCATCTTGAAGAGTTTTATCAGACCTTCAATCAAGTAAAAGAAAAGAAATATGACGGCATGATTATTACCGGTGCCCCAATTGAGCTGATGGAATTTGAGGAAGTACACTACTGGGATGAATTGAAGGAGATCCTCGACTGGACTGAACGGAATGTCACGTCCACATTGCACATATGCTGGGGAGCACAGGCCGCTTTATATCATCACTATGGCATAAATAAATTCGTCCTTGCCAGGAAGTGCTCAGGCGTATTCACCCACAGAGTCCTTGACCATACCGAAAAGCTTCTAAGAGGGTTCGACGATGAATTCATTGCTCCTCATTCAAGGAATACTGATATTTCCAAAGAGGCATTGCAAAACCATCCACAGCTTAAGCTATTGGCCTCATCAGATGAAGCAGGCGCCTTGATAATTTCCAGCAAAGACAGCAGAAGAATCATGATTACCGGCCACCTTGAATATGAAGCCACAACACTTGCGGAAGAATACTTAAGAGATAAGGAAAAAGGCATTGAAATTGTCATGCCAGAAAACTATTTCCCACAGGATAATCCTGATAAAAAACCGGCAAACCGCTGGAGGTCACATGCCCATCTGTTCTTTTCCAATTGGCTGAATTATTATGTATATCAGGAAACTCCTTATGAATGGGATTAGAAAAGGTATCGATTGATTCGATGCCTTTCTCTTTTGTTCTATTGAAAATTAAAATAGTTGTATTGATGGCTTTCCCAAATGAGCGGTGTTTCTTTTTTAAGAAATACACCTTCAAATTTAGTTCCATTTAGACAATCCAGGTTATCTTCTTTCGTAAAGAATACCATTGAGGCTTCATCAAAGTAACATGTAAAGACGAATTCCTTGTGTTCATCCATTAGGAGTATCGGACCTGAACAGAGGAATAGTTTTTGATTATGGCTTAATTCTTTTAACTCAAAATCCCCTTCTCCCTCTAACAGTTTATTGTATATAACTTTTGTTGCTCCTTTGGAGACCAGGACCTTTAACATGTCATCAATCAATAGGACAGAAAATTGGTCCTCATATGGAAAGAACAAGTCTGGCTCGATAGCTCTCTGTATTCTCTCGACCAAATCCATCCTTTGGTACAATTTAACACCACAACCGCCAGTCACATATGCTTTTACTCCGATTGAAACATCAGATATCTTGTCCAGACAGGTTCTATTCTTAATTTCCTTCCAACTTACCGGGGAGGCAAAACGGTAAACTTCCTCATCACTTGGTGCAACAATAGAATTCCAGCCAGGTTCCATCTTAAAAAAAGGATAAAACACCACTGCGGCAGTCCTGTATCCTTCCGGAAGTAATTCTATTATCGGATCCTTATCCGGCTCTTTACCTATTGGATAAAAAAACTTTATAGACATGAAGCTTTCCCTCTCTTAACTTTGCGGAGCATAATAGACCTCTTCAAAAGGCTGGACGACGACGAAGCCTTCTCCGCTGAATTTCATCTGGATTGACTCACCGCTTCCACGGCCGAGGAATGTTTTGAATGAAATATCTGTTACGAATTCCGGCTGGAGATTGCCAGACCAGGCTACGGTTGCGTTTGGGTCTGTGTATACAGGGTTATCTGGAGTTACAATCAGGGTCAGTGGCTCATAATGAGATGTGATTGCCACCATACCAGCACCCTCGAGACGGACATTGAACAACCCTCCCGAAAGCATACCGGCAACCCGGCGCATTAGCTTGATATCCCAGCTGATGGAAGACTCAAAGGCCAGCAGGTCATTCCCGTTTACAAAAATAGCTTCATTTTGCAAATGCAAGATTGATATTTTCTTTCCCTGGTCAGCCAAATAAAGCTTTCCATTTCCATTTGCTTTCATTAGTGAAGTACCTTCACCTGTTAATGCCTTTTTGAACATCTTGCCGATTCCGTGTTCAAGCACGCCCTCGCGTTCAAATTTGATCTGGCCGCGATAGGAAACCATCGCTCCAGCTTTTGACCATACCTGGCCATTCAAATTGATTTCCAGCATTCTCGGTGTTTCCAACTCAAATAGCCCTTCCCCTTTATCCTGCTGCTTTGTGTTGCTCACAAACTCCTCGATAGAATAACGACTCATGATTATGCCTCCTTATTTTATAACCTGGAACATGAAAACCCACATAAACGACAATGACTGCTGTAGTTCTACAGGCAATGAACCATGCGGAAGCTGTTCAGCCGCCTTTTTAAACACCCCGAACTCACCTGTTTTTCTCCAGCCATTTTCCAGCGCCAGCCTCTCGAACTCCCATGGCATGATCGTATTACAGATTACCTCTTCTCCATAAAGTCTACTGAAGCTGTTCGACCTTGGGCCTGCAGTTGGTCCAAGGATGCTAATGCAGGCATATCCATCCGGCTTGAGGATCCGAGCCATTTCTTTTAAAGATTCATAGGGATGGTTCGTCCATTCTATTGAATTAATTGCCATGACCGCATCAAAATGATTATCTGGGCTTTCGCAATCCGATAGATTACCCTTTCTAAAAATACAATCTTCATTCCGCGGATTCTGCCTGGCTCTCTCAAGCATCTCCTCAGATACATCGATTCCGGTAACCACATAGCCTGCTTCCACCAATTTTTCTGAGCCTGTTCCATCTCCGCAGCCTAAATCACAAACCATGGAACCGGTTGGTACAAACCGCTTGATGAATGGCACTATATCCTTTCGGCTTCCTGTTTCCCACATTCCTCTGCTTCTCGAATTCCAAAAGTCAGCTCTACTGTCCCAGTGTTTTTCGGATTCTAATTCCCAATCGAAGGTATCCATAAGCTCACCTGCCTAATTTTAAATTCCTATAATAGTTATTTCGTTACAGAAGAAGGAATTCCTCTTAAGTTTATTTTTCCTTAAAAAGTGCAAGACTAGGAGGGTGAAAGGAGTGATCAAATTTGGAACAAGAAGAATTGGTTGCTATACATAAAAATAACTCTGGTGAAATCATCAGTTTCCAGACATCGAGCGGAAGGATAATATCCTATCGCAAAGCCTTGCTGGAAGCTAGTACAGGAACAATTTCAGGTGTGAATATCAATGAAGGTGCGAATGGAACGAATTCATTAGTTTCAGCAGACGGATCCGGCTTTGAACAATATCCCGATATTTACTAAGGCAGAACAAAAAGCGCAAGCGCCTCGTTCAGCCCCGACAAGCGCTGGAGGGCCGACCAGTGAAGTCGTTCTTTGACTTCATTGGGCGGACCGAAGCGACTCGAGGGGCTAGGCGCTGGAGCTGGATTAAGAAAACTCGTATAGTTACCCGCATTGAAATTATTTTATAATTTCCTAGTAAACGAAAAAACACCTGACAAATTGTCAGGTGTTTGGTGGTTTAGTCTTCGTCATTCTGTTTTTGGATTGCCCTTAATTCTTGAACCCGCGATTTATCTTCTTCAAAGAACTGTACAAGGTCTCCAATCCTGTCGATTGCATCCCAGCTTAAATGATGTTCAATTCCCTCGACATCATTATAGATATTCTCATCCTTTACGCCGATTACTTTTAATAATTGTTCCAGTAATTCATGACGGTCAACCAGCCTTTTGCCGGTTTTGAATCCTTTTGGAGTCAGCACAAGACCCCGATATTTCTCGTAAACAACGAATTGATCTTTATCCAGCTTCTGGACCATTTTTGTTACTGAGGAGGGATGGACCGATAATGCCTCTGCGATATCCACTACTCGGGCATATCCTTTTTGTTCTATTAAAATAAATATTTGTTCTATATAATCTTCCATACTAGGTGTTGGCATCCCATGACCTCCAATGCTTAAACAATAGCCATATTAAAGTTTACTATAGAAGGACAGGGGTGACAAGGCGCTATCCACCTTGATTGACTGGCTGTCCAGCTATATCGAACTTCAGCTTATTTTCTTCTCCATCCCAATATAGCTTCGCGTTGAAGGTTTTTTCCTTGCTCTGGAACCCTTCAATCACATCAGTGCTACCCTCTGCCAGCAGCATCTTGATATTCTTTTGCGTTACTGTTTTGCCAAGGATTTGTTTGGAGAGAGTGAAGTTACATTTTGTTTTCTGATAGTTTGAACAACCATAGAATGTTCCTTTGTCCACAACCATGCCATCACACTTTTTACATTTACCAAGGTTTGTACTCCGTCTTGAACGGCCGCCCTTTTTCCCGGGCACGAATGCGTTTGAAAGTTCTTCGGAAAAAGTCCAGCCTGAGGAGCCTTCAGAGGTTTCAGACACTAGATGTTTAATCATTTTTGAAGTCTGCTCGATGAACTGCTTGGGCGAAGCCTCTCCCTGCCCTATTTGATGCAGCCTCTGCTCCCATTTCGCTGTCATTTCCGGTGATGCAAGGACTTGTCCACCTACGGCCGTGACGAGTATTTTTGCTTTGGCTGTCGCATATACGAGGTTTTTGCGGACTTCAATATACGCCCTGTCCTTAAGCATCGTAATGATTCCCGCTCTCGTCGCTTCAGTTCCCAGTCCTTCAGCTTTCATCAGAACCTTTTCAAGTTCCTTATCTTCAATATGCTTTCCTGCCGTCTTCATTAGGGTAATCAGCTGGCCCTCAGTCAGCCTCTTTGGCGGCTGTGTCTTGCTTTCCTTTACCTCGGACTTCAAGACAGTTCCGGTTTCACCCTGCTGGACAGCAGGCAGCTCCGGTTCTTTATCTGAGTCTTTTTGCGGGAGCACTTTCTTCCAGCCCTCATCCAGCTGGACTTTCCCCTTCGATATAAACTCAGCTCTTCCCTCCACGACGGTCTTAATGGTTGTATATTCCGCGATGTATGGTCCGTAATGGGCTGCAATCAGTGTCCTTGCCAGCAAGTCATATAATTTCAGCTCATCTCCAGACAGCCTGCTTAGATTTGGAACTTGTTCAGTCGGGATGATGGCATAGTGATCTGTGACTTTTTTTTCATTAACGTAGCGTTTATTATTTTCAATCGATGAATTTGGTAATGGAAAAAGCGGCTGATAATCAGGGTTAGCCTGCAGTTTACTTAAAATGGCAGAAAAACCCTCTGCTTCTCCTGGCGTTACATACCTCGAGTCAGAACGCGGATAGGATACAATTCCCCTTTGATATAATCCTTGTAAGATGTCCAGCGTCTTTTTTGGCGACATTTTAAAACGGCGATTTGCTTCCGCCTGGATTGCAGAAAGATTATAAAATAGCGGTGGCATGAATTCTTTTTTCTCAGAGGTAACTTCTGCGGCTTCAGCAGTTTTCCCGTCGCAAAAAGCAGCAATTTTCTCAGCCATTTCCTTCGTTTTGATCCGTGTATCACCGTCTTTTTCCCATTTGCCACTGTATTTCTTGCCATTGATATTAAATTTTGCGAATACTTCCCAAAATGGTTCCGATACGAAATTTTCGATTTCTAGCTCTCTTTTCACAATCAAAGCGAGAGTAGGTGTCTGTACCCTTCCGACAGAAAACACATCTGAATAGCCTTTCTTCTGAAGCAGAAGCGTGTACAGTCTGGATGCATTCATGCCGACAACCCAGTCAGCACAAGAGCGAGTATATGCTTCAAAATACAAATTCTTTGTATCTGATTCATTCAAAAGGTTTTGGAAACCCTCCTTTATCGCTTTCGGCGTCAGCGAAGAGATCCACAATCTTTTCATCGGCTTCATACAATTGGCAAGGCGGAGGATGTTCCTGATGATTAGTTCACCTTCACGTCCGGCATCGCCTGCATGGATTATTTCAGAGACCTGCGGATCGGTAGCAAGCTTTTTTATGATTTGGAATTGCTTTGCTTTAGATTTGACGACTTCATACTTGAAATTTTCGGGTATGATCGGCAATGTATCCAGCGACCATTTTTTCCAGCCCGGATTGTATTGCTCGGGTGCTGACAATTCTGTTAAATGGCCGATTGCCCAAGAAACGTAAGCACCTTTAGGGAATATTTCATTGGGAAGGATTTCGATAAATCCATCCCTTTTTTTCATTTTAAATACGGAGGCCAGCGTTCTGCCCTGGTCAGGCTTTTCCGCAACAATCAATTTCATATTTTCCTCCTGAAAATCTTTTATCTGAGCGTACTTTTTAAACCTCGCATTCTATTTTATCTTTTTTTCGACAAAAGCGTAAAGGACTTTTATTGCTGCTTCCCGTACATTCAATATTGGAACGTATATTGGTACCAGCTTAAAAAAATTAAACAGGCAGCTGAATGATCAGCTGCCTTAAAGATATTAATCCTCGAATGGCTCAACGATGTTGTTGTCATTAATGTACCATCGATTCCTGTTAACGACTGCTGAAACGGTTAAGATCAGCGAAGGAACCTTTTCTATCCGGACCACGATTGCCCCGACCAGCTGCTGGAAAATCACGAAGGATTCCCCATGGCTGAATCCCGCCCACTGGGGACCCATGATGGCAATGGAGCGGATAATTTCTTCCTTTTCTGTTTGCTCAAGTGAAAGATGCGGAGAAAAAATGATAATCCAATCCTCATCACCTATCGAAAAGCGGTACATGCCCTCACCCTTTTAATTCATCATCATTGACTATTAAAAAGATATGAACTGCGTCTGCAGATTATACCCCTACGATTGAATCATTTAGAACTCGAGAGATCCTCAACCCACGATTCAGCCGCAAATCGACAAGTGTATCCCCGGTTTTAATCAATGCCCTTAACGGCTCGAATGGGTCAACCATCAAGATTGTCCCCTCTTCACCGTCGCTAAGGAGAACACGCCTTCCGACAAGACTGTCCATGATCCTGTACAGGAAAACGAGCATGATTTTGGGATCAAATTTTCCGAATACATCGTTTTGCATCTGGGATATGACAATATGAAAAGGCTCTGCCTGATGATAAACCCTTGAAGATGACATGGCATGGTATACGTCTGCTATTGCGACGATCTTTGCAAGCTCGTCTATCTTTTCGCTGCGCAAGCTGAACGGATAGCCTCCACCATCCTCACGCTCATGGTGTTGAAGAGCAATCAGTGCGACTCTTTCATTTAGTTCCGGAATATCCTTTAACATCCGGTATCCGTATACTGTGTGGCGTTTCATTTCGATGTATTCTTCCTGTGTCAGCCTGCCTGGCTTGTTCAGGATGTTGACAGGGATACGAGCTTTCCCAATATCATGGAGTGTCGCTCCCAGAGTTAGATCATTCAATTCTGATTGGTCTAGATTGAGCCATTTCCCTATCAATGTGGAGATGATGCCAACACAGACTGTGTGTCTGTAGGTATACTCATCTTGTGCCTTCAGCTCATAGAAAAGATGATAGATATGGGGAATTTTCGCCGCCTGCCTGATTACAGGCAGGATATCATTCTTGATTTCACCAACAGGGACAACTCCTGTCTTTGCAACAATATCGAATATCTCTTCCATTTGCCTGGAGGCATCATCGATTTTCTTTGAAATATTAACAAGCTTTTTATTTACTGCTATCTGAGGTGTGTGGTCCTGAATGGCATTGCCATTCCTGATTGTATCCAATAATGCATCAATTTGATGATCAGTTAAGGACGTGAACACGGATGGAGTGGTCTTCTTCATTAGTACCCTCCTCTGAAGCTTTAATTGACTTGTAGATTTAATGTCTTTTTTTGCTCTCTATTTACGTTTCAAGCAAAATTAAATAAAGTATTAATAAGAGAATAATAACAAATTTTTCCGGAAATAGGAACAAAAGCGAGGTGAATGTCGATTTTTTTCAAATTAACAAAATTTTAAGATTATTTAGTTTGTAATACGCTTACATTCTTGACTGATTGAATCCCAATATTGTATATTTAAGACATCATTTAATAAAATATATTTGCCATGTCAAAATTGCGGGTGTATAGATTAGATGATAATATTCAACTTTGGCACATATTTTGTGTCGCGAAAGACATGGGAGGAAAGTTTAACATGCAAAACGGTAAAGTAAAATGGTTCAACAATGAAAAAGGTTTCGGATTCATCGAAGTAGAAGGCGGAGACGATGTATTCGTTCACTTCTCAGCTATCCAGGGCGACGGCTACAAGTCACTAGAAGAAGGTCAAGAAGTTTCTTTTGAAATCGTTGAAGGAAACCGTGGACCACAAGCTGCTAACGTAGTAAAACTATAATTAAAAAAGTTGAAGGCTGGCGCCAGGCGCCAGCCTTTTTTGATTTATATAATTTAGTTGTGAATACCAACTTTGAATCAGCCTTATGGACATTTTGGCTTAGAACTCATTCTGAAGTGTCCATTAAATGCACTTTCCTAGACATTTTGACTTCGAACTCATGTTGAAATGTCCATTAAATGCACTTTCTTAGACATTTCGGTTTGGAACTCATGCTGAAATGTCCATTAAATGCACTTTCTTAGACATTTCGGTTTGGAACTCATGCTGAAATGTCCATTAAATGCACTTTCTTAGACATTTCGGTTTGGAAATCATGCTGAAATGTCCATTAAATTACGTTCATGGACTTTTCGGCTTTGAATGTCTTTAATCGTGAATCACACTAAAGTTTTTGTCCGCACTTTTTTATTTTTTCGCCAACGGTGCATTCATTTATGCAGAACCGGTGGGCAGCCCTTTTTCCGTGTTCTTGCCGATGATGCTTTTTCAGGAAGCATCCATTGCAATATGTATTAAGCAATGTCTCTACCTCAGCAAGGATTTTAGTACGCGTCAATCTATTCCCGCCTTTCCTCCTGGTTATAATATTTGCATCTTACTGTTGATCATTTTACCCTGCAATGCCTGTGTGGCCAGTTTATCCGCTTCTTTATTTTCTTTCCTGCCTACAGGATTGTATTTCGGATACAATCCAAGTTCCTTGATCTTATTCTCGATTCTGTCAAGCCAGCGGTTTAGGGTTTCTTCATAGCAAGGCCACTCCCCTTCGAGTTGCTTCAAAACAACCTGGGAATCACCTTTTATATCGCAGGTCATGTTTCGGACACCCATTTCTTCAAGGATAGTAAGGGCAAAATATAGAGCAGCGTATTCTGCTTCATTATTCGTTTCAAGTTCATCGAAAACTTCATTGGCACGCAGTCTGTACTTCTTCTTTCCTTGTTTGAAGTAGATTATGGTCCCGAGTCCGGCTTTATGATTAAAGTTATCAAAACCACCGTCAAAAAAAACGGTAAGGTCATGAGGTTCTTCTTCTACTTCTTGTAGGAGCTTTCGCATTTCCTTTAATGTCCACGAAGTACCGATTTCATCTATGAAAGAAATTTCACCAGCTCTACCCGATTTTTCTAATTCTTCACCAGCATGCAGCGCATGCTCGCCATCAAGGAAATCAGAGCTGAATAGGATGGGATCAATGCCTTTAGCTTTGTATTCCCACTCCAATTTATATTTCATGACTTCTCCCCCGCTTTCTTCTGTTTTTTCACTCCGCCAAATGGGTTATTTTTAGTTATCTTACCCATTTTCCGAGCACGTTACAATGAAAAAGGGACGATGAAACTGAAATGCTCCTTGTATATTTTTATAAATTTTCACTGCTATTATGATACACTAACTATTATCTGTACAAACCAACTGGGAGTGATCTTTGTTGTTCGAAGTGTATATTGATGGTGCAAGCGCTGGCAACCCTGGTCCAAGCGGTGCTGGCATTTTTATTAAAGGTGAAGGTGAAGTTTTTAGATATTCCATTCCTCTTGGTGTCATGTCCAATCATGAAGCTGAATATCATGCATTTATAAAAGCATTGGAAATCTGCCTTGATAAAGGTTTTAAAGTTGTCTCCTTCAGAACCGATTCACAGCTTGTTAATGCAGCGGTTGAGAAAGAGTTCGTCAAAAATAAACTATATGCCCCCCTATTGGAAAAAGCACTAATGCTTGCCAATCAATTCGACCTCTTCTTCATGAAATGGATTCCATCGAGTGAAAATAAAACAGCTGACGATCTGGCAAGAAAAGCAGTAAGGGACAACAACATGAAAGGAACCGAAAACTAACATGAAAGCATCAACCTTCGCGGATTTAAGCTTACTATTCGTAGCCCTCATCTGGGGCGCAACTTTTGTTCTTGTACAAAATGCAATTTCTTTTCTTGAGCCACAATCTTTCAATGCTGTCCGATTCACCCTGGCAGCAATCCTATTAGGGCTTTGGCTTATGTTTTTTGAAAAAGATCAGCTAAAAAAGCTGGATCGAAAATTAATTTTATCAGGAATAATGCTGG
Organism: Mesobacillus selenatarsenatis SF-1; assembly: GCF_000813125.1. Lineage (GTDB taxonomy): Bacteria > Bacillota > Bacilli > Bacillales > Cytobacillaceae > Mesobacillus > Mesobacillus selenatarsenatis. The sequence goes on from NZ_BASE01000079.1 coordinate 49,592, forward strand.
GCTTTTTTCTGTTCATCGGCTATGCATTCCAAACATTAGGCCTGTTGTATACAACCTCATCCAAGACTGGATTTATAACTGGTTTAAGTGTAGTTCTGGTACCATTGCTGATGATCGGGATTTTAAAACAGCGGCCAAGCATCAACTCTATAGCGGGTGTCTCTGCAGCAACTGCAGGTCTTTATCTTTTAACAATGTCAGATGTTTCAGGTCTTAACATTGGAGACGGCTTTGTCCTCATATGTGCAGCCGGTTTTGCTTTGCACATCGTTTTTACCGGAAAATACAGCAGCAGCTATCCAACTCTCCTTTTGACGACAGTCCAAATCTCAACTGTTGCTGCCCTATCTGCAGTATCTTCAGTCCTATTCGAGGATTGGAAAAGGGCATTCAACCCTGAGGTCATTTTTTCGGCGAATGTCATGGTTGCCTTGTTGGTTACATCTATACTTGCAACTGCACTGGCGTTTTTCATCCAGACCAATTTCCAGAAACATACGACTGCTACTCGAGTTGCCTTGATTTTTGCAATGGAGCCAGTCTTTGCGGCCATTACAGCTTACTTCTGGGCCAATGAACGTCTAACATACAGCGCCCTGGTCGGTTGTGCGCTAATTTTTGCCGGGATGGTTTTCGCGGAATTACCTTCTGGCAAATTCGAAAGTTTCATTCGTAAGGTCTTCCCCAAAAAAGAGGCTGATTTCAAAGCATAACGCTTTGAAACCAGCCTTTTCTTATATTTTGTTTATATAATTTCTACTTCGAGAATTGTCCAGCTACAGCGCCTAGCCCCTCGAGTCGCTTCGGTCTTGCCAATGAAGTCAAAGAACGACTTCACTGGCAAGCCCTCCGTGGCACACGATGTGCTAGACCCGCCAGCCACAGGATGTGGCGCTTTTAGGCGGGCAGCGCTTGTCGGGGCTGACCAAGGCGCTTCCGCTTTTCGATCATACGGCCAAAAGTTCGATTTTTTTTACGTACTGCAATGCTGCTTTGCGGGAATGAATTTTATTAGAAGCGAACGTCTCCAGCAACGAGATATAAAAGCTTCCATCAAAACCTTTTTGGGCCAAAAGGGTAATTTCAATGGCTGTATTGGTAAGTTCATCGGTGGAATTCGTATATTGCTGACCGAAATAAATAAAGCCGATGGCATCCTCTCGCAACTGGAACCCTTTGCTTTTCAAATGAAGCAAGTAATCTTCAACTGTCCGCACTGACTGAATCAATCCTCTCTCTTCAAGGCGTCTCTAGTAAAATTTTACCGCAATATCCGAGCTTTTTCTACCGTTTTTTCGTTAAAAGATATCCAGCAAACCCCATCGCCATGCCGAATAGGGCTCCGCCAAGTACTTCTTTGGGCTGATGGCCAAGCATTTCCTTCAATGGATCTGGAGACTTTTCTTCAAACTCTACAGGGTCATCTTCATGGATTTTATCAATTAATTCATCAAGATCATTAACTTTTAAAGTCAGTTCTCCTGTTTGTCTCCTTATCCCCTGCGCATCATACATGACAATTATGCCATACACGAGTGACAATGCGAAGTCAATCGAACGTACACCTTTTGTAAGAGCAACATATGTTGTTAAAGATGACACACCAGCTGAATGCGAGCTGGGCATTCCGCCGCTTGCCAAAAATAAATCTGGTTTCCACTCCTGTGTCTTTGCGTAATGAAACGGTATTTTTAAGGCCTGAGCAAGGCCAATACTTGAAATAGCAATAACTGCGCCTTTATTCATTATCAGTCACCTCCATGTTATTTTGAAGAAAAATGATTGCTTTTATTCTTGTCCGTTCATAATAAAGATTAAGCTGTAATAAGCAGACAACCTATAAAGGTTATTTCTCATTTCTGGACATTTTTAAACAAAAACTTTTCTGGAGGGATCGCTTACTATGAGCAAAAAGGGAAACAGAGGAACAAAGGCACCCGGGGTAAATCCGCAAGGCTACGGACAGGATGCTGAATTTGCTGAGGAACCAAAGTCAAAGCTGGAAAATGCCGCTAAGAAGAAAAATACGAAGTAAGTAAAAAACGGCTGGTATAAAAACCAGCCGTTTCCTTTAAGCATGCAGCGCTTCGTATTCGAACAGTCGGTGCAGCCCTTTAAGTTCAACTTCATTGAACTTGGAAAGAAGCTTTTCCCGGTCAATTTTATATCTGGCGTCCTCCATCTTGCATTCAACAGGTACATCACATTTAATCTCAGCTAGCTGTCTGCTTAAATGAAGCATTTCAAGGTCTGCCTCGATTTTTGCTCGCTGTGATTTTGTCAGTTGATGCAGATTAGCGATGACACCTTCTACATCCCTATGTTCCTGGAGCAGCTTAATAGCGGTCTTTTCACCAATCCCGCGGACTCCAGGATAGTTATCACTAGGGTCTCCCATGAATGCCTTCAAATCGATCATCTGCTCAGGCCAGATACCCTTTTCAGCAAAAAGGCTATTGCGATCGTGGACTAGATAATTGCCATAGCCCTTCTGTAGCAGGATGACAGAAATCCGGTCATCGATCAGCTGGAGAATATCCTTATCACCTGTCAAAATCGTAACCGAATCCACTTCCTTAACCGTCCTGGCAATCGTCCCGATACAGTCATCAGCTTCATAGCCCCGCATGCCAATGTTTGGTACATCCAAGGCTTCCACTACCTCTTTGACAAGATCAAACTGTGGCAGCAGCTCAACAGGTGCCTCAGGTCTATTCGCTTTATAATTGTCGAACATTTCCGTACGGAAGGTTTTACTGCCCATATCCCAGCATACAGCAGTATGTGTAGGCTTGAAATTTGCAACTGCAGTCGCAAAGTGTTTGATGAAACCGTGGATCGCATTTGTAGGGACCCCTTTGGAATTTATCATGAACTGTCCGGAAACAGCTGTTGCGAAGAATGCTCTGAACAACAAAGCCATCCCGTCAACTAGCATTAGAGAAGTTTTATTATTATCCAAGTTGGTACCTCCATTGGGAAAATTTTATTTTAAAAGCTTGATGCCTTATCTTATAAAGTCAACTTTGATATTATAACATAACTCTCGGAGATCCCTTTTATATTCCGAAAATAACGATTAATCAATTAGTGAACTGACGCTGTGGATTGAATCAAAAGAGCCCACTTTTCTTTAAAACTTCCTAGATACTGGATTTTCTCTGTAAGAAACCCAATCGCTGTAGCTTCCGGCATAAAGCCTGACATTCTTAAATCCTGCTTCTTGTAGAGCGATAAAATTCGGCGTAGCTGTCACTCCAGATCCACAATAAACAATGATAGGCTGATTAGGATTAAGTTCTGCAAATCTCTTTTTCTGTTCATCACGAGGCTTAAAAGAACCATTTTCATAGCCTTCCATCCACGGCTTATTGATTGCTGTTGGTATATGGCCAGGAACACGATCGATTGGCTCCTCGATCCCCAGGTACCTTTTACTTTCCCGCGAATCAATAAGGACCGTACTACACGCCCCTTTTAGTGCGATATCTTTCACCTCTTCATAGGAAGCCAGCATTTCATGATTTTCTGCAACGGTGTATTTTGCAGTCTCATAATGTGGTACGGAATGATCAGCTGGATAGCCAGACTTCTCCCATGCATCGAAGCCTCCGTTCAGGATATAGACTTTTTCATGCCCAACGTATTTAAGAAGCCACCATAACCTTGAGGCGAACGCTCCTTCCTTTCCGTCGTAAACAATAACTGTTGTATTATTATCAATCCCGGCATTTTGCAGCCTTTCTTTAAACTGAGTTGTTTCCGGGAGCGGATGTCTGCCACCATGTTCCTTGACTATACCGGACAGGTCTTTTTCCAGATCGAAATAAACCGCACCAGGAATATGACTACGTTCATATAGAAGCCTGCCCTCGTCAGGACTCCCAAGCTTGAAACGGCAATCGACAACTCTTGTATTCTCGTCTCCTAGATGGTCATTAAGCCATTCAGAATCTACATGATTTTGCAAGGGAACCACTCCTCAGTTAGTTTTTTTGGACATCAATTTTTTCACGTGCTCTTTAGGGTCCCAGCAGGAAAATTTATAATGGCTCTTTGTTTCATAGCCAAGCCTGCCACAATGGTAGTTCATTTTGCCATTCAGCTTCTCAGCCTGAAAATTAACACAAGTCGCACATGCATGAAATCTATTACTGGTCATCCTTGCACTCAACCTTTATTGGAAAATTTTGATATCTAACAGTGCCCTTTTAACAATATCAATAGAGAAATTATCTTCAAGTGCAGACGTAATCCCTTCAAAATACTCTGTGATCTGCTCTGAAAAATCCTCCTGGACTTTTACAAACTCCCGAACCAATTCAGTCTGATAATGATTTTTCAGCCTAGCATTCTCTTCTTCAAGATACTCACCTGCAGGTCCATGTAAAAGCTTTTCAAGTTCATCCGCCATTAATTTCTTTTCATTCTTCTCAAAGAAGGACTTAGGATTCTTAAACATACCAAGAGTTTTTCTAAACTTGGTACGATCAATGTTTTGATATGCTGTTTCAAATTCTATTCCAGCAAGTGGACCATTATCTGTTGCAGAAATGGAAACCGAAGAGTTAATTTTCAATAGTTCACTTAACAAAGCTTTCTGGAACTCTTTTAATACCCGGATAATAAACGCTTCGGTCCTTAAAGACGTTGCTCTCATCTCCTGAGCCAGGTCATATCCAATGCTTTCAATCAACTCATCGAGCGCTGCTTCAAGAGCCTTCTTCATATTGCGTCCATCATCCTTCAATAGCGCAGGATTGAATGCCTCCCTGAAAAAGTCACCGAAACGGATGAATACACGCTGACGAATGTAATAAGTCAATTCATCGGCCTCGAGGTTCAACCGCTCCTCAAGTACTGCTGACTTCTTTTGTGATAAAATACACAGCATTTCTTCCTTTTCAGATAGGAGTTTTCGTCGTTTATCAGCCCTCGCTGCCTTGTCTTCTTCTGCAGAGCTGATCATTTCCTCGATCGTACCCACAGCCTGGCGCCATTTTGCCTCAGCGGCCTCGACAGCCATATTCATCAGGTCATTGGCGATGAAAGTATAAAACGCCTTTTCAAATTGATTAAATAGCTGGTCTCCGGCAGACTCATTTTCCAGCTTCCCATTAAGGCCCTTTAAACTGGAAACAGGAAATAGATGCGGATTCCTGATGCCGTATTGAACAAGCTGGCCCTCAACATACTCTAAAACGGCTTCCTGTTCTTCCTCCGAATTTGCTAAATCAACGGCATTGACAATGAAGAACATTTTATCAAGTTCAAAGGTATCCTTGACCCTTCCAAGCTGAATCAGGAACTCGCGATCAGCTTTTGAGAACGCGTGGTTATAGTAGGTTACAAATAAAATAGCATCTGAATTCTTGATATAATCAAAAGCTACCCCAGTATGGCGGGCATTGATTGAATCAGCACCTGGTGTATCAACAAGGGTTATCCCCTCTCTCGTAAGATCACAATCATAATAAACCTCAATCCACTCAACAAAACAGGATTTCTCCTCTTCAGCAACATACCCTCGGAATAACTCAAGATCCACCAAAAGCTTTTCTCCGAAGCTGTTTTTAAAATCGCTGAATCCCTTGGCAAAGGCCTGCAGGAATGAGTAATGCGTCTTTTCTGCCGCACTGTAACCGCTATCCTCGGATTTAAGACTATTGATTTGATCGATCGCTCGCTCGAAATCAGAAGTGTTCTTGCCGAATAATCCTAGAGATCTGTCCAGTTCTTTCAGCAATTCGTCGGAACTTTTGATTTTGACAATTACCGTTCCGTGAGGATACTCAGTTGTCACAGGTTTAATTTTATTAATGGCAGCAGTTGTCGGATTTGGAGATACCGGCAAAATCCGCTCCCCTACCAGAGCATTCGCGAAAGAAGATTTTCCAGCGCTGAATGCACCGAACAAGGCAACAGTGAATTCTCTTTCTTTTAACCGTGCAGCTTTACCCTTCAATTCACGGGCGATTTTTTTCAAGCCAGGTATAGCTTCAATCTGTTCAGATGTATAATTCATTTTCCTGACCAGCTGCTGTTGTTTTTCGTGGAATTGTGCTATACCATTCCCCACTTGCTCGACAGGAGGTTCTACTGATGGAACGTTTTTTTCTCTGGTGGTGTTGGCAGAAACAGAGTCACTATTTATAATCACTTCCGGCTCATTTTCGGCAGCTTTAAAAATAAGGAAGTCTTCCTCTTTATATTCTGCCGGTTCGCCATAAAGAATTTCCGACATAAGTCTCCGTTGCTGGGCAAGGTTTTCCTGAATTGAATCCAATGCTTTCCACGCAGATAAAAGCTTCTCAAAGTTTTCTTCTTTTTTGAGAAGTTCATTTATTTCCTCATCATCATGACCTTTTACATAGTCGATGAACAGTTCCTTAATGGGATCAAGCTTTCTTCTTGCTAGATTCTTCAATGCCTCAGCGACATCATTTGTATAATTGAGGACATAGTCTCCTGATAGTCTCGCACCAGGTTTAACGGCTTCTGAGAGCAGTTCTTTTTGGAACTCAATCTTGAAACCATTTGCTGCAGTCTGCAGCTCAGTCTGGGAAAGATTATGCTTCTTGATCAGCTTTGATAAAAAATCCTTGATATGCCAGTCGAGCTGAGATTGTACTTTATCCTCCAGTTCCCGATAGAAATTGTCTAATCTAGCTGAGCGTTCCTGTTCTGTTTTTTGTTTTGAAAATAACAAGCCCACTTTAAAGTCTGGCTGCCTTGACTGCAGATAAGCCTCTGCCAACTCCCTGGTCTGGAATGGCATTAGATAGGCGTTTTTTAAAATGTCATTGAGTGCAGCACGAAACTCCTGTTCAGGGTCACGCTCAACCTGAATTTTTTCAATATGCTTTCTTAAGTTATCAAGATCTACTGACAGCTGTTGTCGCTCACTGTCAGTGATTTCTTCCAGGATCGTCTCAAATTGATTTATTTCTTCAGCAACATCCTGATGAATACCCGCCAAATGGTCCTCCGACAGCTTTTCTAACGACTTAAAAATTGAAACTGGCAGTATTTCTTTTCTCTTGCCCTTTCGCTCCATGATAAATGATCGAAGCTCTTGAAACTGATTATGTGATGATTCAGGATATTTCAACGACGTATAAAAAATCCCTGCATGCTTTACTCCCCAGTCAGCAAAGGAGTCTTCAACACTTTGCTTAAACTGATTAAAAGACAATTCTGCATCCTGATGTTTGTCAACCTGGTTGATAATCAAGTAAAGTTCTTTTCCTGCGTCCGTTAGTTCCTTTGTAAAAAGGAAATTAAGTTCTGATTGAACATGGTTATAATCCATCATATAAAAAACGATGTCTGACAGATGGAGAGCAGATTCTGTCGCTATGCGGTGGGCATCATCAGTAGAATCAATTCCCGGTGTATCCATGATGACTGCCTGTTCCAGGAACTCAGCACCATTATGGCTGATTTCAATAGCCTGGATTTGTTCACCATCCTTACAGTACGTCTTGACGGTTTCATAATCATACGGAGCCGGATACAGACGAGACCCGCCGTCTTTAAAGATGACCTTGGCATATTCAGAGCCTGATTTGATCCTCACCAAATTCGCACTGGTTGGAATTGGGCTTGACGGCAGGATGTTGTCACCGATCAATTTGTTGATCATGCTCGATTTCCCTGCAGAAAAGTGTCCGCAAAAAGCGATTGAAAATTCCTCCTCAACTGCTTTCCGTCCCAATTCCTTTACTTTTTCAGCTGTATCTTCGTCGTGATTTGTATTCATTAAATTATATAAAGATAAAATCTTTCCAAGAAGCTTTTGATCTTGCTGTGCAATAGTCTGGCCCATTCCTCTAACCCCTTGTGACAAAATTGTGAATAACTTTATTTTATATGATTTTTCGGTCTTTTCCTATAATTACATTTTCGTCCCTTAGAAAAAGGTAATTAAAAGCACTTAAATCGCTCCAGTAGAGCACAGACATGGACAAAAAGAAAAAGCCCGAACCTAAGTCCCGGCTTTTGATCTAAATGAGAATATTGTTTATTAATGAGGTTTTAGTACATTGCTCAATACATATTTCATAAGTAAGGAATAAGCAGCTATGGTCGAAACAACTAACATTGAAACCATTGGTACGACACCATCCTTAAGGTTCTTTTTTAACTGAGAATAATTTTCATCTTAAGGAAAGTGTAGCACTATTGATTATCATTTTCAATGGAAGGAGATTAATTGTCACACTTATTTAACAAATTCGGGACGAAACGCCCCTGATTGGAGAATTCAGATTCATACTTTGTCAACTCTCTCAATGCCTTCTCCTCTGCAGGAATTCTGATAGATAAAATTAGGATATTCAACAAAGTAAAGACCGCCATTGTGATAAAGGCATTGAACATCAATGGAATCACAATCAACTCGATCGCAACAATTAAATAGTTTGGATGCTTGATGATTTTATAGGGACCTCTTTTTACGACATTGGCCCCGGGAAGAATAATGATCTTTGTATTCCAGAACCTACCCAATGAAGTCAGTGCCCAAATTCTCATTGCCTGTGTAAAAATAAACAGAGCAAGCAAGACAGGCCAATAATCTGAAAGGTTTTTATCAAATAGGATCACTTCCAGAATAAAAGATATGAAAAAAGCTGTATGGATCGACACCATCGCGAGATAATGACCCTGGCCGAATTCTTTTGCGCCCTGAGCTTTCATCCAAGCTTCATTTTTTCTCGCGATGACTAGTTCTGTTATCCGCTGAAAGATAATCAATCCGACAAATATGAGGAACACCACGTTACTCCCACCTCATCAATAGCAATTCCGAGCTAAAACCTGGACCAAGTGCGGCACCCAGTCCAAGATCTCCTGCCTTCGCTGTCTCCATGAACCTTCTTAATACATATAGTATGGTCGCAGAAGACATATTCCCGTATTCTTTTAAGACGTCCAGGGAAGTCTCGGTCATAGTTTCAGGAAACTTCATGGCAGAAACGTAGGCTTCCAATACTTTCTTACCTCCTGGGTGCGCAATAAAATGATCAAGATCTGGAACATCAAGACCATTGGTATTTAAAAACCTTAAGACATTTGGCTGAAGCCAGTTTTCGATTATCGTCGGTATATCCTTCGAAAACACGACATACAATCCCTCATTCTTCACTTCCCATCCCATAACATCTTCAGAATCAGGCATCGTTGTGGATTGTGTACCGATAATATTAGGTGCAGAATCTTTTTTCATTATATTTTCATAGCCTGAATCATCACCACAGACAAGGGCACAGGCAACCCCGTCTGCAAACAATGAAGTTCCGATCAGATTGCTTTTTGATCGATCGTTCCGCTGGAAGGTTAAACTGCATAATTCAACGGATAGCACAAGTACCTTGGCCTTCGGGTAGGCCAGGCAGTACTCATATGCTCGCGAAAGCCCGCTTGCCCCACCTGCACACCCGAGACCCCAAATCGGAATCCTTTTAGTGTATTGTGATGAAGGCAGGATATTCATTATTCTCGCGTCAATGCTTGGTGTCGCCACACCCGTGCTGCTGATGGTAAAAATAGCATCGATCTCTTCAAGAAGGACTTCGTCTTTTAAGAATACATCACTCTTCAAGCAATTCGAAATCGCTTTTGCCCCAAGTTCCACACCTGCCTCGATATAGGCATTATTCTTCTCTTCAAAAGTATGGTCATTTTCGAACCAATCAAGATCTTTGGCAAAATGGCGTTTCTCTATTTGGCCGTTCTGGAAAACGGTGAGCAGCCTATTTATATCCTTAAAGGATTCCTTGAATAGCTTTTCTGCGAAATCCATTACCTTTTCTTGTTCTATTGTAAATGGCGGCAATGCTTCTGCAATGGATATGACTCTTGGCATGTTATACTCTCCTCACATCTATGTACGGTTACTTTTTCCATTTACCCACAGAGTATACAGTCAAACTAGCTTAGACTAAAACAAGAAAAGCGCAAGCGCCCTGGTCAGCCACCGACAAGCGTTGGACTGCCGACCATTGAAGTCCTTCTTTGACTTCATTGGGCGAACCGAAACAATCGAGGGGCTAGGCGCTGGAGCTAGACATTTTTCAAATTCAAAGATGATATACTTTCTGATACTACGAAAAAAAAGCTTTCCCCACAATCGGGGAAAGCCTAACGTTTTGAAGGAGTTGCTGTGCAAGTTCATTATACAATGCTCTCTTGCCTTATACATTATAAAATCTTTACCAGTTGACAATCGATTGGTCTTCAACAAAATCATTCATGTCAGTGACCTTTTTCGGGTAAATGCAGTCCTTCCTTTATACCGTAAAGAGACTATTCGGATTAAGAAGAGCTGCTTTGAGTAATTCTACCTTCTCTTGATTAGAATCCGTGAATCGTCATACCTCCGTCGACGAATAAAGTTTGGCCTGTAACATAGTTTCCTGCGTCAGAACTTAGGAAGACAACTGGTCCTACCAGCTCAGGCAATTCCCCAATTCTCTTCAACGGCGTTACTGCAAGGATGTCTTTAACATACGCTTCGTCTGCCAATAGCTTTTCAGTCAGAGGTGTTTTGAAATACCATGGACCAATTGAATTCACATTAATACCGTATTGTCCCCATTCCATGGCGAGCACCTTTGTCATCTGCATTAGGGCTGCCTTAGTTGCCGCATAGACGACACCGGTCCTGAGGGCTACTTGCCCCGCTACAGACGCGATATTGATGATTTTGCCTCCTGATTGCTGTCCCTTCATGACTTTCCCGGCTTCCTGAGACATCATGAAGGCTGATTTTAAATTGGTATCCATGATCGTTTGCCATTCTTCATCCGTCGCCTCTAATGCCTTGGAACGGATATTCATGCCAGCATTATTGACAAGGATATCTATCTTTCCCCATTCATTGCGCACTGCTGAAATTGATTTATGTACTTGACCCCTATTTGTCACATCTGTTGGGAGCACAAGAGTTTTACTCCCTAATTTTTCAATTACCGAAGAAGTTTCCTTAAGATCTTCCTCCGTTCGTGCAAGTAAGGCAACATTTGCTCCAGCTTCAGCAAGTCCGATTGCAATCGCCCTGCCAATTCCTCTTCCCGCACCAGTCACTACCGCTGTTTTACCCTTCAAATCAAAAGATGGCAAAAACATACACATCATCCTCCTGCTCTAAATTGACTTAATTTTAACATAATACGCAGGAAAATTAGGTTTACTCGCCTGGCAAAAGAAAAAGCACCAAACCAGGTGCTCTATTTCTCGTTGGACTGCTTTTGGACCTCAATCCAGATTTGTTTTTCTGCTGCTCCGCCACATTTTTTACATAATCGCATTTCATCATATAAGAGACGGCAATGTTCACAATAAAACTTTTGCATATAGACCACTTCCTGAAAGATCCATTTTCTATTAGTTTATTAGCTCTGCGCAGAATGGTGATACCTGTTTTTTCATAAAACTTAATGATGTTAAAAGAGTTAGCTAATTACCTTTGATCCAAGTTAGGTTTGAAGTTTTTTTATTTCCGGATCATTATAGTCACTAGTTTTAGGACTAGGCTTTTAGATGTCAAAAAGATCACTGTTTTTTTGACAGCTTTGATGGTGGAGAGACCAAAGCTGTCATGATTCCACGATTATTTTGACAGGTTTGCAGGCGGAGAGACCAAAGCTGTCATGATTCCTCTGTTTTTTTGACAGCTTTGATGGTGAAGTGGACAAAGCTGTCATGATTCCACGATTATTTTGACAGGTTTGCAGGTGGAGAGACCAAAGCTGTCATGAT
>NZ_BASE01000078.1 GCF_000813125.1 Mesobacillus selenatarsenatis SF-1
GGACAAAATCCCAGCTTCCCCTCCTGGTTTTGTCCGAAGTCACACCATCTGCAATATCCTCCTATACCCTTTTTCAAATCACAAAAAAACCACCCCATATTGGAGTGGTTACTTCATTATTCCGCTTTAAAATTCAATTCCAGGTTCTCTGGACGATCCTCTGGTCGGATTTCATCCAACGGCACGTAGACTTCAATGTGCCTGAAGAGGTTTTCGAATTCAGCTGGCAGGTTGCCGCCGTATTCGCCGTCGAGGTTCAATTGAACCGTTTCCTTAGATTGCACCTTGATGCGGTTTGCCTGCGTGTAAATGACGCCTGGGTCATTAATATGCTCACCGCGGACAGCGAGTGAAGCAATTCTAATGAAATCGGCCAAGTTTGTCTTTTTCAAAATCAATAAAGAAAACAATCCATCATTGATTGAGGAGTTTGGAGCCAGGCGTTCGAAACCGCCAACAGAATTCGTCAGCCCGACAAGGAACATCATGACCTCGCCTTCGAATAGCTTGCCATCATACTCAATCGTTACTTCAGAAGCGCGAATGGATGGGACCATCTCGATTCCTTTTAGATAATAAGCTAGCTGGCCAAGCATCGTCTTGAGCTTGCTCGGCACTTCATATGTCAGCTCCGTCAGCCTGCCTCCGCCAGCAATATTTATGAAATATCTATCGTTGATTCGGCCTACGTCGACCGGAATCGTTTCGCCTTTAACAATGATGTCGACAGCAGCTTCGATATCCCTAGGGATATGGAGCGCGCGCGCAAAGTCATTTGTTGTGCCGACTGGAATGACGCCGATTCTCGGGCGGTATTCCTGTTCAGCGATCCCATTGACCACTTCATTTATCGTGCCATCTCCGCCAGCCGCAATTACCAGGTCATATCGCCGCTCAACCGCAATTCTGGCAGCCTGCGTCGCGTCCCCCTCACCTGTCGTTGCATGGCATGATGCCTCATAGCCAGCATTCTCCAGCTTTACCAAGACTTCGGCAAGATGCTTTTTAAAAATCTCACGACCCGAAGTCGGATTATAAATGATTCTTGCTCTTTTCATACCCATCATCCTACTTAATATGGTTTTTTATTCCATCCTTTTACATCATAGCTCATTACTTCTATCCAGGCAATTACCTCAATATCGATCGTACCGGATATATCATAAACTAAATCCTGTCCATTTGCCAAAAAGAAACCCACTATTAAATCAAAGTGTTAACTATCGTATTTTTCGAAAAACTCTTCCATTCCCACTCGTTCTTTTTTACAATACAAAGAGAATGGTTACATAAATTGGAAGCCACCAACCGCTATATGGAGATGGTATATTATGACGTATACTGAACTCATTACCCAATTTACAAGCTGGGAAAAGTACAAGCTCCATTCGAGGCCGCAATAATGAAAGGCTTAAATGGATTCCAGCATTGCCTGTTCTACCCTTACACCTGGAGATGCTTCAGCTAATGAAGATCAGCACAGAAACAATCTACTATATGATAAAACAGACGTTAAAAACGGCATAATAGTTCCCGAAGGTTTCGGCCTGGACATTCACTGCCTGCAGAACACACGTTTTCGGCATTGTCCATACTTATCAAGAAATGATTGGCTCGGTAAAATAAACATTCTGACTAGGACTATTTCAGAATAAAATTCTCTAACTAGATTAAAAGGGTGACGTTATATGACTTGGTTTTGTCTATTGGCAGCTTATTTGGTCGGTTCCATTCCAACCGCTTTATTGATTGGAAAATATTTTTTCCATGTTGATATCAGGGACCACGGCAGTAAAAACCCTGGCGCGACGAATACCTTTCGGGTCATGGGAAAGCGAGCGGCCATTGTCGTGCTGCTTGTGGATGTCGCAAAAGGGATGCTTGCCGCTTCTCTTCCGTTGATCTTCGATACCCCTATTGAACCACTGTATGCCGGATTGATTGCGGTTATCGGCCACTGCTTCCCGATTTTTGCGGGCTTCCGCGGGGGCAAGGCGATTGCCACAACAGCTGGGGCACTGCTGATTGTTGATGCCGGAATGTTCCTGGCCGTTTATGTGACTTTTTTTGCCGTCACTTTTCTGACCAAGTATGTGTTTATGGGTTCGATATCGGTGGGAATCGCAATGCTTGTTTTTTCTTTCTTCTCTCCGAAAATTAATGAACCAATAATTTTCACTGCTTTTATTTTATTTTTAATCTTCCTCCATCGTTCTAATTTGCAGAACTTTTTTAACGGCAAGGAACCGAAAATAAATGATAAAAAAGTGAAGGGCGACCGGCTGCCTACAAAAGATCTTAAGATGTGAATTTTAACCATGGCTTTCTCGAGCCATGGTTATTCTTTTGCACTATAGATATATCAGAAAAGTAAATTACTATTTATGGAATAGTAATTTTAGCGAAAAAATAGATTGTTAATCATTTATTTGAAATGATAGAATATTAATTGTATTAGCAATATTTTTTTAATAATTTTTCACAATAACAAAGGGGGAAAGATTATGTCCAATGAAATGTATCAAATCATTGCCATCGGGATATACATGGCCGCGATGCTTTATATCGGCTGGTATTCCTACAAAAAGACAAGCAATCTGACTGACTACATGCTTGGCGGCAGATCGCTTGGTCCAGCAGTCACAGCGCTTAGCGCCGGTGCAGCTGATATGAGCGGCTGGCTGCTGATGGGTCTTCCAGGCGGAATTTATGTAAGCGGTTTAGCAAATGCATGGATTGCCATCGGATTGACCGTCGGCGCGTATCTCAACTGGCTTTATGTAGCACCTCGACTTCGTTCTTACACACATGTAGCAAATGACTCCATCACGATTCCCAGCTTCCTTGAAAACCGTTTTAAAGATGATACAAAGCTTTTAAGAATTGTATCCGGAATTGTTATCCTACTCTTTTTTACCTTCTACGTATCTTCCGGAATGGTCGCCGGAGCTGTTTTCTTCCAAAGTTCATTCGACCTAGATTACCATACCGGCTTATTGCTTGTTTCCGCTGTAGTTGTGGCGTACACACTATTCGGCGGTTTCCTTGCGGTAAGTTACACAGATTTTATCCAGGGCATGATGATGCTTCTCGCCTTGCTGCTCGTGCCGATTATCGGCTTCGCGAAAACAGGGGGACCTGCAGAAACGTTCGATACCATCCGTTCAATCGACCCTGCCTTGCTTGATTTATTCAAAGGTACAACTGTGCTCGGCATCATATCAACCGCAGCATGGGGCCTTGGCTACTTCGGTCAGCCACATATTATCACCCGTTTCATGGCAATCACATCAATAAAAGAAACAAAGAGTGCAAGAAGAATCGGCATGGGCTGGATGATCTTCTCCTTAATTGGAGCAATACTGACAGCTTTGATCGGTCTTGCTTATTTCACACAGAATCCGGATGTTAAGCTGGATAACCCAGAAGCAGTCTTCATCGTGCTCGGGCAAATCTTCTTCCATCCATTGTTTGCCGGCCTTATGCTCGCAGCCGTTCTCGCAGCGATCATGAGCACCATCTCGTCCCAGCTGATCGTTACATCCAGCGCACTGACTGAGGACTTGTACAAAATCATATTCAAAAAAGGAAAATCAGATAAGCAATACGTATTTTTCGGACGTTTGGCAGTACTCGTAGTAGCGATTATCGCTGCAGCACTTGCTTGGGTGCAAAACGATACGATCCTTGGCCTGGTTGCATACGCATGGGCAGGCTTCGGTGCAGCGTTCGGTCCTATCATCATCTTGAGCCTTTATTGGAAGAAAATGACCAACTGGGGTGCGATTCTCGGTATGATTGCCGGTGCGGCTACCGTTGTCATCTGGAGCAACCTCGGCTTGAGCGATGTGATGTACGAAATCGTCCCAGGATTCATCATCAACCTGGTCATTTCAGTTGTAGTCAGCTTGGTAACATACAGACCAAATCCTGAAATTGAAAAAGAATTTGATATGAGTGTTGAAAACTTAAAATCCTAAACTCGATGCCACAGAGACCCTTTCTCTGTGGCATTTTTATTTCATACTCCGCTAAAATCTTACAGGAAATTACATATCTATAATCGAATTCATATAATGATAACTTATATTCTGAGGGGAAAATGATGAAGAGGAAGCTACTATTCTATGGAACAACTGCCATATTGCTGTTGATCGTATTGATTGCCATGGACCGCTATAAATTATATAAAGAGGAAAAGCCGCCTGTACCAAGCATCACAGTGAATGGCCAGGAGATTCCATCCATTGTCGGTCAGTATGATTGGCATGGGACCAAAACCAAAAAAATAGAGCCTATCAAAGCCATGGCTGGCATGAATCCGACAAAGGTGAAGGAAAAGCAAACTCTCGAAGTCTCTTTCCCTCCTGAACTGGAGCCTGCAAGCATGACAATCAGCCAGGTGAACTCAGCGCCTGGACTGGAAAAGAAGACTGTCCAAGGGAATCGCATGCAAATTCCCAAAAGCCTCACCCAAGAAAGAATCTATTTCAAAATAAAAGCACAGTGGAAAAAGGATTACAGCACATATTATGTTAAAACGGATATAGAGGATCTGCCACCTTTTTATGACTTTCTTTCAAAGGATCCAGGGAAACTATCAGTCTTGGCGATTGTTCCACGTGGAGAGTCAGAAAAGTATGACATTCCCGATGAGGTAAAGGAAAAGCTCGATTCCTTCCATATATCTGATGATATGGAAAGTCTGAAGAAGCAGTATCCTGAGCTTTTAACCAATGTAACTCCAGTCTATATGATCTTTAATAGCGAGTTTCACCAGCAAACCCTGCAAGATAAGGATCAGTTAATCGAACGTGTTATGGATGATGGTCGGGATTGAAATATTTAGCTCTTTTGTTATAGCATTTTTGCCTTCTTATATATATATCGAACTCATTCCCTCTTTCCCGGGAAATATCGACAAAAAAGCTGACGATGTAATCGCCAGCTTTCGCTATTATCTCTTATTTAATTCTTCAACAAGCAATTTGTTTACCAGTGGCGGGTTCGCCTGGCCTTTTGTAGCTTTCATGATCTGGCCTACGAGGAAGCCTTTTGCTTTATCCTTGCCGCCTTTGAAATCTTCAACAGATTGTGGGTTGGCATCGATTATTTCAGTAATGACCTTCCGTAGCTCGCCTTCGTCGGAGATTTGAACAAGTCCCTTCTCCTTAACGATTTTCTCCGGGTCGCCGCCGATTTCGACCAATTCCTTGAACACCTGCTTTGCAATCTTAGAGGAAATCGTGCCGTTCTCGATCAGCTTGATCATGCCGGCAAGTCCTTCGGAAGTCAGTGCTGTTTCATGCAACTCTTTCGATTCTGCCTTCAGGTAGGCTGAGAATTCTCCCATCAGCCAGTTGGATGCCTGCTTCGGATCCGCCCCAGCTTTCACAGCAGACTCAAAGAAATCAGCCATTTCTTTAGATACCGTTAGCACCTCTGCATCGTAAGCTGGCAGTCCCATTTCCTCGACATATCGCTTCTTGCGCTCGTCGGGAAGCTCCGGAATTTCCGCACGAACTCTTGCCTTCCACTCCTCATCAATGTAAAGATCAGGTAGATCGGGTTCAGGGAAATAACGATAGTCATCGGAGCCTTCTTTTACGCGCATCAGGATCGTCGTGTTATTCGCATCATCGTAACGGCGTGTTTCTTGCTGGATTTCACGACCAGCGAGGATTTCCTGTTCCTGGCGTTTTTCTTCATATTCAAGCCCTTTGCGCACAAAGTTGAACGAGTTCAAGTTCTTTAGCTCAGTCTTTGTGCCGAATTCCTTCTGACCAACCGGCCGGATCGAGATGTTCGCATCACAGCGGAGGGAACCCTCTTCCATTTTACAATCCGATACGCCTGTATATTGGATGATGGACTTAAGTTTTTCCAGATAAGCATATGCTTCGTCCGGCGTGCGTATATCGGGCTCCGATACGATCTCAACGAGCGGTGTTCCCTGGCGGTTGTAATCCACTAAAGAATATCCATTTCTATGCGTTAGCTTACCAGCATCCTCTTCCATATGGATGCGCGTAATGCCGATTTTCTTTTTATAGCCGTTTACCTCAATTTCAATCCAGCCATTCTCGCCGATTGGCTTATCGAACTGGGAAATCTGGTAAGCCTTTGGGTTGTCCGGGTAAAAGTAGTTCTTCCGGTCAAATTTCGTATGCTCCGCAACTTCGCAGTTCAAAGCCATAGCGGCTTTCATCGCGTACTCAACCGCTTTTTTATTCACGACCGGCAGTACTCCAGGATAGCCAAGGTCGATCACGCTTGTATTTGTATTCGGCTCGGCACCAAAATGGTTCGGACTCGCCGAAAAGATTTTCGATTCTGTTTTTAATTCAACATGGACCTCAAGGCCAATTACCGTTTCAAACTTCATCATTTTCACCCCTTTACAGCTCAGGTTGTTGTTTATGGAAATCTGTCGCCTGCTCGAATGCGTGAGCAACCTTATATACAGTGCTTTCATCAAAATGACGTCCGATGATTTGCAGGCCAAGCGGCAGACCTTTGTCAAATCCGCACGGAACCGAGATCGCCGGCACACCTGCAAGGTTGACCGGAATCGTGAGAATATCATTCGCGTACATTGTCATTGGGTCTCTTGTGTTCTCGCCAAGTTTGAATGCTGGCGTAGGCGCAGTCGGCCCAACGATGACATCATATTGTTCAAATACTTTTTCAAAGTCCTGCTTGATCAGCGTGCGGACCTTCTGTGCTTTCTTATAGTGGGCATCGTAATAGCCAGCGCTAAGTGCAAACGTACCAAGCATAATCCGGCGCTTTACTTCCTCACCGAAGCCTTCCTCACGGGTCATCTTGTACATTTCAAGAAGATTCTCCGCGTTCGGTGAACGGTAACCATAGCGAACACCGTCAAAGCGGGCAAGATTCGCTGACGCTTCCGATGAAGACAGCAAGTAATAGGTTGCCAGAGCGTACTTGGAATGCGGCAGGGAAACTTCTTCCCATGTTGCTCCCAGGCGCTCGAGGATAACAAGCGCGTCCATTACCGATTTGCGGACTTCTTCGTTCACACCCTCACCGAGGTATTCCTTCGGCACAGCGATTCTAAGTCCTTTTATATCGCCAGTCATTGAAGCGATATAGTCAGGGATGTCCACGTTTGCGGAGGTTGAATCCATTTCATCGTATCCCGCGATCGCTTTTAACAGAAAAGCATTGTCTTCTACATTTCGTGTGATTGGTCCGATCTGGTCCAAAGAAGACGCAAAAGCGATCAATCCAAAGCGTGAAACTAGCCCGTAGGTTGGCTTCATGCCGACCACTCCGCAGAAAGATGCCGGTTGTCGGATCGAACCGCCTGTATCTGAGCCAAGCGAGAAAAGCACTTCACCAGCAGCAACCGATGCAGCCGAACCGCCAGATGAACCACCAGGTACCCGGTCAAGATTCCACGGGTTATAAGTCTTTTTGAAGCCAGAGTTTTCGTTGGATGAACCCATCGCGAACTCGTCCATGTTCAACTTGCCGATGGTCACCGTTTCTGCATGTTTCAGCTTCTGGATGACTGTGGCATCGTATATAGGATCAAAGTTTTCGAGAATCTTGCTCGCAGCTGTCGTGCGCAACCCCTTTGTGACGATATTGTCCTTGATGCCAATTGGCAGTCCGTATAACTTGCTCGTTGGCTTGTTCTGGATAACCTTCTCGTCCAATGCCTTCGCCGCTGCCCTTGCGTTTTCTTCATCTAATGTTAAAAACGCCTGGACCTTTCCTTCTACCTCGCCGATCCGCTTGTACGATTCATCAACCAGGTCGGAAACGCTTAGATCTCTTTTATGTAGAAGCTCATGAAGCTCCGAAATCTTATGTTCAAATAAACTCATCACCGGTCCTCCTACTCCATAATTCCTGGCACTTTGATCTGGCCATCCTGGTGCTCAGGCGCATTCTTCAAAACCTCTTCACGCGGCAGGCCCTCTTTAGCACGGTCCTCGCGCATGACATTCTTTATTTCAAGCACATGTGCAGTTGGCTCAACATTATCTGTATTCAACTCATTCAACTGCTCAGCATATGTAATGATTTTATCCAGCTGGTCCGTCAGCATTTGCGCTTCCTCTTCTGTAATCGCCAATCTAGCCAGGTGTGCGACATGCTTCACCTGCTCCTCAGAAATCCTTGACATAAAAGCACCTCCATCGTAAATCGTCAGACAATAATAATAATAATAATAATGATCATAGCAAAGTTTTCCACGTTAAAGCAATACATGCCTTACTGTTTGTACTATTTTAACATGAGAGTTTAGTGATCGCAGGAAAGAAGACTATTTTGTGGAATATTTAATGATATAAAATGAAATGTGAGATGAGTTGATTGTGAAAAAGATATTTATAGCCTTCTGCTTGTTGTTGACCGCATGCAGCGATCCTTCCCCGTTAAAATCGGATATCGAGGTAAAAATCAATGAGCTGTTCGGTACCAAATTCGGGCTTCTTGACCAGGTCTATATTCAATCTGAAGGAAAAACACTGACAGTATTAAATCCGAGTGAGTTTTTGGGCTATCTTGAGGGAGCAGAAAAAACAGCAGGCGAGGAAATTACCGGGGCGATTGTCATTGTTTTAAAGACCTCTTCAGAAATGAAGGAATACAGCAAAGAACAAACCATTGAAGAGTTAAGCTTTGTCACTGATAATAAATTGATTTGTAATGAGGATTATTGCTACAAAACCTCCAAGGAACTTGCTGATCTCATTGAATCTCTTAAATAGAGAGGAGAATGGTGAATAACACCATTCTCCAGGAACGTTTTGCGTTCAGTAAAAAACAGGACTCTTGCCAAATCTTTAATCCCTACCGCTGATCCCTAATGCCAGCTTCAAATATTCCACAAATAACATCGACTGCTCTTTGATTTTCAAGTCTTCCTTCGATAACATAGCATGCTCTACTGCCAAGCCATCGATAAATGAAATGATCGAACGGGCAATAATTTGATGATCAAACCTGGGGCTAAATTCCCCACTCTTTTGACCATGTTCAATAATCGTCGCATATATTTTCAAGCCATTGTTGTATCGTACTTTCCCATATTCTCTTCTATGGTCATCATTTCTTCCTATGATAAAAAACTCAAGTTTTGCCGGCGACAAAGGATCCATATCATCATCAGGCTCCCCATCCTCGCCAAAGATGATTTTCATGAGCATATCCCAATAAGATGTTGCATTTTCCTTTACCATATCCAATGTCTCATCTAATTCCATGGCTAATGATTCTTCCAAGATTGTTTCAAACACTGCTTCTTTACTTGAAAAATATTGATACAGCCCGCCCCTGCTGATATTAGCAGCATCCATTATGTGCTTCATTGTAGCTCGCTCATAACCATGCTCAATGAAAACCTCCTGTGCCGCCTTCAAAATATCAGCTCGACGCTGTTCCATGTGCTCCTGACTGACCTTCGGAGACATTTACTCTCCCCCGTTCTATTTTGCTCTTAAAAATTAAACCAACGATCGAAACTGCAACCAACAATGAACCAGTAATCACAAATGTCGGGATGACTCCCAGTATGGTCGCAAGCAACCCACCGGCCAATGGCCCAATAATCGTCGCAGTGGTGGTCACGCTATTCAACACGCCAAAAACCCTGCCTGTCATGTGTACCGGAGTATCCATCTGTACAGCAGCCTGGAAAGGAATGAATACTAATCCAACTGCAAAGCCAGCAACCAATCCTAAAGCAGGTCCCCATAAAACGGGAAGCGCTAAGTCCATTCGTGTCAATACTGCCATCATACTAAAACTGATGCCTATCCCACAAACTCCAATAAACATCAGAATGAGAGCATTATAATCAGTTTTTTTAACCAACAGTAATCCCGTAAAAAACATTCCCAAACCTGATGCAGTTACAATATAACCAAACAGATCAGGCGAGGCATTTGATAGTTCCCTCAGTAATACGATGATTTGCGAATCGGACAGCTGTAAAATTAACAGGCTGATTCCTAATACTGTAATCCCCACAATTAAGAATCGATTTCCCCTGATAAACCTGATTCCTTCTAAGAAATCCTCTTTAAAAGAAGCTCCTCCTGGTTCATCTGAATCTATTGATATTGAAGCCACTGCCTTTGGTAAAGCTAACAACAGAATCGCTGAAATAACAAAGGTGCCTGAATCGATAAAGAATACCATTTTAGTCCCAAAAGCCGAGACCAACAGGCCGCTCAATAAAGGGCCTAACACCTTCGTTCCGGAATCAATCATGGAGGTAATGGACATGGCGCTTTTCATATTTTCTTGCTCAATCAGTTCTTTAAGCTTACCATTCTTCGCCGGGACAAATACAGCTGAGAGCATTCCGACCATGAACAAGCAAATATAGACAATCCATAAAGAATCAGCAAATGCAAGAATCAATATTAGCCCTGCTCTGACTACGTCTGACAAGACCATGATCGTCTTTCTGTTAAACCTGTCAGCAACCGTTCCAGTGAATGGTCCCAGCAGTGCCATTGGGACAGCTAAACATAGAATGATAAAGGAAACCTCCATTGGTGAAGCCTCCCATTTCAACCCAACCATCGTGATGATTGCAACAACACTTAACCAGTCACCAATACTTGATATTAACTGTGCAAGCATTAACGTAATAAACCCTTTATTTTTTAAAAGACCGCCCATCATCATCCCTCCATAACAAAACGACACTAATGTCGTTTTGGTTAACTTTATTATAACGACACCAGTGTCGTTTATCAACGCTTTTATAAAATTCGGGCTTTTTAAATTCATTAAAGCCTTAGTTTTATAGAAAAAGAGATTGAAGCCGGAAGCGAAAATGACCGTAAAAAAAAGAGCTAACCTAAAAGGCTGCTCTCTCGTCTCTATTTCCCAAATAACTTCCCAAAGCCAGATAGGAAACCCTTCTTCTTCTTGGCCGGCGCCGTTTGGATCACGGGTTTCTTTTTACCAAGATAAATCTCCTCTTTATCAATCGCATGGTGATGTGCTAAAACGAGCCCAAGTTCAGAATCATATTCTTTATTGGTCACGATCGTAAACTCGATGCCCCGTTTTTCAGCAGCTTTAATGTATTCCGATAAGTAAGGATATGAAATATTTCCGTTTAAAAAGAGGTGGGCTTCGCGGTTTTCATCCATAAGCTGCTCGACCTCAGGTTCAACGCCCTTTCTCATAACCTCGCCTTGAGTAAGCGCAATGACCACCCTTTCCCTTATTGTTGTAAGGAATCTCCTTCTTTCATCAGGTTTGGTCTGCTTAGCCCCATGAATCCCCTGCTGCAAATACTCATCCACATTGCTTTTGCTCAACTGATCCACCTCCATTTTTTTGCAGCTTCATCCGGTTATTAGAAACTATTATATTACTCTCACTTAACTTGAACTATATACCTTCTCTCCCAGTCGGTTATAACGAACACAAATCACGCTTTTCCTCCTGTTTCTGTCCGTCATGACCAAAACGAGACTCGACTTTCATTAATACTATGTATGATTCCGCCCATAGGTCTGTGCTAGTTTAAGGTTAACCTATTTTAAACAAAAAAAACCTCCTCTTCAAGTGAAGAGAAGGACACAAATAGGAGAATGCAAGGTGAAATAATCAAAAACTGTTATGGTGAATCCCAGCCTGAGTTGGAGGACTCAGGCAGAGAGAAAACCCGTGACTAAAATTCAAGCCGATCAGGAAGTTGTAAACTGTGCTTCTTCCGTAGACCCTTTTAGCGCTGTGGTTGAGGAAGTTCCTCCGGAAATAACCATGGAAACATCATCGAAATAGCCTGTTCCGACTTCACGCTGGTGTCTTGTTGCCGTGTAGCCGTATTGCTCGCTATCGAATTCAGCTTGCTGCAGCTCGGAGTATGCAGCCATACCGCGCTCTTTGTAGCCGCGAGCCAGTTCGAACATGCTGTGGTTCAAGGCGTGGAAGCCTGCAAGTGTAACGAACTGGAACTTGTATCCCATCTTGCCAAGCTCGACCTGGAACTTCGCGATTGTTTCATCATCCAGCTTCTTTTTCCAGTTGAATGATGGTGAGCAGTTGTAAGCAAGCAACTTGCCTGGATACTTAGCATGGATCGCTTCTGCAAAGCGGCGAGCTTCATCCAGATCCGGCTCAGAAGTTTCGCACCAAACGAGGTCAGCATATGGAGCATACGCAAGACCGCGGGCAATCGCCTGGTCAAGACCAGCCTTTACGCGGAAGAATCCTTCAGGAGTCCTATCGCCAGTGATAAACGGAGCATCATACGGATCGACATCGCTTGTGATCAAATCTGCCGCGTTTGCATCAGTACGGGCAACAATCAGTGTTGGCGTGCCCATGACGTCAGCTGCAAGTCGGGCAGCAATCAGGTTCCGCACCGCTGTTTGTGTTGGCAGAAGAACTTTACCCCCAAGGTGTCCGCATTTCTTTTCAGAAGAGAGCTGATCCTCAAAGTGAACGCCAGCAGCACCTGCTTCAATCATGCCCTTCATCAATTCGAATACATTCAGCTGTCCGCCAAATCCTGCCTCTGCATCAGCTACGATTGGTGCGAACCAGTCGATGGAATCGTCGCCTTCTCCATGAGTGATCTGGTCAGCACGCTGCAGCGCCTGGTTAATGCGCTTAACAACTGCCGGTACACTGTTTGCAGGGTACAAGCTCTGGTCAGGGTACATGTTTCCGGAAAGGTTGGCATCTGCCGCTACCTGCCAGCCGCTCAGATAAATTGCCTTAAGGCCAGCTTTTACCTGCTGGACAGCCTGGTTGCCAGTCAGAGCACCAAGTGCATTAACGAAATCTTCCTCATGTACTAGCTTCCAAAGCTTCTCCGCACCGCGGCGTGCCAGTGTATGTTCAATATCAATCGAACCGCGAAGCTTGATGACATCCTCCGCCGTATAAGTCCTTTCCACTCCACTCCATCTGCTATCCATTTCCCAGCTTTCCTGCAATTGCTTTACACGATCTTGAGTCATTTTTCGTTCCTCCTAATGTTTGTTTTTATATGAATCTATCAATCTATTAAGCTAAAGCCTGATAGCCAGGCAATGTTAAAAATTCAACAAACTCATCATTTAAAATCAACTCATCAAACAGCTCTGCTGCCTGCTCGAACTTCCCGTTTTCAAAACCAGCTTCGCCGACTTCCAACTTGATTTTCTCAAGCTCCTCTTCCTTCAGCTCATGGTACATTTCAACCGTCACTTTGCTGCCATCGTCAAGAACTCCTTTAGGATGACGAATCCATTGCCATAGCTGAGCCCGGGAGATTTCCGCTGTTGCTGCGTCTTCCATCAAGTTATGGATCGGAGCTGCGCCACGGCCATTCAGCCAGGATGCTACATATTGGATGCCGACATTGATGTTCATGCGCACGCCGGCTTCTGTTATAGTGCCCTCTGGTACAGCAAGGAGGTCAGCTGCCTTAACCTCAACATCCGCTTGCTTACCGGAATCAATCTGGTTCGGTTCAGGCATTTCCTTGTTGAACGCCTCAAGTGCTACCTGTACCAGCCCTGGATGTGCTACCCATGTTCCATCATGGCCATCACGCGCTTCGCGTTCTTTATCGGTGCGTACCTTTGCGAATGCTTCAGCATTTGCTTCCTCGTCATTCTTGATTGGGATTTGCGCCGCCATGCCGCCCATAGCCGGAGCCTGGCGACGGTGGCATGTCTGAATCGTCAGCAACGAGTATGATCTCATGAATGGAACCGTCATTGTTACCTGTGAGCGATCTGGTAAAATCACATCATCCTGTGAACGCAGTTTTTTCAGATAGCTGAAAATATAATCCCAGCGTCCGCAGTTCAAGCCAGCGGAATGCTCTTTCAGTTCATATAGAATCTCATTCATTTCGAATGAAGCAAGAATCGTTTCAATTAAAACAGTTGCTTTAATCGTTCCCTGTGGAATGCCGAGATGGTTCTGTGCATAAACGAACACATCGTTCCATAGACGAGCTTCAAGGTGGCTCTCCATCTTAGGAAGGTAGAAGTATGGACCTGTGCCTTGCTCCACCAGCTTTTTCGCATTATGGAAAAAGTACATCGCGAAATCGAATAAGCCGCCGGAAATTGGGTTGCCATCGAGCAATACATGTTTTTCTTCTAGGTGCCAGCCTCTTGGGCGAACCATTAAAACAGCCGTTTTTTCATTCAGTTGATACTTTTTGCCATTTGCATTTTCAAAAGAGATCGTCCTGTTAACAGCGTCTCTAAGGTTGATCTGCCCTTCAACAATCGCTTCCCATGTCGGCGAAGTTGAATCTTCGCAGTCTGCCATAAAAATCTTCGCTCCGGAATTGAGCGCATTGATTACCATCTTCCGGTCAGTTGGCCCTGTGATCTCGACTCTGCGATCCTGCAGGTCTCTCGGCAGCGGTGCGATAGTCCAATCACTTTCACGGATGTGCTTCGTCTCCGGCAAAAAGTCCGGGAGCTTTCCTCCGTTGATGTCCGTCTGGCGCTTTTCCCTTGCCGCCAGCAATTCCACCCGACGCTCGCCAAAATGCCTTTCAAGCCGCTCTACAAAATCAAGAGCCTCTGGTGTCAAAATTTCTTCGTATCCTTTTTTCATGCTGCCTACAATTTCAATTCCTGTAGTTTGTGTCGACATTTACTGCCTTCACCCCTTTGTTATAGTACAGTATCGGTTTATCTAATATGTATTATATAACAGTGTTTTTAGATTGCAACTATTTTGTTAAATTTTTCTGAAAAATTTTTAAAATGAGGAAAATGCCCTGTAAACAAAAAGACCCTTTTTTAGTAGAAAAAAAGAGTCTGGAGGATTGGTGGGTCAAGGTTTAGAGTATAGTTATCTTCTTCATGGACAGCCGACTCTTTATGGTAGAAAAGTACTACCGAGAACACGGTATGGGGTCCAAATGTCATCTTGGTAAAAGGAAACCTTCTGCTTTTACCCAAATTGCAGTTCCCTTGCCGAAAAGGTAAATGGAAACCTTCTGCTTTTACCCAAAACGCTGTTCTTTTGTCAAAACGGTAAATGGAAACCCTCTGCTTTTACCCCAATTGTAGTTCCCTTGCCAAAAT
>NZ_BASE01000077.1 GCF_000813125.1 Mesobacillus selenatarsenatis SF-1
ATTCCACCGCGATATGGTGCCGCGCGGCTGCAGTTGCATTCTAATGAGAGAGACCTTCAGGCTGCCCCAAAGATCTCTCAGCATCTTTATTTTAATTTTACAGTTAGCTCGCCTTCTGCTGGAATTGTGACTTCCTCGCCGTAAAGCTTCATTGCAAGTTCTGGTCCTTGCTGCGTGAGGACGACGTTTTCCTGGTTTACTTCTACCTTGATGTAGTGGTCGCGGTAGATGATGTTGAAGCTGTACTGGTTCCATGCTTTAGGAATGAACGGCGCGAATGATAATGTGCCTTCAGCTGTACGCATGCCCGCGAAGCCCTGGACGATACCCAGCCATGCACCTGTCATACTTGTGATGTGCAGGCCGTCTTCTGTGTCGTTGTTGTAGTTATCAAGGTCAAGGCGTGCCGTGCGGTTGTACATTTCGTATGCCTTCTCTTCCATGCCAAGCTCTGCAGCAAGGACTGCGTGGATACTTGGGGACAGTGATGACTCATGAACTGTCATTGGCTCATAGAATTCAAAGTTGCGGCGCTTCTCTTCTTCTGTGAACTCGTGATTGAAGAAGTACAAGCCTTGAAGAACATCTGCCTGTTTGATGAAGCAGCTGCGCAGGATTTTATCCCATGACCAGTTCTGGTTGATCGGACGATCTTCAGCTGAAAGCTCATCAACAGTCATCAGGTCTTTATCAAGGAATGTATCGTGCTGGACGAATACACCTTTTTCTTCATCGTATGGGAAGTACATTTTTTCAATGATGTGCTGCCATTTCGCTAGCTCATCATCTGAGAATTCCAGGCCTGCGAGGCGCGCCTCATGGCCGTTTTGCTTCAGGGATTCAATCACTTCCAGCGTGTAGCGCAGTGTCCAGACAGCGATAGTGTTTGTGTACCAGTTGTTGTTGACATTGTTTTCGTACTCGTTCGGACCCGTTACACCATGCATCATATAAACGTTCTTGGACTTGCTAAAGTGCACACGGTCTGCCCAGAAACGGGAGATGCCGGCAAGCACATCGATTCCATATTCATGAAGATAATCTTGATCTCCAGTATAGTTTACATAGTTATAAATCGCGTAAGCAATTGCGCCGTTACGGTGGATCTCTTCGAACGTGATTTCCCACTCATTGTGGCACTCGACGCCTGTAAAAGTAACCATTGGGTAAAGTGCACCGTTAAGTCCCTGCTGCTTCGCATTGTGATATGCGCCATCAAGCTGGTTGTGTCGGTAAATCAACAGGTTGCGCGCCACCTCTGACTCTGCAGTAGACAAGTATAATGGAATTGCGTACGCTTCTGTATCCCAGTAAGTCGCACCGCCGTACTTTTCACCTGTAAAACCTTTTGGTCCAATGTTCAAACGGGAATCTTCCCCATAATAAGTAGAGAACAGTTGGAACAGGTTGAAACGAATTCCCTGCTGCGCCTCATCATCGCCAGCGATTTCAACATCAGCGATTTCCCAGCGGCTTAGCCAGCCATTTCTGTGCTCTTCCAACAGCTGATCAAAACCTTTTTCAACAGAACGAGCTAGGACTTCACGCCCTTTAGAAACAAGATCGCCAGCTTCATAGTCACGGTCTGTTGTTACAGCAATATACTTGTAAAGGGTTACAGTTTGTCCCTGCTCGGCCTTAACTTCAATCACATTTTCCACGTATTCTTCTTTTTCACTGACTTCAACTTTAGCTACATTTCCATCGACAACCGTTTGCATAGTTGTCGCAACCTGGAATGTTGGAGTACCGAATGGATTGTCTTTCGTTTTCATTACAAGACTGCCATTATGTTCTGAGGCATCCCTGCTAATTTCGTACCAGAAATCTTCATCATAGTTAGAATCTTCGTTGCGCACGTCCCCATCAAGATAAGGGACAAAGGTAACGTTTCCATTATAGTTCTTGGCAGTAACTGAATATTTGATCGCAGCCAGTTCTTTATCAGCAACCGATAGGAATCGGATTGCTTCCACTTCAGTTTCCTTACCGTCCTGGATGACCGTGAATTTCCTTATCAAGACACCATGCTGCATATCAAGTTCACGGTAGTAATCCTTCACTTCTGCTTTATTAAGGTCAAGTTCCTCTCCGTCAACGAATACTTTTATGCCGATAAAGTTCGTTGAGTTAATGACCTTGCCAAAATAGTGCGGATAGCCATTTTTCCACCATCCTACACGTGTTTTATCTGGAAACCAGACGCCTGCAATATATGAACCGCGATGGAAGTCTCCAGTATATGTTTCTTCAAAGTTTCCGCGCATGCCCATATGGCCATTTCCGAGGCTTGTAATGCTTTCTGCAAGGCGGAAATCTTCTCTATGCAAGTCCGTTTCGACGATCTTCCAGCTATCAATCCCAAATAATCTTTTCATAGCTTTTATCTCCTTTTAGAAGTTGTACAAACGTTTGCACTATTATATCATGAATTTCCGCAAAAATGACAAAACCAAAGGTGATATTTTTGTGTCATCCTGAACTTATTATTATTTTACTATTATAATCCGGTAAAAATTTTTTTACCTATTTAGTTAGTACATATGTTATAAATTTTCAGAAAACTAATATACTCTAAAAGACCTAAACAAGGAAGGAGGTAACAGTTATGAGCATACGATTTTTCAAGGTCGCTGCGGTCTATTTTGTCATTGCTATTATTCTAGGAATTGTTATGGGGATCGCGCATGATTTCACATTGACATCGGTTCACGCACATTTGAACTTGCTTGGCTGGGTATCAATGGCCCTGTTCGGGACGATTTATTATCTTTTTCCTGCAGCAGGGAACAGTAAGCTCGCATCTAAGCATTTCTGGCTGCATAACATCGGGGTGCCCGTCATGCAGGGTGGGATCACATTATCCATGTTGATAGGGGGAGTCATTTTCACCGTCTTTGCCATCCTTGGATCACTGGTCATCGTTATCGGAGGCATTCTGTTCATGGTGAATGTGTTCAAGCACGTAAAAGCGTAAATAAGACGAAAAAAGTTCGCCTCGTGAGGCGAACTTTTTTCATTACGCAAGCTCTTTCTGCTTCGTTTCCGTACCCCAGAAGAATACTGCTGCAGCACCGATCAGAATGGCTATGCAGAAAATCGTGAAGATGGCAGTGATGGATAGATTTTGCGCTGATAAATACGGAACCATCAGTGGTCCGATTATCCCGCCGATTCGGCCAAAGGATGCGGCCATTCCAGCACCGGAACCGCGGATTGTTGTTGGATATTGTTCTGGTGTATAAGCATATAATGCTCCCCAGGCACCCAGGTTGAAGAATGACAGCAGGACACCAGCTGTGATCAGCAAAGCAAGCGAGTCTGCCGTTCCAAAGAAATAGGCGCTCAGTGCTGTTCCTATTAAATAGACAACCAGCACGAACTTCCTGCCTGCTCTTTCAATCAGCCAAGCCGCTGTGAAGTAACCAGGAAGCTGGGCCAGGGTCATGATCAAAACATATTGAAAGCTCTTGATCAAGGTGAAGCCTTTCATGACCATTACGCTCGGCAGCCAGAGGAACATTCCATAATAAGAAAATACAACGCTGAACCATAAAATCCAGAGCATCGCCGTTCTCCTGAAGTGTTCCTTTGACCAGACCTCAGCGATGCTTTCTTTAATCGTCAGCCTTTCTTTTTTCGCGACTGCCAGGTACCTTGGAGAATCCGGCAGATTCACTCGCAGATACAGGGCATAGAACGCCGGCAAAGCACTAAGGATCAAAGCCATTTGCCAGCCGAATTTCGGGATGACGAAGTAGGAGATCAGCGCTGCAACAAGCCATCCTGCAGCCCAGAAGCTTTCGAGCAGAACAACAACACGCCCACGCTTTTCAGCAGGCACAGTCTCCGCAACAAGAGTAGACGCTACCGGCAACTCTCCTCCAAGCCCCATTCCAATAAAAAATCTTAGCAATAAAAAGAACGACAAAGTAGTTGCCATTGCGGAAATCCCGCTTCCAACTGAGAAAAGCAATAATGTAATAATAAAAACATTTTTACGGCCAATCCTGTCAGCCAGCAAGCCAAAAACAAAAGCACCGACAGCCATGCCGATTGAGTTCACGCTGCCGATCCAACCCATTTCCTTGCCAGTCAGATTCCAATCGACCTGCAATGCGGCGATGATAAATGATAAGATCCCCACATCCATCGCATCGAACATCCAGCCAAGCCCCGCGATTCCGAGCAGCTTTTTTTCCGAAATCTCCTGTGTCTTTTTCATATAATCCTCCTAAACCATTGCAGCGATACAAATAGTTTCCCTAAAATTGTTAGTTTTAACATTATAATTGCGATGCTACTTAATATTACCATGTGTCTTTACATCAGTCATGATAAAAGCACAGGGATCCTAAGTAAATAATTTCAAAGAATAAGCGGACATTATAACTACATCCCTGAAAAGGTGGAATATATCATGAGAAAAAAGAGGCTCGTTAAAAAGAACTCTATTCCCTTTTTGCTGCTCGCAGTGGTTCATGTCCTGCTTTTCTTCATATTCGCCAAACGAAGCCGCCAAAAGAATATTTGGATTCTCTTGCTTTCTAATATAGGAATGGCCTATTTGTTTGAGTACCCGGTCCTTAATTTGTTCAAAGGGTATGCATATAAACCATACATCCTTAAAAAACGGGCCCATGACCAAATACTTGGAGCTGTTTTTTCCCAGGCTTTATATGTTCCTATTACCGCAACTCTGCTGACACTGTACCATAAGAATCGTTATTGGAAGCTTGGCAGCACACTGATTTATTATGGAATTGAACGTTGTTTCCTACATTTAAAAATCTACAAAGCGCATTGGTGGAAGCCTTACTACACTGTATTTTTCATGAATATCTATTTTTATATCAGCGACTGGTTTTACAAAGCGCTGAACGCGAAAAAAGAATGGGCTCTGGTAATCGCACAATACCTGTCAACTGAAGTCATCGGGGTTACCTTGCTCTATATATCTGCGGTCAACAGGAAAGTCAGGTTTGGACGGGGAATCCACCATTCCTGGCGCGAGCATTTTATCATTGCTCCGCTCTATAGTTTGATCCGCTCTCTTTTCCTTGTAAAAAGCTCTTCAAAACCTGGATTGCAGCCAAAACTGACGATGTTCACGGGCTCCATCTGGATGGATATTCTTTTGGAACGGACCGGTCTTTTAAAACTCCGGTTAAACAAGCTGTGGAATATCACTTTTCATTTTGTGATGATTTTGATCTCAAGGTATCTTTATTTAAAAATTCATCGAAATAAATAAAATCCCCTCTGCATGGCAAAGGGGATTTTAGATTAATTTAATTTTTCGAGTATGACTGTTACCTTGAAAAGGTCACCATCGACTTCGATATCCAGAGAACCTTCATGCAGGTCAACGATTGATTTGGCGATTGCGAGTCCGAGTCCGGACCCTTCTGTATGACGAGATTGGTCGCCACGTTTGAAGCGTTCGAACAATTCATTCAAGTCCTCACCCAGTTCATATTTCGTGATGTTCTTAAAAGTGAGCACCACTTGACTCTGCTCTTCTTTTACCGAAATATAGACCCTCGTATTTTCCAGAGCATATTTGAGAATATTGCCAATAAGGTTATCAAACACCCTCCACAACTTCTGTCCATCAACAAATGCATACACTGCCTGGTCAGGCTGTGATACCCTCATCTGAAGGGTTGACTGGCTCAGCGCCTCATTATGCTCGGCCAAAGCCTGCTGCAGAAGCTGGTTGAGGTCAACCTTCTCCTTATGCAGCTCGATGTTTCCGCTTGCCATTTTCGTCGCTTCGAACAGGTCATCAATCAGCACCTTTAGACGCTTCGATTTCCGGTCGAGAATTTCAATATACGAGTCACGGTCCTCTGGTGCCAAATCAGGTGTTTTCAGGAGCTCCGTATAGGTGATGATCGACGTTAATGGTGTCCTGAGATCGTGGCTTACATTTGTAATCAATTCTGTCTTAAGGCGTTCGCTTTTGGCCTGCTCTTTGTGTGAGACCGTTACAGTTTTCCTGAGTGTATTGATATTGGATGCATGTTTTGCGATAGCAGACTTTCCTTTCACCGGTATGTCAGCACCAAGATTACCTGAAGCAAGCTCTTCTGTATGCTTCATTACTTTATTCAAGTAGCCTGCTTTTCTCATGATTAAGATGAAAATCGGAAGACTTATCACACCAAAGGCGAAAGCAATGACGATTATTGGTCCTCCACCCGCTACAAGGACGGCAACAAACAACACGCCCATTGCAAAGGCAATCCCAAGGATGACAAGCAGCTGGAACCCAATGCTCTTGACGATAAAGGCATCGAGAATGGCGTAGTAGCTTTTAACTATAAGACTGTCATTCAAGTCTTCCTTCAGCTTTGGCCAGTCATTTCGGTACTCTGAAAGGAACTTCAGCTGGATAAATCCAAACGCCAGCATCGAGGCTGCAGCTATTAGACTGATAACGAGTTCAATAAGTGATGAGAAGAGGTCAGAATGGTAATAAACAAACTGTTCACTGATCAGTGTCATGGACAGTAATAGGATGACTCCTGTTAATAAAAGCATCACTGTCCTTACATCCAGCGGAATTCTGCCATAGAGTGGCTTCAAGTGCTCAAATGAACCGAACACAGTAGCTGGTTTCCGTTTTGCCAGGAAATAGCTGACGATCAGCGCTCCGATACTGGAGATCAAATACCCGATAAAGAGCATCTGCCGTTTCTGGTAATCTTTATAATTACTGATTGCAAAGTGTTTGTCAGATGCTTGTTTCGAAAGACCAATTTGACCAGTGAAATCAAGGTTTTGCTTTTGAAGAATTTCCTCTGCCACCTCATTATAGGGCATGAAGTTTTCAATAATTCCTGTGTATGAAATCATATTTTGCAATGCTGTGTAATCCTGAACATAATACATTTCTTTATTATTCATAAAGTCAGAAACAGAATCATTTTTCCCAAGGTTAAGGTTTGTAAAGACAGTGTCTGTATTCCTGTCTTTAAGATAATACTTGTAGGCTTGCTCAAGGTTTAGGAATTCATGGCGGTATTCTGCCAAATCGAGGAAGAATTCATCGATACTTTTTTCCTTTTCTTTGATCACTTTCGACCGGACATATTCATCGCTATTGAAATTCTCCGTTATATCCGCGACTTTGGCGTCTCTTTCCTTTTTGAGCGCTTCTTCGACGGCTTTATTTCCAGAATCGACCGCCTCTTGTATTTGTTGTTCATATTGCATGTTAATGCTGGAGATTTGATCTCCGAGAGTACCGTACCGCATCCGGTGTTCTTCGATTTCTTCTTCGGATACGGTTATCTCCTCTTTCATTTCTTCTTTTGTCATCTTATTCAGCTCATAGACATGCAGCAAGGTCACAAAATGATTCATTTGATTGGCATATTCCTCAGATTCAAAGTAATCGCCTTGCATGAATTGACTCCCGTTTCCCAGCGCTGAAAATAAACCGCTAAGCCCGTATGCGATGAGAAGCACCCAGGTCACAAACAGATACTTACTTTTCGATTTTATATCCAATCCCCCACACCACCTTTAAAAATCTTGGATTCTTCGGATCGATCTCTATTTTCTCGCGGATTTTGCGGATATGGACCGCCACCGTGTTTTCGGCATTGTAGCTCGGTTCCTTCCAAACCCGCTCATAGATATCATTGATCGAGAACACTCTTCCGGCGTTCGTCATCAGCAGCTCGAGGATCTTGTACTCGATAGGTGTCAATTTGACTGGCTCGCCATGCGCTGTGACTTCCTTCGAGGATTGGTCGAGTGTCAGTCCGTTCAGGTCGATGACTTTCACTTTCCCCTCATATGTACCGAGCGTGACATACCTTCTCAGATGTGATTTAACCCTCGCAATCAGTTCGAGCGGATTGAATGGCTTCGTTACATAATCATCCGCACCGACCTGAAGCCCGAGGATTTTGTCCGTATCCTCCGCTTTTGCGCTCAAGATGATGATCGGGATGTTTTTGTCCTCCCGGATTCGGAAGGTTGTCGTAATCCCATCCTGGCGTGGCATCATGATATCGAGCAAAATTAAGTGCACCGGCTGCTCATTCAGTTTCTCGATCGCCTCAATTCCATCCGCCGCCTTGATCACCTTGATTCCTTCATTCTTCAAATAAATCTCGATCGCATCGCGTATCTCTTTTTCATCATCAACGACCAGCACATTGTATTGTTCCACGCTTGAAACCCCCTTCCCAAACAGGCAAGCTTTGATATTGATCATTCTAGACAGTGAACCTTAATATTCACTGAGCATAAATCTTAAGATTTTCTTAATATTGGTAAAAGTAGTGTGTGAATCTATTATATATTTTTCTGTTGATTGATAGAAAAGGTAATTTTGGGGTGTTTTACTCATAACAATGGAGATTTCCTGCAATGGAAACCGGCCCATGCTCCGGAAGTTGAGCCGGTTGGAGGTAAAAAGCCAGTTTTCAATAAGTTTCATGCCCTTTTTCGTTCTTTTAATATTTTTATTGGCGATTTTCACAACTTTATTGGCGATTTTCAAATTTTATTGGCGAAAATATATATATATTGGCGATTTCACCCTACTTATTGGCGAAAATCAGATTTTATTGGCGAACTGGAAATTTCGGTCGTTTTTTTCCAGTTCCGGCCCCAGTTACTTGGGCAGCGTTTATTTCAGTCCACGCTGCTACTTACGCAGCGTTGCAATCAATCGGTTAGGATTCAGCAGCAAATCCAAACCATCATTGATATTTTCAATCATCAGATCACTTTTCAACAGTGTTGCCGTAGCACAGCCTTCTCTTCCGGTTATAGCGATCGCAAGGTCCGCCGCTTCAAACATAGCTTCATCATTCGCCCCGTTACCCATACAGATCACCTCATCAAGGTTCGTAACAAACTCCCCTTTTTCAGCAGTGTGGTCATCTGATTGGAGTACGTGCACGTTAACTGGCAGCCCGCTGCATTGTCGGGCTACCGTTCCATTCGTATCCGCGGTAATGACATGAATCTCCACGTCTTTGCTTAAAAGCACGATCCTTTCAGCTACTCCAGTAATCAGCTCGCCGCCAAAAGCAATGGTTCCGTTAAAATCCAAAACTAAATGGTTGATATTAAATTGTCCTCTGCCCGGGATGTTCAATGCAAGCATGAATATGCCTCCCATTTTTGATAGAATATCGTTATTATACACCTGCTTGGAGGATGTTGAATGGAAAAGAGCAATGTGATACTTTATATCGCGATGAGCCTTGATGGCTATATTGCCAGGCCGGATGGCGCCGTTGACTGGCTCGATGATGTGGAAGGCGATGGCAATAATGGTTACAGTGAATTCTACAGCAAGGTTGGGACAGTAATAATGGGACGTAAAACGTACGAAGAGGTTTTGAGACTGACTGACGAGTTTCCGTATGCCGGTAAGCCATGTTATGTTCTATCGCGACAGTCTCAGGAAAGCAACTCTCATGTAACATTTACAGATGAGGAGCTAGAATCCCTGATTTCGCGTCTGAAGGAACAGTCCGTTGGGTATGTCTGGCTTGTCGGCGGCGGCCAGCTTGTCCAGCAATTCCTTGAGAAAAAGCTGCTTGACGAAATGGAGCTTTATATCATCCCGAAATTGATTGGGGAAGGAATCCCGCTGTTCCCAGAAGGCACACTGCCTGCGAATTTCGAGTTAACTGGCACAGGCGGATTAGGACAGATCGCCGCACTGAAATACAGATCTAAAACTAATGGCGCTGGATGACTTCCAGCGCCTCATTTTTTAAAGATCTATTTTAACAGAGTCAAGCTTTTCTCCCGATTCAATTGATGGATGGACCTCGATAAAATCCGAATCAGGCACCATTGGGATTGTGATCCGCCTTTTCTCAGTCACCGTTCCATTCTCGACATTCCTCTCCAGTTTTGCATCAGAAGTTCCGCCAATCATTCGCTTACCCCTATCATCAAAAAGATTGAGCATGACTCTCTCGCCACCTTCAGGATAACTCAGTGTATATTCAATGGCTATCGAAGATTTCCCGGTAATCAACTTTTCGAACGTGATTTTATAATCACCAAGCTCCCTTGCCTGCCCTAGCGCTACTGTTTCAAACGGCAGCTGGCTGATCGGCACGTCAAAATTCCATTTCCCCTGTTCGTCCTTCCAGTTGTCATTGATTTCTCCGATTCCAATGATGTTGAATGGCAAAGTTGTTTCTGCCGGCAATTCTGCTCTTGGATAGCTTAACTGGATATGCCCTTTGTAGCCGCCCTCTATAGGGAGCAGCTTTACAAGCTCCATCGTTTCTTCGATATTCGGATCTCGGTCGAAAATTTCATAGAATGCATAAATCTCGTCCTCGTTACCCTTCACTTCACCTTTTACATCAAAGGTGACACCAATTATTGCTCCGTCATAATAAGCATCAGTAACTCTCACATCAATTCCGTCAAAAGCTGCCTTTTCATTTAACTCAGTGATGAGCTGTTGCGAGGCGAGATTTCCGGCAACCTTGTCATGTTCATAAAGCTTCGCCAGGAAAGGAATATCCGCCATCACCTTCCCTACCGATGGCACCATGAAGCCTGATGCAACGAACAGGACTGCAGCAGCGGCAACTGACGCCCCTAATACTTTAAAACGTGATTTTTGCTTAGCTCTTATCTTGCTTCCCTTCCTTACCCCAGCCTGGATTGCTTTTAAAACATCAGCTTCAGGAACCTCAATCTGATCCACCGATTCATGAAACATTTTCTTTTTCATCGTGATCGCCTCCCAATCTAGTTTTCAATTCCTTCCTGCCGCGCTGCAGATAGGTTTTTACGGTATTTTCAGGTATGTCCATCGT
This sequence comes from Mesobacillus selenatarsenatis SF-1, assembly GCF_000813125.1. Taxonomy (GTDB): domain Bacteria; phylum Bacillota; class Bacilli; order Bacillales; family Cytobacillaceae; genus Mesobacillus; species Mesobacillus selenatarsenatis. The sequence goes on from NZ_BASE01000077.1 coordinate 10,821, forward strand.
TCTGGCAATCTCGCTGATTGGCAGGTCATGATAGTAAAACAGGATAATCGCGGTCCGGTACTGTTCCTTTAATTGAGTGATCGCCTCCATCAAATCAAGGCTTTCGGCGACCTTATGATCGTTGCTTGAAGGCAGGTCAACGAGCTTCTCAACTGGCATTTCTATTTTTCTTTTTTTCAAAACATCATACGCACAATGGATCAAGATCCTTGTCAGCCATGTTAAAAAGTATTCTTCACTCTTCAACTGTCCGATTGCCAGGAAGGCTTTGCAGGAGGTTTCCTGAACGATATCGAGAGCATCCTCTCTGTTCCCCGCATATAAGAATGCGGTCCTATACAATCGTTCACTATGTAAAACCAGCAGCTCTTCAAACGCTTTAGCATTGCCCTTTACTGCCTTCTTCACAAGCTTTGCTTCTTTCATTTCCTGACCTCCTTTCACTCTTTAGAGCACTCTCAGGTAAAAAAAGTTTCAACTTTTTCGAGATATTTTTCTAGTACTAAAGTAATATAGTAATAAATGGAATTTACATATGTATAAACCTAGTATATCGAACGAGGTAATGTAATGGGCTTTTTCTCTCGAAAGCCTGATTTTCATATTCCGGAAGACGGAATTGACCGAATTGATACGATTACACTCGGCGGAATCCAACAGAGTATCCTCATCCAGTCCTACTCACCTAAGAACCCGGTGCTGCTTTTTTTGCATGGCGGCCCTTCCATGCCCATGCCTGGTATCTCTTCCAGAGGAAGAAACTTCACTGTCGCTACCAACACCAAAGAGCTGGTCAAGTACTATACCGTCGTCTTTTGGGACCAGCGCGGGACAGGGAAATCCTATCACAAAGATATTCCTCAAACATCGATGACCTTTGAACAACTTGTATCCGATGCAGCTGATCTGACTGATTATTTACGAAAAACATTTCAGCAGAATAAGATTTTCCTTGCCGCCCACTCTTTCGGTACTTTGATCGGCATGTACCTGGTAAAAAGACACCCAGATAAATTCCATTCTTATGTCGGCATATCGCAGATAATCAGCTGGACAGAAAATGATCGTGAAGGTCTCGAATGGGCAAAAAAAGAGGCAAAACGGCGCGGCGATTTTAAAGCATTAAATGAACTTGAAGCCGTTGGCGATCCGCCTTTTACAGAGGGCTATAAGCAATGGGGTGTCCTGCGAAAATGGCAAATGAAGTATAGTACGATGGTTTATAATGACGATAAAATCAAGCACCCCGGACTCGCGAAAGTATCGCTCGATATGCTTGTCTCGAAGAATTACAGTTTAAAGGATGTTTTCCATTCCTTTTACAGTGGGTTCAAGCTGATCTACACAGACGCATTCATTAGAAATATACCAAAGATCGATGTGCAAAAAGATGTCCCATCTGTGGATGTTCCTGTCACCTTCATTCATGGCCGGAAGGATGTCCATGTTCATGCCCACTTTGTGGAAGACTATCTTAGCACCCTAAAAACGAACCATGATAAAAGTTTCATATGGATGGAGCAATCTGCCCACCTCTTTCACCCGAATGATACGGCATTAATCGAACAGCAACTTATCAATCAATTAAGTCATATTAAAGCAGAGGTTATTAATCTATGAAAACCATTTATAAAAGCCCGGAAGGAAAAGAGCAAATTCTTAACCAATATGAAGAGTATCTTACCCATTTCGATTCACTAATTGGCAGGGACTATGTCAAAACGAGATTTGGCAGCACCCATGTCCTGGTAATGGGAAAGGAAGACGGGAAGCCTCTATTTATTTTCCAGGGTGGCAATTGCATCAATCCCGTCACTCTATCCTGGTTCAAAGGCTTGCTGGAGGAGTATAGGGTCTATGCGCCTGACACCATCGGGCATCCGGGATACAGTGACGAAACGAGAATATCTGCCTCAGACAGCAGCTTTGCTCAATGGACAGCCGACCTGTTGGACCATTACAAGCTTGAAAAATGCGCATTCATCGGCCCTTCATATGGTGGAGGCATCATCCTCAGGATTGCCGCATTTATGCCAGAAAGGATTCAGTGCGCTGTCCTTGTCGCTCCAGCGGGGATCAGCCTTGGTTCAAAGATTAAAATGATCAAGGAAATCCTTGTCCCGATGATTTTTTACAAAATGAACGGATCTGTCAAAAGTCTCCGCAAAATCGCCGATGTCATGTCCTCCAACAGTATGAAGGAGCTGGATGAAAGCATTATCGGCAATATTTTCAAACACACAACCCTAGAACAGGAAATGCCCAAACTGACGACTGCGGAAGAATTGAGAGATTACAGTGCTCCCACCCTTGTCATAACGGGAACAGAGGATGTCTTTTTCCCAGGAAACAAAATTTCCCAAAAAGCGGAAGGACTTTTAGGTGACTGGCTAGAATTGAAAATGTATCAGATGGCACATTTTCCGTCCACATCACAACTTGAAACAATCGATACAGATATCAAGGAGTTTTTGAAAAACCATTATTAGGAGGCAAGTAATGCACTCAAATCCAGTACAAAAAGTCGGCCAGATTGGCATACCTGTAAAAAATATCGAAAGAGCCACTGCCTTTTATCAAGAAAAATTAGGTCTGCCGTTATTGTTCAATACGGATACAATGGCCTTTTTCGACTGTGAAGGCGTCCGTCTTCTGTTAACCCTTCCGGAAAACGAGCAATTTGCCCATCCTAGTTCAGTCATCTATTTACAGGTTGAAGATATCAAGGCAAAGTATGAAGAGCTGCTTTCAGGTGGCGTGGAGTTCATCGGGGAACCCCATGTTGTCGCTAAAATTGGCGATACGGAAACATGGATGGTGTTCTTCAAGGATACAGAGGAAAATACACATGCATTCATGAGCGAGGTTTCAGCATAAAGCCAAAAGGATACTGCCAATGAAGCAGTCTCCTTTTTATTGGATTGCTTTCAATTCATTCTTTTTTAGGAATAACTCAATTTGATGCGCCGCCATCATCCCCGCCGTACTGTTCAAATGCATTCCGTCAGTCAGCAGCAAGTATCCATTCCGGACAGAAATCCGGTCGAGGCTGTATCCGTATACGAAATGCTCGATGATCGCTTTTTCATAAAGCTTCGTTCCGGTCTTCAGCGACCGTCCCCTCGTATGTCCTTTTCCCTTTAGATATGCCTTTAATTTTTCGTTAAAAGGAAGGTAAGAAACATTGGTCATTTCCGCCGTTTTTTTAATGACCTCGTTGTACTGGTCAATTTCCTTATTTGCTTTCGAAAATAAGTTCTCACCAACGACCGGGAGTGATAGCAACCCGATTTTCGCAGATGTTTCTGATTTTAGCCTTGAGACGATTAACGCAAGATTCTTTTCATACACCAATAATGACGGTTTTTCCAATTGCTGAGCCAGCTTGATGTTCTTCTTTGCAAGGTCTGGGGCTATTTTAGCCGCAGCATCATTCAACCCGACTAATATCACGATGAATTCAGGCTGGCAAGCGATCACATCATCCAACCGCTGCAGAACATCATAAGCGGTACTTCCATTCACTCCGGCATTAATGAATTGATAATCGTTGCAGTTTTTCCTCCTGGCTGCGTCATCAACAAAATTGTAGCTGATGTTGCCATGAACCGCATCACCGCCGACCACAGCCACAAGCTTCTTGCCTTCCTGGCGAAGCCCTTTTTCCATAAAAGCCTTCGGATTATTGTGAGGCAATTGTTTAATGCGGCTTTTCCGCTGATAATACAACGATAAACTGACAGCAGCTATTAATAATAGGACTAATATCCCGCCATAAATAAGATCCATATATAACCCCTCTCATTGTGGTAATTTATTAATTAAAAATTCTGAATATATATTATAAAACTATTCGACAATATGCGTAAAATTCCCTGTCAAACAGATATTTACCTAAACAAAAATTATTTCTCCTGCCGATAATTCCATTATAGCCTTTTATGTTATGCAACAGACAAAATAAATGGTTCAAAAATTTCAATAAATCAAAAAATTACTTTGCAACTAGATTTGTATTTAGGATAAAATTATGTGGTAGAGTTTGGGAAAGGGGATTTTCTACCTATGCTGAAAGCTAGGTTATATGATTTCACGTTATTTTTTACTGCTGTTGCCGTGGCTTTTGGATTAGGTGCGTTCACTATAGATAAAAACAGTTTTTTTATAGCACTATTTATCTATTGGTTATTTTCAACCCTTTATAACCACTTAAGAATCACAGCGAAAAACGGAACGCTGAAGTTTGATTATGGGATCAGTTACAGCTTATCCTTCGGTATTTTTGCAGGTCCGATCGGTCTGTTCATTTTTGAAGCTATCTATCGTTTCACAGTCTATTTTTCAAGAAAAAGTTCCAAAACCGCCGATGACACCGAACTTTCCGATACATTTTACAATATAGGCGCTCATGTGTTGATCTACTCAATTGGTTATTTCCTATTCCAGCTCGGATATCCATTAATAGAGAATATCCCCTTCGGATTCTTTATCCTGATGTGCATCCTTGCTGTAACGACCACGTTGATTTCCTATACCTTCTTGACCACTGCCTTTTACATTATGGGAGAAATCAAGAGCCTTGAGCAGGCAATTAAGTTTTTCAAAGAAAGCAATAACTGGCTGGATCTTGGTAAAACAGCATTCACGAATGGCTTGCTGCTGCTTTTACTAGAGGAACAGCGATGGGAAATGGTCGTTGGATTATTCATTCTGAACTATCTCGTCAGCCGTTCCTTCCAATCAAAATCGCAAAGCATCCAGAACAAAATTGAGCGGGACAAGTTCGAGCAAATGGCCTATACGGATTTTCTGACCGGGATTCCAAACCGTGCATACATGGATAAAAAAATGTTTGAGTTGAACCATACTGGTGAAAAAATCGGCATCGTTGTAGCCGACATCGATAAATTCAAGCTTATAAATGATTCCTACAATCATGCCGTAGGCGACCGGGTGATCCAGCATTTTGCCCATACACTTAAAAGCTACTTGTCTGAAGACGATCATGTTTTCCGGAGCGGCGGGGAAGAATTCACATTGATTCTCAGGAATAGATCCTTCAGCCAAAACATTGATCTTGTGGAAAAGATTCGCCATGGGGTTGAGGTAAGTTCAGTGGATGTTGATTATCAATCCGAGAAGCATGCTGTTTCAATAACCTCTTCATTTGGGTTGTATTATTTTAAAGTCAACCAGTACACTTCGATGGAAAAAGGGTATATCTTTGCTGACCAGCTCTTGCTGCAATCGAAGGACCTTGGCAAAAACAAAGTTACCTTTAAGGACGAGCTTTCCCGACATGTCCCGGTCAATAGTATGTAAAAAGACAGAGAATCGCTTCTCTGTCTTTTTTCTGTGCAATAGAAGAGTTATGCTATATTGACAGGATTTCTGCTTTGCGAGGCAAACCTGTCACAAAAACAGGATTTTCTTGACAGCTTTTCTGCTTTGAAACCCAAACCTGTCACAATAACGGGATTTTCTTGACAGCTTTTTCTGCTTTGTAA
>NZ_BASE01000076.1 GCF_000813125.1 Mesobacillus selenatarsenatis SF-1
GAGTTTCTAGGAGGCGACACTAGACAAGCGTCTCGAGGGGCTAGGAGCTGGATTAAGAATTGTTTATGTGATAATCCACAACTAATCATTTTATCATCTCTTTAATGACGATCAAAATGCCCGGGAAACGGTTCCCGGGCATTTTTTATTGGCATTCATTTTTAGTACCGTTAGAAGAACGGCAATATAAAGATGCCGACTAGAATTGAGATTGTCCCTATCCCAATTGCCCAGCTTCCGATAGCGGATCCTCTTCTGCGAGCCATGAAGCCAAGGACAATTCCGGCAGCTCCGAAAAGAACAGGTAAAATAAACAGCGACAAGATCGATAGGGCAAGAGCTGAGAAAGCAAGCCCTCGTCCACCAGTTGTACTTTCTTCTTCTGACCTTCTTGTAATTGCAGGTGGTGCAGGAGCAGCAATCTCCGCCGCAGTTTCTTCCTGGTACTGTTCCTTACGTCCAGGTCGGCCGATTGCAGTCATCTCCTGGTAGTGCTCATCACGCCCAGGGCCAGCGATTGCAGTCATTTCCTGATAGTGTTCCTCACGTTCAGGTCCGGCTATTGCAGTCATTTCCTGGTAGTGCTCATCACGTGCAGGAGAGTACAGTTCAGTTGCTGTTTCTTCCTGGTAAATTTCATCACGCGCATCCCTGATTGTGATGACATCCTGCTTAGGTTCAGTGATATATTCGGTACCTCTCTGTTTTCGCTCTTGGTCTGCCACTTTAATCCCTCGCTTTCTTAAGTGGAGCATTTATTATTGTTTACGAGTAGTGAGGATTTCATCATGGCAATGTTTGACTAACTTGAGAAAGTAAATCTTTTGCGGGCCTTCCATATTTGGTAAGATTAAAGAAAGATCAATGTTTAAGGAGCAGATTGATGAGAAAACGTTTTGGAATAGACATCGATGGTACAGTCACTTGTCCGACTACATTTGTACCCTATTTAAATGAAGGATTCGACTTAGACATTACTCTTGATGATATTAAGCAATATGATTTTATGCCTCTAGTATCTGTATCTGAAAGAGAATTCGCTGCCTGGTTCAAAAAAATGGAACCAGTAATTTACTCCAACTCACCTTTAGCAGAAGGAGCTAAGGAAATTTTAAAGAACTGGGAGAAACAGCACGAATTATATTTCATCAGCGCAAGGGGAACACATTTACTAGATCTGACTAAAGAATGGTTTTCTGTCAATGAACTTAAATATCATGACATCCATCTGATTGGCTCACATGATAAAATCGATGCTGCTCGTAAATACGAAGTGGATATATTTTTCGAGGATAAACACGATAATGCAGTCAACCTGCATGAAGAGCTAAGGATTCCGGTCATCCTTTTCAATACTCCTTACAATCAGGAACCGATTCCTGAAGGAGTTATCCGCGTGAATAACTGGCAGGAAGCAAATCAATGGGTAGAAAACTGGTTTAAAAATAGTTAAAAACGGCCACTTGCATGGCCGTTTTTTTTTAGCGCTATTTTTTATATCTTTGATTTAATGAACACAGTCAGGACAGCGACCGTATATTTCGAATTTATGCCCGGAAATATCATAGCCTTTGAAGCTTGCTTCAATATTCCTCATTGGACAAGTCTCAATTTCCTTCGTTTTGCCACAGTCAAGGCAAATGAAGTGATGATGGTGCTCCTTATGCGAGCAGGTGAATCGGAAATGCTTTTCACCTGATAACTCTGTCATTTCGAGAATACCTAGATCGGCAAAAACACTTAAGTTCCGATAGATGGTATCGAAGCTCAAGCCAGGATAATTCCCCTTCATCTGTTCAAGTACATCGCGAGCAGTCAAGTACTTGTCATTATCGGAAAACAGCTGGAGCATATCTTCGCGTTTTCCGGTATGTTTATATCCTTGTTCCTTCAACAAGTTCATTGCTTCATTCACATTCATGATATCACCCCGTTAGATGGATCTTGTTGCTGCGCGTTTTTTTAGCCAAATGGCCAGCACAAGGATGAGCACTGCAATCATCACAATCGTTCCGCCTGGAGCAAGGTCCAGGTAGTAGGACAGGAACAAACCGCCCAATACTGATACCTCACCGAACAGAATTGAAAAGAAGATGGTTTGCTTGAAACCTTTTGCGAACCGGATGCTTGCTGCAACTGGCAGGGTCATCAAAGATGAGACCAGCAGGATACCAACAATTCTCATCGATGCTGCAATCACTAATGCCACCATAATGATGAAAATGAAGTGAAGTGTCTTTGCGGCAATACCAGTTGCTCTTGCATATTCTTCATCAAATGATAAAAGGAAAAGTTCTTTATACAACAATACAACAAGTGCTATAACCAGTATGCTAATAATCAGGATTGTCCATAGGTCAGCCCTGCTCACCGCACTCACGCTGCCAAATAAATAACTGAACAAATCTGTATTGAATCCATCAGCGAGCGAAATGAAAATTACCCCGAGGCCGATTCCGCCAGAGAGGATAATCGGAATCGCCAATTCCTGGTAATGTTTATAAACAGTACGCAGCTTTTCGATGAACAATGAGCCGCCAACTGAGAAAGCCATTCCCATGTAAAGTGGATTCAGGCCGCTGAAAATCATAAACTTTTTCTCAAGGAGCAGGCTAGCGGCAATTCCCGCCAATGTAACATGGCTGAGGGCATCAGCTATAAGCGAAAGTCTTCTGACTACGATAAAAACTCCTAGAAGCGGAGCGATTACGCCAATGATCATACCGGTCAAAAAAGCATTCTGCAAAAATTCATATTGCAACAGTCCGCTAATCATGAAGGTGCCCTCCTCCGTGATGGTGATGATCGTGTGTCAATACATGGACATCATGACCATAAATCTCCGACACATCATTTATCTTCAGTTGTTCGAATTCCTCGGCACTTCCATGGAAATGCATGTTTTTATTCAAACAAGCAACATTTGTGACCTTTTCTGAAATCGTACCAATATCATGAGTGACCAAAAGCAATGTGATGCCCTTCTCCTTATTTAGTGTTTCGAGCATCCCATAAAAGGAATTGACGTTTTGAACGTCTACACCTACCGTTGGTTCATCCAAAATCAGCAATTCAGGCTCACTGACTAGAGCCCTCGCGATGAATACCCTCTGCTGCTGTCCGCCGGATAGTTCCCCTATATTCCGGTCGAGGAACTTCCCCATCCCGACGGACTCGATCGCTTGCTTTATTTTTACATGGTCAGTCTTCCTCAAAAAATTGAAGAGTCCGAGCTTCTTCGTCAGTCCACTTGCCACTACTTCAAAAACGGTAGCAGGGAAGCCTGTATTGAAAGAGTTGGCCTTTTGGGATACAAAGCCAATTTTATGCTGTTCCTTAAATTTGTTAATATCTTGTCCAAACAGGCGGATCAAGCCTTGTTGCGGCTTGATCAGCCCAAGCATAAGCTTAAGCAATGTTGACTTGCCGGAACCGTTTGGGCCGACAATCGCTAAAAAGCTACCCTTCTTGATAGACAGATTTATATTCTCAAGAACATTTTCTTTATCATATCGATAATAAAGATCCTGCACCTGGACGATGTAATCATTCGTGTCCATTATTATCACCCGCAAAAATAAGAATCATTCCGATTTACTTTTAGTAGTATATCTCTTACTGACGATAATGTAAATAAAAGAACTCGTAATCCAAGAAAATTGTCACGAATCCAGTACTGGGCACATACCCTACTATGAAGGAGTGATGATCTTTGGCTATTTTTGAAAACATCATTAACCATAAAATAGGCAACATCTCGGCAGATGAACTGCTGAAATACGCCTCTCAATTTAACATTTCCATTACAAAGGGGCAGGCAGAGAAAATCGCCGGATACTTACGCGGTAAAAAAGTGAACATTTTTATTGATTCAGAGAGAACGGCACTGGTCAAGCAAATCGCCAGAATCACCAGCCCTGAAACAGCAAAAGAAGTTAATAAGTTATTTGTTAAATTCACTAAATAAAAGGTGTGTCCGTCATGATTTATGACGGACACTTTTTCCTTTTTCCCGGCTATTTCTGTCCGTCAACACACCCATGACGGACACTTTCTCCTTTTTCTCTGCCATTTTTGTCCGTCATGAATCTTATGAGGGACACTTTCTCTTCGTTTCCGGCCGTTTCTGTCCGTCATCACACCTATGACGGACACTTTTTTCTTTTTCCCAAGCCATTTCTGTCCGTCATGACTCTTATGACGGACACTTTTTCCTCTTTCCCGGCTTATTTCTGTCCGTCATGCCTGTAACTATCATTCCACCTAGGGGTCACTCATAACCGGTCACCTATTTTTACCGCAAAAAAAGCTGTGGAATGTTCCACAGCTTCTGCTTTGTGATTTAATTTAGCTATTCCTAATGATATCAAGTAAGTTCTCTTCGAATTGTTTGCTTTTCAGCATTTCGATTTCATGTTTGTAAGGCGCCTTTTTATTGTTCTTGTCTTCACCGACAAATGGAGTTTCGAGAATTTTTGGAACATGTGTCAATTGCGGGTGGTGGACAATGTAGCTTAATGCGTCAAAGCCGATATGTCCGAATCCTATATTTTCATGACGGTCTTTCCTCATCCCGACCTCATTTTTGCTGTCATTGATGTGAAGTACCTTCAGTCTATCAAGACCGATGATCTTATCGAATTCATTCAGCACACCATCAAAATCTTCAACGATTGGGTATCCTGCATCATGAGTATGGCAAGTATCGAAGCAGATGGAAAGCTTGTCGTTATGGGTTACTCCATCTATGATCATTGCGAGTTCTTCGAAAGATTTTCCGCATTCCGACCCTTTTCCAGCCATCGTTTCAAGAGCGATTTGGACCTTATCTTCGCTGCTTAGAACCTCGTTCAGGCCCTCAATGATTTTTTCAATCCCTTTTTCTGTCCCTGCTCCTACATGTGCACCCGGATGCAGCACGATTTGTCTGGAACCAATTGCTTCAGTCCTATCAATTTCACTCCGTAAAAACCTTACTCCTAAATCAAAGGTATCAGGATTTTGCGAGTTCCCGATATTGATGATATAAGGAGCATGGACGATGATTTCATTGATACCGTTCTGCTCCATATGCAGGCGTCCTGCTTCGATATTCAGGTCCTCGATTTTTTTCCTTCTTGTATTCTGAGGTGCCCCTGTATAGATCATAAAAGTATTTGCACCATATGAGACAGCTTCCTCACTAGCAGAAAGCAGCATATTTTTTCCGCTCATGGAAACATGTGATCCAATTAACATCTTGATCTCTCCCTAAACATTTACAATTTGATTATTTTCTCTTGTTCAAACGATTTTCACGCTTTTTTATTTTGTCCATTTCCCACTGCATCTTTTTCTTGTATCCTGGTTTTACCTTCTTAGGTTTGGAAACGAGCGACTTTGCCTTTGCCTCGCCAGTAGTTTCTTTTTTCTTTCTGTTCTGGCGTCTGTTCCGCTCTTCGATTTCGGTGAATTCACCTTTTTTCAGATCAATGTTTTTAAAAGTGATGCCCATTTTTTCAAGACGGATCAGTGCATCTTCATCGCGCTGCTCATAAACCGTCAAGGCAATACCTGAAGAACCAGCACGTGCCGTCCTTCCTACCCTGTGAATATAAAAATCAAGATCGGTAGGCAGCTCATAGTTGATGACATGGCTGATTCCCTGAATATCAATTCCTCTTGCAGCCAGGTCAGTAGCTACAAGATACTGGAATTCAAGATCTTTGATTTGCTTCATGACACGTTTACGTTCACGTGGGCTCAGGTCTCCATGGATACGGCCAACCTTCAGTCCTTTTTGGATTAAACCATCGGCTATTTCGTCAACTTTCTTCTTCGTGTTAGCAAATACAATTCCCAAATATGGGTTGTATGCAACAAGAGCCGAATGAACAAGCCCGATTTTATCGCGGTGCCTTGCCGGTAAAAGGATATGTTCTATTTTTTCTGCCGTAGCCTGTTTAGGGTCGATTTGTACATATTTTGGGTTTTCCATGTACTTTTTCAAGAATGGTTTTAATTTTTCAGGAATTGTCGCTGAAAATACAAGCATTTGAAGCTTTTCTGGCATACGGGAAGCAAACTGGTCAATGTCCTCGATGAATCCCATATCCAGCATTAAGTCTGCCTCATCGATCACGAGCATGTTCGCTGTATGCACAAATAGCGCGTTCTCCTTGACCAGATCATTAATCCTCCCTGGAGTGCCGATAACGATTTGCGGCTGTGTCTTCAGCTTTTCAATCGTTCTTTGCTTGTCAGTCCCGCCAATATAGCAACGAGCTGTGATTTGCTTTCCGTGCGGAGCGTGTTCAGCAATTTTAAGAACTTCATGGTAAATCTGATTGGCAAGCTCACGTGTCGGTGCAGCGATTACTGCCTGCACCTCATTGCGTGATGAATCAAGCTTATCCATAATTGGCAGTACATAAGCATGCGTCTTACCTGTACCGGTCTGGGATTGACCTATGGCACTCTCACCCTTCAGGATTGTAGGAATAAGACGTTCCTGGATTTCAGTCGGCTCATGAAAACCTAGTTTATTGATAGCATCTATAATGAACGGTTTCAATTCATAACGATTAAATTTTGTTTCACTCATTGAAAATCTCCTTCTTTCGCCCTGTTTCCCTGGATAATCGGGGATTACAGCTCGTTCCGTAAGCTGATCTCTTCAGGTTCATCCTGTAATTATAATAAAGATTGCAGAAAATCTCCAATCAGTACTATCTTAACCTTTCCTTATAAAAAAACAAACCTGTTTCGCAAACATACTTTTTTCTTAAACCAATCCTGATGATATGCATACTCTAGTAAGAGATGAAATATTGGGAAAGGAGGGGTCACGATGCTACAAGGACCCCGTATGAACTCACGCGGGATGCGGAACCGGTTTTATGGTCCTGGCATGATGGGAGGTCCCGGCATGGGACATCGCCAAATGTATTCCAACCCATTCGGTCCTGGACCCAGAATGCCACATGGCCAAATGCCAAGGATGATGGGTAGAAATCCGCAATCAAGACAGGGTGGAGGATTGCTATCAAAAATCCTTGGAAAAGGAAGCAGGGGACAGGGAAATGGTATCTCAGGTTTATTAGCAGGAGGAAGTGCGCCAGCGCGTGGAGCCTCAGGCGGAGGAATCCTGAAAACGCTCGCTGATCCATCTGCGTTAAATGGATTTCTCTCCAACACGCAAAAAGTTCTTAACACCGCACAGCAATTCGGACCGATGATCCAGCAATACGGTCCTCTCGTCCGCAATCTCCCTTCAATGTGGAAACTGTACAGAGGATTGAAGGACCTTCCGGATGCTGATGAACCCACAGCAGAAGAAGAAAAGAACAATACGAACGAAACAATCGAGAAAAAGAAGAAACCAAATAAAAACAGAAAATCTGGTTCCATTTCCCCAACACAAAAAAAGCCGGTCAAAAAGCAACGCAATAACGCAGCTACTTCTCCAAAATTGTTCATATAAATAGGCTCTTTTCTCAAACTTTGTTGCTATTGACTACAGAATAGGATTGAATTACCTGAGATTCTCCACAAAATTCACGCTTATTATGAGAAAAGAGCTTGCAAACTGAGTACCGACTTACAAAATGGCTTTTATCACGTTAAAATCGGCTTTAGGATTTTAACAACAATTTTTACGTAAACAGACCTATAAATACGATAACAGTTAATTCATTCCTTTTGGAAAGTCGCTTTTGTATTCTTTCTACAAGTCTTATATAATAAAAGAAAGAATCAGAGGTACTCTTAGGAGGATGACTCAATGAATGTAATTAAAATATCGCCACGCGGTTATTGCTATGGTGTTGTCGATGCCATGGTCATTGCACGAAATGCTGCATTGGATAAAAGCCTGCCGCGTCCAATATATATACTTGGGATGATTGTCCACAATAAGCATGTCACTGATGCATTTGAAGAAGAAGGCATCATTACTTTGGATGGAAACAACCGCAAGGAAATTCTTGAAAAAGTTGAAGGTGGAACAGTTATTTTCACAGCACACGGCATTTCACCAGAAGTCAGGGAGCTTGCCAAGCAAAAAGGGCTTGTCTCGATTGACGCGACATGCCCTGACGTAACAAACACCCATAACCTAATCAGGGAAAAAGAAAAGGAAGGTTTTGAGGTTATTTACATCGGTAAAAAAGGGCATCCCGAACCTGAAGGAGCAGTAGGTGTCGCACCAGGGATTGTTCATCTAGTTGAAACGGCAGCGGATGTAGAGGCATTGAATCTGCAAGCTGAAAAATTAATCGTAACCAACCAGACAACGATGAGCCAGTGGGACGTTGCTGATATCATGAAGAACGTAAAAGAAAAGTACCCTCACGCGGAAGTTCATAGAGAAATCTGCATGGCTACACAAGTCCGCCAGGAGGCTGTCGCCGAGCAGGCTAAGGAATCAGATGTGCTAATTGTGGTTGGCGACCCTAAAAGCAATAACTCAAATCGTCTAGCACAGGTATCAGAAGAAATAGCCGGAACAAAAGCATATCGAATTGCCGATATTAGTGAACTTGATATCGAGTGGATAAAAGATGCTGACACAGTCGCAGTCACATCTGGAGCATCGACTCCGACACCAATCACAAAAGAGGTCATTACCTTCCTCGAACAGTTTGACAAGGAAAATGAAGAAACATGGGTGAAAGAGAAAAAAGTACCTCTTCATAAAATCCTGCCAAAGGTTAAGAAGACCGAGGCAAACGTATAATATGAAAGCAGCCTGAAATTCAATTCAGGCTGCTTTCTTGTTTTCTTCGAATAAACTTATATCACACTCGGTTTCTAAATAAAGGTGAACGGATCTGTCCCTATTTCAGATGGAATGAACTTTACATCGTACCCTTTCTCTTTACATAGTCCTTCCATCACCGTGGCGACTCCTTTTTTCATGATCTTCTCGACATTATGTCCTGGATCAACCATATTCAATCCTGCCATGAGCGCGTCGTGTGCTGTGTGATAGTAAATATCCCCGGTAACGTAAACATCTGCGCCGCGGAATTTCGCCTGCGAGTAATACTTATTTCCATCACCGCCAAGGACAGCTACCTTTTTCACCTTAGCGTTTAAGTCTCCGACAACACGGATTTTATCCACTCCCAAAGCTTCCTTAACTACTCTGGCATATTCAGACAAGGTGGTCTCTTCGACTTGCCCGATTCTTCCAAGTCCAAGTTGTTCTCCGGTATTTTCAAGCCGATATATATCATAGGCGACTTCCTCATAAGGATGGGCCTTGATCATAGCCTGGATGACCTTTTTTTCGATACTCTGCGGGAAAACAGTTTCTACACGCACTTCAGTGACTGCTTCAAGCTTTCCTTGTTCGCCGATATGAGGATCCGTATTTTCCCCCGGCAGGAAACGTCCCTCTCCCGCGCCTGAGAATGTACAGTGGCTGTAATTGCCGATTGCACCGGCTCCAGCATTACCTAACGCATTTCGCAGACCCTCAGCATCTTCCTCAGGTACGAAAACGACAAGCTTTTTCAACTCGTCCTCATAAGTTGGCACCAGCACTTGAGGGTTCTTTAAACCGAGTGCAGCAGCCAGCAGGTCATTTACGCCTCCTTTTGCCACATCGAGGTTCGTGTGCGCTGCATAAACGGCAATATCATGCTTGATCAGCCTGGCAATCATTCGTCCGGCAGGAGTGTCAGTTGCGATCTTTTTCAATGGTCGGAATATCGGCGGATGATGCGCAATGATTAATTGAACATTATTGGCAATTGCCTCCTCCACCACTTCTTCTGTTACATCAAGAGCAACCAGGACGTTTTCGACCGATTGGTTCAACGCACCTATTTGCAGGCCAACCTTATCGTCTTCCATCGCAAATGCCTTAGGCGAAAATTGTTCAAAAAGCTGAATCACTTCATGTCCATTCACTTTTTTCACCGTAACGCCTCCTCTGCCATCTTTAGTTTCGTTTTCAGTTCCTGTCTCTTGCTTTCTGTATCCTCATTCTGCACAGCCTCATCGAGCTGCTTTAAGATACGCTCCCAATTTCGCTTTTCAGCATTCCACTTTTCTTTGAACACCTCAGGCTTTTCCTTCAGCAAAAATGGGCCAAACAATATTCCATTTTCAAAATTGATATGCTGATACGGCTTCATTGGTTCACCCTTCTCAGCGACAAGGATTTCGTAAATTTTCCGATCTTCTTCAAGGATCTCTTCTTTGATCAGTTCCCAGCCATTGCCAATCAACCACTTGCGCACCGCAAAGCTTCCAACATTAGGCTGAAGGACAAGCCTGCTGACTCCTTCTAGTTTCGATTTCCCTTGTTCAAGAATCGTTGAAATCAATGTGCCGCCCATACCAGCGATGGTAACGCAATCAACCTCTCCAGGTTGAATTACTTCAAGTCCATCACCTTTTCTGACTGATATTTTATCTATGAGACTTTCCTCCCGAACCTGCTCAAGTGCAGATTGGAATGGTCCTTCAGCGACCTCGCCTGCAATCGCCATTGAAACAGTACCCTTCTTTACAACATTACAAGGAAGGTAGGCATGGTCGGAACCGATATCGGCCAGCCTTGTACCTTCAGGAATATTATTTGCAACGGCTTCAAGCCGGTGTGATAGTTTTTCAGCATTCATACAAGTCACCTACTAAATCTTATTTTGCTTTTATAAGTATATGAAAACAGCGGGCCTCTTGTCCAATTATGGAACAAAAAGCGCAAGCGCCTCGTTCAGCCCCGACAAGCGCTGGAGGGCCGACCGGTGAAGTCGTTCTTTGACTTCATTGGGCGGACCGAAGCGACTCGAGGGGCTAGGCGCTGGAGCTAGATTAAGAAGACTACATGTAGTTAACCACAACAAAATAAATTTTATAATTTCCTAAAAGATAAAAAAGCTCTTTGCAAAAGCAAAGAGCCTTTCAATATTACTTCAATTCATTAACGATCCATTCTGCCATTTGATCTTCCTTGCCAGCAGCCAGACCAGGAGGCATAGCTCCTTTACCATTAACCAAAATGTCTTTGATCTCATCCTGTGAGTACTTGCTGCCTACGCCTTTCAATGAAGGACCTGAAACGCCTTCATACTGGTTTCCGTGGCACATTGCGCAGGATTGCTGGTAAAAATCCTCAGGGTTTGCTTCAGCAGTTTCTTCCGTCTTCTCACCGCCGCCTTCTTTTTCCTTTGCAAGATCCTTGGAATCCCCAACACCCTTGAAAGAAAGCAGGAACATCAAGCCGATCCCCATTACCATGATCAATACGAACGGGATAATTGGATTACGATTCATCATATACCCTCCTTTATGTACAACATCTACTTAAATAATGATTTCACACAGATATTATTTTACTTGAAAAACGTTTACAGGGAAAGTAAAAAAGCAAACTTTGTCACACTTGTTCACAATTTAGACAAAAAACTTCATCGTATGATGAAGTTTTTGCGGACAAAGCATATTTAGGATACCCTTTTAGCAGCCAATTAATCTTGCAATAACCATTCTTTGGACTTCTGATGTGCCTTCACCAATTTCCAGAAGCTTTGCATCCCTCATGTAACGTTCCACTTCATATTCCCTCATATAGCCATATCCGCCATGTATCTGGACTGACTGATCAGCTACTTCCATCGCAATTTCAGAAGCATAGAGCTTGCACATTGATGCTTCCTTTGAGAATGGACGTCCCTGATCCTTCAGCCAGGCGGCCTTATAGACCATATTGCGGGCAAGTTCAATCTTCATTGCCATGTCAGCAAGCTTGAACTGGATAGCCTGAAACTGTGATATTGGTCTGCCGAACTGCTGTCTTTCTTTGGCATACTGTAAGGCTTTTTCATAAGCGGCCTGAGCCACTCCTACAGCCATTGCGCCTATGCCGATCCTGCCGCCGTCCAATGTCACAAGGAATTGCTTGAAGCCCTCCCCTTTCTTGCCAAGCAGGTTTTCAACCGGAACATGTACATCCTCCATCACCAGCTGAGTAGTATTCGATGCATTTAATCCCATCTTTTCATAATTATCAATGACAGAAAATCCTGGTGCATCGGTTGGCACTATAATCGCACTGATTTCCTTTTTCCCGTCGACATTACCTGTGATCGCCGTCATTGCGAGATGTTTGGCATAGCTTGCATTCGTGATAAAGTTTTTGCTGCCATTGATGATGTATTCTCCATCCACTTCTTTGGCAGTCGTCTGGGTACCTCCTGCATCCGAGCCTGCATTCGGTTCGGTCAGTCCGAAAGCTCCCAGTGATTCTCCTGAGCAGATTGGTGCGAGGTATTTTTGCTTCTGCTCCTCTGTGCCGAATAGATTGATAGGCGCTCCTCCAAGAGATATGTGGGCAGAATATGTAATCCCTGTTGAGGCGCAAGCCTTGCTCAATTCCTCGGTGACAATCGCAAAACTAACCGTATCAGCTCCAGCTCCGCCATATTCCTCGGGGAACGGCAAGCCCAGCATTCCTAGTTCTCCCAGTTTTTTGAAGATTTCTGTCGGGAATTGTTTTGTTTTATCTCTTTCAATCGCTCCTGGAGCAACTTCTTCCTCCGCAAACTCTCTAATTGTCCTTTTAATCATTGCTTGTTCTGATGTTAAATCAAAATTCATTTCCATCCCCCTTAAAACATTGAATACGTTTACATTCTTCATTATAAAGGGGAATAAACAATTTTCTCAACATTTAAAACCTTTTAAATTGTTAAAAATTATATAAATATAGTAATTAACAGGACGAGAAACCCTATGATACCTGATATTTTGAAGCTCACCAACTTCCACCTAGTCCCTACTGTAACCCACAATAAACAGTTTAGGCCCGCTACGATATAAAGCATGCCGGGATGGTCTGGAAATATTATTTCAGCTGCCTGAACAGATGTGATTAATAAAAGAAGTGCAGAAGCGAGTAATGGGATCAAATCAAAAAAAGATTTTTTTAACATGTAAAAGGCTACTAAAAGGCTAATTACTCCAAAAAAAATAATAAGGGCAGTTTGCAAAAAGAGCGACAATTCAGTAAAATAAAATAAAAAAACTGAAAGCGATAACAATCCAATTAGAATTAAACCTAATATTCCCTTAGTGCGGCTATTTCTTCGAGTCGAGTCATCTTCAGAGCTACCCTCTGTATACAGGTTCAAGAGGAAATCACAATAGTGCTCAGGCAACAGCCTGTTTTGTTTCCAGTACTTAATCTCATTGGTGATGATTTTCTTGCGATGGTCATCCATAGGTAGGCACATCCTGTCTTATTGGTTATCCGTGTTAATAGTCGGCGGAAAGAAAGTAAAAAAGGAATAATTTACTTTTATTTTAAAAAGTAAATTATTCCTTGGCAATCCTATTCTAAAAAGTCTTTCAATCTTTTGCTGCGACTTGGGTGTCTCAGCTTACGAAGTGCCTTTGCTTCAATTTGGCGAATACGTTCGCGCGTAACGCCAAATACTTTGCCCACTTCTTCCAATGTGCGAGTGCGGCCATCATCAAGACCGAAACGGAGTCGAAGGACGTTCTCTTCACGGTCAGTAAGCGTATCAAGGACATCTTCAAGTTGTTCCTTCAAAAGCTCATATGCAGCATGTTCAGAAGGAGAGGTAGCATCCTGGTCCTCAATGAAATCACCAAGGTGGGAGTCATCTTCTTCCCCTATCGGAGTTTCGAGGGATACCGGTTCCTGGGCAATCTTAAGGATTTCGCGCACTTTCTCAGGTGACAGGTCCATGTCTTCACCAATCTCTTCAGGCGTTGGTTCGCGGCCTAAGTCCTGAAGGAGTTGTCTTTGTACACGGATCAATTTATTGATGGTTTCCACCATATGGACAGGGATCCTGATAGTTCTTGCCTGGTCAGCGATAGCACGAGTGATAGCCTGACGAATCCACCAGGTAGCATAGGTACTGAATTTAAAACCTTTGCGGTAATCGAACTTTTCAACAGCTTTGATCAAACCCATATTCCCTTCCTGAATCAGGTCAAGGAATAACATACCACGGCCTACATAGCGTTTCGCAATACTTACTACGAGCCGTAGGTTTGCTTCGGCAAGACGTCTTTTGGCTTCTTCATCGCCTTGTTCGATTCTTTCTGCCAGGTTGATCTCTTCTTCTGCTGAGAGCAAGTCAACTCGGCCAATTTCCTTTAAGTACATCCTTACAGGGTCGTTGATCTTGACTCCCGGCGGGACACTTAAGTCATTCAAGTCGAATTCTTCATCGTCTTTTGCAAGCTGTTTGATGTCAGGGTCTTCTACTTCATCGCTTTCACCTACGAGCTCAATCCCTTGTTCACCGAGGAACTCATAGTATTCATCCATCTGATCGGAATCAAGTTCAAAGCTTGATAGCCTTTCCGCGATATCATCATAGGCAAGGACACCTGTTTTCTTGCCAATTGCCGTTAACTGGTCTTTCACTTGTTCAACTGTCACTTCATTTTCAGTGACTTCTTTAGAACGGGCTGACTTTTCAGCCATATGTCCCCCTCCTTCCAAAAATCAAAAACAATCAGCATAAGCTTTATAAGGTCTTGCGCAATTGGATAATTTCCGTTGCGATAGCCGCAGCGCGCAAGAAGTCGTTTTGTCGTTCTGCCTGTTTTTGTTCTGCCATTTTTTCCTTTATTTTTAACATTTTTTGATAATTCAAGACCTGCTTGATATAATCAGATAATTCCTGGTCACTGATCTCCTCGTTAAGAGGCATCATCTCTATATCAGCAACAACCCTTTTTAGCTTATTATCCAGGAGATAATTTAAGAACGCGCTTGGGTCAGGATCATGTCCTTTTTCATAGTATGCAAATAAATAAGTAATAATAGCCTGATGTTCATCAATGTTCAGTGTACTTCCTGCAAGCATTTCCTGTACCTTATATGCGACATCGGCGTCTCTCATCATATGAAAGATCATTCGCCTTTCCGCAGTGTGGTATGCAGGCTTCAGTTCTGATTTCCTAGCGTAGCTTACAGGTTTTGATTCCGCTCGAGGTTGATTTTGCCTCTTTGGGCCCGACGCATGAACCAGCTGATTGAGCTGTTGGGCTAATGCATCTAGTGATAGCGAAAACTCATTCGCAAGCTGCCTCAAGTAAAGGTCTTTTTCTACTGCTTTATCGAGCGTGCTGATTTCTTTAAGTACTTCTTCGATATATTGAAGGCGATCTCCTTCATTCTGAAGGTTTTTCCCTCGACGATAATATATTAATTTAAAAGCCATCAAGGTGGCGCTGGAGCCAATAATATCGTTCCTGAATTTCTCCTCGCCATGCACCTTTATGAAATCATCAGGATCCATGCCATCTGGCATTGTTGCAACCCTGATAGCGAATCCCGCTTTTGACAGCATGTTAGATGCCCTGAAAGCCGCTTCAATACCGGCTCTGTCCGAGTCGTAGCAAATCGTTACAGCTTGCACATTTCTTTTCAGCAAGGAGATATGTTCTTCAGTCAACGATGTCCCCATCGTGGCGACACCGTTTTCTACGCCTGCCCGGTTAGCCGAAATAACATCGGCGAATCCTTCGAAAAGTACAGCTTGCTGCTGCTTACGGATCACGCCACGAGCAAGGTGAAAATTATATAGAATTTTACTTTTGTTGAAGATTTGCGTTTCGGGACTATTTAGATATTTGGGTTCTTCGCCCCCTAGCGCCCGCCCTGAAAACGCAATTGTATTTCCCTGATGGTCGAGGATTGGAAACATAATCCTGTTCCTGAACCTGTCAAAGTATGTCCCATCGTTTTCCCGCTGGATGACCAGTCCTGCTTTCGAAATGAGGTCCAACGAGAACCCCCGTTTTTCAAGCAGTTTAACTGCAAAGTCCCATGAAGGCAGTGAATAGCCTATTTGGAATGTGTCAATAGAGTCCTGTGTAAATCCCCTGTTAAGAAGATATTCCAGTGCCTCTTGACCCTCTTTTGTGTTTACAAGCAAATGATGATAAAATTTACGCAATAGTTCATGCGCTTCGATCATTTGCTTCGAGCCTTCAGGCAGTTGTGGGTTTTTACCCGAAGCCGTTCCTTCCAGCTTCAGTTCGATGTTTGACCTATCAGCAAGCTTCACTGCAGCTTCTTGAAACGACAGGCCATCAATATCCATCAGGAATGAAAATACATTCCCGCCGGCACCACAACCAAAGCAGTGATAAATCTGCTTTTCAGGTGAAACTGAAAATGATGGAGAGTTTTCCCCATGAAATGGACAAAGCCCAAAATAATTTCGGCCTTGTTTTTTCAATTGGACGTAATCACCAATGACATCGACTATTTCAACCGCCTGCCGGATTTCATTTACTTTTTCCTCGGCAATCCTCTCTGCCATAAGCATGACCTCTAATTAGTTGTGATTACTTGAACATATCTTAAAATTCGACAAAAGCATGTTCAATTCCTTTATAAACTTTTCCCTGTCTTTTTCTGTAAAGGGTTTTGGTCCCTTTCCATAGGATCCCTGCCTTCTAGCCCTGGCAGAAAGATACCTTAAGTCAAGGGCAGTCTGAATGTCCTTTTCTTCAAATAAATTTCCCCTTGGAGAGATGGCATAAACCCCTTTCGCAATGAGGGTAGATGCAAGACCGATGTCCTGCGTCACCGCAAAATCACCTTTCTTAACGTGATTCATTAAATAAAGGTCTACAGCCTCCTTATGAGAATCGACAAAAACCCAGTTCTGCCCTTGAAGGTCGTTCTTCATATGGGCATAAGAAGCCACAAAAACAGCTTCGATGGAAAACTTCGAAGCAATTTCGACAATTTCCTTAATGACCGGGCAAGAGTCTGCATCAACAAAAAGGGTCTGACTGTTGATTTTACTAGTATTAATTCTACATCACTCCGCATATTCCTTCTTAAGGATTGTATTTTTTTAAGGGAATTTTGTCGAATTTTTTCGCGGTCAACATCTTGACAACTGATAGTAAATAGTTTATTCGTAATCTGTCCAGTCTAAACCTAAACAGATACATTTTTATCACAATTTTTTATTATAGTATAAGAAAGCCTATTTTTCCATTATTATTTCTCGACTAATGCATTAATTTGCAAAAGAACTGTCAAAAAGAAAAGCACATACAAAATATGTGCTAATCGTCCATTTTCTTATTTCGGACCATATTCAGAATGACATTTGCGGTTTCTTCCACCGCTTTATTGGTTACATCGATGACTGGACATCCTATTTTTTCAACAATTCCATCAAAATATTCTATCTCTTCCTTGATTCTTTCGATATTGGCATATATCGCCTGATCGTTCAATCCAAGTGAGATTAACCTCTCACGGCGTATTTGGTTCAATTTATCCGGAGTTATCCTGAGGCCGAAGCATTTTTCCTTGGGAACAAGGAATAATTCTTCTGGTGGGTCGACTTCAGGCACTAGAGGTACATTCGCAACCTTATATCGCTTGTGGGCGAGGTATTGTGATAATGGTGTCTTGGATGTTCTCGAGACACCCACAAGGACGATATCCGCTTTCAGTATGCCTCTTGGATCGCGGCCATCATCATATTTTACTGCGAATTCGATTGCTTCAACTTTTTTGAAGTAATCTTCGTCCAGTTTACGGACAAGGCCAGGTTCGTATAGTGGTGTTTCACCACTGAGTTGTTGAACCTGCTGCATGAGCGGCCCGATGATGTCACATGCATAGATCCCCTCTTTGGAAGCACATTCTTGAAGATAGTTGCTTATATCTGGCTTGACCAATGTGTAGGCGATCATCCCGCCATCATGCTTAGCAAGTGAAATGACTTCATCAATATGTACTTTATCCTCTACGTAAGGAAACCTTTTAAGTGAAACATCCAAGTGTTCGAATTGGCTGATGGCAGCCTTCGTAACGAGCTCTGCTGTCTCGCCGACAGAGTCAGAAACCACATAAATAATAGGTGTTTTATTCATCTTTTAACCAACCCCTTCTCTATTTGCTTCTTATTCCTCTGCCAAGGCTACAAAAGCCTTTGTAATGTTTGTCTTGGTCAATCTTCCTACTAACTCGTACCCATCATCTGCATCTTTGATGATTGGAAGGGCATCAATCTGCTTTTCAATTAATTCCTTGGCAGCATCAATGAGCAGGTCATCCCGACGGCACACGGTTATATTTGGCATCCTTGTCATGATGATATTAACTGGCAAAGTAGTCAGCTCCTGCTTTCCAATGCTTGCTCTCAATAAATCTTTGCGAGAAAGGACACCTACTAGCCTTGATGCTTTATCGACTACAAATAAAGTGCCTACATCTTCAAGGAACATCGTAACGATTGCATCGTAGACAGATACATTTTCAGGAACAACAACAGGAATGGATTGATAATCCCTGACGAGGATTTTTTTAAGATTCTCAGAAAGCAGCTGATTCCCAGATTTTCCTGTGTAGAAATAACCCACACGAGGTCTGGCATCCAAATACCCCGACATCGTCAGGATGGCAAGGTCAGGCCTGAGGGTAGCCCTTGTCAGATTTAATTTTTCAGCAATATGCTCTCCAGTGATCGGTCCGTTATCTTTTACGATTTGCAGAATATGCTCCTGGCGTTTATTCAGTTCGATTGTCCTCACCACCCATCGGGAGATTTTTTAAAAAAACTGTTCTCGCATTGGTATTAAGTATGAAGCTATTTATCTCTTTCACTATTTGGATCATGTTGCTCATGGTTGTACTGATCCATGGAAGCATTAATCCAGTAAGCAGCCTCTATGTAAAAAACCTAATAAAAATATTATATACTACACGAGGTAATAAAAAGGAATAAATATTCTATACTTATTACCATTTCATGAAGATTTATGAGCGTATGTTTTGCCCATGCATAAAGTACTTGCTTAAGTGCCTTCCTGTGGAGGAAGGCACTCAAATCAAACATTCTATGCTACTGGTGCTTACTTTACGACGATATCATTTACTTTCGCAAGCTTCATGATCAAAGCTGCCAGTGCAGCCATCTGATTTAGGCGGTTTTCACGGACATCCTGTTTATCAGACATGACCATTGTATGCTCAAAATAATCATTGATTTCAGGTTTAATGTCAACCAAAAGCTGATAATATGAAGCGGCATCCATGCCGTCCTCGGCCTTCTTTCCGAGTTCAAGATACTTTTCATACAACCTTTGCTCATACTCGTTTTCGAATCGTTCTGGATCGATATCGCCCTGCACGTCTTTCTTGCTAGCGATATTAAGAACCCGGCTCAATGCTTCCATGCTTTCTTTAAAGCCCTCATCACTACTGGCAGCCTGGAGCGCTTCTGCTTTTTCAATCAGTCCGGATACAACACTGATCTCTCCTCCAAGTACGGCATCAATTAAATCGTAACGGATTCCACGTTCCTGTAACAAGTGCTTGATTCTCAATTTAAAGAATTGGATAAGGTCATGGTAAACTTCTTCGTCAGTGCGCTTTGTAATTCCTGCTTCTGATATAAGGTTAAGTGAAAGGCCGACTAGATTTTCAAGTGAGATGTTCCATTTCTTTTCAATCAGGGTCTGCACGATTCCAGTCGCCTGTCTTCTCAATGCATATGGATCCTGAGAACCGCTAGGAATGATGCCGAGCGAGAAGAACGCAACAATTGTATCGAGTTTATCGCCAATTGCAACCAACGCACCCGCTGGTGATCCTGGGATTGAATCGTCTGCATTACGAGGCATATAATGCTCATTGATAGCCACTGCCACTTCTGGGCTTTCACCTTTTTGCAAGGCGTATTTTTCTCCCATTATTCCTTGTAATTCCGGGAACTCGTATACCATCTGTGAAACAAGATCGAATTTGCTGATTTGGGCCGCCCGATCTGCAAATTTTATAACATCAGACGCGAATTCCAATCTTTCAGCAACCAAGCCCACAAGCTTGCGCACCCGTTCTGATTTTTCAACAATTGTTCCGATCTCTTCGTGGTATACAACATTCTTCAATTTTTCCAATGCTGCATCTATCTGCATTCTCTGGTCTTCCTTATAGAAAAATGCCGCATCCGCCAGTCGCGCTCTTAAAACTTTTTCGTTTCCGCGGGCAACCTTTTCAATATGGAGATGGTCACCGTTCCTTACTGTGATGAAATGAGGTAACAAGGCTCCGCTTCTGGATTTTACAGGAAAATACCTTTGGTGCTCCTTCATGGAAGTAATCAGGACTTCGCTGGGAATTTCCAGGAACTCTTCTTCGAAACGGCCATATAACGCAGTTGGATATTCAACCAGGTTATTGACTTCTTCCAGCAAATCTTCATCCACCGGAATTACCCAGCCGTTCTCTTCCTCGATTTTTTCAAGCTGAGAAGTAATTGCGTTCTTTCGCTTTTGCGCATCAGCCACTACATATTGCCCTAACAATGCTTCTTCATATCCCTGTGGATTAGATAATTGTATTTCACCTTCTCCAAGGAATCGATGTCCTCTGGTAACATTGCCAGTTTGTACACCAGCAATCTCGAATGGAATGATATCATTTCCGAACATCGCAACAAGCCATTTGATTGGCCGGACATAGCGAAGATCAAGGTCCGCCCAGCGCATGTTTTTCGGGAATGTCAACCCAGAAAGGATTGCTTTCAATTCAACGAGCAGCTCAAAGGTTTCCTTGCCTTTGAAGAATTTCTTTACGTGAGCATATTCAACACCGTTGATTTCTTTAAAATAAATATCCTCCACCGTCAGCCCCTGGCCGCGTGTAAAGCCGATCGCTGCTTTGGACCATTCTCCGTCCTCAGCAAGAGCGATTTTTTTGGCAGGACCTTTCGCTTCTTCCTCGCTGTCTTCCTGACGCTCATCAACATTCAGGACTAGCAACGCAAGCCTGCGCGGCGTGGAATAAAGCTTGATATCTTCGAAACCAATATTATTCGTTTTTAGCCAATTCTCCACCTTGGAAGCCAGCTGGTTAATGGAATCAGTAATAAATCTTGCAGGCATTTCTTCCAAACCGATTTCAAGCAATAAATTCCGTTTAGTCATTTTCCACCTGCTCCTTCCGTTTAATGATTGGGAAGCCCAATTTTTCTCTTTCTCCGTAAAACGTTTTCGCTACTTTCTTGGCAAGATTACGGATA
The DNA here is from genome assembly GCF_000813125.1 of Mesobacillus selenatarsenatis SF-1. Lineage (GTDB taxonomy): Bacteria > Bacillota > Bacilli > Bacillales > Cytobacillaceae > Mesobacillus > Mesobacillus selenatarsenatis. The sequence continues at coordinate 21,036 of NZ_BASE01000076.1, forward strand.
CGGGCAATATATCCTGTCCGTTCGGTTACGGAAATGGCTCCTCGTGCATCAAGAATGTTAAAAGTGTGAGAACACTTCAGGACAAAGTCATATGCAGGGTGGACAAGCCCTTCTTCCATCTGTCTATTTGCTTCTTTTTCATAAATATTGAAAAGGTTGAAAAGCATGTCTTTGTCAGACGTTTCGAAAGTATACTTTGAATGTTCATATTCTGGCTGCCCAAAAATGTCCCTTACGGTAAAACCGTTTGTCCATTCAAGATCAAAGACATTTTCTTTATCCTGAATATAAGACGCCAGTCTTTCAATTCCGTATGTAATTTCAACGGAAACTGGTTTGCAGTCGAGTCCGCCTACCTGTTGGAAATAGGTGAATTGCGTGATTTCCATGCCATCCAGCCATACTTCCCACCCTAGTCCTGCGCAGCCAAGGGATGGATTCTCCCAGTTGTCCTCTACGAAGCGAATGTCGTGCTCAAGTGGGTCAATTCCTAATGCTTTTAAAGAATCCAGATAGAGTTCCTGAATATTGTCAGGGGAAGGCTTCATGATTACCTGGAATTGATGGTGCTGATAAAGCCTGTTTGGATTTTCTCCGTAGCGACCGTCAGCTGGGCGGCGTGATGGCTCAACATAAGCGACATTCCACGGTTCAGGGCCAATCGCCCGTAAAAACGTATATGGACTCATTGTTCCTGCACCTTTTTCGGTGTCATAAGCCTGCATGAGAACGCATCCTTGTTCAGACCAGTGTTTTTGCAAAGTTAAAATCATGTTTTGGATATTCATCTTTACACCTCCGAAAATTTTAAATCGATTGTTACTTACTTCTTTTATTAAGTATTGGCTTTCTTGCGCACTGGCAAATTCATTTCGAAATCACCAAACAAAAAATCCTAATTTAAAATCAAAAAACTCCCGCCCCCTATGCATCTTTTCATGCATAGGGACGAGAGTTTACCCGCGGTTCCACCCTATTTGCTGCAAATAGCAGCCTCTTTAAAAGTGATGTCGCTCCGGAACGCCTTCCTTAATTTCTGCAATCCGGCTCACACCATTCCCGGACTCGCTTATACAGAGGGATTTAAGTACTCTTTTCCTTCAACGCAACATATGTAATTTCCATCAACCCTTTCAGCGATGCGAATGCTTTCCGCATATGGGTTGAAAGCTACAAGCTTTTGATTTTGATAATAGCGAAAAGAAGTAGCAATGTCAATAGTTACAGTTGGTCCCTGAATGAATCCATTTGATCAAGAAATTTTCTTGTTTTTAAATACAATCCTGAGTACTCATCATAATAAGCCGAAATCACCTTTTTCAGCTCAAGCTTTGTCTCTGGCTTCACTGAAATATTGCCAAGACGGCTTAGGTCGAGTAAATAAAATAATCGAAGCAGCCTGACCGTTCCTGGCGAGGTTTTAATCCTGTACGGATCCATTCTGAAGCATCGATGGCAGAGCAGCCCGCCCTCTCTGATCGAGAAGTTGAAATCACCCTCTGTACTCCCACAGTTTGCACACTTGTCCAAAACTGGATACAGCCCCTGGACATTCAGCATTTTCATTTCATAAATAAAAGTGAGAATCTCCATATCGTAGCCTTCATTCAAAAGTTTTAGCGTCTGGAGTAGCAATTCGAACAAAAATGGGTTGGACTTCTTGTCCTCTGTCACTTTATCAGTCAAATCAACAACATAGCTGGCATGGGCTGTAAGGAAGATATCCTCTCGAATCGACCTCATCGAAGAAATCATATCCCCCTGCTGAAGACCGCCGAGCCCAGAACTTGACTGGAAAAGGAACTGTCCATAAGTAAAAAGCTGGGTGACAGCAGCAAGCCTGCTATTAGGCTTTTTAGCACCTCTTGCCATCACACCAACTTTTCCGAATTCCCTGGTATATAAGGTAACAATTTTGTTGTTTTCGCCATAATTAGTCGTTCTAATGACAATGCCTTCGCATTTCTGCAGCATCTTCTGTCACCATCCATTACTACAGACAAACCTATGAGATTGGAAAATCAATTCCTGCTAGTTCTTCCTCCTGATAACCGGGTATTTCTTGATCGTCTTTCTCTAATTCCTTAAAGAGAAGATATGTGTCAATGTTACCTGTCTGAGAAAACACCTTCCAGGTAAAATCCAACATCGAAAACCCCACCTTTCAATTTTTCACTAGCAATTTATTTATCCCAAATCCTTATGAATATCATAGCCTGTCAATCAGATTTTCATGTTATATAAAAATTGTTAATCCTTTTAATGAATAATATTTGCAACCCATTAATATGTTAATGAGGGAGCATTTGCCAAACAGGCTTAATACTCATCTTCCCTGAAACCAAAATCACGAAGCTGTGTGGCTTTGTTTCTCCAATCCTTCTGAACCTTCACCCATAATTCCAGAAACACTTTTGTACCGAGCAGATTCTCGATATCATGACGTGCCCTCTTGCCAATTTCCTTCAACATACCGCCCTGCTTGCCGATGATGATGCCCTTTTGCGAATCCCTCTCGACAATGATTGTAGCCATGACATGCACCATTTCTTTTTCAGGCTGGCGTTCCATTTTTTCAATTACAACAGCAAGTGAATGTGGAATTTCTTCCCTCGTCAGATGCAGCGCTTTTTCTCTGATCAGTTCGGAAACAATAAAACGTTCTGGATGGTCCGTTACCTGGTCAGCGGGATAAAACTGTGGCCCTTCCGGCATTTTCTCCTTGATTTGCTCCAGGAGCTTTTCGATATTGTTTCCTTCAAGAGCAGATATCGGCACAATTTCAGCGAAATTGAACTTTCTATTGTAGGACTCAATTAGTTTTAGCAACTCATCTGGGTGGATCAGGTCGATTTTATTGATGACAAGGAAAACCGGTGTTTTTACATTTTGAAGTTTCTCAATGATAAATTCTTCCCCGCGTCCATATCCTTCCTGAGCATTGACCATAAACAAGACCAGATCGACTTCTTTTAAAGTATTCTGTGCAACCTTCATCATGAAATCGCCAAGACGGTGCTTTGGTTTATGGATCCCTGGAGTGTCAATGAAAATTAGCTGTGAATCATCAAGTGTTAGGACACCCTGAACCTTATTCCGGGTCGTTTGCGGCTTATCGCTCATAATCGCAATCTTTTGCCCGATTACCCTGTTAAGAAAGGTTGACTTTCCTACATTAGGCCTTCCAATGATTGAGATGAAGCCAGATTTGTGAGATTCGTTGTTATTACCTTGATTATTAATGTTCATACTGTATTTCCCTTCTCCACTTTATTTTAACTTATTTTCAGTGTTATTTCACCGTTTGTAGCAAAAATGAAATATAAAATTTTAAATTTTCTAAAAACATACAAGCACTGTTTATACACTGTGATGATATTTTACTTAAGTTTTCCCCTGTTTTCAAATTGGTTCAAACATAAGCGCCGATTTTGTATTGTCTTCTTGCTGATAGCTCGCCTCTAATCGTGCTTCTCATGGATGAAAAAACAAACAAATTTAATAAGTCCATTCCAAAAAAAAGTTGCCCTGTATGGACAACTAACTAAACCACGCAAATATTCTTGGCAGAAAAATAATTATTCCTATCATGACACTGGCTATCGCAAACACCAGGACGGCACCGGCCGCGATATCTTTTGCCTGTTTTGCAAGCGGGTGGTATTCTTTCGTGTACATATCAACCGTTCTTTCAATTGCCGTATTTATCATTTCCATTGAGACCATTCCGCCAATGGATAGGATAATTGCAATCCATTCGTACTTATTAATCGAAAAAATAAACCCTGATAAAATGACGATAACGGAGATAGCCAGATGGATTTGCACATTTCGTTCCTTTGCTGCCGCTGCCGCAATTCCCTCGAAACCAAATTTGAATGAGGAAGCAAGTGGATGCTTCCTCTGTTTATCAGCGGCCAAGCCCATATCCATCCAGAATTTCTTTTTGTCTGTCAAACATCTGTTTTTCGTCCTGCTCATTCATATGGTCATAGCCTAATAAATGCAGGAGACCGTGTACAGCAAGGAAACCAAGTTCCCGCATGAAGGAATGGTTATATTCTTCAGCCTGCTCCCTTGCTTTTGGAATGGAAATGATGATATCACCAAGAATCCTCGGTATACCATCCCCGACTATTTCAAGCTCCCCTTCGCCCATCTCCTCCAGTGCGAAAGAAATGACGTCCGTTGGGCGATCCTTGTCACGATATTCACGGTTTATCTCCTGTATCCTTTCATTCGACACGAAGGTAACGGATAGTTCGCTCCCCTCCTGGACATTCTCTTTCTCTGCCGTATAGTTCAACAGTTTTTCTATTTCATTTATTTCTTCCTGTTTTAGTTCATTTATCTCATCCAAAAAATCGATCTCTATACTCATGCCTGCTTCACCTTCTGCTTATTCATTTCTGGATATTCAATTCTCGAGTGGAATATTCCCTTTAGCGTTTCACAAAGTGTATCAGCGACGGTATCCAGCTCCTTCAACGTGATATCACACTCACCCAGCTGCCCATCCTGCAGCCGGTCCCCTATAATATTGTGTACTAGATTTTCAATTTGCTCATGTGTTGGGTGCGCCATTGATCTCACAGCGGCTTCCACACTATCCGCAATCCCAATGACAGCAGACTCTTTTGTTTGCGGCTTTGGCCCCGGATAACGGAAATCCTCTTCTTTAACCTCATGCCCGCTTTGCTTTGCCTTATGGTAAAAGAATTTTAATAACGTTGTGCCATGGTGCTGTTCTGCGATATCAATGATCTCTTTTGGCATCCGGTGCTTACGGAGCATTTCGGCGCCATCGGTAGCATGGGCGATAATAATGTTTTTGCTGGTCAACGCCGGCAATTTATCGTGCGGATTATCCATGTTAATCTGATTTTCAATAAAGAATTGCGGACGTTTTGTTTTTCCGATGTCATGGTAATAGCACCCAACCCTGGCAAGAAGCCCGTTAGCCCCGATCGCCTCACATGCCGCTTCTGATAAATTAGCCACCATGACACTATGATGGTAAGTTCCTGGAGCTTCCGTAAGTATCTTCCTTAAAAGCGGGTGGTTTGGGTTGGATAGCTCGATTAACCTTAAAGTTGAAAGGATGCCAAACCCTGCTTCAAAAAATGGCAGCAAACCGATCGTCAGGACTGCTGAAACGATCCCTGACACAAACGCTGCGATAAAATAAAAACCGTATTCAAGTCCGGAATATTGACTGTTCCTTAAAAACAGAATCGAAAGGATAACAATCAGATTTACGACCGACACACTCAGACCCGCCTGCAGGATCTTTGAGCGTCTACTCTGTTTCTGTAAAAATAAAATTGCCGCCAGTCCACTGATTAAAATATAAACTCCTATGGTGACATTCAAGGTTCCAGTAATGCCTTCATTAAAGATGATCGTCCCGCTGACCGCAAGGATTGCCATCTGAAACAAAGCCAGTCTTTCATTTATTAAAATCTTGATCAACATCGCTCCCATTGCTGCAGGGAAGATATAGCCGATTTCCGAGTATTCGAATTCGTCAAAAAGACTGACCATCTTCATCAACAATATGGAGGTAATAAAAATGATGCTGAACATCAAAAGGTTCTTCTGCTTTTTATCGGCGTTTTCCATTTCATTGAATATAACAAACAGCGCAAATAGTATTAACGCCACAAGCATAGCCAGCCCGATAAAAGGTTTATAGGAATTTTCACTTTCTAACAGTCCGACCAGCTGGAGTTTTTTAAAGACGTCCCTGCTGATCAACTGACCCTCATCCACCAGAATTTGTCCCTCGAGAATCCTTACTGGTTCAACATTGTCCATAGCCTTTTGCCGCAGGTCTTCAGTAGCTTCTGGATCATAAAATTCATTCTGGACGACTGCATATCGGCCGATATCAATGACTGCTTTCTTTAAACTGCTGCTTAAACTTGTATACTTTAATTCCTCCTCTACATTCAGTTTTGCATTCTCTACTTCATCTGCAGGAACACTTCGTTTCATCGTATTGTTGATCGCTGTAACAGTGAGGTCTTTAGCAACCAGCAGCTCTTCCTTCGGAGCTTGAAGTAAAGTAATGAATACTTCGTCAGAAAGACTTTTCGTTTCATTCTCAGTCAATTTCGTTTTTAACTGTGCCAGCTTTTCCTCAATTGTGGGCTCTTCAGGGGCGGGTGCATCTTCCACTTCTGCCTCTTCTGCTGTTTTTTTCTTTTGGTCGATCTCTTCCTGCACTTCCGCATTGACTTCTGAAACTGAACCGAATATGGAAGTGACTAAATCAACCCTGTTCTGTGCATATTCACTCTTGACTCTGTATACATCGTTGACTTGCTCGACCGCTTTCCTGCGGTTTGCTTCTGTGCTTTCTTTATCCTCTATCGTAATAGGCGACCGGATGGTTCGCTCTGCCACAGAGAATAGCTCCAAATTAAGCTTTTCAGGCTTTACATTACTGTACATCGCAGAATACATCACGACACCAATCAGCAAAAATAATAAAACCCGAAAGATTTTTATATTCAACAAGTTCAAAATGGCAGTTAATTGGACCTGCAGCTTATCCATTTACAACCCTCCTATTTGAAAAGCGTAAGCGCCTCGTTCAGCCCCGACAAGCGCTGCCCGCCTATAACGCCACATCGTGTGGCTGGCGGGTTGGCACGTCGTGTTCCTCAGAGGGCCTGACAGTGAAGTCGTTCCTTTGACTTCATTGGCAGGACCGAAGCATCTCGAGCTGCTAAAAGCTGACGCTTATCGCAAGATATTCGAGGAAGCATTCTCGGGGATGAAAACTGGCTAGGCGCTGGAGCTAGACATTAATCTAATTTCAAAAAAACACACTTTTATAAAGTGAAAAGCGCAAGCGCCTTGACATAAATATTTATTAAACAAATCGAGCCAGTTTGAGAATAACTGGGAAATACACCTAACTTTATGTACCATCATATCAGTTTTTCTCTAAACTTTCACCTCTATTTAAAATTAGTCCCACCTGCTGGAAAAGCCAAGATAGGAATCCAAGAGTCTTAGATTCCTTTTATTGCTTTCATACACCTTCGGAAGCAAAAGTCCGCTCTCGTTTACCAAGAGCGGACTAAGATGTTTATTCATTTTTACCATATGCTTCAATAATCCGGCCGACAAGCGGATGCCGCACAACATCAGCTTGTTCGAGGTGCACCATGGAGATTCCAGAGACATCCTTCAGTATTTTTTCAGCCTCAACCAATCCAGATTTTGCACCTTTTGGCAAATCAATCTGGGAAGTGTCTCCAGTAATGATCATTTTTGATCCAAATCCCAGGCGAGTCAGGAACATCTTCATCTGGGCCTGAGTCGTATTCTGCGCCTCGTCCAGGATCACAAATGCATCATCGAGTGTCCTTCCCCTCATATAGGCAAGAGGTGCAATTTCAATTGTCCCTCTCTCAATCAGGCGCAATGTATGTTCAGTACCAAGGATATCGTGCAGGGCATCATATAATGGGCGGAGATAAGGGTCTACCTTCTCCTTCAAGTCCCCTGGAAGGAAGCCAAGGCTTTCTCCTGCCTCTACTGCTGGTCTGGTTAAGATAATTTTGGACACTGTACCACTTTTAAGTGCCGTGACTGCCATAACGACCGCAAGATACGTTTTACCAGTACCAGCAGGCCCAATGCCAAAAACAAGATCTCGGCTTTTAATGGCATTAACATAGTGCCTTTGGCCAAGAGTCTTGACCCTGATCGATTTACCCTTAACGTTTTTACTGATTTCTTCATCATATAAATCCTTGAAATATTCCAAGGTACCCTTTTCGGCCATTTGTATCGCGTAAACAGCTTCTCTCTGGCTGACGCTGATTCCTTTCCGGATAACAGCAAGCAGATTGTCCAAAACAGCCTGGGCTAACTCAACCTTGTCCTCAGGTCCTGAGATTCCTACTGCCTCTCCCCGGGTCACGATCGAGACACCCAGCTCCTGTTCAATCAGCTTAAGGTTCATATCTGCATTGCCGAATAATGAAATGGCTTCAGTTGGGTTCGCTAGTTGTATTTCCATCGTTTTTAAGTCTTCTGTCATTCTCAGTCTCCTTGATAATTGGTTGTCCTTCTGCTATATCTTCAATGATTGTAAAATGTGTGGTTAGCTTTACTTTATCATTCTCAATTGACTGATGTAAAATTTTTTCCCCTTTAATTATAGCATTTTCAGGAAGGTAGTTTTTTATATCCTTTCTCGCTAATTCTTTTGCACTTTCTATTGCTTCTTTCCTCGAATAGATGCGTGTTACCTGTTCCCTCTCCCTGATGGTCTTTTTTTCAACCTTTACAGGAAGTTCCCAATTGAAAAATCTTACAGGCTGTTCAGTCACTTCGAGTTCATATTCACTGAAATCAGGTTTTCCGAATCCCCAGACAGGTAAGGCTTTACCGGCGATCATGAGGGAATATTTCTTTTTTTCATTGCCATTGTAGACCTGGAAGGTACTCTTCAAAGGCAACTCCACCTTTGTTGAATACCAAGTCTCTCCAAGGATTTCACCTTCAGCCGCCACAACTTTCAGATCATCTTCTTTTCCATACAGACCGGAAACAAGAAGCTGGCCTGGCATAACATAATCATTCACCTCAACAACCGGTTCCCCTTTTTCCACAAAGATTTTGACGATGGCTGCTTTCCTTTTTGCTACCAGGTTCCTCGGCCCAATTACTTCTGCTTTTTCCGGTTCACTCTTTTCAACTGCCTGAAAATGATAGGTCGTCCCTTTCAGCTCCACACCTATCCAGGTCAGGGCTCCTACTTTATCTGTCAGTTCCTTTTGGATACTCTCCACACTATCTATAGAAAATTGCAATTTCCCGACGCCAATCCCCATCCTGTCCAATTCCTTGCGAATCTGGTGTTCGGTCGCCGGGCTCGCCCCTTTTATTTCTATACCCCAAACCATGTTTGAAAGAAGCATCATTAAAGCAAAAAATAAAAATGCACCCGCCAAAAAACCACTGTTTGTCCATAATTTCCTTAAAAAGAAAGGGCCACCTGCCCTCTCTAAAAACCTGATTTTGCAATTGCTGTCCCTTGCTGGAATTCTCAGCTTTTTTACATCCTGAAGATTAACATAAAAGGTGACGGCCTCGGATCCATGTTTTTTCACGTTCCATATCGAAACACCACTACGCGTCAACTGATTTAAAAATCTTTCAATACCCTTTCCAGTCAATTTCACTTTGACTGTGCCAGAAAAGGTGTGAATCCATTGGTTTTTCATTCGTCTCCCCCTCAATCACTCATTTATATAAATAACCTGATCTATTTTTCCTTCGAGTAAGATTTCTTCAGGCAATATCGTCTTGATCACAAATGCTTTTCCCTTGACGAGAAGCTGGCCCCCTTTAATCATCAATCGCACTTCTCCATCTGAAAAAGCAAGCAGACCTCTGTGATTCTCTATATAAATATGGACATGCCCAATCATCGTGATTCTAGGGAGATCCATCATGACATCTTGAGGAAGATCCATTTTTTGCGTCATCCATTTGCGTACATACTGGCCCCATTTTTTTGCCATAAAAAAAAGAACCCCCTTTCATCTCATATGTATGAGAAAAAAGGAGGTTCTAGCACCATTTTTAACTTTATGGATACGCATTCTTCCAAAACGATAGCCAATTACTATGCCTAATATCTTCTGAGCGGGTTGTATGGTCTTTTGGCCCTCGGTTTACCAAGGACTTCAGCCCAAATCAAACCCTCTATTAGGGTGTCCCTGTCTGGCTGGAAGACGACTTCTGGTTCTTTGTGTTCCCTTTTTTGCTTTAATCGTCCTGATGATTCACCAGCAGACATGCGCCCTTTACTTGAGCTCTGTTTGTTCATCTGCTCCTCAGACTGAAGCTTTCTTTCCAGATAAACCTTCTGAAGATCATTAATGATTTCAACTCCGGTTTCACCTGGGTCGTGCTTCGCTGAACCCCGGCTTCGTTGTGTGTCCCTGCCAGTATCATAACGAGGTATGGGATTTACTTCGATTTCCTGCCAAGGCTCAACCCTGGCCTCTGCTGGCTGCCTACTGGCAGGAGCAGGACGAGGTTGCCTTGCTGGTCCAGGCTGTTGCTGTTGCATCGGTCCGGGCGGTCTTACCGGACGGCGCTGCGGCGGCTGGCCGTCCGACTTCTTTTTATTAAATAGACTGGAGATAACCCCGATTAGAATAAACAGGGCTATAGGATTACTGAACAATTCAAATAAAATTTCCATGAGGAGCCCCCCTTTCTTTTAACGGGTTCTCGCATCAGTTATTATTTTTGTCATCTTTTTTATTGTTTGAAAGGTTGCCAATGGATCCTCTCATATCTGTGTCCGCTTCGATATTCTGGATATTCATATAATCCATCACACCAATATTTCCTTCACGCAGCGCTTCCGCCATTGCCAATGGTACAGTTGCTTCGGCCTCGACGACCTTCGCTCTCATTTCCTCGACGCGGGCCTTCATTTCCTGTTCTTGAGCTACGGCCATAGCACGACGCTCTTCGGCTTTTGCCTGGGCAATTTTCTTGTCCGCTTCCGCCTGCTCTGTCTGAAGCTCGGCACCGATATTTTTACCGATATCAACGTCCGCAATATCAATCGACAGAATTTCAAAAGCTGTACCTGCATCCAGTCCTTTAGAAAGAACCGTTTGTGAAATCATATCCGGGTTTTCCAACACTTTTTTATGGTTGCCAGAAGAACCGATTGTTGATACAATCCCCTCACCTACACGGGCAACGATCGTTTCTTCACCAGCACCCCCGACAAGTCTGTCGATGTTTGCTCTTACGGTAATTCTTGCTTTAGCTTTTACTTCGATTCCATCCATAGCAACACCTGCGATGAATGGTGTTTCAATTACCTTTGGATTTACACTCATTTGTACCGCTTCCAATACATCACGGCCGGCTAGGTCAATTGCTGCCGCTCTTTCGAATGAAAGCTCAATATTCGCACGGTGTGCAGCAATAAGGGCATTTACCACCCTGTCTACGTTACCTCCAGCAAGATAGTGGCTTTCAAGCTGGTTCGTTGTAACATTCAACCCCGCTTTGTGCGCCTTGATCATCGGATTGATGACCCTGCTTGGGATAACCCTTCTTAACCTCATACCAATCAGCGTGAAAATACTGACCCTGACACCTGCCGCTAATGCTGAAATCCATAGCATTACCGGTACGAATGTCAGCAAAACACCAAGGAAAATGATTCCAAGTGCGATTGCTACTAAAACAAATGCTGTACTTGCATCCATATGAACTGCCTCCTAAAAAATATTATTCCATGTTCTTTGAATCATCTTTATTTTACCAAATAAACTCAAAGACCATTGGTATTTATCTCTACTTGTTGCTTCATCGATTCGTCTTGGCAAGAATACCTCAATGAACAATACAATGAAAGAACAAATTAGATCTCTGTAATCTCTCTAACCACAATTCTCGAGCCTTCCGTTTTTACAATTCTAACTTTCTTGTCTTTTGCAATAAATCCACCTTCACTGACTGCATCAATGCGTTCGTCCTCGACAACGATGGTTCCTGAAGGTCTGAGGGGAGTCAATGTGATACCTTCTACGCCAATCAGTTCAAGGCGGTTTTTATTGGATACATAACCCTTTTCAGTGCTTGTTGAATCTGTCAGTATGATTCTTCTGAAAAATTTCATCTTTTTTCCAAACACCCTTATCATTAAAATAGATAATACGATCGACGCAGTCAAGGCGATCAGTAACGAAATCCCCATATGCACCACATTATCAGATGCCATAAAAAAGCTTGCAAAGATAGCTAATAAACCAATACTTCCAGCTATTCCTCCTGGGATGAATAACTCCAGCAATATAAGCCCAACGCCAAGCGCGAACAAAATCAGCGTTTCAAACCCAGCAAGACCAGCAACCATATGTCCGTAGAAGAATAGGAGCAAAGCTGACAAGCCTGCAATTCCTGGTAGACCAAATCCTGGAGAGTACAACTCAAGCACCAACCCTAAACTTCCAATCGTCATTAAAATCGGGATAACGACTGGATGCGTTATGAATCTCGCTAGCTTTTCAGCGAAAGTTTCATTCACATTCCTGATTTCGGCATTCTCATAGCCCAGTTTTTGCAGCAACTCATCGAGATTTTTAACAGTTCCCTCTGAATAACCAACTTCAAGAGCCTGCTCAGCCGTCAGTGTAAGAAGTTTTCCCTTGCCTGCATCCAGCTCTGGAAGATCGATGCTTTCATCGGCCATTGCCTGGGCATATATCGGATCCCTTCCACTTTCAACGGCTGCTGCTTTCATGGCGGCAAACCAATAAGATTCCGCTTTTTTACCAGCGGTATTGCCCTGCTGGTCTATGATCGCAGCCGACCCCATGGTAGCTCCGGGAACCATATAAATCTCATCTGTATTCAGGGAAATATATGCACCCGCGGATAACGCTTTTTTATTGACAAAGGCAACTGTTTTTAAATCAGTGCCTGTCAAAAGTTTTCCAATCCCGTCAGCGGCATCAACGACTCCACCGGGTGTATGCACATCAAAAATGATTGCTTCCGCACCAGCCTCTTCCGCCTCCTCCACCGCTCTTCCCAGGAAGGCAAGCAAGCCCTTTTCGACTGTTTCTGCAATCGGTACCACGTAGACAACTTTTTCATCCGCATCTGCAGTGAACGGATTGATCAGACTGGCCAGTGACAAGAGGATGATGATGCTCGCAATCACTGATTTGATTTTCAATTCGGCACCTCCATTCTATAAAATAAGGCCATAATGGTAATACGCATTTGTACACCAAAAGGTTTCATTGATTTTTTACAGATTTCAAAAAGAATCCTTCTGAAAGTGTAAAAAATTATGTATTTAATTTCAATGAAACACAAAGTACTATGTGAAGATACTTTTATTATACGCTAAAAAGGCCGCAAGAATATCCCGCGGCCTTCGAGCTTTTTATGAAAGGTGTTGTTGTACAAGTTTATTAACGAGAGATCCGTCTGCTTTACCTTTTACTTTAGGCATAAGGACAGCCATTACTCTACCCATATCGGCTTTCGATGCCGCACCGGTCTCCGCGATAGCTTCTTTGACAATTGCCGTCACTTCTTCTTCGCTAAGCTGCTGGGGCATGTAAACTTCGACATGCTTTAATTCTGTTTGTATCTTTTCAACGAGGTCTTGTCGACCTGCTTTTTCAAATTCCTGGAGGGAATCTTTGCGTTGCTTCACTTCACGAGAAAGTACAGTTAACTCTTCTTCTTCGGATAATTCCTGCTTGCCGAACTTGATTGCTTCGTTCTGCAGGGATGCTTTGACCATCCGAATCGTCGTGAGTCTGTCCTTTTCTTTGTTCTTCATCGCTTGTTTCATATCAGTATTTAAACGCTCGAGTAGGCTCAAGTAGATTCCACCCTCTCTTAGAACTTGCGTTTTCTAGCAGCTTCAGACTTTTTCTTACGCTTCACACTAGGTTTTTCGTAGAATTCGCGCTTTCTAGCTTCTTGGATAGTACCTGATTTAGATACAGTACGTTTGAAGCGTCGAAGAGCATCTTCAAGCGATTCGTTTTTACGAACGACAGTTTTAGACATTCTCTTTCCCTCCCTCCGAGCACAACACACTAACACCAAAACACATGGAAACCATGTACCTTGCAATTATAATATAACACTGGCATGAGGTCAACTGTAATTAGCCCTTATTTTTACATTATGTACTTTTGCAGGATAACATACAGGCAACAAATTTTGTTAGCATGTCCTGCCCACCTTTTCATACATTTAAATGGGAGGGGGAGTCCAATGGTCTATCTATTATTTTTCCTATTATTTCTCGCTGTTTTCATCGGCGGCATGACATTGCTTCGAAAAGGCTTGTTCGAGCTTTCCGCCAGCAGAATGAAGAACTGGTTGGCCGTCATGACAGATACACCACTAAAAGGGTTGATTGCCGGAGCGGTGGTGACCGCACTATTGCACAGCAGTTCAGCTGTCATGGTCATCACGATCGGATTGATTTCTGCCGGCCTGCTGAAATTCTCGCAATCAATCGGAATCATTCTTGGATCAAATATAGGGACAACCTTCACTCTTGAGATCATCACTTTCAACATCGACGCTTTTATCGTGCCGTTTGCTATTATTGGTGCAATTTTAATGGTATCAAGAAACAGAACATGGCAAAACATCGGTGCAATTTCTTTTGGGATGGCTGCTGTTTTTGCTGCAATGCGCGGCTTCACCTTCCTCGCTGACCCTGTGACCAGCCTGCCAATTGTGGAACTAGCACTTACCAACCTGAACAACAGCCATTTAATCAGCATTTTTACAGGCACAGTTGTGACCGCTATGATCCAATCCAGTACAGCGATGACTGGAATCATCATGGGCTTTCTATCTGAAGGAACATTAAGCATGGATTCAGCAATTGCTGCGATGCTTGGTGCCAATATAGGAACTTGCATTACCGCCATGCTAGCATCCATTGGTGCAGGCAAAGGAGCCAGGCTCACAGCGTTTGCTCACGTATGGCTGAATATCGCAGGCGCGGCAGTCTTCTACCCTTTCATCGAGCACATAGCTGCACTCGCTCCGATGACAGCCGCAAGACCAGAAGTCCAGCTGGCGCATGTCAGTGTCGTATACAACATCATCGCTTCGTTGCTGGTACTTCCTATGTCCGAGAAATTCGGCAGGATGATTGAATTCATTCATGGGAAGGAAGAACATAGTTAGTGGTCGAAAAGCGGAAATGTGGTTGAAATAATTTGAAATGCGGTCGAATTATCTTGAGATGTGGTCGATATATCTTAAAGTGTGGTCGATATATTGTAAACCCTGGGTCGATATATTTTATTTTCCGATGATATACTCTAAAACATGGTCGATATCTAACTAAATCGACCCTTAGATTTAAAAAAAGAGCTGGCATTTTGCCAGCTCTTTCACATTTAACTACATAACAGCTTGTTCAGCAACAATTTCATCCTCAAGTACTCGGACAAATTGCCCTTTGTTGTACGGATAGCCTGCTTTAGTAATCTTGACCTTCACAATTTTACCGATCATTTCTTCAGTAGCAGGGAAAACAACTTTCAAATAGTTGTCTGTATAACCTACATAAAGTCCGCTATCTGGCTCTTCCTTGTAGACTTCTTCAGGAATCACTTCAAGCACTTCATTTTCAAACTGGGAAGCATATTCCTTTGCAAGCTGGTTGGAGAGCTCAATCAATCTGTGAACGCGTTCGTTCTTCACGTCTTCGTCCACCTGGTCCTCCATTCTTGCAGCAGGAGTGCCTGTCCGTTTTGAATATGGGAAGACATGCAGCTCTGAGAATTGGTGCTTCTTGATGAAATTATAAGTTTCTATGAACTCATCTTCCGTTTCACCCGGGAAACCAACGATAATATCAGAAGTAACCGCGAGACCTGGCAATACTTCCTTAAGCCGATCAAGACGCTCACCGAAAAACTCCATCGTGTATTTGCGGCGCATACGCTTCAACACTGTGTCAGAACCAGATTGAAGCGGGATGTGCAAGTGGCGGACGATAATATTGGATTGATCAATTACCTCGATTACTTCGTCCGTAATCTGGCTGGCTTCGATAGAAGAAATGCGCAGACGCTTAATGCCTTTAACTTGTGCCTCTAGATCCCTAAGCAGTGAAGCAAGGTTGTAGTCTTTCATATCTTCACCGTAGCCACCTGTATGGATGCCTGTAAGAACGATTTCCTTATAACCCGCATCAACAAGCTGCTGAGCCTGGCGAATTACTTCCTGTGGGTCACGGGATCTCATCAAACCGCGTGCCCAAGGTATGATGCAGAAAGTACAAAAGTTATTGCAGCCTTCCTGTATTTTCAATGAAGCCCTTGTACGGTCTGTAAATGCAGGTACATCTAGCTCTTCATATACACGGTTCTTCATGATGTTGCCAACAGCATTAATTGGCTGGCGCTCTTGCTTGTACTGTTCGATATACTGTAGCATTTTTACGCGATCCTGTGTCCCGACAACAATATCAACTCCAGGAATCGCCATGATTTCTGCTGGCGACGTTTGCGCGTAGCAGCCGGTAACACAAATAACAGCGTCCGGATTCTTACGGACAGCCCGGCGGATGACCTGACGGCTTTTTTTGTCCCCTGTATTCGTTACCGTACATGTGTTAATGACGTATACATCTGAAGTAGATTCGAACTCTACTCTTTCGTATCCTTGTTCCTTAAATAACTGCCAAATGGCTTCTGTTTCGTAATGGTTAACCTTGCAACCTAATGTATGAAAAGCAACTGTAGGCATTATCTTCACCCCAATAATTCAAAATGATAGGAAACAGCAGACAAGGCATATAGCGGTGCTGTTTCTGTACGCAAGATGCGCGGCCCGAGACCACAAGCTAAAAATCCATTCTTATATAAAAGGTCAACTTCCTCCGAGGTAAGTCCTCCCTCGGGACCAAATACAATCAGGAGGCTGTCGCCTTTCCCCAATTTCGCGAGAGTAGAAGAAAGGACCGAAGCTTCGCCTTCCCTCGCTTCTTCCTCATAAGCAACCAGCTTGTAAGTATAATCATCGCTTGCTTGGATCAGTTCTTTGAGACCGACCGGTTCTTTCACTTCTGGAACATAGCTCCGATGGGACTGCTCAGCAGCTTCCTTCGCAATCTTCTGCCAGCGTTCAACCTTTTTGGCAGCTTTTTTCCCGTCCCATTTAACGATTGAGCGGGATGCGGTAAAAGGGACAAATTCATAGGCACCGAGTTCGGTACCCTTCTGAATAATCAATTCGAGCTTATCCCCTTTGGGCAGACCGCTTGCTATCACGACATGGACCGGAAGCTCCGTAGTCCCTTCCTCCCATTTTACAACGTTTGCCACAACGGTTTCATCGGTAATTTCTTCAATCTGGCAAACAGCACTTTTGCCCTTGGGCGTGACACAGATGATTTCGTCCCCAGCCTTCATCCTCATAACACGAACAATGTGATGGTAATCGTCGCCGCTAATATTGAATTGTTCCATATTTCCATGTTCATCAATAAAATAACGCTGCACCACAGCACCTGCTTTCGAATAAAGCTGTTTTTTTAAAAAAAGACAGAAAAAAGGGGTTATGCTCTTCCCCTTTTTTCCACATTATTTCTTTTTACTGATGATTGCAACCCAGTCTTCCATAGAAATAATCTCTTCTATTTCAAAACCTGCATTGATCATTGCATCTTTGACGACTTCTTTCTTCTGCTGAATGATTCCAGATGTAATGAAATACCCGCCATTTTTCACGACCTTGCCTGCATCGTCAGCAAAACGCAAGATAACTTCCGCCAGGATATTCGCAACCACAATATCCGCTCCTTCTGCAACACCATCCAGAAGGTTGTTTTGTGAAATGGTTGCAACATCGTGGACTTTGTTCAGTTTGAGGTTGAGTTTTGCAACCTGCACTGCTACATCATCCAGGTCCATCGCTTCCACTTTTCCCGCACCCAGCTTAGCCGCTGCAATACTGAGTACACCTGAACCTGTTCCAACATCCACGACGCGATCGCCAGGCTGGACTTTTCTTTCCAGCGCCTGGATACACATTACCGTTGTTGGGTGAGTTCCTGTACCGAATGCCATACCAGGGTCAAGCTCAATGATCAATTCATCCGTGTTGACTGGAGTGTAATCCTCCCAAGTTGGCACGATCGTGAATTTCTTGGAAATTTTAACAGGATTATAGTATTTCTTCCAGGCAGTTGCCCACTCTTCTTCATTCACTTCACTGATTGATACTTTATTCAACCCGATATCAATATTATAGATAATCAGGTTATTGATCGCTTCTTTTATTTCATCTACTGTCTCACCAAGGAAACTATTTACCGATAGATAAGCTTTTACAATGACTCCTTCTTCCGGATAATCGTCTGGATTAAGCTGGTATATTTCTCCGAACTGGTCCTCTCTCTCCTTTTCAAGCTCTAGCGGATCTTCGATAACAACTCCGCTCGCGCCTGCTTCGTGCAGGATATTGGAAATCGGCTCAACCGCTTCATTTGTAGTTAAAATGCTGATTTCAGACCATTTCATTTATACCAACTCCATTCGATTAATCACCTTTAAAGGCACGTTTTACTTTTGAAAAAAAGCTTTCCTCCTGTTCTCCAATAGGAGACTGTCCGCTTACTTCGGCAAACTCGCGCAATAGCTGCTTTTGCTTTTCAGACAGCTTTGTCGGAGTAACGATTCGAACCAGAACATGCTGGTCTCCAGTACCATATCCCCGGACATTCGGAACACCTTTGCCCTTCAGGCGGAATTTTGTACCTGTCTGTGTCCCCGCAGGAACTTTTAATTTTACTTTGCCATGCAGTGTAGGGACTTCAACTTCATCACCAATCGCTGCCTGAACAAATGTGATTGGCATTTCACAATAGATATCATCGCCGTCACGCTCAAAGAATTCATGCGACCTTATATGGAAGACAATATAAAGGTCACCTGCAGGTCCGCCATTGATACCGGCTTCTCCTTTTCCTGCTACTCTCAGCTGCTGGCCATCATCGACACCAGCCGGGATTTTAACATGAATCTTGTTCCTTCTGGTAACCTTCCCAGTACCTGAGCATGTTGTACATCTTTCTTTGATTTCTTTACCAGTTCCATTACAGTAATGACACACACGGCGGTTCACAATACGTCCAAAAGGCGTATTTTGTTCTACACTTATCTGGCCGCTGCCATGACAATGTTTACATGTATCGACTTTAGTACCTGGTTTTGCACCAGTTCCGTCACAAGTGTCGCATTCTTCTTCTCGAGGAATCTCGATATCTGTTTCCTTGCCGAACACAGCTTCCTCAAACTTCAATGTCATTGTGTACTGAAGGTCGGCACCCTGTCTTGGTGCGTTTGGATCACGTCGTCTGCCGCCCCCGCCGCCAAAGAAGGAATTGAAAATATCTTCAAAACCGCCAAAACCGCCGCCGAAATCGCCTCCGCCGCCAAATCCCTGATTAGGGTCGACATGGCCGAACTGGTCGTAATGAGAGCGCTTTTGATCGTCACTCAATACCTCATACGCTTCTTTTACTTCTTTGAACTTTTCATCTGCTCCCGGATCTTTATTGATGTCCGGATGGAATTGTTTAGAAAGCTTGCGGTAAGCCTTCTTTAATTCATCCTTCGTAGCCGAATTACTGACTCCGAGGACTTCATAGTAATCCCGTTTACTCATGATTACCACTCCCGAATCTTTTCACATAAAGATAATTCTAACATTCCCGTACATTCATACGCA
This sequence comes from Mesobacillus selenatarsenatis SF-1, assembly GCF_000813125.1. Lineage (GTDB taxonomy): Bacteria > Bacillota > Bacilli > Bacillales > Cytobacillaceae > Mesobacillus > Mesobacillus selenatarsenatis. The sequence goes on from NZ_BASE01000076.1 coordinate 40,329, forward strand.
ATATTTAAAATATCTGGATATGCGTTATTTTGTTTCTCTAACGAACGTTTTCATTACCGCTCATACAAACAAAAAGCCAAAGCCAAGTATGACCTGACTTTGACTTTTTGGTGTTATGATTGTTTATTTATCGTCATTTACTTCTTCGAATTCTGCGTCTACGACATTGTCGTCTTTCTTCGTTCCTTCTTGACCTTCAGCGCCTTGCTGTGCCTGCTGTTGCTTGGCAGCTTCTTCGTAAAGCTTCACGCTCAGGTTTGTAACGATCTCTTGAAGAGCATCCTTCTTAGTGCGGATTTCTTCAATTTCACCTTTTTCGATTGCAGCCTTCAGCTCATCTTTAGCTTCGTTTGCCTTCTTGACTTCTTCTTCATCTACCTTGCCTTCAAGGTCCTTCAAAGTCTTTTCAGCAGTGAATACTAACTGATCAGCTTCGTTGCGAAGTTCTACTTCTTCTTTGAGTTTTTTGTCGGCTTCAGCGTTTTCTTCCGCTTCTCTTACCATGCGGTCGATTTCATCATCAGACAGACCTGTAGATGACTTGATTGTGATTTGCTGTTCTTTGTTTGTGCCAAGGTCCTTCGCACGTACGTTTACGATACCGTTTTTATCAATATCGAATGTTACTTCAACCTGAGGTACTCCACGTGGAGATGGTGGAATATCAGTCAATTGGAAACGTCCCAACGTCTTATTGGCAGATGCCATTGAACGCTCACCTTGAAGCACGTGAATATCAACAGCAGTCTGGTTGTCAGCAGCAGTTGAGAATACCTGTGACTTTGAAGTAGGGATTGTTGTATTGCGATCGATCAGCTTTGTGAATACGCCGCCCATTGTTTCGATACCAAGTGAAAGCGGAGTAACGTCAAGAAGAACTACATCCTTTACATCACCAGAGATAACGCCGCCCTGGATTGCTGCACCCATAGCAACAACTTCATCAGGGTTTACGCCTCTGTGAGGGTCTTTTCCAGTTTCTTTTTTGATTGCTTCTTGTACAGCCGGGATACGTGTAGATCCGCCGACAAGGATGACTTTATCCAGTTCTGATGGGCTTAAGCCTGCATCTTTAAGCGCCTGGCGAGTTGGGCCCATTGTACGTTCTACCAAACCTGCAGAAAGCTCTTCAAATTTAGCGCGAGACAGGTTCACTTCAAGGTGAAGCGGTCCAGCTTCTCCAGCAGTGATGAATGGAAGGGAAATCTGTGTAGAAGTTACGCCAGAAAGATCCTTCTTTGCTTTTTCAGCAGCATCTTTTAGACGCTGAAGAGCCATTTTATCTTTTGAAAGGTCAATGCCATTTTCTTTCTTGAATTGATCTACCAAGTAGTCAATGATCACCTGGTCAAAGTCGTCACCGCCAAGACGGTTGTCACCTGCAGTTGATTTAACTTCGAATACGCCATCGCCAAGTTCAAGGATGGAAACGTCGAAAGTACCGCCGCCAAGGTCATAAACAAGGATTGTCTGGTCTTCATCCATTTTATCAAGGCCGTAAGCAAGTGCTGCAGCTGTTGGCTCGTTGATGATACGCTCAACTTCAAGACCTGCGATTCTTCCAGCATCCTTAGTTGCCTGACGTTCTGCATCGTTGAAGTAAGCCGGAACAGTGATTACCGCTTTTGTCACAGGCTCACCAAGATAGTCTTCAGCATAAGACTTCAAGTATTGAAGAATAACTGCTGATAGTTCCTGTGGTGAATATTCTTTGCCTTCTGCTTCAACTTTATGGTCTGTACCCATGTGACGCTTAATAGAGATGATTGTGTTAGGGTTAGTGATTGCCTGGCGTTTTGCCACTTCACCTACCTGGCGCTCACCATTTTTGAACGCGATAACAGAAGGAGTCGTTCTGTTTCCTTCTGGATTTGGGATTACCTTTGGTTCGCCGCCTTCTAGTACGGCAACACAAGAGTTAGTTGTTCCTAAGTCAATACCGATGATTTTACTCATTTTCAAATACCTCCTGGTTCATTTATGTAGACTCTTTACTGTTATTGGTTCACTTTCACCATTGCCGGACGAATAATGCGGTCCTTTAGCATATAGCCTTTTTGGAACTCTTCAACAACAATGTTAGGGCCGAAATTTTCATCTTCAGCCTGCATAACAGCCTGGTGAAGATGCGGATCAAATTCCTTTCCAACAGCTTCTATTACTTCAACGCCTTCATTTTTAAGGGCATCAAGCAAGCTGCGGTACACCATTTCCACTCCCTGTTTAAGGGATTTAGCCTGTTCATTATCTACATCCATCTTCAAAGCACGCTCGAAGTTGTCGATTGCTGGAAGCAGATCGGAAATAATGTTTTGGGCTCTATATTTAGCGCTCGCTTCAAGTTCAATTCTTGATCGGCGGCGGAAGTTGTCAAAATCAGCCTGAAGGCGCAAGTAACGGTTTTCGGCTTCCTCAAGCTTCCCTTGCAGTTCAACCATTGGATCTTGTTCTCCCTCTTGAGCTGGCTTCTCTTCAGTATTTTCAGAAGCTTCATTTTCAGCAAAAACTTCCTCAACCGTTTCTTCTTCCGTCTGGCTGTTCAATTCTTGCTCAGTATTTCTCTCTTCTGTCACGTTAACTCACCTCCCTCAAAGTAACGCGGCAACTAATGCCACACTGTTCCAGAATGCCTGGATGGGTTTTATATTTCAACGAAGCAAACATGCTTCAGTAGAAAACACATAACTATTCAGGATGGAACAGGCTGCTCCACCCTTAATCAATATTTCCATGCCTATTTATTTTGATACAGGTCAGTCAGCACCTTGGACAAATCTGTGCTGATCAATTGCAGCAAGCTGATGACACGTGAATACTCCATACGTGTTGGACCTAAAACCGCAATTGTTCCCAATTTCTCTTCGCCAATTGCATAGGTTGCAGTTATGAGGCTGCAATTTTCCATCGCTGAGTTATCATTTTCCGTGCCAATCCTTACGTTAATCCCTGCCGGATTTTGTTTGATCAGTTGATATAAACCGTCCTCATGCTCAATCATGTTCATAAGGCTGCGGATTTTCTCAACATCGTTGAATTCTGGCTGGCTTAGGATATTGGTCTTGCCGCCAAAAAATACTTTTTCATGCGAAGGCAGATTGAGTGTGTCCGCAATCGAGTGCAGGAGAGTATCATAGCTGCTAATATGCTGGCGCAACAGCATTGCGATCTCCTTGTAAATCTTTGAGTTAAGACTTGTGAGTGGGACTCCTGCCAAGCGTTCGTTCAGGATGTTGACCATTTTCTCAACATCAGAAGGATCGACACTCGTAGGGAAATTGAACATCCTGTTTTCAACATGCCCAGTGTCTGTCACGATAATGGCTATCGCAGTGTCCTTTGTCAACGGAACGATCTGAAGCTTCCTCAATCTATTGTCCTTAACAGCCGGACCTAACACAATTGAAGTATAATTCGTCATTTCAGACAGGATTTTTGCTGACTTCTGCACGATTTTTTCTAGCTCGTATATCCGTTCGGCAAAAATCGATTTAACCGCCGCCATATCTGAATGATTTACTTTTTGCGGCAGCAGAAGGTTATCCACATAGAAACGATATCCCTTTTCGGACGGAATCCTTCCTGAGGATGTATGGGTTTTTTCAATGAATCCCATATCCTCCAAATCCGCCATTTCATTTCGGATTGTCGCCGAACTGAAATTAATTTCTTCCTTTTTCGACAAGCTCCTCGAACCTATCGGTTGAGCTGAACGAATAAAGTCATCAACAATCACCTGCAAAATGAGCACCTGACGATCTGTTAACAACATCATCACCTCTGTTAGCACTCTATAAGAACGAGTGCTAATTCTAAAAATAATTTATCAATAAACGCTGAGGATGTCAATGATTTGATACCCCGATGAATGATTGAAAAACTTCATTACCGAGAAGGCGCCCTTGTCTTGTTAGTGAGATTTTATCTCCATCACTTTTCAGAAGGCCTTTCTCAGACCAATCCTTGATTTGACCCGCAAATAAACTCAGCGGATTCTGGCCAAATTTTTCCTCAAAGTGTCGAATCGAGACACCTTCAGTCTTACGTAGTCCGAGGAACATTTCCTCTTCCATTTTTTCCTCAAGGGTCACTTTATGCGCATCCATGATCGGAAGTTCCCCTTTAGATAGAGGCTCCATATATTTTTTTAATGGTCCAAAATTGGACTGCCTGATTCCATCGACATACCCATGAGCCCCGGCACCGAATCCGTAATACTCTTCGTTGTTCCAATAGGTAAGGTTGTGTCTGCTTTCGAACCCTTGGACGGCGAAATTGCTGATTTCATATTGCCTCAGACCGGCGATTTCCATTTGCTCCATTAGTGTTTCATACATTTCTGCTTCCGCATCCTCTCCTGGCAGTGGGAGCTTGCCTTTTTGAAGTAAGTTGTAGAACACTGTTTTCGGTTCAATGATTAACGAATACCCTGAATAATGAACCAGTCCTAATCCGAGGGCTGTTTGGATTGATTCTATGAAATCTTGCTTTGTCTGGCTCGGAAGGCTGTATATCAAGTCGATGCTGATATTATCGAAACCTGCTGTTTTCGCATTTTCAATTGATTCAAATACATCCTTCGCCCGATGGCTGCGGCCGATTTTTTTCAAAAGTTCATCATTAAAGGTCTGTACTCCAAAACTCAGACGATTCACACCAGCATTCTTTAGGATGGCCAGTTTTTCTTTTGACAGGTCGCCCGGATTCGCTTCAAAAGTATATTCCGTATTGGTGTCTATATTAAGCTGTCTGTTGATGGCTGAAACTAGCTTATCCAATTGTTTTTCATTCAAGGCAGTTGGTGTGCCACCACCGACAAATACCGTCTCCATTACCTGTTTGTTTAACGGCAGGCTCATTTCCTTTTCTAGCGCCTTCAGGTATTCATCGACAGGCTGTCCCTTCATGAATACCTTGTTGAAATCACAGTAATGACAAATATGGTGGCAGAAAGGAATATGGATATATGCTGCTTTCACTTTTGTTCACTTCCTAAGTGGCTTTCCAGACCAGGATTTAACTCCAATTATCTAAAGAAGCCTTGAGTTTATTGAAAAAAGAGGCCAGAATCGCTTGCTTTAACAAGCACATCCAGCCTCCCCTGCTATTTTACTTCTTCGTATTGTTGTCGTCCATTTTCAAGACTGCCATGAAGGCTTCCTGTGGAACTTCTACTGAACCGACTTGCTTCATGCGCTTTTTACCTTCTTTTTGCTTCTCAAGAAGCTTTCGCTTACGAGAGATATCTCCACCGTAACATTTTGCCAATACGTTTTTACGCATTGCCTTGATTGTGGAACGGGCAACGATTTTCTGCCCGATTGCTGCCTGGATTGGCACCTCAAACTGCTGGCGTGGAATAAGGTCCTTGAGCTTATCTACAATAACCTTTCCGCGCTCGTAAGCAAAATCATTATGGACAATGAAGCTCAAAGCATCAACTTTTTCAGCATTAAGCAAGATGTCCATCTTCACAAGCTTCGAAGTCTTGTACCCAATCAGCTCGTAATCGAAAGATGCATAGCCTTTCGTGCTTGATTTTAGCTGATCGAAGAAATCATAAACGATTTCTGACAGCGGAATTTCATACACGATGCTGACACGTGTTTCGTCCATATATTGCATATCGATGAAGATGCCGCGCTTTTCCTGGCAAAGCTCCATGATCGCCCCAACATAGTCATTCGGAGCCATCATTGTAGCTTTTACATAAGGCTCTTCAACACGGTCTATTTTTTGAGGATCAGGCATGTTAGAAGGGTTATCTACCTTCAATTCAGTACCATCAGTCATGATTACATCATAGATTACACTTGGCGCTGTCGTGATCAAATCAATCTTGAATTCACGTTCGATACGCTCTTGGATGATTTCCATATGAAGAAGTCCCAGGAATCCACAGCGGAAACCGAAGCCTAATGCTTGTGATGTTTCCGGCTCGAATTGAAGCGCTGAATCGTTAAGCTCAAGCTTTTCGAGCGCTTCCCTCAGGTCGTTGAATTTCGCTGAATCAATTGGATATAATCCGCAATATACCATAGGGTTTAGGCGGCGATAACCTGGAAGCGGTTCAGTCGCGCCGTTTTTCGTATTGGTAATCGTATCACCAACGCGTGTGTCGCCAACATTCTTGATTGCAGCTGTCAAGAAACCAACATCCCCGACGGTTAGTTCCTCTGCAGGAGTCGCCTTTGGAGTGAATACTCCAACCTCTGTTACTTCAAACTCTTTGCCTGTCGCCATCATCCTGACCTTGTCGCCAACTTTTACGGTGCCATCGACGACACGGATATAAGCGACTACGCCGCGGTATGCGTCGTACAAAGAGTCGAAAATCAAAGCTTTTAAAGGAGCTTCAGGGTCCCCCTGTGGAGCAGGAACCTTCTCGACGATTTGCTCAAGAATATCTTCAATACCGATTCCCGCTTTCGCAGACGCAAGAACAGCCTCTGAAGCATCCAGCCCGATCACTTCTTCAATTTCATTTCTAACACGCTCAGGATCCGCACTTGGCAAATCGATTTTATTGATAACTGGCACAATTTCAAGATTGTTATCAATTGCCAGGTATACGTTAGCCAAAGTCTGCGCTTCAATACCCTGTGCAGCATCAACAACTAGAACTGCACCTTCACAGGCAGCAAGGCTTCTGGATACCTCATATGTGAAATCGACGTGTCCAGGAGTATCAATCAAATGGAAAGTGTAAATCTCTCCATCCTTCGCCTTGTACTTCAATTGCACCGAATTCAATTTTATCGTTATTCCGCGCTCACGCTCAAGGTCCATCGAATCCAGAAGCTGATCCTTCATTTCACGCGCAGTCAATGCATTCGTCTTTTCGAGGATCCGGTCAGCCAGCGTCGACTTACCATGGTCAATATGGGCGATAATCGAAAAATTTCGTATTTTACTCTGTCTATTAAGTCTATCTTCTCTGTTCATTGCGTTCACTCCTACTATACTCGCGCATGTACACTATTGTTGATTATATCAGCAGGAATATCAAGATTCAATAAATAATAGTGGAAGTGTGGTGGGATGGCCCGTAAAGCCAGCTAGACTGCGTCCTTGAAATGTTCACAGAAAATTGGGAACTTATTAGGTAAAATAAAATCTAGAAAGGATGTGGATTATGTTTATAAAAAATCGCTCTGAATCAGAAGAGTTGAGAGTGCTGAAGGCACTGAACCCCCGGATGACTCTGGAGGAAAAAGACAAACAATACCTTACCAACCTGACAAAGGGATTTGAAGGAGAGGTGATGTTTGATGGGTATCTGAAACGAATAGTCATTCAGTCACTTATCCTTAATGACCTGCTGCTTGAACAGCATCATTCACATTTTCAAATAGACTCACTGATGATAACTCAAAGTCTCAGCTACCTATTTGAAGTGAAAAATTTTGAAGGTGAGTATTATTTTGACGGTGACACTTTTAGGAAATTTAATGGAACCGAAGTTAAGAATCCACTGCTTCAACTGGAAAGAAACTTATCTCTTTTAAGACAATTCTTCAATTATTTCGGATTTAATATCTCCATAGAACCCTACCTCGTATTTGTCAATCCCGCTCCTCTAAACAGGAGAATTATACTCCCAACAAACCTTAACCGCTTTATCCATCAACTGAATAGCAATAAGTCAACTTTGAATAATCAACATTCCAAACTGTCAGATAAATTACTATCATCTCATTTGACGAAATCTCCATTTACCAAAGTACCAAAGTATGAATACTCTCAACTGAGAAAAGGTGTGTTCTGCCATTCATGCGGGAAGGTTATGGAGGAATATAGCGGAAGGGTATTTATGTGCAATAACTGTTCAGTGAAAGAGAATACAAAGAGTGCGCTTATCAGAAGTGTTAAGGAGTTTAACCTCTTAAACCCTCTTGAAAAGATGTCTACTAATATTGTCTATGAATGGTGTGGTGGTGTTTTTCCGAAGAAAACAATCAGGCAGGTAATGAAGGAAAATTTCATTACTTCAGGTTATGGACAATGGTCATACTATGAATAAGGATGTTGGTCACCAATGTGGGTTATTGGTGACCTCTTTTTTTCGAATACTGATTTTTT
>NZ_BASE01000075.1 GCF_000813125.1 Mesobacillus selenatarsenatis SF-1
ACTTTTATCGGTTTCCCGATTATTTCTGTCCGTTATCCTAAATAGAAACAGAGCCTGAGTGAATTCACTCAGACTCTGTACACTACCATGGCTGAAAAACAGTAAATTTGTTCTTCGTCCTCTTCTTCTGGTAGGACCGCGACATTGTATTTAATGTCTAAAAGCTTTTTTTCATCGAGCTTTTCAAGAAATAAGTTCATTTCCTGCTCAAGATCTTTTTCATGTTCATGATCAAACACTCTGACCTGGATCAAGGGAAGTCATCCTTCCTTTTTTACATCCATTCTGGCCAGATTTTCAGAATTTTATAATTATGGTCGCTTTGTTTCTCCGCCCCAGCTCATCATGCCGCCAACCATGTTGCGTACTTTGAAACCTTGCTCGTTCATGTAGTGGCAGACGTTGCCGCTGCGCGCGCTTGAGCGGCAGATGAAGATGTATTCTTTATCCTTGTCGAATTCGTTCATTCTTTCAGGAATTTCTCCCATTGGCACATGCTTAGCTCCAGGAATCATTCCAGATTCAACTTCGTCATGTTCACGAACGTCAACCATTTCTGGCTTTTCGCCAGCTTCCAGCTTCTTTTGAAGTTCTTCAGGCGTGATTGTTTCAACTTGATTCATTATTCATTTCCTCCATTATTTAGTAAATTTAGTCCTATTTAAAGGATACAATACCTTATTGTATTTTCCCCTATTTATTATATAAAAACCAATTTTAAATTACAAAGATTAAACCTTATAGGGTATTTTATTATAGGAAATAAAAGGGTCGCCATTACACGACCCTTTTAGGAAAAAATCATTAATTTGCGACTATGTTAACTAGCTTTCCTGGTACTGCAATGACTTTGCGGACTGTCTTACCGTCAATTTGTTCTTTGACAGCATCATCGCCCATTGCAATCTGCTCAAGCGTTTCTCTGTTTGCATCTGCCGGTACCATCATTTTCGCTTTGATTTTACCGTTTACCTGGACAACGATTTCGACTTCGTCGTCGACTAGCTTGGCTTCATCATAAGCTGGCCATGCTGCATATGTGATTGACTCACTGTGGCCAAGCTTTGCCCAAAGCTCTTCCGCGATATGCGGGGTAATCGGCGCGATCATTTTTACAAAGCCCTCAACGTATGCTTTTGGAAGCTCTTCCGCTTTATAGGCTTCATTGATGAAGACCATCATTTGCGAAATAGCTGTATTGAAACGAAGCCCCTCATAATCTTCCGTCACCTTTTTAACAGTCTGATGGTAGACCTTCTCAAGGTTCGTGTTTTCAACATCCTTGATTTTCTCACTCAAGCTGCCGTTTTCATTCATAAACAGGCGCCAGAAGCGGTCAAGGAAGCGTCGTGATCCGTCCAGCCCATTTGTAGACCATGCAATGGATGCTTCAAGCGGCCCCATGAACATTTCATAAAGACGAAGCGTATCAGCACCATGACTTTCAACGATCTCATCCGGATTGACGACATTGCCTTTTGATTTGCTCATTTTTTCATTATTTTCACCAAGGATCATTCCCTGGTTGAAGAGCTTTTGGAAAGGCTCCTTCGTGTGGACAACTCCTACATCGTAAAGGACCTTGTGCCAGAAACGAGCATATAGCAAGTGCAATACCGCGTGTTCCGCTCCACCGATATAAATATCAACCGGAAGCCACTGCTTTAATTTTTCCTTATCAGCAAGTGCCTTGTCGTTCTTTGGATCGATATAGCGCAGATAGTACCAGCAGCTGCCACCCCACTGCGGCATCGTATTCGTTTCCCTGCGGCCTTTTTTGCCTGTTTCAGGGTCCACAACATTCACCCAGTCATCGATATTGGCAAGTGGAGACTCGCCTGTGCCAGAAGGCTTGATATCCGTCGTTTTAGGAAGAACTAAAGGCAACTGGTCTTCTGGAACTGCTGACATTGTTCCATCTTCCCAGTGGATGATTGGAATCGGCTCACCCCAGTAGCGCTGGCGGCTGAATAACCAGTCACGAAGGCGGTATGTGACCTTTTTCGTTCCAATTCCTTTTTCCTCAAGCCACGCAACCATCTTATTGATAGCCTCTTCCTTGCCCATGCCGTCAAGGAATTCAGAGTTGATGTGCTCGCCGTCACCAGTGTAAGCTTCTTTATCGATGTCTCCGCCTGCAACGACTTCTCTGATTTCAAGATCGAATTTTTTAGCGAACTCATAGTCACGCTCGTCGTGGCCAGGTACGGCCATGATAGCCCCTGTTCCATAGGATGCAAGAACATAGTCAGCAATCCAGATTGGCATTTTTTCGCCATTTGCCGGATTTATCGCGTATGCACCAGTGAAGACGCCTGTTTTGTCCTTGGCAAGGTCTGTACGCTCAAGGTCACTCTTGCTTTTGATTTCATCGATATATTTTTCGATTGCTGCGCGCTGTTCAGCTGTAGTGATTTTATCAACCAATTGATGCTCAGGTGCAAGCACTGCATAAGTTGCGCCGAACAAAGTATCCGGACGAGTCGTGAACACGGTGAACGTTCCGTCATGTCCTTCGATGTTGAATGTGATCTCAGCACCTTCTGAACGGCCGATCCAGTTGCGCTGCATATCCTTCAGGCTTTCCGGCCAATCAAGTAAATCCAAGTCTTCAAGCAGGCGATCTGCATAAGCAGTGATTTTAAGCATCCACTGTCTCATTGGACGGCGTTCAACCGGGTGGCCGCCACGCTCACTTTTACCGTCGATTACTTCTTCATTCGCTAAAACAGTTCCAAGAGCCGGGCACCAGTTAACCGCAACTTCATCAATGTATGCAAGGCCTTTTTCATATAACTTAAGGAAAATCCATTGCGTCCACTTGTAGTATTCAGGGTCGGTTGTGTTGACTTCGCGATCCCAGTCGTATGAAAAACCTAATGCCTTGATCTGGCGACGGAACGTGTTGATGTTCTGCTCCGTGAACTCTGCAGGATCATTCCCTGTATCCAATGCATACTGCTCTGCAGGAAGGCCGAAAGCATCCCAGCCCATTGGGTGAAGGACGTTGAAGCCCTGCATCCTTTTCATGCGTGAAAGGATGTCAGTCGCTGTGTAACCTTCCGGGTGTCCAACGTGAAGGCCGGCACCAGATGGATACGGGAACATATCAAGCGCATAGAACTTTTCTTTCCCTTTATCTTCAGTCGTTTTGAACGTTTTGTTCTGTTCCCAATGCGATTGCCATTTTTTCTCGATTTCCTGATGGTTAAAACTCATCGTAAATGTCCTCCTGTTTGGTTTCAATTTATTTTTTAGCGGATGGAGCTTGTTGATCGAAAAGACGGCGACATTGTTGGGCTTGCTTCCCAGTCAATTAGACCTGCTTTTTATCTCCAGAAAAATAAAAAACTCCCGTCCCTGTAAAAGGGACGAGAGGTTATGTATGATCTCCCGCGGTACCACCCAAATTAGTGTGTAACACTCGCTTCATTCATCCTTAACGCGGAATACGGCAAACGCTACTTGTCTTTCACGTCTGCGACTCAAAGGCGAGTTCATGGTGGACCCGTCTGGCTTGCACCAACCGCCAGCTCTCTACATCAGGCTTTGCACCACTACTACTCCTTGTCGAAGTCTTTCGTTATGAATATAGAGATATTGTAATAAAATTCCCTCCCATATGCAAGCGGAGATAAAATAAATGATTATGGAGAGTAGTTTATGTCTGTATCTTTTGTTTGGTGTGGAATTTTGAAGGTGGATTTGGACACAAAATTGGTAAAAACCGCGGTGAATTTCCAGTTCGCGGAATTAAGGTCTATTTTCGCGGAATCACCCCTTACTTTCGCGGGATTATATCGCAATTTCGCGGGATTCGAAGCGTATTTCGCGGAATTAAATAAAATCGTGATCAATAAAGGATTTTTTTCATGGATAACGAATGTAATTTAGTATCAAATTTATATGGAGTGATGCAAGTGATAGCTAAATATCGTACGATCCCCATTGAAATCCTCATTTTTGACGCAATTACCCGCCGTTTACCTGACAATCATCCTCGGAAATCTGAATTCCTTTCCAAACTAATCCGCTGGAAAGCAGGGTACAAGGGAGAAATAGAAGTGGACTATTATTTTTCCCTGTTTCCTGATGATGACTTAACGATATTCCAATACCTCAGGCTCCCACATAAAAATGGTTATTTTCAAATCGATACCCTGATTATTAGTCCGTGGTTCATGGTCATTATTGAATCAAAGAATCTTGCCGGTACAATTGAAATTGATCATGAATTGGACCAGCTACTTCAAACCTATGATGGCATGGAGAAAGGCTATATTAATCCAATATTACAAGCAGAAATCCAAAGTGCTCACCTCAAAAAATGGCTGATCAAGCATCAACTCCCTTTGCCTCCCCTTGAGACATTTGTTACAATCAGCAATCCCCAAACGATAATCAAAAATCCTACTAATAATAAGGTAGTATCATACAGAACCTGCCGTGCTGCGAGAATCCCTTTTAAAATTTCAACTTTAAAAACACAATTCAATAAGGAAATTTTAACAAAGAAAGATATTAAAAAAGTCACTCGTTTGCTGCTCAAACAACATGTACCGTTCTATCCTGATCCCAAGGCCATGGATATTCCCAGCGATATCTTAACTGGAGTCCAGTGCCCATACTGCAGCCTTTTTAGTATGGAACGCATGCATGGTACATGGTTTTGTGAAAATTGCGGGAAGACATCAAAGGATGCACACATACAAGCAGTTAAAGACTATTTCCTCTTGAAAGGCCCTACACTAACAAATAAAAAATTGCGGGAATTCCTCCATATAAATTCAGAAGATACAATTTCTCGAATCCTTCATTCACTGAATCTTGTTTTTACAGGTACAACAAAAAATAGAGTCTATTCCCCGCTAGAAGATTTTTTCAACGGACTATAATGTAAAAAGCCGGCTACCAAAAAGGTAATCCGGCATTAACCTTATTGTATTGTATACCCTCCATCAATGACAGCCGCCTGGCCAGTGATACCTTTGGCCGCATCACTAGCGAGGAACATAACATAACTGGCGATTTCCTCGACAGCCAGCAGGCGTTTTTGCGGCACGAGCGGAAAAATTACTTCCTCGAGCACTTTTTCAAGTGGTACATTCCTTGTTTCGGCAAGGCTGGAAAGCTGGTTGCGCACAAGCGGTGTATCGACATAACCAGGGCAGACTGCGTTTACGGTGATTCCGTGCTCCGCGGTTTCGAGAGCTGCAACTTTTGTCAGCCCAATAACTCCATGCTTGGCACTGTTGTATGCTGCTTTTCCAGCAAATCCGACTAGCCCATTGATGGACGCCATGTTGATCACCCGGCCAGAACCTTGCTTTTTCATGACTGGCAGCACATGTTTCAAGGCTATGAATGGTGCTGTGAGCATCACTTTAATCAACAGTTCGAATTTTTCAGTCGGGAAGTCTTCGATCATGGAGACATATTGCAGGCCTGCATTGTTGATGAGAACATCTACAGTACCAAAGTGCTCAATGCATTTTGCAACTGCCTTTTCAATGTCTTTTTCGCTGGTGACATCACATTTCAATCCAGCGGCTTCATGCCCTAATTCACGCAGGCTGGCAGCCGCCTTCTCTATAGCGTCTTCCTGTAAATCTGTTAAAAATACCTTCCCGCCCTGCTCAGCAAAACACTTGCCAATCTCATACCCGATTCCCTGGGCTGCACCAGTAATCATCACGACTTTATCCTTTACCATTGGGAATCTCCTTTCTTAAATTCCTAATCCTAGAGAGAAAAGAACAATCGCAATTGCCACACCAATCAACGGAACAATGACAGTCACAGCAGCCACTGGATTGTACGCATCCTGATGGGATTCGCCACAGATTGCCCGGACGGTTGTGACTACGTAACCATTATGCGGCAGTGAATCCAGTGCTCCAGAGGAAATTGCCGCTACCCTGTGCAGCGCTTCCGGATTGACGCCCATATCCATGTAATGCGGAGCGAGTAATGGAAGGGCGATTGCCTGACCCCCGGATGCCGATCCAGTCATACCGGCAATGACACTGACAGCGATTGCCGCACCGATCAACGGGCTTCCTGGAATATTCGTCATCGCATCAACAGCAGTCTGGAAAGCCGGCACTGCTTTTGCGACACCGCCGAATCCTACAACCGCAGCTGTGTTACCAATTGCAATCAAGGCGCCCATCGTTCCTTCTGAGAGTGCTTCCCAGAAATTTTTGAAATACTTGCGGTTTAATAGATAGGCAGATACAACCCCACCAAGCAGTGCGATGATCAATGCTGACTGTTTTAATGAATCATGGAAAATGAATGAGATCACCAATACCACTACCAAAGGAATCAGGCCCATAAGAGGATGCGGAAGTTCTCGCTTTTCCATCATTGGATCGGTCTTCCTGGCTTCAAATTTTTCTCCTTTTGCAACGGCCTTTGTGATCATTCGTTTCAGCCACCAGTATCCAAAAATCATCATGAAGACGGCAACGATGGCACTGACCTCCCAGCCTGCAACCGGCGAAGTATCCAGGAATTGAATAGGAATCCAGTTCTGGATTTCCGGAGAACCGGCAGAAGTCATCGTAAAGGTAACCGAGCCGAAAGCCAGTGCTGCCGGAATGAAACGCCTTGGCAAATTCGCCTGCCTGAACAAGCTCAATGCCATTGGATAAACAGAAAACGCTACAACAAACAAGCTTACGCCGCCATAAGTCAGCACGGCACAGGCCGCGACAATCGCAAGCACGGCAAACTTCATCCCCAATTTGTCAACGATGAACTCAGACACACTGTCAGCCGCACCGCTATCCTCCATTACCTTTCCAAAAATCGCCCCGAGCAGGAACATCATGTACCATGCAGTAACGAATCCAGAAAAACCCGACATATAATTGCCGACAAAGTTGGCAGCTCCTTCTTCAACTAGCTGCGGAAACAGTGGCATGCCACTGAACACAGCAACAAACAACGCAGAAATTGGTCCAACAATAAGCAGATTCATGCCTCTCATCGTCAAATAAATCAACAATGCCAGACCGCCAATCAATCCAATCATACTCAGCATTCTTTTTCCCCCTTGTTTTTTAAAGTAAAAACTAACGTACCCTACCCTCCCTGTTTGATAAGATGATAACGCTTACAAAATATTGAATAAAATTGCTGTATTATCTTATTGCAACTATCGTGCCAACTTTTTGTAGTATGAGAATCAGTATTTATTCTCAATTTTCAGTCATTTAATTCCGGAATTCCGGACTCTAACAATCTTCCATTTCCATTACTTAATAGATTTAACCTGTCCTATTCCCTCTGATTAATTACCATTCATACAGTGAAAACATATAAAAATATTGCTAGAAAAAAGAAAGTCCGAAAACTCGGACGGCATTCCGAATTTCCGGACTACAAGAGGCTGTATTTATTAAGCTTTTCATACAGTGTTGACCTGCTAACCCCTAGCTCTTTGCCCACCAGGACTTTGTCATCACTATTTCTTTCAAGACTTTGCATCAGTACCCATTTTTCTGTTTCTTCAACGATATCCTTAAGCTTCTTGTTATTGAATCGATATATGGCTGTTTGTGTTTGCAGATAATCCGGCAAGGAATCCAGCGTAATCTGTTCTCCTTTTGTCAAATGGACCGCAGCTTCGATGACATTTTCCAATTCGCGTATATTCCCCGGCCAGCTGTAGGATTTTAGAATTTCCATGACGTTCCTATCTATTCCGGCAATCCGCTTGCCTAACCGATTCGTGACTTTGTCGATAAAATGGGCGATCAGCAGCGTTAGGTCCTCAGCACGTTCCCTTAATGTGGGAACGCTGAAAGGAACGACATTGATACGATAAAATAAATCCTCCCTGAATCGCTTCTCTTCAATCATGTTTTCAAGCGGCCGGTTAGTGGCAGCAATGATCCGGACATCAACTGAAATGGATTTCGTTGAACCAATCGGTTCTATTTCCCCATCCTGGAGGGCACGCAAAAGTTTTACCTGCATGCTTAGCGGCATGTCCCCAATTTCATCCAAGAAAAGGGTACCGCCATTAGCCAGTTGGAATTTCCCCTTTTTCCCTCCTTTTTTCGCGCCTGTAAAAGCTCCTTCTTCATAGCCAAACAACTCGGATTCGAGCAGGTTTTCAGGGATTGCACCGCAGTTCACCTTGATGAACGGCTTCTGGCTCCGGCTGCTTAGCTGGTGGATGCTGTGAGCGAACAATTCCTTCCCTGTTCCGCTCTCTCCCCTGATCAGAATCGAAATATCGCTGTTGGATACCATTTTTACTTTTTCTTTTAAACTGATAATCTGCTGCGACTCGCCAAGGATGTCATCAAGCGTATACTTCACGCCTGAATCAATTTTCTGGATGTATGGCTGCATCCTGGTCAGCAGGCTTTTTACATGGCTGTCCATCTTCATCCATTCCTGAGTATCCCTGAAAAATACCGTTCCAAAGGCGGCAATTACTTCCCCATTTTTAATGATTGGCACCCGGTTGGCGATCATGTAATTGCCCTTGATAAATTGCAAGTCAGCCAGTTCCTCTTTTCCAGTCTTGGCCACAATATGCATCCTGGTATTTTCGATTACTTCGGTCACATGCCTGCCAATCGTTTCTTCACGATTGACTTCAAGGAATTCACAATAATTATGATTGATATAGATGATCATCCCTTTTCGATCAACAACAACAAGCCATTCGAACGCATTCTCTACAATGGTTTCAATAATATCTGCGGGTATATGTAAAAGCTTCGCATTCATAATCCGTCACCTGGTTTTTTCTTTTGATTTTATCACACTTTTCTGAAAACAATACACAGGCATAAAAAAAAGCACCTGAAAAAAGGTGCTTTAGTCTACATTAGCTGCATTGTTGTAATGCAAGTGGCGTCATTCTCAAAAGTGGATATTTCTGATTCAACAGTTTTACCGTTATATCCAATCTTTGTTTTGAACTTTTTATCACGTGGGAGCCACAAATCGATAAAACCATTCTGATAGGATGTCATTTTCTCATCAACGATCACGTTTCCATCCTCATCCTCAATATATACATCAAACTCTTTTTCTACCAGTTCACCTTGACAACCTGTCAAGCTATGATTCGTTCAAGGATGGGTTTGATTTTCGTATGGCGCGATTGAGACGAAGAAGTCTTCTTCCGAGATATCGTAGACTTGCTTGTCCCCTTCACTGTCAGCAACTGTCAGCTCTTGTGAGGTGATGGAAGCATTGTGGCCCTTAATTTTGCCCGTACTGTAATCACTCACCAATTCCTTGATGTTTTCTTGTTGTTTTTCAGGTTCAGCAGATTCTTCTCCGCTACTACAGGCAGTTAATAAACCCGCAACCAAAAACGCAATTCCGAGGATTTTAAATTTCAACCCATTCACCCCCTTGTTTTCCAAAGATGATTATATCATAATCTCACAGTCCTATATTAGATGTAAAATATGCATTTTTTATCGAGAAAAAATGCATAAATTGTGACCAAAAACTAAAAGCGGAAGCGCCTTGGTTAGCCCGACAAGCCACGCCCGCCTAAAACCACTCTTTTCTATTTTAAAAAAGGAGCCAGGCAGCTAAGCCCAGCTCCATATTATTTCGTTATGCTTGTGCAGCCACATTGTGGGATTCCTTTAGTTTCCGATCGTAAATGACGGTAGTGAAAATCCCGACAAACATAAGTGCAATCAGAATCGCGAATAACATTGGCATCCCGTATAGGTCGACTAGAATTCCACCCATCAGAGGGCCAATCATCCTTCCGCCAGTTGCGGTGCTGTTGACGATTCCCTGGTAAAAGCCTTCCCGGCCTTTTGGCGCCAGGTCATTTGCGATTGTCGGAACGGCAGGCCAAATCAGCATTTCCCCAATCGTCAGAATCACCATAGCAGCCACGAACCCTGAGAATACTTGAGCTCCTGCAGCAACTGCATAGGAAACCATGAAGATGACCATTCCGATGATGATTTGCAATTTCAGTTTATTCTGGAACGGCTTGATCAGCCTGTTTACAACTGGCTGGCCAAGAACGATCAATGCGCCGTTGATTGTCCAGAGGATACTATATTGGTTCAGAGAGATGTTCAATTCCTGAGTATAAGCTGCGATCGTTGTTTGCCATTGTACGTATCCAACCCAGCAAAGCAAATAGCCAACAGCGAGGATAAGAAGCGCATACAGCTTGGTATGGCTTTTGATGCCTCCGTTTTCCTGGAGTATGTTCGTTTGCTTTGCTGCCCGAGTGTCGATGCTGCGATAACCAAAAATAGCAATCATCATAAAAATCAGGTACATCGCTGCGTTCGCCATGAAAATCAGCTGGAATGAATAAGATGCGACAAGTCCGCCAAGTGCCGCGCCGACTGCAACTCCGAGGTTCTGGGCCACATAGATGGCGTTGAACGCTTTACGGCCGCCTTCCTTCCATACCGAACCTGCCATTGCGTACATTGCCGGAAAGACGATTCCAGAACCAAAACCAACCAGTGTTAAAAAGAAAATATACTGGGGCCAGCCAGGCCATAAGGTCAAGCCAAGCAGCGCTATGAGGGTAATGCTGATTCCTAGAATAATAGACTTATAACCGCCAATTTTATCAAAAAGACTGCCGCCAAAAAGATTACCAATGACGCTGGCAGCAGAGTTTAGCATCAGTATAATTCCGGCAACAGACAACGATTTGCCGAGGTGCTCATGTATATAGATGGTGTTCAAAGGCCATAAAAACGAAGATCCAGTAACATTGACTGCCATCCCGATAATTAAAAGCCACAAGGCTCGCGGCATGAAAAACGCCTTCTTTCATTAAATAAGTTTCGAATACCAAAGTAATTTTAGTGGTTTTCACAATTGGTTGCAATAGGAATTTATGCGGGGATATGAAGTTGAAATTTTCTATTTTTTTGAAGTTGAATTGGTAAAAATACTCGATAATTTCCAGTTCGCGGAATTACCATGTATTTTCGCGGGATTCTGAGCATATTTCGCGGAATTAAGCAGCTTTTTCGCGGGAATATGAGGGCTTTTCGCGGAATTAAGCAGCTTTTTCGCGGGAATATGAGGGCTTTTCGCGGTATAAAAAGTTTTTGTCCGAATTAAAATGATTATTGCACCTAATACGAAGCTCGTTTTCTATGTTAAAGAGTACATTGTGCAAGAATAATGCATTTTCACATAGGTTGAAGTGATTTTGACGTAGGAATCATGCTCGTTTTCCAGGATTGAAGTGTTTTTTACGTGGAGATCATGCTCGTTTTCATACTCTTTGTATCAAGTCCAGCACTACTTCCACGTTTTGAATATTCTTTGCGCAAGTCCCCAATGAAAATGTTCTGATCTATCTCGATTTCTCGCTAATTTTCCAAAAAACAAACCCAGGATTATTGACACTCTTCTATTTTTCTGCAAAACTAAAGAAAACACCGTACAAACTACCATTTGCACAGTGTTTTCGTATTTATCTTTTCTCTAAATTTACTATTCTCTATTTTTTCGGAGCTGGCTGTTGTGCTGGAAAGTAGCTATTGACTGCTTTTTCTTTCTTCTTGAAGTTATCTTTTTCGTCGTAAACAGCCTTCTTCACTTTTTCGATCTCTTCTTTGACTTCTTCCAGGTTTACACCTTTCTTGGTCAATTCCTCGATGGCAAGATTGATTGCCTCATTCGACTCTTCAATCGATACCCTCAATGAATCCATTGCTCCCTGCGGATTATGGAATCCTGCTGCACTTTCAGCCGCAACGATATCCCAGAACCATTGTCCTTTTCTGATATGCTCCTGAGCCTGCTTAATCTTTTCTTCGCTTACTCCAGAAGTAATCATCTTATTCACGTAATAGTGTGAGGTGATTGATATATCCTCAGCTTTATGAAGTGCTTCCATATGTGTATCCTGGATATCGATTACACGCTCTTTCAGTTCATCCATATCCCTGTTGGTATGGCAGGTTGCACATGACTGATCCATTGTCTTAAGCGGTGACGTCCACCAGTGTGAGCTGATTTTCTTTTTGCCGTCTACCCTGTCATATGGCATGTGACAGTCTGAACATGTAACTCCTGCTTCACCATGCGGGCCTTCGATATGAGTCTCAAAGTCAGGATGCTGCGCTTTTAGCATAGGCGTTCCTGAAACATTGTGGACCCAATCTTTTTCAAAGCCTTGTTCTTTTGCGGTTGTCTCATAATACTCGTACATATCTTCAGCCTCGAAGCCGTTTGCCCAAGGATAAGTTACTTCTCCGTTATCTGCAGCAAAATAGTACTCTACGTGGCACTGGCCGCAAACATAGTTCCTCATATCGTTCTTCGTTGGGTTGGACATGTCGATTCCCTGTGATTCCATTCCCTTGATAAAACTTGGACGGGTAACCCTCAAGTCCATTGTCTGTGGATCGTGGCAGTCTGAGCAGCCGATTGGCGAGTGACCCATCGCTTCTGCTTTTGGCCAGATATCTTCGTTAAAATTGCCGCCCCAGTAATCGTCTCCCATTTCCTCAATCATGTGAGGAACAGCAGTCGACTTACAAGTTAAGCATGATCCGATTGATTTGTCAGTGATACGCGCGATTGCCCGGACATCCTCATTTGCATAGATATGGCCGCGATCTTCATTGTACTCAGTCGCAAAGCCATAGCCGTTAAAAAGGACTGGCAGATACGGTTCCTTATCATGGTCGTACTTGCTTCGTTTGACGGAACCGCTGTACTTCGTATCCTCCATTTTTTCATTTTGCTTGTAGCTGTCATATTGCAGCGGGAAAAGGTCCTTGAAGGCCTCATTGCTGATTTCGTCTTTGCTCAGCCCCGTTTTCAGCTCGCTCGCGGAAGTTGCTTCTTCTTCCGAGGAGCAGCCTGTTATGATGAGCATGACAGCCGCAAGGAGCAAGAGTGCCCAGCGGAAATTTCTAGCCATTGTTCATCGTACCTCCTTTATTTTCTAAAAGCTCGCCTGGTTTCGGCGGTTTAAAATAGTCTTCTGTTTTAAAGCCTTTGCCGTGCGGCACTGCCTGGTGGCAGCTTGAACAGCTGTCTTTCGCATCATGTGAAATGTTGTCCAGTGTATTCTCATGGCAACTGATGCAGTTTTCATTGATGACTTCTTCAGAACCTTCCGTTGCGTGCAGCACCTTTGGGATTTTGGCCTCGCCCAGTGTATTGAAATACACATGCGTCATTCCGGCCTTTGCCTTATAGGTGTATTTATTGACCATGGTATCATGCGGCAAATGGCAGTCGCCGCAGGACAGACCGGCGTGGTTGGAATCAGAGAACGAGTCATGGACCTCTGTCATGATATGGCAGCTCGAGCAAAATTCAGGTGAATCCGTATAAGCAAGCGTTTTGACAGTAACGACAGAAACAATGATTCCAGCAAATACGCCAATGAATAACAGCATCTTTTTGTCTATTCCCAGTAGCTTTTTCAGCATCTTTTTCACCTCCCTTAAAGCGGATTCTCGCAATCTACTAAAAGCTGTTTTCGCATCGTTCAACCGAAAACAGCTTTATTAAAACACGAATGTGCTTTAACCAAGGTTATGGTGAAACTTTTTCCTGGATCATTTTGATTAAATCGTCCTTCGTTGTCGGGCCGGAGAAACGTTCAACAATGACGCCGTTTCCGTCGATGATGATGGTTTCAGGCTGGCCGATGACATTGTAATCTTTTGAAATGTCTTCTTTTGTATCTAAAAGATACGTAAGCTCAGAGCCGCTTTCCGAGATGTATTTTTCCATCCGTTTCTTCGATTCCCCTTTAGCGAGGATCAAAAGCTTCGCATCCTTATACTCCTTGCCAAACGCTTCCAGTTCAGGAGCTTCGTCGATGCACGGTGCGCACCAGGTTGCGAAAAAGTTAAGGACCACTGGCTGGCCTTTAAAATCCGATAATTTATAAGTGTTGCCTTCGATATCCTGCAGCTCAAAATCGATAGACTGGTCACCAGGCTGGGCCGATGCTTTTCCTCCCAGTCCGCTGACCAAAAAGCCGAGAACTCCGATGACGGCAGCGATGACAATGATCGGAACAATCTTTTTGCCCATTCTATTCACCCGCCTTTTAAAAATCTGAATTCCATTCTTCAAGTAGTTCAAGCTCTTTTTTCAGCTGCTTCTGGCGGCGGCCAAGCACTACTACATAACCCGCGATCAACGTCCAAATAACTGAGTAAGCCATGAATAAGTATGTCATTTTAAATTCCTCCTTAGTAATTAGCCTGCAAGCTTTTCAATTGCTTTTGACTTTGCCCTTTTGACGATGTGCCGCATTTTTTCAATTTCTATTCCCTTGCGCATTAGGAACGCGTACAGTACGGTAATTGTAAAAATCGAGAACAGCAGTGCGACGAGCATATCGGGTTCGATACCGCCGCCGGACTGGTTTTTGCCTTCCCCGAACACAACTGGATGCAGCTTCGTGTTCCACCAGCGGATTGCCATGAAGACGATCGGGACATTAATGGCGCCAATGATGCCAAAAACAGCTGAAAGCCTTGCGATTTTTTCCGTAGAACCATCCATCTTGCGGACGAAAAGATAAGCTACATAGATGAACCATAGAATCAGTGTTGTCGCAAGACGCGGCTCCCATGTCCACCACGTATTCCAGCTTGATTTTCCCCAGATCATCCCGGTAATCAGTGTGATTGTCGTGAAAAGCACACCAATTTCAGCTGAGATTCCCGCATTGATATGATGCTGCAGCCTAGGCTTGATCAGCACCCTCACACTGTAATAGCCAACGACTCCGAAGGCCAAAAAGGCTACCCAGGCACTGCCCACATGAAAGTAGAAAATTTTCTGTGAAGCGCCCATTATCCTTTCAACAGGCGACCATATAAAAATCAGATAAAGTGCGATGAAAACTGTCGGAATCAACGTAAACAGCAGCAGCCGGTCGATTATACCAGTATTCTTTTTCATCAAGATCCCTCCATAATAAATTCGAATAAGAAAAAGCATGCAGCCAGGAACAATAAATCGTAAGCAGCCATCAGCCTGATCCATGAAGCAGCATCTGCAATCATTTCATTTTCAAGAATGATCCTTGTTGCCTGGACCCCGGCGATCAGCAACGGACTTAGTAACGGCAGCAGCAGAACCGGCAAAAGCATTTCGCTGTTCTTGGCGTTTGCCGATAGCGCAGCCAGGAAGGTCCCGACGATAATGAAGCCGAGCGTACCGATGATGACCACAAGGATGAACCAGCTCACTTTTCCAAAAAAGCGGTAGTCGAACAGCAGGAACAACACTGGAATGCTGACCAGCTGGACTGCCGTAACAAGGATGAAGTTCGCCAAAACCTTGCCAAGATAGATGCTGGAAGGGTCGATTGGTGCCGAACGCAATCCTGTCAGGGTATCGTTTTCGTGCTCAGAAAGGAATGATCGGTTCAGCCCCAGAATTCCGGAAAACACGGTAATCAGCCACACAAGTCCTGGAATGACGGCCTTTACCATATTGTTTGTCGGATCGAAAGCAAAGCTGAAGATCAGGACGACGAGACTCGAGAAGATGACCATCATGCCAATCGTCTGCTTTGTTTTGATCTCATTGCTCAGGTCTTTACTGGCGATCGTCCACGCATCTTTAAGGATCGAAATCATGAGCTCTTCACCTCAGCTTCGTACCAGGTTTTCATCTCTGCCAGGCTTACTTCTTCTCCAAGGCGCCTTGTTGAGACAATCTTTCCTTTCCTCAGCACGGCCACCCTGTCAGCAAGTGCATGCACCTGCTCAAAATCATGAGAGATAATCAGGATTGACGTCCCGCTGTACCGTTTGTTTTTAATAATGTTATTCAGCAAGGTCACAGCCTCCTGATCGAGGCCAGTGTGCGGCTCATCAAGCATCAGGATATCAGGGTCTGGAAGCAGCACCCTGGCGATGGCCAGTCTTTGCATCATCCCTCTTGAGAAGGAACGAATGGGCATATCGCGAAAAAGATAGAGCCCCACTTCCTTCAAAAGCTCATTGGCTTTCCTGTCAAGATCCTTTACCTTGTAAAGCTTCCCGTAAAATTTGAGATTTTCGAGCGGGGACAAATTATTATAAAGAAATGATTCATGACCCAGAAACCCAATCCGCTGTTTTACCTGTGGTGAATTTTTCTTAACCAGGCTACCGTCCAGGTAAATTTCCCCGCTCGTTGGCTCCAGGAGTCCGACCGTGCATTTAAAGAAGGTGCTCTTCCCTGCTCCGTTCGGGCCAATTACCGCTAAGATCTCCCCTTTTTCCAATGAAAGGGTGATATTCCTTAAAACGAGTTTGTCTCCCAGCATTTTGGTCATTTTCTTCAGTTCCAGCATGGTCCCCAACTCTTTCGTTAAGTGTATTGTTTCAGTTCTTTGTCTACCTCGGCGAGATGGCTCCGGTAATCAAGTTTCAGTTTTTCAAAGTTCTCTTCAGTGATTTCCTCTGCTGACAGCCTTGCTTCAAGGCCGGCCAGCTCCCCTTCAATCACTTTTTTCCTATGGAGAAGGTGTCTGAATAACTGGTCTTCCTCACTGATGATGTCCTCGGCAGGCTTCCTCCGCTTTCGTAAAAACCAGACAACAATAATGACAGCAGTTAAAAATATCAGCAAATAGTGTGGATTCACCATGTTCAACCCCGGAGTACTGAGCCAGAATTTCACAAGCCATTCAGGATGGTAGGCTGGCGCCATACTGATCACCCCTTCTGCTGGCGAAGCTTCTTCAGCTCTCTAAGAATTTCTGCTTCTGCTTCAACATCCTTTATCTTCTTTTTGCCCTCTGGAAGATGTTTTGCCTTTCCTAGCTTGAGTCCCTCTGTTTCGTCCTTTAACATTTCAGCCGCAAGCAATTGGTAATCCTCTTTCAATTTCTCAAAATCCTCAGAAGTGATTTTCTTCATTAAGAAGTCCATCTCCAGCTCATTCACAGCGCTGTAGACTTGCTCAAGCGTCAACTTTTCACCCTCTGTCTCCATTTCACCAGCTGGCATCTCACCTGATGAGAAAAAAGGAGATATGATGAAGTAAAAGCAAGTAATGATTACGAGTGAACCAATTATTAAAAATAGATAATCCATTTTGATCAGCTCCTAGAAAAGCTTCCGGCGCTCTTCGTCAAATGTTTTTGCCGCAATTTCTTTTTCAACTTCCGAATTCCATTCAGCCTTTGTCTCAAGCTTTGATTCTGCTTTTTTGGCCGTTAATTTTCTGAGCCAGACACCGACAATCACACTGCCAATCCCCACTCCGGCAGCTGGCATTCCCCAGGCAATCCAGCCACTTGTGCCGCCGCCCGGAGTTCTCAATGCTGCCTGCCCGTATTCATCAACATAGGATTGGATAATCTCCGGTTCTGATTTGCCGCCATTCAGCATTTCAACCACTTCATCGTAGTAGATTTTTTTTACTGAACAGGTGGATAGTTCATGATCAGCATGGCCCTGCATATCAAGCTGGCCGATGATGTGCTTGAATTCCTTTGAATTATACGTAAAAGCTGTGGTAATACCTGGGATCAGGATAAGTAAAAGAAGTGTTGTTAAGAGAATTTTCTTATTCATCTTCTTCACCCACCCACTCTCGAAATGCCTTTATTGATTTGGTAGCGGGATGTTGTCGGCCTGCCGCCTATGAGGGCGAATGCTGTTCCGATCACCATGATGATGCCGCCCATCCAGATCCAGCTTACGAATGGATTTACTTTTACCATGAACGTCACTTTGTCTTTGTTCTCCCAGGAACTGAGTACAACGTATAAGTCCTGGCTCCAATTAGTCTTGATTGCTACCTCTGTAGATGGTTCAGGCCATGTTTCATAGAAGATCTTTTCAGGCTTGATTTTGCCAATATCCTTGCCCTTATACGTAACATCGATATCGGCCACCACTATTCCATTACCGTTTTTCGTATGTTCGGTAAGTTGGTTGAATTTCAGACTGTAATCCCCGGTCTTGATGCTGTTGCCGGCATCTACCGTTTTCAGCACTTCTGTTGAGTAGGTGTGCGAAGATATGACACCCACCGCGATGACTGCAATACCGATATGGACGATATAGCCACCGTACCGACGCTGGTTTTTTACCGTCAGCTTGAACGCTGCTTTTAGGACGTTTTCTTTCGTCGCTTTTCTTCTAGCACCGATACCCCTAGCGAATTCTTGCAAATGCGTTCCGAACATGAAGCTTGTTGCCGATAAGCCGATAATCGCGTAAATTCCCTTGACGCCAACAGCGAATAGGATGATTGCTGTGGCAACACCCATTGCCAACGGCCAAAGCGTATTTTTCATGAACTTTTCGAACACCGCTTTTTGCCATGCAATGAGCGGGCAGATTCCCATCAATACAATCAGCACCAGCAGGATCGGAGCCATCACTTTATCAAAATAAGGCGCGCCGACATTGACTTTTGTCCCTGTAAAAGTTTCTGAAATCAGCGGGTACATTGTTCCCCAGAAAACCGCGAATGCAGCAGCAACGAGAATCATGTTGTTCAGCAGGAAGCTGCTTTCTTTTGAAAAATAAGCTTCAATTGGACTGCTGTCTTTTTTTAACAGTCCGTATCTTGTCATCACGATATAAAGAGAAAACAACATCATGAAGGCCATGAAAACAAGAAAGTAAGTACCCAGATTGCTGTCGCCAAATGCGTGTACACTAGTCAAAATACCGCTTCTGACAAGGAAGGTTCCAAACAGTGTCAGGATGTAAGAAAGAATGATCAAGCTTACGTTCCATGTTTTCAGCATGTTTTTCCGTTCCTGAATCATGACTGAGTGAAGGAATGCCGATACGGTCAGCCATGGCAGGAACGAGGCATTTTCAACCGGGTCCCATGCCCAGTAACCGCCCCAGCCTAGCTCAAGGTATGCCCACCAGCCGCCAATCACATTGCCGAGCGTCAGGAACAGCCAAGCAAGCAAGGTCCATCTTCTCGTCAGCTTGATCCATTCTGAATCCATTCTTTTCAGGATCAGTGCCGCAATCCCAAAAGCGAATGGAACGGCCAATCCGACATAGCCCATATAGAGCGTTACAGGGTGCAGGATCATCCCCGGGTTTTGCAGCATTGGATTAAGCCCTTTTCCATCTGCCGGAATTTTATCGGTCATTTCAAATGGGTTTGCATTAAGTGCCATTACTGTGAAAAAGAACAGGATGTTCACCATCAGGATGCTCGATACATACGGCATCATCGGGTTTTTCTTTTCTTTTGAAAAAACGACCATTGCTGTGTATAGTGCTAAAAGGACGGCCCACAACAGCAGGGATCCAGCGTTCCCCGCCCAAAATGCTGTCAATTTATAAGCAATCGGCAGGCTCTCATTCGTATACGAAGCGACATATTTATATTGGAACTGGCTTGTTCCCAGAAGATAAAGCAACAGGAAGGATGCAATGCTTGCCACAAAAGCCAGCGAAAGTACTGCGCCTCTTGCGCTTTCAATCCACTTGCTGCTTTTCTTCTTAATTCCGACGATATTGGCAATAATTCCGTATAGCGAAATCACGATCCCTAGGTAGATTGAGATGTTTCCAATTAGATACATACAGATAACCACCCATCTGTTTTATTCCTGCTTGTCATTTTTGTACATTTCCTTATGCATTTCGGTATCATAGTTCTCCATATCTTCGCCTTCATATTTTGTCGGGCATTTCGTCTGGACTTTTTCCGCTTCGAACACTCCGTCTTCCTGGATAAAACCTTCCACGAGGACGATGACATCCTCTGAGAAGTTATCCGGCTTAATGCCTTTATGGAATACCTGAAGCGTTCCCTGACCTTCCTCGTAAAGCTCAAAACGAAGTTCCAGTTTGTCAGCGTCCCATTTAACAGATTCCTTATTGAGCAGGCCTTGCGTCATAATATAATCGCCTTCATATTTCGAACCATTTTTGCTGAGGTCGGCAATCGTAATTTCCTTGCTACCTGCGCTTGGCATTGTCGAAAACATCATGATCACGAACGCTACTGATGCAAGGGCCAACCCCATTACAATTTTTTTATTTTTGGACATCAATTCCTACCTCCCAGCTTTTTGATTAATTCGTTGTATTCCGCTTCGGTAATGCTTCCTTCCACCAACATGGCACGGAGCTTTGACTTTTTGGCTTCATAATCATTTGAAGCATAATCTTTAACCGGCTTTACTTTCTTTTTCTTCATGATGAAAATCAATAGTACTGCCGCACAAATTGTCACACTGCCAACGACTGTAATGACAAGCCATAGAGGCATTTTTTCATCATTTTGTTTTACAGTGCCGGCCTTCTTTGCATCCCCGGCCATAGCCTCCATGATTTCCGCTGTAGTCCTATCGTCAGCTCGTTTGTATTCAAGTGAGATATTCTTTTCATCACCAGGCTTCATTCCCTGGCTTTGATACAGGAACATGTTCATGTTGTAAGAGTTTTTCTGATGCTGCTCTGAGGCAGGCTCCAGCTTAAAGCTTTCCGAATTAAGCGGCTCAACGAAAATCAAGTTCAACAACCCAATATCAGCGAAGTTTTTAAAATCGTAAGTCAGTGTCTTAGTGCCGTCTTTTTCCTTGATGCTGTCGGTATAGTACTCAATCACAAATTTGTAGATCTCCTGCGGCTGTATTTCCTCGCTCGTTTCCCAGGAAATCGTTCCGTTTTCCTTATCAAGTTCATATTGAATTTCATTCATTTCAGTCAGGTCACGAGAGTAATCAGCAACAAACCCAATCCTGAAATTCTTTTCATCCATTGGCAGCGGGATGACTACCTGGCCTTTTTGTGCTTCTTCTGCATTGTTCTTGAATGCTCCATGATAGCCGACCAAAAGTGGCGCATCCTTCTTCTTATCTTTTGGGTGATACGAATATTCTGGCATCACCTGGATTGTCAGCTCCTCCATATTCAGGACATTGGATTTTGTCTCAGCGCTCCCCTTATCAGGCAACTGGAATATGAATAATAAAATGATGGCCGATAATAACTTCATAACTTTCATTTGATTGGCTCCTTTCTATATGTGACAAATTCGTGAATGTTTTCACAAGACAACTTACATTGAAAATGACAATTTATTTTGGCTAAGGATTTTTCCAAAATAAAACTTTATTTTCCTCAAAACCTTTTTTGTCTACCTTATTTAAACCATTTCTAAAAGCTCCCATTCTGTGATATAAATCACGGAATTTTCGTCAGTTTTATCCGATTTGTGAACGGGGGGTATTATATAGAAAAGCGCAAGCGCCTTGATCAGCCCCGACAAGCGCTGGAGGACCGACCGGTGAAGTCGTTCTTTGACTTCATTGGCGGACCGAACTCGAAAAGCGGAGGCGACTGCTCAACTCCGAAAAGCGCTGGAGGGCCTGACCGTGAAGTCGTTCTTTGACGTCATGGGCAGGACCGAAGCGTCTCGAGGAGTTAGGAGCCCAGCTAGACAAGCGACTCGAGGGGCTAGGCGCTGGAGCTGGACAATTCTCAAAAGAAAAATCAAAAAAACCTCACTTCCTTTTTGGAAGTGAGGGTGTTACAAATTTATGAAGATTGCTCTGGTTCAGGATGGAATTTTGATTTTACAGGCTGCCCGCCGCTCTGTTCATATTTTTTCTTCGCTTCTTTCACCGGATCATGGTCCATGCCAAGCTCAAGATCCTGGTTATTGATGCCATTCCTTGTTTTTTGTTCAGGATTGTTCTGCTTTGAGCGCTTTTTCAAGATTTTCCCCTCCTGTTTAATGATCAAGCAAAATCATATTGTTTTGGACTTGCTGCAGTTGAAGCCTCATTCTATGCAGTTGTTCGCGCTGCTGGGAGTTTGCGCTAAAGGATAGCTTGGCCAGATCATTATATGCGTCCTCGAGCGCCTGCAGTGCATTGGTGTAATTACCATCATTATAATGCTGCTGAGTAGCTGCATCCTTGTATTGATCCTGGGCCAGATTGATTGCATCCTCGCATTGCTGAAGTAACTGGTCAACCGATTGACGTGTAGCCAATTGTAGCCCCTCCTTTACTTGATGATGCTGAAGCAAAGTCTGCTTCTTCTTTATTTTGTTCACAATGCAGTTTCCTATCACGATTTTGCCAATGTTTAATGATGCCAATTATGATGGCTACAGATTGTAATCTTTTAGCAATTGGATTCACGTTTTCAAAATGGTACAATTTTTATTATTAATTTTGGCTCTTTTCAAACTTTGTTGCTATTGACTACAAAATAGGATTGAATGACCTGTGATTCTTCGCAAAGTTGACTCTTTTTTGAGAAAAGAGCATGCAAACTTAATACCGACCTGCAAAATTGCTTTATAATACGTTAAAATCGGCTTTAGGATTTTAACAACAATTTTTACGAAAAACAGCCTTAATTTTTTTGGCAGACAGGCTTTAGGAGGTTTCTGGAATGAAACAGACCAACCCTTTTCACTATGCTACTGACGATAAACGGTACCATACTTGGAATTACCATTTGCGCAACCATTTTGGCCATAAGGTTTTCAAGGTTGCACTCGATGGCGGATTCGATTGCCCGAACCGCGATGGCACAGTAGCCCATGGCGGCTGTACGTTTTGCAGTGCATCTGGTTCAGGGGATTTCGCCGGTGATAGAGTAGAAGATCTCGGCACACAGTTCGCAAAGATAAAAGAAAAAATGCATTCTAAATGGAAAGATGGCAAATACATGGCCTATTTCCAGGCTTTCACCAATACACACGCCCCAGTCGAGGTGCTGCGGGAGAAGTACGAAACAGTATTGAACGAAGAAGGAGTTGTCGGGATTTCGGTCGCAACTAGACCGGACTGCCTTCCTGATGATGTCGTGGAATATCTAGCTGAGCTGAACGAGCGAACGTATTTATGGGTTGAACTAGGACTTCAGACAGTCCATGAAAAAACCGCCAATTTAATCAACCGCGCCCATGATTATGAAACGTACAAGGAAGGCGTGGACAAGCTCCGCAAGCATGGCATCAGGGTTTGCTCCCATATCATCAACGGATTGCCAATGGAAACTCCGGAAATGATGATGGAAACAGCACGTGAAGTCGCGAAGCTTGATGTTCAGGGAATCAAAATCCATCTTCTTCATTTGTTGAAGGGAACCCCGATGGTTAAGCAATATGAAAAAGGATTACTTGAATTCCTTAGCTTTGAGGACTATGTAAAATTAGTCTGTGACCAGCTGGAAATCCTGCCTCCTGAAATGATCATCCACCGAATTACCGGGGATGGACCGATCGAGCTGATGGTCGGGCCGATGTGGAGCGTCAATAAATGGGAAGTACTGAATGCGATTGATAAAGAATTGAAGCGTCGCGACAGCTGGCAGGGGAAATTTTATACTGGGAGCAAAGTGGTGATTGAAAATGAAGCTTGAACGGATCCTTCCATTCGCCAGGAACCTTCTTGAATTAGCCGTGAAGCCAGGTGATATCGCTGTCGATGCTACAGTCGGCAACGGGCATGATACCTTATTTTTAGCCAACCTGGTCGGATCTGCCGGGAGGATTTACGGCTTCGATATTCAGGATGAAGCGCTCATGTCCTGCAAAACGAAGCTTCGCGAACATGATTTACAGGATCAAGTCACCCTTTTCCATACCGGACATGAAAACATCACCGAGTGCATTCCGCCGCTGCATTTCGAAAAAATAACCGGCGCCGTTTTCAACCTAGGCTATCTCCCCGGTGGTGATAAGGACATCGTCACTGTCCCTGAGACAACCATCTCGGCCATCGACCAGCTGCTGGAAATCATGGCCCCAGAAGGCATCATCGTAATTGTGATCTACCACGGACACCCAGAAGGCAAGGTTGAACGTGAGTATCTATTGCGGTATGTAAAATCATTGGATCAAAATATCGCACATGTATTGGAATATAAATTTCTTAACCAGAAAAACAATCCCCCATTTATTATTGCGATTGAGAAGAGATAGGAAGCCTTCCCTAAAGCGAAGGCTTTTTTCTTTGGGATAAGAATGTATCCTTAGCCATATCGGACATATATTTCGCTTTATGTTCCCCGTTTTTCCCTCTTGGACAAGAACGGGGCACTTTTCCGGGGTTTATGTTCCCCGTTTTTCCCTCTTAGACAGGAACGGGGCACATTTCCGTGGTTTGTGTTCCCCGTTTTTCCCTCTTGAACTGGAACGGGGAACATTTCCGTGGTTAGT
>NZ_BASE01000074.1 GCF_000813125.1 Mesobacillus selenatarsenatis SF-1
CCCAGTGGTTGTTTTGTCCGAACCTAGGACTACTTCGGACATTTCCTGCAGTTCCAACCGCTGTTTTGTCCGAACCCGGGGCTGCTTCTGACATTTCCAGCGATCCCAGTAGTTGTTTTGGCCGAACCTAGGACTACTTCGGACATTTCCTGCAGTTCCAACCGCTGTTTTGTTCGAACCCGGGGCTGCTTCGGACTTTTCCAGCCATCCCAATGGTTGTTTTGTCCGAACCTAGGACTACTTCGGACATTTCCTGCAGTTCCAACCGCTGTTTTGAACGAATCAGGGGTGACTTCGGACATTTCCTGCAGTTCCAATCGTTGTTTTGGCCGAACCTAATGCTGCTTCGAACATTTGCAATAGGTCCTAATCCCCTCATTACCTCAGCGTCTAATAGATAAATAGACAAAATAAAAAATCTACCTTTGTATGGTAGATTTTTTAACGGCGTGATCTTGGATTCAATGCATCTTTCAGGCCTTCACCTACGAAGTTGATTGACAAGATCGTGAGTGTGATGGCAAGTGCTGGTGGAATCCAGATCCACGGCTTTCCTTGTAATACGTCTGGTTCATTAGCGAATGCTAGCATATTACCCCAAGATGGAATCTCGGAAGGTACACCGAATCCTAAGAAGCTTAGTCCTGTTTCTGCGACAATCATGGAAGCGAACAGGATTGTTGCCTGTACGATGATTGTAGAAAGAACGTTAGGAAGTAAATGCTTTGTGATTACTTTGAAAGGCGAGCATCCGATTGAGATAGAAGCAAGAATGTATTCATTCTCTTTCTCCGCCAAAATCTTGCTTCGTACTATCCTCGCTACCCCGCCCCAGCTCAGCAAGCTGATAACGATGATCAGGATAACAAGACCATTGATTTTACCATGGAAAATTGTAGCTAATACAATAACGAATACGAGGAATGGGAAGTTCAGCACGAAATCAGTGAAGCGCATAAGCATGCTGTCAACGATACCGCCAAAATATCCTGCGATTGATCCTACAATTGTTCCAAAAAAGATGACGAATAGTGTACAGCTAATTCCGACTAAGAGTGATACCCTTCCGCCGTATAACAATCTGGTAAAAACGTCACGCCCGTTTTTGTCCGTTCCCAGCCAGTGCTCTGCAGATGGCTTTAAGGACATTGAGCCAATGTTGATTTTTGTGATATCTGTAGTTGTAATGTATGGAGCCAGAAAAGAGACAATCATTACGAATAATAAAAAGATCAAGCTTGTCATCGCCAACTTGTTCTTCACAAATTTTCTTCTAGCGATGGCCCAAGGAGACATGCCTTTTTCCGGCTTCAGGTTTATCTGTGTATTATTTGCTGTAGAAACTTGCATAGCCATCCTCCTTAATCAAGCCTGATCCTTGGATCAACAATTCCGTATAGTATATCTGCAACCAGGTTCCCAAAAAGTGTCAAGAATGAGAACATCATTGTCAAAGTCATTAAGACTGGATAGTCCCTTTGGCTGACAGAGTTCAAGAATAATTGACCGATTCCCGGGTATGTGAAAATCGTCTCTGTTATGATCGCTCCACCGACCAACGCTACGATATCAAATCCAAGGAATGTAATCAGCGGGATGATTGAATTGCGCAAAATATGCTGATTGTAAATTTTCTTTTCAGGTGTTCCTTTTGCTCGTGCCGTTCTTACAAAATCCTTACGGCTGTTTTCTATAATGTCATTACGCAGGAATTGCGTATAGCTTGCAGTACTCAATAAACCTAATACAAGTGCTGGTAAGAAAACATGATGAATTCTGCTTAGCCAATATGCAGCTGTACCTTCTGTTGTGGAAATATCCACGGAACCGTTTGAAGGGAACCAGCCCAATGTGAATGAGAAGAAATAGATTGCGAACACCCCTGCAACAAATGAAGGCAGGGCCAGTCCAATGTAGTTAGCGGTACCTATAACGTTATCGCCAAGAGTATATGGCTTCCTTCCGGCATAAATACCCATGAAAAATGCAAGAATATAAGTGATTAAAATACTCGAAAAACCTAGGAATATTGTATTCGGCAAACGTTCTCCAATGATATCACTTGCTGGGATTTTATAACGGGTTGATTTCCCAAATTCCCCCTGCATGAAGTTTGTTATCCAGGTAAAATATTGAATATGGACAGGATCATTGTAACCAAGCTTCTCGCGCATCTCTTCTATGTATGCCGGATCCGTATTGTTCGGATCGATTTCCCCACTAAGTGAGTCCCCTGGCATAAGTTTCGCCAGGGAAAACACTACAATGGAGATAAGGAAAAGCATAGGAATCATGCCGAGTATGCGACGTAAACTGTATTTAAGCATATGCATTCTCCTTAACTGAGTAGGTGGGATTTAATGATTATTGCTTGATCCACCATTCATGAGGTGAGTTAGTGCCTGAAACGTCAATTTTAAGGCCTTGTACACGTTTTGCAACAGCCATTACTTCTTCTAGCTCAAGAATTGGAAGTGCAGGCACTTCTTCGTTGAAAATCTTCTGCCAGTCAGCATAAAGCTTTGCACGCTTTTCAGTATCAGTTCCAACTACTTCTAGATCAACAGCATCTTCAAGAAGTTTTTGAGCATCTTCATTTACCCAACGTGGGTAGTTCCAAACAGATTCAATACCCCAAAGTGGTAGTGGATCTGGATCTGTTCCAGTTCCCCATCCGCCGTAGAATACTTCTAGAGCTGGATCGTCTTTTTCAAGTTGATCATAGTAAAGGTTAACGTCAGTCATTTGAAGCTCAGATTTCAAACCAACTTCTTCCCAGTACTGAGTCATAGCTTTTGCACGTGCTTCGAAAGTTGGGTTGCCAGTAGCATAGTGAGAGAACTTAACTGTGAACTTCTCACCTTTAGGATCTTCACGGAATCCGTCTCCATCCTTATCTACATAACCAGCTTTATCAAGGATTTCTTTCGCTTTTTCAGGGTTGTACTCGTATTGTACAGGCATATCTTTGTTATCTGCAGCAATCCAGTGTGCAGATGGAATCGGACGGTTAAGTGGCTGTCCTAGTCCGCTGAAGAAAGCCTTTACCCACTCTTCACGGTTGATTGCGAAAAGCATAGCCTGACGCAATTCCTTGTTTGCATACTTGTCTTTATCCATTACGTTTTTCTTGCCATCGTATTTACCAAGTTTGAAACCGATATAGTAGTAAGATAAGCCAGGAGATTTTACTACTTCAACATTATCAAGCGCTTCGATTTCAGGAAGAACTGTTGGGTGGAATGGAGTCATGTCAAGCGTTCCATTTTTAAGTTCTCCAGTTGTTAAAGAAGAATCGATAACTTTTACAACGATCTTATCTAAGTGAGGAGCGCCTTTCCAGTAGTTTTCGTTCTTAACTAGTTCTACTGATTCACCAGGAATAACCTTTGCAACTTTGAATGGACCAGTTCCTACAGGCTTAGTGCGAACCTGCTCAGAAGCAGCCATGTCTTTAGGGGCGATTCCTTCGAATTCCTTGCGTGAAAGAGGGTAAGCCCAGACGTTTTCAAGGTTGTTTACGCGAGCTTTGTCAAAAGTGATTTTCAAAGTATAGTCATCAACTACTTCAAGACCAGCAATCTTGTCAGTCTTTCCTTCGTTGAAATCCTTAGCACCTTCGATTGTGTTGACGTTAGACCAACGCTGGTGTTCTCCACCAAGAGTAGCGATTGTTTCGATAGCGAATACCCAGTCATTAACTGTAAGTTCTTCGCCATTGTGCCATTTTACGCCTTTTTCAAAAGTGAACGTGAATACTTTGTTATCGTCAGTAGTCCAGCTAGCAATGTTTGGCTGGGCTTTAAGGTTTTCATCATAGTCGATCAATGCATCGTCGAAGAATGCGATGATGTCATCGTCTCCATCAGCATCGTAGAAGTTCCAGTTCAAAAGGCCTTTGAACTCAGAGCTTAAAGCGTAAGTCAATGTACCGCCGTCTTGCGGTCCTGTTTCTTCTGCTGCGTTGTCCTTGTCGTCTTCTTTTGGATCAGTTGTCGTCTTTTTTGTGTCTCCTCCGCTGCACGCAGCAAGGAATGTTGATAAAACCAATACTAGCATAGCTAGCCAAAGCAATGGTTTCTTCATGGTTTTCCCCCCAATTTCTTATATTTTTTGTAAAAATTATTGCCCTAGTAAAGGTGGCAAGCAACTCGGTGTCCTGGCTTCACCTCCTTTAAAGCTGGCTTCACTTGAGAACACTCTGCCATCGCAGCTGGGCAGCGCGGATGGAATGGACATCCTGTCGGAGGATTCAATGGACTTGGAACATCTCCTTCAAGTACGATCCTTTCCTTCTTCCTGCGTGGATCCGGCATTGGAATGGCTGAGATTAAAGCCTGTGTATATGGGTGGAGCGGCTCAGCATACATGCTGTTGCGATCAGCAATTTCTACCATATTGCCGAGATACATTACGCCGATCCGGTCACTCATATGCTTAACGACACTAAGGTCATGAGCGATAAATAAGAAAGTCAGGTCAAATTCCTTCTGAAGCTCCTTCAATAGATTGAGAACCTGGGACTGCACGGATACGTCCAGTGCTGATACCGGCTCATCTGCGATGATAAGCTTCGGTCGGAGCGCCAGCGCCCTTGCAATGCCGATCCTTTGTCTCTGCCCGCCTGAAAATTCATGGGCATATTTATAGTAAGCATCTTCAGGAAGACCAACTTTTGTTAATAAATCCATTACTTCACCTTTTAGGTCCTTCAGGCTCGCATTCTTGAAGTTCCTGATAGGTTCTGAAACAATGTCCCCAACCATTTGCATAGGGTTAAGTGAAGCATAAGGATCCTGGAATACCATCTGGATATCCTGGCGGATCGCCTGGAGCGTCTTGCCTCTTAGTTTAGTGATATCCTTGCCTTCAAAGATAATTTCACCATCTGTTGCATTCAGCAGGCGGATGATTGTCCTGCCTGTTGTAGATTTACCGCAGCCTGATTCTCCTACAAGTCCCAATGTCTCACCCTTTTTAATCTCGAATGATACATCATCGACAGCCTTAACATTGCCGACTGTACGGCGGAAAAAGCCACCTTTTACAGGATAGTAGGTTTTCAGATTCCTAATTTCCAGCAAATTCTCTTTTTCTACTAAAGTTGTATTGCTCATTATGCCTTAACCCCTTCTTTTGGCATACTTGCTTCATATAGAATGCACGCCACTTCATGTCCTTGCTCGACTTCTCCAAGCTGTGGAGTGATACTTGTACACTCTGGCATTGCTTTCGGACAGCGGTTTGCGAATCGGCAACCAGTTGCCGGCATATTCTTAAGTGAGGGGACAATCCCCTTGATCGAGCTTAATTCTTCTTTTTCCTCGTCCATTTTCGGAATGGCACCCATCATGAGTTCTGTATAAGGATGCTTAGGATTATAGAAAAGTGTATCGACATCAGCTCGTTCAACGATGCGGCCTGCGTACATTACGATGACTTCGTCACACATCTCAGCAACAACGCCAAGGTCATGCGTAATCATGATGACTGACATATCATTTACTTCCTGTATACTCTTTAGCAAGTCGAGTATTTGGGCTTGTACTGTCACATCCAACGCGGTAGTAGGCTCATCAGCGATCAACAATTTAGGCTGGTTAGCGATTGCCATCGCAATCATGACCCTTTGTCTCATGCCGCCTGAAAGTTGGTGTGGATATTCATCCACGATTTTTTCAGGTCGTGATATACCAACGCTCTTCAGCAGCGCAACGCTTTTTTGCCTAGCTTCTGCTTTGGAGATTTTCGTATGGTTGAACAATACTTCCTGAAGCTGGAATCCGATTGTGAAAACCGGGTTCATCGATGTCATCGGTTCCTGGAAGATCATTGAGATATCGCGTCCGCGGATTTTGTTCATTTCCTTCTCGGACATTTTTTCAAGGTGGACGCCTTCGAAAATGATTTCTCCACCTCGGATTTTGCCAACCCCTTTTGGAAGGAGCTGCATGACTGAAAGGCTCATAACCGATTTTCCGCACCCTGATTCGCCAACAACCCCGACAATCTGCCTTGGTTTGACAGCAAAACTGACCTTGTCTACAGCATTATAAAATTCACCATCGATATCAAAAGCTGTTTCAAGGTTCTTGACTTCTAGCAAAGGTGCATCTTTATGTATTGAATAGTTGCTCATTGGGACACCTTCTCACATTTAAATAATAAAATATTCTGCAAATTCTATATATTTTAATAAAATGTTATTACAGATTTATTACATTTGCAATACTTTTTTTTCAATTGGGAAATTTATTATTTTTTAGAAATAACAAAAAACCCGGTATGACAGGGTTTTTTTAGTTTTCATATTTATTGAAATTTTATTAACTTTGTAAATTCAATGGAAGGGAGCTTAAACGATGCTTTTTCAGTAAAATATCCATGTTGTATATATTGTTTTACAATTTCATAGCCAATTGCATAGCCGAGAAGCGCAGGACGGCCCCCTAATCCAAACAAAATTTCATCATGCTGACGATCTTCCCTCTGGATTGAGAGCTTCTCTTCAAGCTCTTTTTCCCAAAACTCAGCCAAAACTTTTGTCGAATATCGCCTGCTCCATTCTCCCGTATATTTTTCACCGCAATTTTCAGCGACTGCATGCTCGGCAAGACCTTCTAGAATTATAGAGTCAAGGAGGGTA
This sequence comes from Mesobacillus selenatarsenatis SF-1, assembly GCF_000813125.1. Lineage (GTDB taxonomy): Bacteria > Bacillota > Bacilli > Bacillales > Cytobacillaceae > Mesobacillus > Mesobacillus selenatarsenatis. Next base: position 6,647 of record NZ_BASE01000074.1, read on the forward strand.
TACTCCGCAGGATTTTTCTTTTGTGCCTGCATCCTGCATACATGGTGGTATTCGTGGACAAACAATGCTTCCAGCTCTTTCTCATCGTTTATCGGAGTCAAGAAGAGAAACATTTTATCAATAAAAGATAGTCCGGATTTCCCTTTCCCTTCCCTCATTAACTTTGAATTCGATTGATCCAGGGGAAAGATGAAGATTGGGATATCTGGGCCTTTCCATTTTCTTTTATACTTGTTAAAAATTTTTTCTGTCACTGACCAAAACTTACCTGCCTCCAGCTCTTCCAGCGTCTTCCTGGTTCTGCGGTCCGGCTTGTACATGCCGAAGTTCTTTAAATAGCTGTAAATTTTTTTGGAATCAACTTCACCTTCAAAATAACCAACCAGCTTTTCACATATACGTTGTGGACTGTTGAATTCTGTTTCTAACCATGTATCAGTCCTGACTACCCCATCGCTTTCCCTCCGAAGAAATCAATTTTTACAGCTATTCTATGAAAATAGCGGCCAATAGTTCTGGGATGCCTTGAACATTTTCAAAAATTTTCCCAACATAGAAAAAAGCCAGGTTTCCCTGACTCATTTTTTGGCATGATTTAATCCTTGAAGAATTAAGGCTGCTACTCATTTATCTTCGGGTCAAGTGCATCCCTGAGTCCATCGCCGACAAAGTTAAAACAAATGACGGTCAGCAAAATCATTAATCCTGGTGCCAGCGGGTACCACCAAGATTTTAATAAAATAGTGAAATTCTGTGCATCCTGGAGCATGTTTCCCCAACTTGCGTCCGGAGGCTGAATACCCAGTCCCAAATAGCTCAATCCTGATTCTGCCAAAATGACATAGCCAACTGCCAATGTGGCTGAGACAATGATTGGACCCATCGCATTCGGAAGGATATGCGAAAATATAATCGTATGTGTCCTGGTTCCGATCGTTTTTGATGCAAGAACAAATTCCCTAGACCTTAATGAAAGGAATTCTCCCCTGACAAGACGTGCAGTAGTTGTCCAGCCTAGCAGCGCGAAGATTAAAATTAGCTTATCCACTCCTGGCTTGAATATCGTGACTAGTGTAATCAATAGGAATATGGATGGGATTGATAGAATGATATCTACAAAACGCATGATAATAGCGTCAACAATCCCGCCAACATAACCAGCGACCGCTCCAAGAAACGTTCCGATTGTAATCGAGCCCAACACTGAAGCGAAACCGACCAATAGAGATATTCTTGCACCATATAAAAGCCTAGAAAAGACATCCCTGCCAAATCTGTCTGTCCCGAGCCAGTGGTCACTGCTTGGCGGCTGCAATTTTAACAGCAAATTTTGTTTAGAAGGCGAGTATGGTGCGATTACCGGCGCTAAGAGCGCTGCCGAGATAATGATGATTAAGAAAATCCCGCCAAAAATGGCAAGCTTGTTTTTGAAAAACTTTCTGACAATGATCCCGAGCATTGTGTCCCGCGAGGTTTTGATGCCATGCAAGTCAAGGCTGCCAGAAGTATTTCCAGCTAGATTTGTTTTTGCCATGTTTACCTCCCCTTAATACTCGATCCTTGGATCAAAAATCGCGTAAAGTATATCGGCAATCAGATTCCCGATGACGACAAACACCGATGAAATTACGGTTAAACCCATAAGCACCGGATAGTCCCGCTGGAACGCGGAATCTACGAACAATAAGCCAATCCCTGGCCAGGTGAAGATTTTTTCAACAATGACAGCTCCTCCAATGAAGGAAGGAATCATCAAGCCGAAAATCGTGATGACCGGAATCAGGCCATTACGGAGGCCGTGCTTATAAATAACTTTGTTTTCTCTAAACCCTTTTGCTCTGGCAGTCCTCATATAATCCTGCTTTATGACTTCGAGCATGCTAGATCTCGTATACCTGGTCAATCCAGCCATATCGGCGGAAGCCAAAACAAATGCTGGCATGATTAAATGGTGTATCCTGTCCCATAAACTGAAAGGAGCGTTCAGTGTCGCTACTCCTCCAGTCGGGAACCAGTTGTTCTGCACCGCAAAGACCATGATTAAAATCAGGCCAAGGAAGAAGTTTGGAGTTGCTACTCCTAGAAATGATGTGACTGTTACTGAATAATCCAGCTTGGAATACGGTCGTGTTGCCGAAATGACTCCAAATGGAATCGAAATCAATATGGCCAGGATTGTTGAAACGACCATCAGTAAAATCGTATTTGGCATCCTGTTCATAATCATTTCAATTACCGGAACACCTTTGCGGATAAGCGATGTACCAAAGTCACCCTGAAGCATGGCTCCCAGCCACTTTAAGTACTGAATATGGACAGGATCGTTAAGCCCGTACCTCTCCATGAACCTTTCCTTATCAGCCGGACTTATCGTCGGATCCATCATCAGGCTGGCAGGATCACCGGGAGCTAGCTTCATGATTGCAAAGGAGACAATCGTAATCCCAAGCAGCAAAGGAATGGCCATCAGTATTCGGCGAATGATATAAGATAGCATGGCAATTCTCCTTTTAAAATGAAGAGATTTATATTAACTTCGTATAAATTTTTAAATCAGCGTCCCTGTGGATGCTTCTTTCTTCTGCTAAACCTGGAAGGACATCAATCTCATAAACTTTGGATCGCGAGGTTGAAAACATCTATATTAATGACTCGCAAAGTCTTTTTTTTCATGATTCAAAGTTTGAGAGGGAAGGGAATCCACCCTTCCCTCCCATACAGATGTTGTGGGTTAAAAAACCTACTTTTTCAGCCACCATTTGGAGATTTCATAAAAATCATCCTTCGCGTGGAAAACATAGCCCTCAAGATTCGCCGGCATTACCCTATGAACGTTAGGATAGTACAGGAAGGTGTATGGCTGGTCTTCCGCCAGCATCTTATAGATGTCGGCATATGCTGCCTTATATTCATCCTGATCGAGAATCTGTTTTGCTTCTTCCATCAGCTTATCCGCTTCAGGATTTGAGTACCATACGAAGTTCAAGCCTGCTTCCATCTGGCTTGTGTGGAAAATATCATATTGGTCTGGGAATGTTGACAAGCTCCATCCAAGTACCAGTGCGTCATAATTCCAATTCGGAGCGGAAATCTGCTCAATGAACGCGCTCCATTCGACGATTTCAGGCTTTGCTTCGATTCCTACTTCCTTCAATTGCTCTTGCAGGACAACGACAATATCTTCCCTTACTTTGTTACCCTGGTTTGTTTTTACCGTGAAGGAGAATTTCTTGCCGTCTTTATCAAGGATTCCGTCACCATCTGAATCCTCCCAGCCTGCTTCTGCCAGCAAAGATTTTGCTTTTTCTACGTCAAATTCGAATTTTGGAACATCTTCATTGTATGCGAACGATAGTGGACTTTCCGGAACGTGTGCCACTTTGCCGTCACCGTTCATGACAGAACTAACGATTGCTTCCCTGTCAATAGCATGAGTGATTGCCTGACGAACCTTCTTGTCTTTGAACAGCTCATTCTTCTGGTTGTAGCCAAGATATGTGTAAGAAAGGCCTAAGCCAGACTCTACTTTAACGCCAGGGAATGATTTGACTGTTTCAATGTCAGTTCCAGGAACTCCTGCAGCAAAGTGGATATCACCAGCTTGGATTTGCGCAATCATCGCATCCATGTCTGGTACGATTTTGTATGTGAGTGTATCAAGGTAAGGGCGACCTTTGAAGTAATCATCGAATGCTTCAACCTTTACATACTCGCCATCCTTCCATTCAACAAATTTAAATGGACCTGTACCAATCGGGCTCTTTGTATTGAATTCATGCTCGCCAAGCTCGGCAACAGGAACATCCTTTAGGATATGCTCAGGCAAAATGTAATAGCTTAACGATACTGGATAGAAGGAAGCATCCTTCTTGCTTAGCTTGAATTCGACGGTGTAATCATCGATTTTTGTGACGGATTCCATCGCTTCAAAAGCGGATCCGCGTTCGCCGTTATATTCAGAATCCTTAGGAATGCTGAACGTGAACACAACGTCATCTGCCGTAAATTCTTCTCCGTCATGCCATTTGATGCCCTTCTTCAATTTGGCTGTAAATGTCAAGCCGTCTTCAGAGATATCAATTGACTCGGCCATGCTCATTGTCGGATTAAATTCCGTATCAGATGATACAAGGCTGTCATAAATGAATCCTTCAATGTCAGAGCTGGATGTATCCGTTGAGTAAAGCGGGTTGAAAACGGTAGGTGCACCAGTAGAACCAATGATTAAATCCCCGCCTTGCTGAGGACCAGTTGCTTCTTCTTCTGTCTTGCCATCATCTCCAGGAGTTTCTTTCGGATCCTCAGATGTATTTCCTCCTGTACAGGCTGTCAGGAAGATCGACAGGATCAAAGTAAGACTAATCAACCACCACGAAGCTTTTCTTAATTTCACATCATTTCCCCCTTAGATTTTCACTAGTTTTTTAGCCATTAACGAATCTTTTGTTGGTCGTACTAGATAATGCATTCTTACAAACTTCGAGATCATTAAAAAAAGACTCAAAATTCATATACATTAATAGTGGTAAAGGCAACAAAGGTTACGCAAATAGCCTTAACAATAGAAAGGTGCCGGTATCTCCTCCTTTCAAGTCATGCTCCTGCACTATGTATACAGATGGCAGGCAACAAAATGGTTGTTCTTGACTTCTTTGAAGTCGGGGTTAACTTGTTTGCAAAGGTCAAATGCGGCTGGGCACCTTGTATGGAAGACACACCCTTTTGGCGGGTTTGCCGGGCTTGGTAGCTCACCTTTTAAGATAATCCGTTCCCTCTTCATGGATCCTTTTTTTCTGGGCACCGGCACAGCCGACAGCAATGCCTGTGTATAGGGATGGAGTGGTTCTGCGTAAATCTCCTTTTTTGAAGCAAGCTCCATCATTTTTCCGAGGTACATAACCCCAACCCTGTCACTTATATGCCTGACAACGCTTAGGTCGTGGGATATAAAGATATAAGTAAGGCCGAATTCTTCCTGAAGGTCCTCCATCAGATTGATAATTTGCGCCTGGATTGAAACGTCCAATGCTGACACAGCTTCGTCGGCAACGATCAGTTCAGGGTTCAATGCCAGCGCTCTTGAAATCCCGATCCTTTGCCGTTGTCCGCCAGAAAATTCATGTGGATACCGATTGATGAATGAAGCATTGAGCCCTACTTTCTCCAATAGAATTTCGACTTTCTCATCCCGTTCCTTGCTTTTATAAAGATGATGGGTATCCAGCGGTTCCCTGATGATTGATCGCAGTGTTTTCCTAGGGTTAAGAGACGCGAACGGATCCTGAAAAATCATCTGGATGTTTTTTCGTACATCCTTGCGGAGCTCACTTTCAGATAGATGGGAGATATCCCTGCCATTAAAAATGATCTTTCCATCGGTAGGTTCATAGAGTCGGATAATGGTCCGGCCGACTGTTGATTTGCCACAGCCTGATTCTCCGACGATTCCTAAAGTCTCACCTTTATTCACCTTCAGATTTATTCCATCGACTGCCTTTATATGACCTACTGTCTTTTGCAGCAAGCCAGATTTTATAGGAAAGTGCTTTTTTACATCCTGTAATTCAAGCAAGGTTTCAGAGTTATTTTCCTGTGAATTCTTTTCCAGGATTTCATTTGGCGAGGTCATTTCTTCACCTCCTTGCTGTCATGCAAAAAGCATCTTACTGAACGATTGGCGTATTTTCTCACAAGCTCTGGCATTTCAATGAAACAGCGCTCAAAGGCATGCGGGCAGCGAGGCGCAAACCGGCAGCCTTTTGGGAGTTTCTCAGGTGACGGAACATTTCCTTCAATAGAGGCAAGCCGTGAATGATCCTCGTCAATTGATGGGATGGAACCCATAAGGCCATTGGTATAAGGATGCAGCGGATTTTCAAATAGGTCTTCAACCATTGCTTCTTCTACTACCTGGCCTGCATACAGGACGACGACTCGATCAGCAACTTCAGAAACCACTCCCAGGTCATGGGTAATGATTAGGATTGATGTTTCAAACTTTGTGCTCAGGTCCTTCATCAAGTCCAATATTTGCGCCTGGATGGTCACGTCCAATGCAGTTGTCGGTTCATCCGCTATCAAAAGCTTGGGGTTGCAGCTCATCGCCATCGCAATCATCACTCTTTGGCGCATCCCCCCCGAAAGCCTGTGCGGATAATCATTGATTATTTCCTTCGCACGGGAAAAACCCACCAACTCCAGCATTTCAATCGCCTTTTTCTTCGCCATAGTATTATTCAAGCCCTGATGGTATGTCAGGACTTCCGTGATTTGTTCGCCGATGGTAAGTACAGGATTGAGCGATGTCATTGGTTCCTGGAAAATCATTGATATATCATTCCCGCGAATTTTGCACATCTCTTCTTCGCTCGCCTTGGCAAGATCCCGTCCATCAAAATAGATCTGCCCGTCCACAATTTCTCCGGGAGGACTAGGTATCAGCCGCATAATCGATAGAGAGGTAATGCTCTTGCCAGACCCTGATTCCCCTACTAATGCGACAGTTTCCCCTCTATTGATGACTAGATCAACCCCGTCAACTGCTGGAATGAGTGCCTTTTTCCTTTTAAAATAGGTTTTAAGATTCTTTAGTTCCAATAAGGCTGTCACGTTTTTTGCACACCGCCTATCCCAATGAAATTGATATTAAGAAGAATGACTTTCTGACCAAGTGAAAGATTCTGATAATTATTAAATATTAGAAACAGTGGTCTTTTATTACACTTTCATTACTTTTTTCATTACATTATTTTTTTTACGAATATAGAAATTGACTTTTTTGTAGGTCAAATGTTTTAGCAAGAAAATAGTTTGAGCTTTCTATTAAATTGGGAACTGGCTAGTGGGATTGTTGATATATTGGATGTTAGAATACTTAAAATGAAGTTTTTTTGAGGTTAAAATGCTTTCATGGAACGGAGGTGTTCTGCTTTTACCAAAATAAGAGGGATGGAGTATTTTCTAGC
>NZ_BASE01000073.1 GCF_000813125.1 Mesobacillus selenatarsenatis SF-1
AAAAAAAGCTCGTTATTGTGATAGGTTTCAGGTTGTGAAGCCCAAAGCTGTCAAGAAAGGTTCGTTATTGTGACAGGTTTCAGGTAAAGGAACCCAAAGCTGTCAAGAAAAGCTCGTTATTGTGACAGTTTTTCAGGAGATGGGCTGAAAGCTGTCAAGCAACCACTCGTTTTCAGTCAGGTTGTATGGCAGTTTTTTTATATTCTATAACCTTTGTACTATTCCATCTAAAATCAAATATCTAGAAAGATAGAACAAACACTCAATATTCAAAAAGGGTGAATTCTACCATAATAGTAACAGTAGGGTAAATAGGAATATAGTTAAGTTTTTGTAAAGATTTTTTGCAGATAAAGAGGTGTGCAGCGTCATGACTAAGGAGGACCTAATTGAGGATACTCGCAGAAAAATGATTATCAGTATTAAGGAAAATGGATACATGAGTAAAAGGACGATTCAACTGAGCCAGGAATTGGATGTATATATATTGGAGCAACAAAAGATCGGGATGGAACTTCTGAGGAAAAAACGACGCGATTGTCTTGGGTGAACACTATTTCTACTAAAGTTCAATGTGGATTTTTACTGTGTATAAGAAAAAGCGAGCAGGCAGCTAATAAGGAGTTGTGACAACAACATGAGACCTAAGAGTCTGGGCGACATATTGAGAATGGAAAGATATAAAAGGAGCTTAACCCAGGAAAAAGTGTGTGAAGACTTGGACATCAAGTTGAATACGCTTAGCCGAATCGAAAACAGTAAAAGTGTCCGGGGAACGACTATAAAAAAGCTATTGAATTATTATCAAATGAGTAAAGAAGATGAATAAGGCAGAAGTTAATGCGAGGGGGCATCCCCTCTTTTTTTATCTCCATATCGCTGCAGATGATAGCTTGTACCAAGCGAAAAGGACTGGGAAGAATCAAACTATTATGGCGAAAATAAAATCTTAGTGCTCAAAAGGCTCGAATTACTCTGGCTCCCGCAAGTTCGCTTGAACTTGCGGGGCCTTTTTTGGGGGATGAGTGACAAGCTAGCGTAGTTACTTTTTATCTTCTGGCTTTCTACTAAAAATATATGTAAACCAAATTAATTATTAGTTGACATAAAATATTATGAAAGCGTATCCTTGTTTTATATAACAGAAAAGGAGCGCTTTTTTATGAAGTTTAAAGCACTAGATTTAACTCTGGCATCCATGTTTGTCGGTCTCATGGCGATTGGTGCGAATATCACTTCCTTTGTACCGTTTATGGTCGTCGGCGGTGTGCCAATCACCCTGCAAACCTTCTTCGCTATTTTAGCGGGAATCATCCTCGGAAGCCGCCTTGGAGCGATTTCCATGACGGTCTATGCATTGGTGGGATTGGTAGGTGTCCCAGTCTTCGCAAAATTTGGGGCAGGGTTGTCTACTTTTATCAGCCCAACATTCGGTTTTATTCTATCGTTTATCTTTACAGCTTATGTCGCAGGGAAAATGGTAGAAAAGAATCGTACATTATTCGCCTTTATCTTTGCTTCATTAACAGGACTCGTCATTAACTATGTATTCGGGACAAATTGGATGTACTTTGCTTATAAGTTCTGGGCTGCGGCCCCGGAAGGTTTTACGTATAAAATGGCCTGGCTGTGGATGGTTGTCCCGCTTCCAAAAGACATCATCCTTGCTGTATTCGCTGGCATGATGGGGTATAGGCTGGAGAAAACAGTCCTGCAGAAAGGCAGCTTCAAGCACTTAAGGAAAGCAGCTTAATATTAAAGGGGGAATGAATAGCATGGGATACTGGAAGGAGTTAGCGCTGGGTGTGCTCAATGGAAATGAGCTTTCGGATGCAGAGGCTTTAAGCATACTGGATTGTCCTGATCAGGAACTGCTCGAGTTACTTCAGGCAGCCTACCTTATACGCCACCACTATTATGGAAATAGCGTGAAACTAAATATGATCATCAATACAAAATCGGGGTTATGCCCGGAAAACTGCGGTTACTGTGCTCAATCCAGCATATCGGAAGCACCTATCCAAAAGTATAAAATGATGGATAAGGATACAATCCTTAAAGGTGCTGAGCAGGCTTTCAACCTGAATGCAGGCACCTATTGCATTGTTGCCAGCGGCAGAGGGCCAAGTGAAAAGGAAATTGATACAGTCACCTCGGCTGTAGAGGAAATTAAAGATAAATATGGCCTTAAGGTTTGTGCCTGTCTGGGAATCCTTAAGCCCTCACAAGCAGAAAGACTGAAAGCAGCTGGTGTCGATCGATACAACCATAACCTCAACACTTCAGCAAACCATCATACAGCCATCACGACATCACATACATATGAAGATCGCGTCAATACGGTGGAACTTATTAAAAGTTCGGGGATTTCACCATGCTCCGGGGTAATAGTAGGAATGAAGGAAACGAAGCAAGATGTGGTTGACATGGCACGCAGCCTTAAAGCACTGGACGCTGATTCCATACCGGTCAATTTCCTTCATGCGATTGACGGTACCCCGCTGGAAGGAACAGATGAATTGAGTCCGCGTTACTGCCTGAAAGTCCTGTGCCTGATGCGATTCATCAACCCAACAAAAGAAATCAGGATCTCCGGAGGCAGAGAAGTGAACCTGCGCAGCCTACAGCCTTTAGGGCTATATCCTGCTAACTCAATCTTTGTCGGAGATTATTTAACAACTGAAGGACAAGAAACGACTGCAGACCATAGAATGCTAGAGGATTTAGGATTTGAAATTGAATTTGCAAAGGAAGAAATTCCGTCATAAACAGAACCCAGTGTAGTAGACACATTTACTGCGCTGGGTCTTTTTTTTTGAGAACAAATGGCTAATTACTGTTAATTCGTCTTTACCATTATTATACTGAATTTTTACATAATTCTGGTTATCCCTTAATAATTTCCATTTAATCTATTACTAGATTCAAAAATACATAGATGAGGAGAGATGAGGTATGACTAATCAGAATGCTAATAGTGGCTTGAACAGAAGGGATTTCTTAAAAGCGGGTGGGGTAAGCGCACTTGCCCTTACTCTTGGCAGCACGGGAGTAATGGGACTGAGCTCAACAGCTTTTGCGGATTCAGCTGATAATCCAACCAGTGGATTTGGCGGGTATGGAGATTTGGTTCCAGATCCTAATGGCATTCTCGATCTTCCAAAGGGCTTCCATTACAAAATTATATCCAGAGAAGGCGACTTGATGACAGACGGAACCAAGATCCCTGGAGCATTTGATGGAATGGCGGCTTTTGAGGGGCAGAACAACACGACAATTCTAGTTCGTAATCATGAATTATCGTCAGGTCCAGCTTTTGGCAGAAATCCTTATGACCCAAATGCACAAGGTGGTACTACCGCTCTAGTTGTAGGAGCAAATCGGAAGGTGATCAAAGAATATGTGACATCTTCAGGTACAATCCGAAATTGTGCAGGCGGCGCGACACCTTGGGGCACGTGGCTAACTTGCGAAGAAAACCGCTCCGAGGGCCACGGATATGTATTCGAAGTCGATCCGACACAGCCTGAAAACGATATGTCCAAAACGCCAATTAAAGAAATGGGCCGTTTTTCACATGAAGCATGTGCAATTGACCCAGCAACAGGATATGTCTACTTAACCGAAGATGCAAGCCCGAGCTTCCTGTATCGTTTTATCCCGAATAACTTGAGCCAAAAGCCGGGTGCGCTGCAAAAAGGCGGCAAGTTATATGCGGCAGCGATTGAAGCGGTCGCTGATCCGTCAGCCAGCACTTTTAAAACGGGACAAACCTTTAAAATTGTTTGGAAGGAAGTAAATCCTCACTGGTGCCGTGAAGAAGCTGCTGCGCAAAACTGTATTGTCTTCTCCAGGCTTGAGGGAGCCTTCTTTCAAGAAGGGGTTTTCTGGTTCGATGACACCTCTGCCGGTGATAAAAAACTTGGCCGCGTGTATCGTTATATTCCTCACACGAATACATTGGAGCTATTCTATGAGGGCAATGACGCAAGGCAAATGGAGTATCCGGACAATATTTGCTGTACCCCTTGGGGCGACCTTTGGTATGCAGAAGATGGTTCTGGCCAGGATCGCATTATGGGAATTACTCCAGAAGGCAAGGTGTACCCGTTTGCTGCCAATCGTTTAAGTGGTGCAGAATTGGCTGGTCCAACCTTCTCACCAGATGGAAATACCCTTTTCGTCAATATTCAAAGCCCTGGCAAAACGTTTGCGATTTGGGGACCATTCCAACGTCGCAATGCTGCTCGCGCAAGGGAAATGTCCTTTGCAGCTCCGGCGAACCTTGCACCACAGGTTTCTGAAGAAGTGGCTAAGGCTGCCAAGGCGCAAGGTATGTCCATTCTGGAAGCAGCAGCATTTGAACGCCACGGAGTAAAAATGAATTAAACGATTTAACAGATACGATAAAAAGATGTAAGCTAAACACTTTGTATGGTTTACATCTTTTTTACCATATCGGTTATGTTTTGGTGAGCAAGTGACCAAGATAGAACCGTTAAAGTAATGGAGGTTATAGAATGTTACAGAATATAGGGATACCTGGTTTAATTTTAGTGCTGGTCATTGCTTTAATTATTTTTGGGCCATCCAAGCTGCCTGAAATTGGCCGTGCGTTTGGATCGACTTTAAAAGAGTTTAAAAAATCAACACGTGAGTTGGTTTCGGATGACGAGTCGAAGAAAGACGAGAATAAAAGCAGTGCAACTCAATAAGGAATAGAAGAAGATGCCGGTATATACTTTCATCTTCTTTTTTTAAAGCTCTTTTCTCAAACTTTGTTGCTATTGACTACAAACTAGAAGTGAATGAACTATATTTCTTCGCAAAGTAGACTCTTGTAATGAGAAAAGAGCATGCAGACTTAATACCGACATACAAAATGGCTTTATACTACGTTAAAATCGGCTTTAGGATTTTAACAACAATCTTACGAAAACAGCATTTTTAAAAGAGGTGATTTCATGGATGGAAAACAGATGAATCTGGTGGACCACTTGGGTGAATTGCGAAAACGACTGATGATCATCGTTGGCAGCTTTATGATCATTGTCATGTTGGCATTGGTCTATGTAAAGAATATTTACCACTGGCTAGTCCAGGATTTATCAATAAAATTAGCCGTTCTCGGTCCAAGTGATGTTCTGTGGGTTTATTTAATGCTTGCGGCTGTGATTGCCGTAACAGGGACGATCCCCATTGCAGCCCATCAGACTTGGCTCTTTGTCCGGCCTGCTTTATCTGAAAAAGAGAAAAAAGTAACAGTAGCCTACATACCAGCACTATTTCTGCTTTTTATAGCGGGTATTTGTTTTGGTTATTTTGTCATTTTTCCGCTGGTGTTTCAATTCCTGCTAACGCTATCACAAGACATGTTCATGGAGTTTTTCACCACCGAAAAATACTTTCGTTTTTTAATTCATATGGTCCTGCCCTTTGGTTTCCTGTTTGAATTGCCTGTCATTATCATGTTTTTGACAAGCCTGGGTGTGTTAAATCCATACCGGCTGCAAAAAGCCAGGAAGTACTCCTATTTTGTGTTGATTGTAACGGCGGTCCTAATCACGCCACCTGATCTTCTCTCAGACATACTTGTCATTATCCCGCTGCTGTTTTTGTACGAATGCAGTGTTCTATTATCGAAGGTAGTTTACCGTCGAAAACAAGGATCTGAATTATCGGCAGCATAAACTTTGCTTCTTAAAAACATTGTCAGAAGTTTTATGTGGGTCTCATGTGGCAAGCACGACTAAGACAGCGAAATTGATTCGCTGTCTTTTTACATATAAGTTATTCTTCCTTGGACATGGCATTATAGTTTTTGAGACCTTTAAACAGCTTTTTCTTCTTCAAGTACTTTTCGTTAAGAACTAGTACTTTCCCGTTCTCAGCGGCTGAAAATTTACGGTAGACGGATTTGTATTTTTCAAAGGCTAAGTGACCGGAAATGTAAAAAGGTAAAATGATGGCGATGAGGATCAGTACATCTCTGATGATATGAAATTGTTGCTCGAAAACATATCTCGTCATAACCGCCTGGGTTGCAAAAGCCACCATTAAGATGATTAGCACATTGCAGATGTGAAAAGCAAAAAACTCCTTTCCTCTAAGAAACATCCGTTCAAGTTCATTTTTAAAAATGAGGGAAATGAATACCGAAATCACAATGAAAATAAGCGAAATAAAAAACGCCATTTTACCCGTCCTCCTTCGTGGATGAACCCTTTTCAGCATTGTAACATAATGCTCGCGGTGAGTAATTGAGGATAGGATTCTACCTAAAGCATATGTGGTTTGAGAGACAGTAAGTGATCCCACGATTCCCCTTTTACATACTTTTCCTTTACCTGAGCAACATAAAAAGAAATTGAATTGTAGGCAGGGGGCTTGGAAATGAGCTTGGATGATGTGATTTTAGCGCGGGAAAAAATGAAGGGAATTGTACATACGACCCCTCTTGATTATTCTAAAACGTTCAGCAATCTCTCAAATAATGAAGTATATTTGAAGCTTGAAAACCTGCAAAAGACGGGGTCCTTCAAGGTTAGGGGTTCTTATAATAAACTAATATCTTTGCCTCCTGAAAAGCTTCAAAACGGGGTTGTGGCAGCTTCAGCCGGCAATCATGCTCAGGGTGTTGCGTATTCCTGCCAGATGCTCGGCATTCGGTGCAGCATTGTCATGCCGAAAGGTGCGCCTCTCAGCAAGGTGCTGGCAACTAGGCAATACGGAGCTGAAGTCATACTCGAAGGTGCAGTTTTTGATGAAGCCCTCGCCTTTGCATTGGAGCTGAAAGACAAGGTTGGCGCCACTTTTATCCATGCCTTTGATGATGAGGCAGTCATTGCCGGACAAGGCACAGTTGGTTTGGAAATACTTGATCAGCTGCCGGATGTCGAGGCAATTGTCTGCCCTGTTGGCGGGGGAGGACTTATTGCAGGCGTCGCGTTGGCGGTGAAAGAGAAAAATCCGGACATTAAGGTATATGGAGTCCAGACGCTTGCATGTCCGAGTATGAAACAGTCGTTAACAGAGAACAAGCCAGTCGCTGTTGAAGCAGCCCCAACTATGGCAGATGGAATTGCTGTTCAGAAGCCCGGATTAAAGACTTTTGAGATCATTAGAAATTATGTGGATGACATTTTCTGTGTGGACGAGATGGAAATAGCCCGAACCATGCTTCTTGTCCTGGAGCGAAATAAGCTGCTGGTTGAGGGATCTGGTGCAAGCCCGCTTGCAGCACTGCTTTACGATAAAGTGAAGCTTAGCGGTAAGAAGGTTGCCGTTGTTTTAAGCGGGGGAAATGTAGATGTCAATTTTATCTCTCGAATCATTGAACGTGGACTCGTTGAATCCGGCAGGTTTGCCCATTTGACGATTTCTTTGAAAGATAAGCCAGGAGAGATGCAAAGAGTGCTGAACTCCGTAACTGAACTGAACGCAAACATCCAATCCGTCAACCTTAACCGGATCGGCAAGCATATCTATCCAGGCTTTGCACAGCTGGAGTTATCAGTGGAAACGAAGGACCATGAACATATAGAGCAGCTAGAGAAGAAGTTAAGAGGTCACGGATTTCAGCTGGAGATGGAAGAATAGCCATGGAATTGGGAGCAATGAAGCATGGGGAATGTGACCCGTGCTTTTTGGTGTGGCAGACCGATTGATAGAACACGACATTCTCGAAACTAATAATAGTATAATGAACTAACAAGGTTTGTTCTGACTAGTGATTATTAAGGAGAGGATTAATCGATGAACGATAAAATAATCAAATGGGGAATTTTAGGGACAGGTGGAATAGCAAGTGCTTTCGCGAGGGATTTGAACTTTGCTAAAAATACCGAAAAGACTGCTGTCGGTTCACGTACAAAAGAGAGTGCTGCAAAGTTTGCGGAAGAGCATGGTGTTTCTCGTGCATATGGCAGCTACGATGAACTGGTGCAGGACCCGGATATCGATGCCATTTATATTGCGACGCCACACCCTTTTCATAAAGAAAATGTATTGGAGTGTCTTCGTGCTGGTAAGGCTGTGCTTTGCGAGAAACCATTTACGATGAATAGTGGAGAATTAGAAGAAATCATTCAGTTTGCCAGAGATCAGAAGCTGTTCTTGATGGAGGCGATGTGGACACGATTCCTGCCTCCAATTGTTAAAGTGAGAGAATGGATTGACAGTGGAAAAATTGGCGAAGTTCTGTTAGTAAAAGCGGATTTTGGTTTCCGTGCCCCATGGGAACCCGAGTGGAGATTGCTTAATCCAGCCCTTGGAGGAGGAGCGTTACTCGATGTAGGGATTTATCCTGTCACATTTGCATCAATGATCTTCGGAACGAAACCGGAGAAGATTCTAAGTACGGCTCATATCGGTGAAACAGGTGTGGATGAACAGTTTTCTATTCTTATGTCCTATCCTTCTGGAAAGACCGCTACCCTTAACGGAGCCTTTCGAATTGGTTTAACGAACGAAGCTTACATACATGGAACAGAAGGCTATATTCGGATTCCGTCTTTCCACAGTGCCAAATCAGCAACCTTATATAAGGATGGGGAGGAAGCAGAGACATTTACCGATGACAGACAGTGTGCTGGTTATGCATTTGAAATAGAAGAAGTAGGAAGATGTCTCAGACAGGGGCTTTTAGAAAGCCCTGTTGTTCCATTGGATGAATCATTGAAAATTATGAAAATGATGGACGAAATTCGTGGACAATGGGGATTGAAATATCCGTTTGAGTGATTTTTATGAGAAGCACGGGGACGTACCCTGTGCTTTTTCCTTTCTCCATTTAAGTAAATCCATCATATTGCTGAAAATCGAAGGTAAAAAAGTACGCCGGAAAAATTATTCTGTTCATTCAACCAAATAATTGCAGGTTCACCTAATTTTCACCACCCAAGAGGTCGTCATAGTTATCTAGTACGCTTTCATTCCAGTATGAGCCCCCATGAAACTTTATATCAGTTGATTCGTATATGTAGAGGACAAAAATAAAAGGGGATTTTTCTATGGGAAATATCATTCTATTTGCTCTTTTGGTTGGATTGGCTTCTGCTCTGATTCTTACTCCTTTTTCTAAAGGGGTAGAGAAGGACAGGAAAATGACATCAGCCTTTTTGATTGCTGCGGTTGTCCTTTTTACAGTTGGGACTTTTGCGTTTTATTATGCGTTTAATTTAGATCGAAACCTATCGTCTTTGTGGCCGTTTGCGATTGTGATCGCGTTTGCTGGAACGTTTTTTGCGGCTGGAAAGGAAAGGATGATTAAGGGGAGCTTATTTTTGCTTACCTTGCTATTGGGCGTGTATTTTATGATCGCCTTTCTTTTTAACGCTGAGGAAAAATATGAGTCTGCGAAAATGTCGGAGAAGATGGAGATCTCGACTTTTGATGAAAAGGAAACACCGGCGAGTGTCCCTCCACATTTTGCGCGTAATAAGATGAAAAAGGCGTTCGGCCAGGTTCCGAATACGAGTTATTATGAGCTTGGGAATCTGCAAATTCAGAAGGTCAATGGAGAGTATGTCTATATTGCTCCGGTAGAATTCTCAGGCTTTTTCAAATGGCTGAATGGCAAATCAACGCCTGGTTATTTTACCATCAGTGCTACTGATTCATCAGCTAATCCAAAATTCAAGAAATCAAATATGTTTTATACACCTTCTTCATTTTTTAATAAAAATGTCGAACGTCACATTCGTTTGCAGTATCCCGAGGCGATTTTCTACGGTGACACCCAGCTTGAGATCGACAATGAAGGCAAACCATATTATATCAAGACTTTCGGTGAGTTCATCTCTGCCCGCAACGGTTTTGATGTGACAGGGGTTGTCGTCGTTGATCCAGATTCAGGGAAAACGAAGGCGTATGAATTAAAGGATGTCCCTGAATTTATTGACGGCGCCGTTTCACCGGAAGCGGTCAGTCTGCAAAACAGCTATTATGGTAATTACATTCATGGTTATTGGAACAGCGTGTTTGGCAAGACGGATATAAAACTGCCTTCTGATGAAGGAACCGAAGCGCAGGTCAGCCCAATTTTCGATGAAAATGGCGATATGTATTATTTCACCGATTTTACCAGCCCGAAAGAAGGGGTCGACTCCATGCTTGGGTATGCCTTGACGAACGCAAGGACTGGAAAGGCGACCTTCTATACTGGCAATCTTGAAGAGTCCTATATGGATTCTGAAGGCGCGTTGCAGATTATTGAAAAGAAGTTCATTGAGAAAAAATGGCATGGTGAAATGCCGATTCTCTACAATTTCTATGGAGAGGCAAGCTGGTTGACGCCTGTTCTTGATTCGAATGGCTTCCTGCAAAATTACTTTATCGTATCGGCAGCAAACCCGGAAATATCGGTGTTTGGTAATACTCCTAATGAAGCATTGAAAAAATATAAAACTGCACTGCAGCATGGTGGCGGAACTGTGGATGGAAGTTCGAAGGCAGAGGAAAAGCAAACGAGTGGAACCGTGATGCGCGTCTACAAAGAAAAAACAGGCGACTTCACGATTGTTTCCATCCTGCTGGACAATAAAAAGAACTATATCATCTCATCAGAAACCAACCCGCTCGCGATCTATGTAAAAGAAGGCGACCAGATTAATCTCAAATACATGGACACCGGAGAAACCTTCCTGCCAGTGAAAGAGTTAGTGATACAAGGTTTAGAGTAAGGACAAAAAATAGTGCCTGTCCCCAGAGTGATGTTCACCTGGGAACAGGCACTTTTTGGTTTGGATAAGTTTAGGAAAAGTTAATGTATTCTTGAGGATTCCTAGGAAGTATTATGTAAGAGGGATATTAAAGTGTATGCATTGAACAATCTTACTGCTGTTTTTCATTCAGTATCTCTAAAACATCCTGATGCTGCTTCTGAACATTGGAAACATGCTTGATTTCACTAGATAGTTCTGATTTCGTTTCATCAAGCTTCTTCATCAAGGTGCCATAATAAAATTCCATTTCCCTCCGCATTTCACTCTGTTCAGATAGTATAGTTTGCTGGCCGTTGGTCAACTCACTCTGTTCAGAATGTATAGCTTGGTGGCCTTTTTCTAAATTGTCTAAGCGATTCTCCATGGAATCAAAACGTTTATCAACAGAATCAAAACGTGCATCAACAGAATCAAAACGTGCATCAACCGAATCAAAGCGCTTGTCCATCGAATCCAACCGATCTAAAATCTTATTCAATATTTTCTCCATTTTATTCACCTTCTTCTCTTTGAATTTATTATACCCAGTCCTGTAAAACAAGTCACCACAATAATCGTATTGCATTACATAAGTAATCTACTAGATGGAAGTAATCACCTTTTAAATTAGCAGTGAACAAGACCACATTCGCAAGAAATTGTTTCGTGTAAAATAGAACATATTGTGAAACAACATCACCGTACCTCTGTTGCTTGGCTTTGCTAAACTCTAAAGTGGCGGAAGGAAGATAGCTATTAATTTTATAGCAAAATTGTCCCTTATCTCGTATTCTATAAAAGGAAGTCGAAATTCACGTTTTAGGTGGTATGATCTTGCTGAAAGATTTTTTTATACATTCTAGTTTTGTTATCACATTTTTGTTTATAGGCGGAAGTTTATTTAAAAACAATCCTGAGATGAATACAACTCTTCAAAAGTTAAAACTTGGGGCATTAGCGGGAATACTTGGTTCAGTGTTAATGGCTTTTAGTATTCAGATTACTCCTGTGATCATAATGGATTTGCGTCATATTGCGATTCTGTTGTCTGCTTTTTATGGAGGATTCGTGTCGGCTTTCGTAGCCGCGAGCATAATCAATATCAGCAGATTAGTATTTTTTGATGGAAGTATGGAAACATTTCTGGTCACTGTGCTCATAATGTTTATTATTGCGGCGTTAGCAGCACTGGTCCAAAAAAAGGTAAAGGGTCCGGACTTTTTTAAGTGGACGATTATGGGATTGATCAGCTTAATTACGATTTCATCCGGCTTTTTGTATCTAATGGGCTTTTCAAATCAAGTGTA
The DNA here is from genome assembly GCF_000813125.1 of Mesobacillus selenatarsenatis SF-1. Lineage (GTDB taxonomy): Bacteria > Bacillota > Bacilli > Bacillales > Cytobacillaceae > Mesobacillus > Mesobacillus selenatarsenatis. The sequence continues at coordinate 12,011 of NZ_BASE01000073.1, forward strand.
CCAAATTTTGGTTAACTATTGGGTTATTACAACAATATCGGGAGTTTTGGTGTATTTCTTGGCAGGATATATTGTTCAATCCAACCAAATGTTTATGCAACTGAAAACCCAGTCGGCAACAGACTTCCTTACGGGGTTAAATAATGTCAGACAGTTCGATTCTTCACTAAATGAAAGTATAGAAAGTGCCCAGGAGCTTAATGAAAAATTATCGTTGCTTATGATTGATATCGATCACTTCAAAAAGGTGAATGATACGTATGGTCATCAAGCGGGAGATGAAGTATTAAGGCAATTGGGAGGACTGTTAATCACCTGCTCACGCCCAAGTGATATTGTCTCAAGAAATGGCGGTGAAGAATTTTCACTGTTATTGAAGAATTGTTCCTATTCTCAAGCGCTGGAAATCGCAGAACGCCAACGCGGAATAGTGGAAAATCATCGATTCACCCTGCCAAATGGCAAGGAAATCAAGATCACCATCTCCCTTGGTGCTTCAACCTATCTAGAAACAACTCAATGCTTAGAAGAATTCATCAAACAAGCGGATGATACCTTATATAAAGCAAAACGGACAGGAAGAAATAAAGTATCCTCACTATAAAGATATGAAAGCACGGGGACGCACCCTGTGCTTTTTTTAGTATACGTCCCGATGCTCCCAACTACATAAGCCATTCCAGTCAAAAGGTACGATGTCGGCCAGATTCCATTTTTTAAAAGACATCTAGCATAAAAGGAAATTAAAGGTAAAATAGAATTAGAGATAGACGCGTTAAAGGGGGGAATAACTATGATCCCAGAAATGGAATCCATTACGATTGCCACTATACAGGAAAAAGGGATAGATTCTGTCGTTGGCTGGTTCGATCGGCATAAGCAATCCTTTTACGGATTGGGTTGGTTTTATCTTCAGAACCAGCAGCAAATGGAAGAGTTATTTTACCGGTCGATTATAAAAGTACATAAGGAACTGCCTCGATATAAAAGGGATACCTCATTCGAATTGTGGGTTACCTCGATTTTTATTGATAATTGCCGGGAGCTTTCTCAGGCTAAAGCTTTACAGTCGTCGGAGGAAATTATACCCCATAAAGATTTATTTAAAGCACTTAATCTACTTGAGGATGATGAAAAAGAAGCGATGATCCTTACATATGGAGCAGGGTTTTCCCAAAAGGAAGCAGCGCAAATTCTACGGGTTTCTGTGGGGAAACTAAAGGAGCTTATGTATTCGGGAGTAAAGTCGGTAAGAAAACAACTCGACCGGTCAACTTATAACGGTTGTAAGGAGTATCAGAATACCTACATTGATTATCTGGAAAAAACGATGGAACGGCCGGGAAAAATAGAGTTCGAGATGCATATCTACAATTGCCGGGAATGTCAGGAGGATTTGGCTGCCTTTCAGGATGTCACGATTATGTTGAATCATGCTGAGTGGATGAATGACTTGCCAGTTCCGGAGCATTTGATTGCGAATATCAAAGAGCGATTTGCAGAAAAAGAGCAGCACAGGCAGCAGAAATTTAAGAAGCTTAAGAAAAGTGCACTGGTCTTTGTAAGTGTTTTCGCCATCGTGATCGGGATTGGTTTCTTTACTGATGCTTTTGCAAATGTCTACTATACTTGGACCGAAGAGGATGAACAATTGCGCACCTTCCTGCAACAGGACCTTGGCCAAAGGGTGAACCTGGAAGCGGAAAGCGATGGCGTGAAAATCAAAATCAAAGGTGTGGTTGCTGATGATGCCCAAACACTTGTTTTTTATGAGATAGAAGATACCAAGGGCGACAATAAATATCTTATGAGCTATGAAGATGGCCTTTATGTTGAGAACGAATATCAAATCATGAAAAGTGAAGCGTATCCGAGATATTCTTTCTCGGACCTTGATGCCGAGATCAATAAACGAGATAAGAATGTGTTCTACGGAAAGGTCAGTCTGAAGCCGTTAGAAGAAGATGAGGCGGTAATTAAACTGAAAATCACGCAAGTCCAGGAATTGGTAGCCGATAATAATGAAGCAGGGATGGAAATGGGCTTTAGGACCAATGGTTATAAATCAGGCGAGTGGAAATTCGAAATTCCCGCAACTAAGCAACCTTCCACAGAAATAGTTTTAACTGAACAAACAGTGATCGAGGGAATTCCCATTCGGTTAGAGAAGTTAACGATCGCGCCAACAGCAACTATTTTGCAATATGGCATCCGAGAAGTACAGCTAAAGAAAAGGATCGATTTTCTTAACTTGGGAGATCTCGAAGTGAATGGTAAAAAAGTGAAAGTTGACCAATATGGCAGTGTCTTTTCACACACTCAGCAAGATATGGACTGGCGTACTTATCAAACGCAATTTGATTCGTTTTTTGGTGAGGAACCTGAAGAGCTGAAAATTCATTTTGAAACTGCCTATTTTACATTTGAAGACCATAAAAGCGTCGAATTGGATGTAGACCAACCACTTCCACAGACCTTTGAATATGCAGGAAGCAAAATCAGTATTGATGAAATTGAAGTTGGACAGCCGACAAGCGTTGTGATAAGCAATCATGAAGTTGCCGATCGGGCCTTCGAAGCTCTTCACCTGAATATTTTCGGTGAAAATGAACATGAAACGATTTCAACTGGGATGGAACAAGAAAGCGTACTCGTTGATAAAAATGGTGTTATATACGATCCATATTCAGATCCGGTGGATTATGAAAAAATTGAAGAGCCCCGTCATTTTGTAACAGTTCAAACCATAACGTTAGACGGAGAAAACGTGGTTCCTAAAAGGCTTGAAATTTATGGGTATAATTCAATGAGGTATTTGGGTGATGTTATGAAAATCACACTGAAATGATCAGTGGAAAAGAGACAGTTCTTGTGTTTAGCCCGCAGAGCCCCCAATTAAATTATTAGGAGGCTGAAAATATGAAGCTATTCATGCAAGCGGCCGCTTGGTCAATCGCACTTCATATAATCTACTTTCTTAGTATGTTTGGAATAGGCTACATTAAAACGATAAATTATACACCAGATATCGAAGGCTCATGGGAAAGTGTTGATACACTTCAGAATGAGGTGGCTTTCGGGATGACGGGTTCTCCGTTTTTCTTCATCTTTACCTTTATCGGAATGACGTTTTTCTGTGAAATGGTCATCGTTCTATATAGGAAAGTTAAAAGAGCACAGGGATAAAAATGCCCTGTGCTCCTTTATTCTGGCTTCACTTCTTGCCGCCAATATGCTTCAAGGCTTCTCTTCGGCTTAAGTTCGAAAGAGGAAGCCTGTTCGTAATCTCGAAGACTTTCTCAGGATTTTGCTTTGCGTATTCTCTCAGTGCCCAGCCGATGGCTTTATTGATGAAGAATTCTTTTGTATGGCAGGTTCTCGAAATAATATCCTCGAGCATGGTCACGTCTGTTCTTTCTTTGTAGCCTAATTGAAATAATATGCAGGAACGGATCAGCCAGATGTTATCCGAGGCGATCCATCTGTCGATAATAGGCTGTCGATGCTGCGAGAATTTTTCAAGATAATATCCGAAATGCTTTTTCGCGATATGGTCTACCGTGTCCCACCAAGGCTTGGTCGTGATGATGTATTTAAGAAGCTGGAGATCATCTTCGGTGAACTGTTTTTTCATTAAATCTAACAGGTAAGCCCCGCTCATCTGCATTTCTCGTTCTTCCAGTTTCCACAGGGAAGATATGACCTCAAGTAAGTCTTCCTTTGCAGGGAGGCCATGAGTCTTCACATGCTGTTTGAAAACCTCCTGCATTTGTGGAGCTCTCAAACCAATATATTCAAATTGATTCCGCATGTAATTAGACAGCCTTACTGCTTCCTCACGATTCCGGTGTTTTAACGCTTCTTCATATAATGCTTCAACATAGTTGTTCATCAGGTACTCCTCACCATTTCATTCAATTAAATTGCATCATCTATTTTACATATAAATCTCTGAATTCATCTTCCAGAATACTCATTTTGATACAGTCATGGTATTTGTGGTTGTAATAGAGATAATCTCTCTAAATTTCTTCCTGTTTGAACCCTAGCTTTTCGTACACATGGATGGCGCGTGGGTTGTAAGCAAAAACCTCGAGCTCGATTCGATGCATGTTCAGAATTCCAAATCCATAATCCAGCACGGGAGCATAGGGACGTACCCTATGCTTCAGTTTTGTGCCTAGCCTTAAATGGAAAAAACACTAATAATGGTTTTTAATTCCGCATGGCTCCCGCCTCTCTGGAAGTCATTGCACCTTGCCCAGCAGCCACATCTTTTTGGATTTGCTGTTTTACTTTTTCTGCATCTGTTCCTGAATTAGCTTGCATAATAGAACCTGGCTTTCCTGTAGCTTGTAAATTTTTCTTCATAAGATCCCTCCTTTTTTTAAAAAAATAGAGCATATTCCAACAATAGTTTTTAGAAAAAATAACAATTTTATCTATTATTTGTAAACAACTTATATATAATGTATTTAGGAAAATGTAGTGCTTTATATATTCGTTAAATTTGGGGGAGAGAGATGATGTCTAATGAGCATGAGGTGTCATTGGATAAAGATGTAGAAAGAAAGCCAAAGGTGAAGGTTGAGAGGAAAGAAGGGGAGCCTACTTCGGCATTTAAAGGGGCTTCCTGGGGAGCTCTGTTAGTTGGTGTTTCCGGTTATCTGATTGGTTTATTCAATGCAGGGATGGAACTGAACGAAAAAGGCTATTATTTTGCCGTATTGGTATTCGGACTCTATGCAGCGGTATCCTTGCAAAAGGCAGTGAGAGATAGGGAGGAAGACATACCCGTTACGAATATTTATTATGGAATTAGCTGGTTTGCGCTTATCGTCTCTATTTCATTAATGGCGATTGGTCTATACAATGCCGGAAGTATTGTTTTAAGTGAAAAGGGCTTCTATGGTATGTCATTTGTCCTTAGTATATTTGCGGCCATCACAGTTCAGAAGAATATTAGAGATACACAGAGAGCAAAAGAAAGAGATTGATAAAGAACACCAGATGTGTGGGTCGCAATAGGATCTAAGCAATTAAGCCCTAGAGCCATCATATTAGTGAACAAAACAGGGACGGTTCCAACACAGGAATCGTCCCTGTTTTGTCTTTAATCATAAGTTATCTTCAATGTGCTCCATGATAGCGGACGCACCACTTGATTTGTTGGAGCAAACTACGGCAATGGCTTGCGAAGCTGGGTAATAGGCGGAATGGAAACTAACTCCTGGGTCATAGCCCATCACATGGAATTTCACAATTTGGTCATCCTGCTTCTTGATCCAGACACCGTATCCGTAATAGCCTGTTTCATTGACTTGGGCGTGGGAAGTCAGTAGTTTGTGCAAGGTTTCTTCATTTAGTAAAAGTTGGCCGAAAAGCGCCTTCCACAGTTTGCTCATGTCTCCTACTGTGACGTACGCGCCTCCGTCCGAACCGCCTTTTACCGGCAGCGAGTAGATATTGGTTTTCCAGCTCCCGTCAGGAAGGTCAATATAACCCAAAGCAGTGTTTGCTGGAAGAGCGTCAAAGGAGAAGTATCCAGAATCATTCATTCCAGCTTTTTCAAAGATTTTTTTCTGAACATATTCAGTGAACTCCATCTCGGAGACTTGCTCCACAATCAGTCCCAATAAAATATATCCTGCGTTATTATAGTGAAAGGTTTCTCCTGGAGTGAATTTCATCTTCTCATTCTGGAACATAGGGATGAAATCCTTAAGTCTCCTGATGTGATACATCGGTCTCTTAATCCATAGCTCCTCAAAATCATCCATGACATCTTCGTCAAAGTAATCTGTTATACCAGATGTATGCGTAAGCAAATGATGGATTGTAATCTCATTACTGAAACTAGGAAACTCTATATCAAGACAATCTTTCAGCCTCATATCAAAGTTGAGCTTGCCTTCCTCTACAAGCTGGCAAATGGCGATCGCCGTGAAAAGCTTACAGCCAGAAGCGATTCCAAAACGAGTTTCCAGGTTGTTTTTTAATAAGTCAGTCCGATTGGCATAGCCAAAGCTTGCAGTTTCGGAATGGCCGTCCCCACTCTGAAGCATGACCGCTCCTGAAAAATCAACCTTAGTCTGGAGTTCTTGAATTGCTAATTCTAAGTTATTCATTTTTATCCTCCTAACCATATCTATTATAAGGTTAACATTGGAAATTTTTAAAATATAGTAAAATATGACAAAAAATAAGGTGTATGGGATGACTGCTGTTTCGTTGAATCATGGGAAATCCTCTTTCTGGTAAAATGAAGAAAAGCGAACAGATAGAAGCCGGGGACATCCCAATAAAAATTGAGGACAGAAGCATGGGTCGCCTCCTATTGTTTTGTCCCAATCCACCCTGCAAAAGCGGTGCGTGAACTGTAGGGCGGGGTGGTTTTGGTCCTGTTATTTTTAACGTAGAAGGAGGTCGTTGTATGGATTTGCTGCAGAGCATGAATGAGGCCATGAAGTATATTGAAGAAAACCTTGCTGATGAGATTGATTTTCGGGAAGTGGCAAAGCGAGCTTATTGTTCAGAATATCATTTTAAAAGGATGTTCTCTTTTCTAGCTGGTGTTTCGCTCTCGGAATATATCCGCAGAAGGAAGCTTACTTTAGCTGCGTTTGACTTGAAGGCCAGCAATATGAAGGTGATCGATGTTGCGATGAAGTATGGCTACTCTTCTCCGGACTCTTTTGCCAGGGCGTTTCAAGTTTTGCATGGGATTACTCCGTCGGAGGCCAGGAATCATGGTCAATCCTTAAAAGCCTATCCGCCGATGACCTTCCAGTTATCAATAAAGGGAGGATCAGAAATGAATTATCGAATCGTCGAGAAGGAAGCATTCCGCATTGTCGGCATCACGAAAAGAGTGCCGCTAATTTATCATGGAGTGAACCCGGAGATTGCCGAGATGTGGAACAGCTTGAATATGGAGAAAATACAGGAACTGAAGGACCTTTCGAATATTGAGCCTAACGGATTAATCAGTGCGTCTACAAATTTTTCCGAGGGCCGGATGGAGGGGAAAGGAGACCTGGATCATTATATTGGCGCTGCGACAACGAAGGAGTGTCCGGAGCATTTAGCTTCACTTGATGTTGCTTCATCGACATGGGCGGTGTTTGAAGCAGTCGGCCCATTCCCTGAGACTCTCCAAAATGTTTGGGGGCGGATTTATTCCGAATGGTTCCCGTCCTCAAGTTATGAACAAGTAGAAGGCACGGAAATCCTGTGGAATGAAAATAAGGATATGACCTCACCGAAGTATCGGAGTGAAATATGGATTCCGGTTAGACGCAAATAAGGAACTGACTCAAAATGAAGCACAGGGTACGTCCCTATGCTTCGTTTTTATCCTCTTGTTTTTCTACGTGTTTTTTTCTCCAATTTTTAGGGTTAAAGTACTTTCTGATTTTACCTGCGACTTCTTTTCCGACCATAATTGCTCCAAGCCAGAAGGTAATTTCAGCAAGTACCAGGCTGCTTGTGATACTGATGACCTTCATTTTACTGGATATCGGTAGAAAAGGAATGCCAAGTGGAGTCACCCATATAATGAAGGATGAAATAATAAGGAACATTCCAATTTTATATCGTAAAGGTTTTTTATTTGTTGATTCGGTTTGCATTCTAAACCCCCGAAAAGAATTTATTTTGATTTTAACACAGTGGGCCTGGATTCACAGGTCCAAGAGTGGAAGAAGCATATGGTTCTTTCACATTGCTTATTGACAGAATGGCTAGGAATGAATTATATTGTATTTAATTATTTGAATAGTTCTCCTAAAGGGGAGTAGCTTTTACAACAGAGTCGTCATTTCGGAGGTCACGTATCTCCCGGCTTTGTTGGCAACGTTGTCGTTGTTAGCAAGACCTTTACCTTTTTGGTAAAGGTCTTTTTATGTTTTAAAGACCTTTACCATGTCTGGTAAAGGTCTTTTTCTATGTTCAGACCGGCCGCAGACGAATGGGAACTTTCAATAATATAAAAATAGCGAAAAGGAGCTGGAAAAGGTGAAAAAGAAGAAAGTGTCTTTTGAGGAATTGATGAAGGCCAATAGGCTTGAGCTTATGGAGGACCAAAGGCAGCTTGAAAAGATCGAGGAGCGGCTTGAAGCTAGACGTTTGGACAAAAAAACCGGGAATGCATCTTAAAAATACAGATTTTAAAAGGAGGAAATAACTAATTGGAACTGTCGATTTTATTTGAATACGGTTGGGTATTACTGCTATTAATCGCTCTTGAAGGATTGCTCGCAGCTGACAATGCATTAGTATTGGCGATTATGGTAAAGCATCTTCCGGAAGAAGAGCGGAAAAAGGCACTATTTTATGGTTTGGCAGGAGCATTTGTTTTTCGATTTGCTTCACTATTCATCATTTCTTTCCTGGTCGATGTCTGGCAGGTACAGGCAATCGGAGCACTATACCTGTTGTTTATCGCCATTAACCACATAGTCAGGAAGCTTTATTTTAAGAAAGTAGAAAATGAAAACAATGCTGCTGAGAAAAAGAAATCTGGTTTCTGGGCAACTGTTTTTAAGGTAGAGCTGGCAGATATCGCGTTTGCGGTTGATTCAATTCTTGCAGCTGTAGCCCTGGCGATGACTCTTCCGAACACCAATCTGCCCAAGATAGGCGGAATGGATGGCGGCAAATTCCTTGTCATTTTTACGGGAGGGTTAATGGGCCTGATCATCATGCGATTCGCAGCCAATCTGTTTGTTAAACTGCTTCATTCAAGGCCAGGCCTCGAAATTGCTGCATTTGCAATCGTCGGCTGGGTAGGCGTTAAGCTTTCGGTGTTGACACTGGGGCATCCTGATATTGGGATTTTACCGTATGATTTCGCTCATTCAGTTGAATGGAAGCTGTTCTTCTACACCGTACTCATTGGGATAGCAGCAGCTGGCTGGTTCCTGACGAAGGAAAAAGAGCAAGCGCAGAGTGCGTAATAACATACCTTGAATGTGCAAGGACCTTTTAACGAAGTATGTCATCCAGGCAATTGAGTATCATAAAAACACTGACTTCTTTTACCAGAAGGAATGAATTGAAATCTTACTTGGGGTGTTTCCGCTGATGTAGGATGCTTCCATTGGCAATGGTTTGAAAATCTTTGATACAATTAAAGAAATGAAAAATTTGGAGGTTGATCCCTTTTGGGAATCGAGATAGTGGTGTTATTGATCCTGATTGTACTGAATGCTTTTTTTGCCGCATCAGAGATTGCGTTAATTTCGTTGAATGATAATAAAATAAAATTGATGGCAGACAGTGGGAATCGAAAAGCGAAAATGCTGTATAATCTAACTGCCGAACCAAGCCGGTTTTTGGCCACCATCCAGATTGGTATTACTCTAGCAGGCTTCCTGGCGAGTGCGTTCGCAGCTGAAAGCTTTGCTGGCAGGATGGCAGTATTCTTGAACGAAATGGGCGTCCCACTTTCACAAGGGATGCTTGAATTGATTTCTGTCATCACGATTACACTGGTGTTGTCTTATTTTACACTCGTGCTGGGAGAATTAGTCCCAAAGCGGCTTGCGCTTCAGAAAGCTGAACCGATTGCGATGTTTGCCGCTGGTCCTTTGACTGTGTTGTCCAAAATCTCCTCGCCATTCGTTAAGTTGTTGACGTTATCCACGAATGGAATTGTTCGGCTGTTCGGGGTGGATCCCAATGCGGAGAGTGAACATGTGACAGAGGAAGAGATCCGGATGATGGTTGATGTCGGCAGGGAAAAAGGAACCATACAGGATTCAGAAAAGGTTATGATTAACAATATTTTTGAATTCGATAATAAAACGGTATCTGATATCATGACACACAGGACTAATATTATCGCTCTTTCAGCTGGCACCAGCCTGAAAGAGACGGTCAAGATCGTCAACCAGGAAAAATACACAAGAATGCCTGTTTACGATGGAGACATTGATCATATCATTGGTATTCTTCATACGAAGGATTTAATCCCGTTCATCGAAGGTGTTGATCCGCAGGAGTTCAATTTGAGAAGTATGCTGCGGGAACCAAGCTTTATCCTGGAATCGATGCGGCTCGACCAATTGTTCAGAGATATGCAGAAGAGCAATATTCATATGGCCGTTGTCATTGATGAATACGGCGGAACGGATGGAATTGTGACCATTGAAGACCTGATTGAGGAAATCGTCGGCAATATCTTTGATGAGTATGATGAACCGGAACTGGACGTCGACGATATCGAACAAATTGATCAAAACCACTTTATCATGGCTGGCACCCTTAATTTGTATGAGGTAGAGGATATACTCAAAGTAGAACTTCCAAGTGCAGAGTATGATACGTTAAGCGGTTTTATCCTTGGTCAGCTTGGATATATTCCCGGCCCGAACGAACGGCCTGAGATTGAATATCAGGGAATTGTGTTCGCAGTTGCTGAAATGGATGACAGAAGGATCTCCCGTGTCCATGTGAGTATTGAAGATTCAATACCAGTAATAGAGTAGAATCATAAGTCCGTATTAATAAGAAGGATCTTTCGTTTTTTAAAATGAGAGACCTTCTTTTTTTATTTTAACTGCAGAAGGGCAGAACCTTTTCGACAGAACTACTCTCCACAGACCAGTACCTAAGTGTTCTTATCGAAGATTTTCCTCATGGCAACGACATCACTATCAACCATTTACTCACTCACAGCTCCAGCATTCCTGGATTTTTAAAGTAGTAGAGTACGAGCAGGCATTTGAGCTTATTTAGATGGCAAACGAGATGGCGGTTATAGAAGGGTTTTATGGTAGTTTGGTAGAAATATACAAATGTGAAGAGGAGGGAAAGAATATGATTAAAAAAGGATTGTTATTGATTGTTTGTTGCATTCCAATCATTACAGCTTGTAATGATACAGAAACAGTCAATCAGCTCGAGAGTGAGAAGGAAACACTAACACAGGATCTTACTGAGAATAAAATGGAGATTGATAGGTTAAATGAAAAAATATCAGAACTGGAAAAACAACTTGAAACCAATGAACAAGAAAGAGAACTGTTCTCACAATTGAGCAACCTATCAAGAGATTTCGTAAAGGCACATACTACAGGTGACAAAGAAACCCTGCAATCTCTGCTGTCTGAAGAACTTATGCTGGAGGAAAGAGACAATAAGTTATTTGTTAAAAATAACGATAATGTCGACTGGATGCTATATTCAGCTGATGATCATAAGTTGGATGATTGGGTAATTCAAGGGTTTCATTACGATAGCGAAAACAATACCTATACTGTATATATAAGAGAATTTTTAAAAGATACAAACGGTGAGCCAGTCAGCCCCCAACATTCTTGAAACTGAAATACAAATTATACAATGATCAATGGAAAGTGGATGGGGTGGAATTTGATGTATAGATGTTAAATGAATTGATGTTGCTGTGCATGGGGCAGCATTTTCATTGTAAAAAAATGAACGCAATTGCAACTGACTTAGTTTTTTATTTGGAAAATTAATTCGGGTCTCTTAAACATAAACAGGCTAGCCAGAATAAAGAATATTGAAGGGGGATAGAGTGGTGAAAGGGAAACTTTTAATTGGTATATGTCTGCTCCTTCCTATTAGCATTTTACTATTTGTAAGTCCTTATAACATGATTGACTATTTTAACGCAGAGCAGAATGTGAAGAGTATCCTGGCAGATCCGGATATTAGAGAAGAAGCTTTAGGGGAGAGGTCTGAAATAACCAATATAATCTATTTAGGTAGTAATACATATCAAGTCAAAACAGAAGAAAACACTTATATTATTGAAATGAAAAGAGATCATTCTGCACATACCATAAAGGTCTTTGAAAGTAGAAAACACGTGAAGCAATTTAATAACTAGCAGATTTGATTTTTATCGGGACGGTTCCTTTGTTTGACGGAATGTATGAACCAGTAGAACCATCCAGTGCTTTCTCATTATTATCGGTCATCCACGGAGGAAAAGCATAGGGACGCACCCTATGCTTCTGTTTCATTCATAGATATAACTGATGACATCCAACGCCTGATCAACGGTTTCTACCGTAACGTTCGCTTTATTGGATAGTTCTTTCAATGGGTGAATCAAGGATTCTGGTCTGACGATGATGGTTGGTTTGTTCATCGTGATGGCAGCGCTGGCGTCCATCGCTGTGTTCCATTGCTTGTACTTTTCGCCAAACAGCGCGATGACGATATCCGATTTTTGCATTAAAACCTGTGTCCTGAAGTTGTTAATATCAGATGCAGCGTCGTCCTTATACACATTGCCCGGTTGCTTTCCAAGGATGTCCTCGCCAATATTGTCAGAGCGATCATGGTTAGTCTGCGGTCCGACGAAGACCAAAGGCAAGTTCTTTTCCTTCGCCTTTTGTGCCACCTGATCGCGCCAATCATCGTGAATCTGACCTGCCAAATAAACCGTTAATTCCATCGTAACACCCTCCAATTGAATATATTGTAATTCAATCATATAAGACTTTACTGATAATTCAAAGGAATTAGGATGGAGTGATTTTTCGAAGGAAGATTTGGTAAAAGTTAATCCTCTATTAGGTAGTAATGCCGTTTACGTGCCACAACTTGGTGGATTTTCAAGGTTATGGGCACATAATCAAGTTAAATATGGCCTAATCTTGGTGGATTTGCGTGCAGATGGTTTCTGGCCTTACATTATCGTCTTTCCTTTTCCTATGATAGAATGTCTTGCAAAGAGTTTTAAGGAGGAATGAAGAATTGAAAAAGCTGCCTATTAATGAAAATGGATTGAATGCTTCACAGCTTGTGTTTGGATGCATGGGTCTTGGCGGAGGCTGGGACAGCAGTCCAATCGAGCTGGAACATGTCAAGCAGGCGCATGAAGCGGTGGAAGCCGCGTTAGAGTCTGGGATCAATATGTTTGACCATGCCGATATTTATACTTTGGGAAAAGCAGAGAGAGTTTTCGGGCAGGTTTTAAAAGAAAAGCCTGACCTTCGTGAGAACATCATCATCCAGTCTAAATGCGGCATTCGCTTCGGGGATGAGGCATCTGGCCTGCCCGGAAGGTACGACTTTTCAAAATCATACATCCTCGACAGTGTGGATGGCATCCTTTCAAGGCTTGGCATCGATTATCTGGACATCCTGTTACTGCACCGTCCTGATCCTCTAATGGAACCAGAGGAGGTTGGCGAAGCTTTTCATCAGCTAAAAGCCTCCGGCAAGGTGCGTTCATTTGGTGTTTCCAATATGAGTGCAGGACAGATTCGTTTGCTTCAGAAGCATACCGATGAAAAAATCATCGTCAATCAGCTGGAAATGAGCTTGAATAAAATTGGCTGGCTTGAGACAGGTGTCCATGTAAACCAGGACGCCGCGCGCCAAAACACCTTCCCTGATGGGACGCTGGAGTTTATGCAGATGGAAGGGATCCAGGTTCAGTCTTGGGGTTCACTTGCGAAAGGCCTTTATACTGGGAAAAATATTGAGAATGAAAGCGAGAGTGTCAAACAGACCGCTGCCATGGTGCAGAAGTTGGCCGAGGAGAAGCAAACAACACCAGAAGCAATTGTGCTTGCCTGGCTGATGAGACATCCAGCCGCAATCCAGCCTGTCATCGGCACCGTCAATCCAGCAAGGATCATAGCGTGCGGAGATGCAGTCAATATCAGTCTCAGCCGTGAGGAATGGTATTCATTGTATGTGAGCTCACGCGGTGTCAGACTGCCTTAAGGAATTTGTAGAGTCAGCAGAACCATTCTGCTGACTCTTTTTTTGTTGGTGTATAACTAATTCTTATCGATATTTATTGATTTTATTAAATTTTCTTATTACATATTTACAAATATAATGAATGAAGGAGGTGTTAAATTATGGATTATATCATTCTCTTTTTCATTGGTATTTTTGCGACGACGGTTGGAACTCTCGCTGGAGGTGGGGGATTGATCAGTTTGCCAGCGATGCTTGTTCTTGGCATGCCAGTCCATTCTGCGATTGCTGCGAATAAGGTTTCGAATACGGTCAGCTCCTTCTCGAGCTTTTACCATCTTTATAGAGAAAAGAAAATAACTTTTAAGGAATCATTCTGGATTATCCCTGTAAGCCTGATTGGCGGGGTGAGTGGAGGGTTCATAGCCTCAAAGATTTCAAGTGAAGACATGTATGTGGTGGCGATTGGCTTGCTAATTTTTGCTTTCTTCGCCTCATTCTTGGGGAAAGGGAGCATGTCTGGAGATCAGCCATTAAAGCCTTCTGGTAAAAGTGTTCCAGGTTTATATGCAATCGGAATTTATGATGGTCTTTTTGGGCCGGGACAAGGGACGCTTATGCTTTATTTGTTTGGTTATTTGAACATCGCCTACATCCGGGCAGTCGGATATGTCCGTCTTGCCACGTTTTCGAGCTGTTTAGGTGCAGCGATTACCTATATTTCTACCGGGGCTGTTATCTGGCCGCTGACCATTGCCTTGATGCTGGGTTCGGTGACAGGAGCGCAAATTGGCGTCAGAATTGCCAGCAAGCTGAACCCCAGCTATGTCAAACCTATATTGCGGTTGATGACAGTGGCGCTTGTTGTACAGATTTTTTTCGAAAAAGTGGTGTAGCAGGATGCCCCCTTATTTAATTGATAAGGGGGTTATTTACATAATACCCCAGATACCATTCCAGTATTTTCCTACTATGTTAGAATGATAATATGGTATTTTGAACCATTTTTAAAAGGGGGAGAGTCATGTCTTCGGAAGTATTATCAATTACCGGTTTGACTAAATCATACGGAAGCAAAGAGGTGCTGAAAGGGATAGATTTAAAGGTTGATAGAGGGGAAATCATCGGATACATAGGTCCAAACGGCGCTGGTAAAAGTACAACGGTAAAACTGATGCTGGGCCTTGAGGAAGGGTATTCTGGGAAGATTGAGATTTTTGGAGAGGATATTGCGAAGCAGGGTGAAAGCTACAAACGGAGGATCGGTTATATTCCCGAGACTTCTGAAATGTATGATTCGCTTACGGCTCAGGAGTATTTGACGTTCGTTGCTGAGCTGTATGGGATGGATTATGACGATGCGGACAGGAAAGCGAAGCAGCTGTTCGATGTGTTCGGACTGGCAGAGGTCTATCAATCCCGGATTTCTTCTTTTTCGAAAGGGATGAGGCAGAAGACGCTGATTGTATCAAGTTTCTTGCATAATCCGGATTTGCTTTTCCTCGATGAGCCGCTGACAGGTCTCGATGCAAATAGTGTGATGGTTTTTAAGGAGATTCTCGCCATGTTCGCTGGTGAAGGGAAGACGATTTTTTATTCATCCCATATCATGGACGTCGTCGAGAAGATCAGCAACCGGATTGTTTTGCTGCATGGCGGTCATATCGTTGCGAATGGCAGTTTTGAAGAATTGAAGAGTCAGAGCCAAGAGGGGTCTCTTGAGAATATCTTCAATCAGATGACCGGATTCCATGAGCATCAGGATCGTGCCTCTGAATTTGTATCCATCGTTAAGGAGGGGTGACGATGGACAATTTTTTCGTGTTAAGGCTGCTGGATGTTTTTAAGCCTTTATTTTTAAAAATGGGTGTAGATTACATGACGATGCGGCGAATTCTCCAGGTCAAGCTGACAATGGATCAGCGTCGGAAGCCGACAGTGTTCAACCAGTCAAGGAAAAAGAAGGATAAACCAGAGAAGAATGAATTCTTCAAATCGTTGTGGATGTATGGTTTCTTTGGATTGATGCTGATTCCGTTCTTATTTTTACGGGATAATTATTTGTTTCAAGTGTCGATCTTGTTCAGCATCTTTATGTTCATCATCATGACGACGCTGATTTCCGATTTTTCATCCGTTTTGCTCGACTTGCGGGATAAAAGCGTCCTTGCTACAAAACCAGTAAATTCGAAAACGGTAAGCATGGCAAAGCTGCTGCATGTGACGATTTACATGCTCTACATTACCCTGGCAACAACGTTGATTCCGTTGTTGGTCAGCCTGTTTTTCAAGGGCATCCTGTTCACCCTGTTATTCCTTGTCTCATTCGCGCTGGCGGACATTTTTATCATTGCATTCACCGCGTTGTTGTACCTGTTTATTTTGAAGTATTTTGACGGTGAAAAGCTTAAGGATATTATCAATTATGTGCAGATTGCCCTTACTGTTGGCATGATGATTGGCTACCAGGTGGTGGCGCGTTCATTTGAACTGGTGAATCTTGATTATACAATCGATTTTGCCTGGTGGCAGCTATTGCTTCCGCCGATGTGGTTTGGCGGTCTGTTCGATGTGCTGCTTGGAGGCGGCAGAAGCATCGGAAGTATGATATTGACAATTTTGGCCGTGCTTGGACCAGTTATATCGATCATTGTGTATTTGAAGATGATTCCAGACTTCGAGCGCAACCTGCAAAAACTATCGAGCCAAACTGGCAAGAAAAAAGCCAGCAACAAATGGAAGGTATTCCGTTCCTTGCACATGCTGGTTTCCAAAGATGAGCTGCCATTTTTCCGGTTCGCGAGGATCATGATGAAAAATGAGCGAGATTTCAAGCTGAAGGTCTATCCATCGCTCGGGTTTGCCGTGGTGGTTCCGTTCGTGTTCATGTTCAACAGCTATTCGATCATGAGTTTTGAGGAATTCGCTGCCAGTCGGTCCTATTTAAGCATGTATTCGATCATGCTGGTCATCCCGACGTCAGTCATCATGCTCGCGCATTCCGGTTCTCATAAAGGAAGCTGGATTTATCAGGTCGCACCAGTGAAACAGCTTGGTCTGATCAATAAAGCGGCATTGAAGGCATTTCTGTTCCAGCTGTTTTTGCCATTGTTCCTGCTCGTGTCGGTTATGTTCAGCTTTTTGTTTGGTCTGAGGATTTTGGATGATCTGGCTGCGGTATTATTCGCCGCATTGATTTATACAGCGGTGTGCTTTCTGGCAGGAGGAAAGGAGCTCGCCTTTTCACAGCCGTTCGACGCTGTCCAGCAGAGTGGCGACATCAAGGTATTTCTGCTTTTCCTCGTCATCCCTGTCTTTGTGGGACTTCACTTTTTAGCATTGAAATTGCCCTTCGGCGTGGCCGGATACGCGATTTTGATGTTTGCAGTGAATTGGGGTTTGTGGAAGATGTTGAAGTGAGGTTTGTTTTAGGTTAAAAGCTGAAGCACGGGGACGTACCCCGTGCTTTTCTTTGTGTTGAATGGGGACTCAGGAAGGTGCCTTGTGTTTTTCTTTGTGTTGAAGGGGAACTCAGGGAGGTGCCTTACTTTTCTTTGTGTTGAAGGTGAACTCAGGGAAGTGCCTTATGCTTCTCATTTGTATCGAAGTGAAACTCAGGGAATTGCCTTATGCTTCGTTTGGTATTTGCGGATTTGTGTACCGCTTTCTTTGCTTTTTTTGCAAAGTGGAGTTACCTTGTCAGTTTTTCAGTGTATTCCATTTATCGTATATAAGGTCGCGTTGAGATTCCCAAAATTGACATAATCCTGTCTGTGTAGCTAGTGTTATATGTAGACCGATTGTTATAAAATGATAGAGAGGGGTGAATGAAGATGAAGGAAACTTCAAGGGATAGATTAATCAGTGCTGCCTCGCGGTTATTCCAGCTTCAGGGTTACCATGGAACTGGTTTGAATCATATTTTGAAGGAAAGTGGCGCACCGAAGGGTTCTTTATATTATTATTTTCCTGATGGAAAGGAGCAGCTTGCGGTGGAGTCTGTTCGAATGACTGCCGAGCATGTAAGGGAGCGCATTAAACAGGGGCTTGATCAAAAAACTGACGCCATTGAAGCGATTCAAGGTTTTATCGAAAAAATGGCAGAACAATACCAGAATGATGACAGCCAAGAGGGAGTTCCAATTGCCGCTGTTGCACTTGAGACCGCGCTTTTCAACGAACCGATCAGGGAAGCATGCCAAAGCGGCTATGAGAGTTTTCAGCAGGTGTTTACCGAAAAGTTGCTTCAATCAGGCTTTGATGAAAGCAGAGCAAGGGAGCTTGGAGTCGTCATTAACAGCATGATTGAAGGAGCGTTTCTGCTATCTTTTACAAAAGGGAACAACGAACCCCTTTTACTGGCAGCTAAAAATATACCGGCACTATTGAAGTAAGTAGTGCTGGTTGTTTTTTTGAAAATATTATATAGACTGGTCTACAAAAACGAAAAGGAATGAGGAAAATGACAATATTGGTGACTGGCTTTAACGGTAAGGCAGGCTATGAGGTGGCGGAGAAATTAAAGGAAAAACAAATTCCTCTGAAATGTGCTGTCAGAAATGTGGAACAGGCAAGGGACCGTCATGAATCAAAGTTTGAATTTGTCGCTCTTGATTTTTCAAAATCAGATACGTTCAATAAGGCTTTGGATGGTATAACCGGAATCTTCCTGATGTATCCGCCCGGAGACCGAATGGAGTTTGAAACCTTTGTCACTCAGGCTGTGGAGAAAGGCGTCAGCCACATCGTCTACCTATCAGTAAAGGACGTTCAGTATATGCCCTTCATCCACCATTATAAAAATGAAAAATTAATAAAGAAGGCAGGAATTCCGTATACATTTTTGCGCGCGGGCTATTTCATGCAAAATTTAAAAGACTTTTTATATGAAGAATTGAAAGAACATAAACGGATTTTTGTCCCGGCCGGCAAGGGCAAGACCAGCTTTGTTGATGCCAGGGATATTGCCGAAGTGGCTGCGATTGCCCTGAGCAACCCAGAAGAGTACAAAAATAAGAATTATGTCATTACCGGAAAAGAAGCACTCGATTTTTATGAAGTTGCCAGGATCATGTCCGAAGTGATGAATATTAAGGTTGAGTATTCGAATCCTTCAGTGAAAGCATTCAAAAATTACATGACTTCCAAAGGTAACGATGAAAGCTTTATCAATGTCGTTGCCGGCATTCATATTCCTACTAAGCTGGGTCTTGCAAAAGGCATAAATAATGATTTTGAAAAGGTAACGGGAAGGAAGCCATCCGATATCAGGCAATATATTGAGGATTATAAAGAAGTGTGGGTTTAGATTTTTAAAAACATCTGTGAAAGTAAATGATAGAGAATGACCAAATGGTCGCTCTCTTTTTTTGTGCTATTGCTCATTTTAATACTTTATTAATAATTTCATAAGAGCATTTTAGGGATTCGCTGACAGAATAGAGTTTGTGAAAGGGAGGCAATGATCTATGAAAAAACCGATTGTTGAGATAAAGAATTTAAAGAAAGTGATTGGAGATAAAACGATCATCCATGGGATCAGCATGGATGTTTTTCCGGGTGAGGTGTTTGGGTTTCTTGGGCCTAACGGTGCGGGGAAGACGACGACGATCCGGATGATGGTTGGGTTGATGGGCATTACGGAAGGCGAAGTGCTAATCAATGGATTTAGCATCGAGAAGAACTTTGAAAAGGCAATTTCGCATGTAGGCGGGATCATTGAAAACCCTGAGATGTACAAGTTCCTCTCTGGTTATGATAATTTGCTGCAATACGCGCGGATGCTGCCGGATCCTGTGAAAAAGGAAAGAATCGATGAAATCGTGAAGCTGGTAGGGCTGGAAAAAAGGATTCATGAAAAGGTTAAGGGCTATTCACTGGGAATGAGGCAGAGGCTTGGACTGGCACAGGCGCTATTGCATTCGCCAGCTTTACTCATCCTCGATGAGCCGACAAATGGCCTTGATCCTGCTGGAATCAGGGAAATCCGCACTTATATCCGAAAGATCGCCCATGAAGAAGGGATCGCCGTCTTTGTATCCAGCCATATGCTTTCGGAAATGCAGCTAATGTGTGACCGGATTGGCATTATCCAGGATGGACATCTGGTCAGCGTGGAAACAGTCGGAGACTTTGTCGGAGAAAAGGTGAATACGGTACTTGAAATTGAACCGATTGAAAAAGCCAGGGAGTTTGTTGAACAGACGTTTCCTGAGCTCAATCCAAAGGTGAATGGAGCTAAGCTGTTTGTTTCAGCCAGCCGTGAGAAAGTTCCATCCCTGGTAAAGGTGCTTGCGGAAAATGAATTTGAGATTTATCAGGTTTCTTCGGAAAATAGTACGCTGGAGGAAAAATTCCTGGAAATGACGGAGGGAACTAAATGAGCCATTTTTTCAGACTGATTCATAATGAAAACGTAAAAATTTATAAACGCATGGGAACATGGGTGATGATTGGAATCCTCGTACTCGTCGTTGCCCTTGTTGGCGCTTTTACAAAGTTTGTCCTGGACCCTGGCAGCAATGCTGACTGGAAGTCACAGCTGACCGCTGAAAATGCGCAATTGACTGAGAGTCTGGAAACAGCACCGATGCTTGAAGCGCAAAAGCGATTGTTAAAAGAAAGAATTGCCCTGAATGAATACCGGGTTGAACATGATCTGGCGCCAATGGAACGGGATTCACTTTGGGGCTATATGGTTGATGCGACGACATTCACCGGGATTGCGGCCTTGTTTACAATTGTGATTGCTGCGGGGATGGTAGCAAGTGAATTTTCCTGGGGGACAGTGAAGCTGCTGCTGATTCGACCTGTGAGCAGAACGAAGGTGCTTCTTGCCAAGTATGCTTCGACCTTGTTGTTCGCAGTTTTGATGCTTGTTTTATTATTCAGCACTTCTTTCCTGTTTGGCATGATCTTTTTCGGATTCACCGGGGCGGAAACTCCGTATCTTTCTTATAGCAATGGCAGGGTTGTACAGCAGAATATGGTCACACACATCATTGAGCTGTTTGGATTCAGGAGCATTGATTTGATTATGATGGTCACTCTGGCTTTCATGATTTCGACTGTATTCCGCAGCAGCTCGCTCGCCATCGGGATCTCTTTGTTCCTAATGTTCACGGGCCCGCAGATTGTCCAGCTTTTAAGCCAGTACGACTGGGTAAAATACATCCTATTTGCCAACACGGACCTTCAACAGTACACAACGGGGACACCGCTGGTTGAAGGAATGACAATGACATTCTCGATCGTGATGCTGCTGATTTATTTCGGGCTGTTTGCTTTTCTATCACTGTTCATTTTTAACAAGCGTGACGTTGCAGCTTAAGCTTGACTATGTTATGAAAGAGGAAACCGCATTTGTGGTTTCCTTTATTTTTAAGGCTCTTTTCTCAAACTTTGTTGCTATTGACTACAAAATAGGATTAAATAACCTATGTTTCTTCACATTATTAAAAATTATTAGGAGAAAAGAGCTTGCACACTTAATACCGAACTACAAAATAGATACTTTCACGTTAAAATCGGCTTTAGGATTTTAACAACAATCTTTACGAAAACAGCCATTTTAAAAATAGGACGGTACCCATCATGGAAGAAGATTTGATTTTAATTGTTGAAGATGAACGGGAAATTGCCGAGCTTGTCAGTGATTATCTGGAAGCGGAAGGATACCGCAGTATTCTGGCTTTCGATGGGCTTGACGGATTGAATCAATTTATTGAACATCGGCCCACGGTGGCAGTGCTCGATGTCATGCTGCCAAAAATGGACGGAATCGAGCTTTGCCGCAGAATCAGGGCGGAGTCGAACATTCCGATTATCATCATGAGCGCAAAGAAAAGTGATACCGACAAGATTATCGGTCTCGGAATTGGTGCCGATGATTATGTCACTAAACCGTTCAGTCCGGGGGAGCTTGTCGCCAGGATTAAAGCCCAGCTAAGACGGTTTAAGCACTTGTCAGTCCCGAAGGAAACTGAAAATAAGATTAGATATCCTGGACTTGAAATTAATTTGAAAGAATATACCGTACATGCGGAAGGAAGGCTGATCGAACTTTCCGCAAAAGAGTTCCAGCTGCTCGCCTTCATGGCAGCCAATAAAGGACAGGTGTTTACAAAAGAACAGCTGCTCGAAAACGTTTGGGGCTATAAGCATGTCGGCGATAGTAACACGATCACCGTTTATGTTAGGAAGCTTCGCGAGAAAATGGAAGTTAACCCGTCAGAACCACGGTTTATCAAAACTGTCTGGGGAATCGGTTATAAGTTCGATGGTGGCAGCCAATGAGATGGGGGCTGAAACCGCGATTGATCCTCGCTTTTGTCAGCATTATCATTTTGCCGATTGCGGCAGCGATTTTGTTCATGACCTTTTATTCGGCAGGTATGGAAGAGCGGGCAGGCAAGAGCGAAGATGAACTCGACTTGCTATTGTCAGAGGTTAAGACAACGATTAATGAGAATGCTCAGTACCTTGAGGATCCAGATCTTTTTTACGAAAACGTGAGGCCGTTGATGCAAAAATACCAGATTGGATTGACTGTTTATTCCTCAGAGGGGGAGACTTTATTCAACTCTTCGGGGTATCAAAAAAGGCAGGAAGAATCCATATGGCTGGACCGGTTGGGAAAGCTTAATGTTGACGTGCTGACACAGGAGCAAGGCGAGTTGTCTGCGGAAATCCAGGCTCATTCTCTCACCGTTCCTCCATTTAGTCAGTTCAAAGAAATGATTTATGCCATCCTGGGAGCGATTGGGATTGGCCTGGCGGTACTGCTTGCGCTGATTTTACTATGGACATGGTATATTTCCAAGACGATTCTCCAGCCTTTGAAGGAAATATATCAGGCGACAGAAGAAGTGATTGAGGGGAATTTGGATTATAAGATCAGGTATGGAAAGCAGGATGAAATCGGCAGGTTCATCCATGGCTTTGACTTGATGCGTGACCACTTAAAAAAATCGATTGAGCAGCAGCAGCAATATGAACGGGCTCGTAAGCAATTGATCGCGAGCATCTCCCATGACTTAAGGACACCGCTTGCCTCGATCAAGGGCTATGTGGAAGGATTGGAAGACGGCATTGCCAAGAATGAGGAAATGCAGAAGAAGTATTATTCAGTCATCAAATCAAAGACAAACCAGCTGGACAGGCTGATTGAAGACTTGTTTGAGTTCTCGAAGTTTGAGCTCGAGCAGCTCTCAATTGATAAGAATCTTGTGAACAGTCGCGAGTTTTTCCAGGAGGCTTTTCATAATGCGCAATTGGACTATCAGGGGGTAGAACTCGTGCTTGCTGAGCCAATTCCGGCTGTCAGTCTGAAAATAGATAGCGGCAGAATAAAGCAAGTTATGGCGAACTTGGTTGATAATGCAGTCAAGTACGGCGGGACGAATATCCTGTTGAAAGTAGACAACCAGGGCGGATATCTTCAAATCAGCATTAAGGATAATGGACAAGGAATTGCAGAAGAAGATCTGCCATTCATATTCAATCCATTTTTCCGCGGTGAAAAGTCGCGTTCAAGGGAATCAGGCGGTACCGGGCTGGGTCTTGCGATCGTCAAATATATCGTCGAAGCGCACGGTGGAGAGATTCACGCTGAAAGCCAGCCAGGAAAAGGCAGCGAATTTACTTTTACATTGCCTTTGTATCTGAGACAGAAGTGAAGCATGGGGACGTACCCTGTGCTTTTTTTTGTATACTGCCTCTCCTGTTTTTGGACGAAAACCTGTGTTCAACCAATGTTCTCGCGCATACATTTATAGTTAACAGCATTTTAAATGTACAGCGAGGTGATGACATCATGTTTTCTGTTACGGGAATGCAGGGGTTTGAATTGCTTTCTGCTGAGCACCTGGTTACCCTGGGACTTTTCTTTGGTGTTTGTCTTGGGTTGGTGCTATTACGAAACCAAATCAGGCCGCACAAAAATGTTTTGAAATGGATCATATTTTGGACTCTGGTGGCGTGCCAGGTTTCTCATCAGTTATGGCTCATCCTGACCGGGCAATGGCAAATCGGTGACCTTCCTTTACACATGTGTTCGCTCAGCTCCTTTCTGGCGATGTACTTGTTTTTAAGAAAGAGTGTGAAAGGATTTTATGTACTTTACTTCATTGGCACCTTGCCAGCAGTTTTAGCCATGGTTACACCTGAAATGTCTTACACCTTTCCTCATTTCGACTATATTGAATACTTCCTCAACCACTCAGCCATTCCGATTGCCGCATTATATTTCATCCTTTTCGAAGACTACAGAGTTCCCCGCAAAGCCATTCTATTCACTTATCTTGTCGTGAACATTATTGCCGTTCCCATCTTCATTTTCAATTTCCTGTTTGATACGAACTTCTTCTATTTGGCGAGTCCGACAGAAGCCAAGACAATCCTATCTTTCTTTGGCAGCGGCATCATGTATTATCTGAACCTTGAAGTTGGGGCACTGATTGTTTTCAGTATCACATATATCCCGATGTGGCAGCTGATCAAGAGAGAGAACCGAAGACGGCTGGTTGGAGTGTATCATAAGCAGGATAATTAGCTCTGTAAAATAAACATCCTGGAACTTTCTGTTAGGACTCAGTATAGTTGTTGAATTGGATTTTTAGGGTTATCTTCGTTTTCATCTTGCGAACAAGCTGGTAGAAGTAATCAAAGGAGGCGGATATAACATAATCCGTCTCTTTTTCAGTTGTTGTACCAAGCTGAGCCCATTCACATTCGCTAGAGTTCCTCGATTTGTTTCAAATGACAAATAAATCATATTGACTCGTACACTTGAATCCTGTAAAGTACAAAAGTATGTTTTTTGAAATGTAGAAAGTAGGCAACTCGCCTTGAAAATTGTCTAGCTCCAGCGCCTGTCGGGGCAGACCAAGGCGTTTGCGCATTTATTTATAGGAGGCAGAAATGGATACTCAAAATCAAACACAGATTAAAATTACAACAGCGGATCCATCAGCGCTAGGTTTGTTTGGACTAGCCATGGTTACATTAGTTGCGTCGTCCCAGAAACTTGGATTCACAGATGGCGTATCACTCATCATCCCTTGGGCAATTTTCCTTGGTGGACTAGCACAGCTTTATGCTGCGATTCTTGATGGCAAGCATAATAATATATTTGGAATGACAGCTTTCGGCGCGTTCGGACTCTTCTGGTTCGGTGTTGGAACTTCCTGGCTGATTCAACTCGGATTTTTCGGAGAAAGCCTTGCAGCTGACGGCGATGTGAAGCAATTGGGAATGGCCTTCATCGGCTATTTGATTTTCAGTGTCTTCATGACGATTGGAGCCCTGGAAACGAATAAAGTCTTATTCTTCATTTTCGTATTGATCGACTTCTTATTTATTGGACTATCATTAAGTTCATTTGATATCTTCCATGAGGCGTCGCATATGCTGGCAGCCGTAGCTGAACTGGGAATTGCGATTCTTTCATTCTACGGCTCAGCAGCAAATGTGCTGAACACCCACTTTGGAAGAGTTGTCCTGCCAATTGGCAAGCCGTTCGGGATTTTTAAGAAATAAGGGAAAAGCACTAAGCATGACTGCTTAGTGCTTTTTTTTTCGAAAAAAAGAAAGAGAGGGGCGAAGGGTGAAACTAAAATGGGTGTGATGCGTTCGGTGATGGGAGTATATAAAAAATGCCTGGAGTTTCTCCAAGCATTTTTCTTGGCTAATTTACTCGCCGAATTGCTTGCTGATTCTAGAGTGAATCTTGTGAGAAGGGCATGGTTAGTTCAATATTTTTATTTTAAAGCCGAACTAACTTTGGCTTCAAAAAGCAGTTTTATGCATCAGAGACTATCCTTCTTTTCTTCAACCAATTTGGTATATATTACGGTCCGTTCAGCCCGTTCGGTTGTTTCGGGGTCATAGTCACCGCTGCAGGTAATCAGGTTGAGGGTGCTTGCAAATGTGAAGCCGAAAATATCTTCAATTGGTGCATCCAGACGCGGAAAGGTTTTTTGGTCGTAGACTTCGAAGGTCAGTGTCTGGCCATCAGTGTCCGTTAACATGATTTTGTCGCCATTTTTCAGTTTGTGAAGGTCATAGAAAATAGCAGGGCTCGTCAGATCGTCTACATGTCCTGCGAGGACTGCATTTCCTGGAGCTCCAGGTAATGTACCGGGCTCATACCAGCCAACATTGTCAGGATCTTTCGGAACATCCATGCGACCGTCCTTCAAGGTGCCTACTTGTTCAATCCTGGTTTTGACATTGATCGCAGGAATTTCAATTGTCGCAGGGATGATTCCTGTCCGATTATCTTTAATGATTTCAATCTTGGATTCTGAGGAAGGAGCAGCTACAGAAGCCGTTTGCTCCTGATTATTAGGAGCCTGGGTTCCTTCTGCCGTTTCAGCACCCGACTGGCTTGAGCAGCCCGCCAGTATCATTGCAGCAATCATTACATAGAGTTTTTTCAAGTGGATCACCTCAGTAAAAAGACAGAAGAGAGAAGGGACAGTGCCTTCTCTCAATCTGGCTTATTATTTTTTGTCAGCAGCCAGACGGCGAATTGTTACGAATCCTGCAGCGACTAACGCTAGAATGGCTGAAATCAGAATCGCCTCAAACGGAAGTCCTTGTGAAGCGGTACCGCCCAAACCAGTCTTTGGCATTTCGCTTGGCATTTCAGCGTTGAACTTGTCAGGGAATTGGTCTACGATTGCTCCTGAAAGACCTTTTGATGTTCCAAACATATGTCCATAAGCTTCCCTTACTGCAGGGTAGGTGCTTGCATAATCTTCAGCTGTGTAGGTATCGAAAGCTTTGATCAACTGATCCACATGCATTTGCAATCCTTCTGCCAGGGCATCTGCAGGAAGTCTGCCATCTGTGGCTGTTTCGAGGAACTTCGAGAATTCAGTTTTATACTGGGCAAGAGCGGCAAGGGCTGCTTTTTTGCCTTCTTCATCGTTTGCGCCGGTCGCTTTTACATAATCAACAAAGTTGCCAATATGGGCAGCCCACATCTGTTTGAATTGCGCGCCAGCTTCGTCGCCATATACAGATGCAATCGCAGCACTCAAGTCATCGGTATTGGCAGAAAGAGCCGCGGCTGATGCTTCAAAGTCCTTTGAACCATCAATGCCATTTTGCATCGCTGTAACGGCCAGACCTGCATGCTCGGACAATAGATAGTTTAAGTCTGATCGTAAATCAGCTGCCGGAGTGACGGCCTTGTGGTTTTCAAATTTATCCGGGAACTGCATGACGATCGCATTGGACAGGCCTTTGCTCACCATGTACATATGATGGATCGCTTCACGTTCGTATTCATACGCTTTTTCATAATCGCCTTCGACATAAGCATTGAAGGCTCCGACCAGCTGATCGACGTGCATTTGCAATCCATCAGCAAGGGCATCCGCTTCAAGGCGTTTTTCTGTTGCGGTGGAAAGGAAATTAGAGAAGTCTTCTTTGTATTGCGCCAGTTCATCTAGGGCGGCTTTCTTTGCTGCTTCGTCATTCCCCGCAGTTCCTTTGACATAGTCGACAAAGAAACCAATGTGAGCAGACCACATATCCTTGAATTTCGCACCTGCTTCATCTCCATATACAGATGCAATCGCAGCGCTTAAATCTTCAGTGTTTCCTTGAAGGGCAGCGGCGGATTGTTCAAAATCTTTCGTGCCATCGACACCTTTTCTCATCGTATCAACTGCTAAATAAACATGTTCGCTAAGGAGTTGGTCAAGGGTAGCTCTTAAATCAACTGCTGAATTTGATACTGTAGGTTTTGCATGATCGTGTGCTGAAGCTGAGTTTGCTGCAACAGGCAATAAGAGGGATAGGCTAAGTGGTACGGCAATCGCTGCTTTTTTAAAATTCATTTTGAAATCTCTCCTTTGTTTTTGTTTTCACTATGCTAACGGGAGAAAATTCAGGATGGATCACTTTTGGGTGAATTTTTTTAAAAAATTTTTAAAAAGTAGATGAAGTGGTCACAAAATGGCTCCATTAATCGTTATGAAAGTACAACGACCAAGGGAGGAAAGGACAATGACTAAGCTGAGAACGATTGTGATTATTGGAGGGGGATACGCAGGAATAAATTTGATAGCTGCACTTAAGAAAGAGTTGAATAAAAAAATCAGGGTGATATTGGTTGATAAAAATGACTATCATTTTAAGAAGGTAAAGTTATTTAAAGGGATTGTTAACGAAGATGTCTCGAAACTACGTATCCCGCTTAAACAGTATTGCGGAAATATTCATTTTATCCAGGGGGAACTTATTGGTCTCAATCCTGAAGCGAAAACCCTCCTCATTTCTGGGATTGACGGAACGCCATTTCAGCAGGGATACGACCAATTGGTACTTGCTCTGGGAAGTGTACTTCGTAATGATGATCCTGACCGTGGAGGCGTACCGCTCGTTAGCCTGGAAAATGCCCGGGAAATTCGGCAACAGCTATTAAAAATTACAGATTCGCCCAATAGCAATATTCGCCTGGCGATTGCGGGAAGCGGAATTACAGGTATTGAAACCGCAGCAGAAGTAAATTCATGGCTCAAAGATGAAACGGTAAAAAGGAGAATATCTAAGAATATAGAATTAGTTCTTATTAACGCTTCGCAGAGATTATTGGAGGAAGCTCCAGTAAAAGTCAGTTCAAGGCTTGAAAGAAGGCTTAAAGAACACGGAATCCAAATAATCCATAATGCAGTGGCTGAAAAATTCGCTGATGGTGAAGTATGTTTAACTGATGGATCCAAACTGGATGCAGATTTTTGTATTTGGACTGTCGGATTAAAGCCTTGTCCCAGTCTTTCTGTATTGGATGTTCCCCTCACTGACGACGGGAAAATAAAAGTCGATCCCTGGTATCGCCTTGTTGGCAGCGAAGATATTTATGGGATTGGAGACTGCGTTCATGCAGTGGATTCAAATAGTGGTATGGCCGCAGGTATGAGCTGTAAAGAAGCCATTTCACAGGCGGAACGACTGGCTAAAATTTTGAAAGCGAATATGGATGGAAATACAGCGCCTGCCCATCAGAACTTTCCCGATTTTCTCAGTATTGGACTGGGGCCAGACGACGGTTTTGTGTGGGCACAAAAATGGGGAATAGATGTTGTCTTTTGTGGGAAGCCTGCCAGCAAAATCAGAGAGTATACATGGGAGCTGGCGAGTAAGATCAACTGAGGTATGTGATGGGGAGTGTGGAGTTGGAGGATCTATATTCAGGGTATCAACCGCTGCTTTTTTCGATTGCTTACCGAATGCTCGGCAGTGTATCAGATGCAGAAGATATCGTACATGATGTGTACCTGCAGATAAGTGAAAAGACGATTGAACAGGTGGAAAATAAAAAGGCTTATCTGTGTAAAATGGTGACAAACAGATGTATTGATTTTTTCAAATCAGCGAGGTATAAGCGTGAAGTCTATATTGGTCCTTGGCTTCCTGAGCCTCTGATTTTAAAGGATCATGACCCAATCTCGGAGGTTATGAACCAGGAAGCCATTTCGTTTGCCTTTTTGCTTTTACTTGAGAAGTTGAATCCTATTGAGAGAGCCGTATTCGTTCTTAGACAAGTACTAAGATACGATTACAAGAAGATTTCGCAGATTGTCGACCGAAGCGAACCTAATTGCCGAAAAATTTTCAGTCGGGTAAATAACCAATTTCCTTTAAAAGAAGAGACAGAAGGAAAACCTGAACCGAAAAACAAGGAGATGATTCAGGCATTCGTCTCTGCCTTATATCAGGGGAACATTCAGAAGCTGGAGGAATTATTAGGTAAAGAAGTGACCCTGTATTCAGATGGCGGAGGAAACGTCTACGCAGCCTTAAAGCCAATCATTTCAAAGGACCTGGTTACCCGCTTTATTTTAAACATCATGAAGCAAAACCACCATGCTGATGAACCGGCAGTGGTTAAAATGGTCAATGTAAATGGTGAGTGTGGCCTTCTGGTAAAGGGTATGGATAATATCCTGACTGTCATCAGCTTCCATGTCAAAAACGATCAAATAGCAGATATCTATATTGTCAGGAATCCTGAAAAATTAAAGCATGTGTCCTTGGAATCCTATTAACATTCAGGCTTATTTTTTCAGAAAGGCCGGGGGGGGATTTAAGCATTTGTTATGGCATAGTGATTAAAAATGCAAAAAGAAGAGCCTGAACGGGCAGGTAAATTACCGTTCAGGCTCTGTTTCATTTTAAAGCTGTGAAGCTAAAACAATGTCACCCTTTGGCTGCTGGCTGTCAGGAGTAGGTTCGAGTGTAACTGCGATGGTAGTCCAATTGTGCTCACCTTCGTAATTAACCGAGTATGTTACGGCACCTTTTCCTTCCGTGTTGGTGCGGAATGTTCCCGCCCTGAACTTTTCGCCGGCTTCATCGATCAGCCAAACCTGGTAGGCTTCATTGCCAGTTAAAGGCTTGAGATTGCTTGCCTGGACAACAAGGGCCATTCCTTCTTCTTTTTTGATCATGGCTGCTTCCGCGGTTCCTTCATATCCCTCCGAAACCGCCAATTGAACCTGCTTTACGATTTCATCCGTTCCTTCCCGCGGTGGGTTGCTGATTTCCTGGCCATTTTGGTTCAAATAAAAGTATGCGTTAGCCGATAAGGAGAGAAGCAATGACGCGGCCAGAAGCGGCTGAAGCCATCTGTAATTCCGGCGTTTGGATTCCTTTATTACTATTGGTGTTTCAGTTTCTTCAGGTACTTCACTCTCTTCAAAAACGGAAGCAAGGATTCGGTCCTTCATTCCTTCATTCGGCTCGGTCAGTTCTGCTGAAAAAGGGAGATCAGCTGTCAGCATATTCAGTTCCTGCAACTCATCCCGGCAATCTTTGCAAGTGGCTAGATGATGCTCAAACTGTGATTTTTCTTCGTCTGTCAGTGTGTCATTAAAATAATCCAGTAAACATTCACATGTCTTATGTTCGGTCATAGCTATGATCCCTCCCTTCCTTGATTCCGCCGATTTTTTTATGAAGATGCTTAAGTGCCAATCGTATTCGCCCTTTTACCGTCCCAAGAGGGATCTCGAAAGTATCAGCGATTTTTTGCTGTGAAAGTCCTTTAAAATAAAAGAGTTCAACAATTTGCTTCTGTTCTTCAGCAAGTTGATTGATGGCTGTCCTGATCTCATGGCGTTTTTCTTTCCACTCTGCCACTTCTTCCACCGAAGGCCCGGAGGATTTCAAAGCATCACGATCCTCAAGCTCCACATGATTATCATCCTTTTTACGCAGACAATCAATTGCAGCATATCTGGTAACGGTCAGGATCCAGGAAGAGAATTTTCCTTTCGTATCATCATATATTCCTGGTTTCGTCCACAGTTTAAGGAAAACATCCTGTACGATTTCCTCTGACAGATCACGCCTGCCAGTCATCCTGTATGCGAACGAAAACAGAAGCTTTTCATATCGGTCATATAAGATTTCAAGTGCCCGTTTATCTTTAGCCTGCAAGCGGGCATAAAGCTCGATATCATGTTCGCTCATCACTTTCTCCTTCTATATGTATTTTGTAACATCATAACCTATTTATTTAAAGATGTAATTTTAGAGTCTGCTAAGCTAACGGGTCAATTGAAGGTAAGGATCATACCAATCTGAAAAATTTCATTCTTTTGGGAAAGGAAAAGGGGATTATCTTATAGAAAAATACTGACATAAGTGAGCAAAAATTGACCGGATAGCTCAATGGAATCTTGATAGGATGTTTTTAAGGGAGTGAGTTGTATGGCGTGGATTGAAGCTTTACAGAGGGCGATTGACTATATGGAGGAGCACTTGCTGGAAGACATTACGATGGAGGAGATTGCGATTCAGGCCAATTCATCTCCTTTTCATTTTCAGCGTACGTTTGCGATTTTAACGGATTGCTCCGTTGGCGAGTACCTGAGACGAAGGCGGCTGACACTGGCAGCCGGCGAGCTATGCAGCACAGATGCAAAGGTCATTGATCTTGCGCTGAAATATGGCTATGACACTCCCGAAGCATTTACGAAGGCTTTCCGCAGGCAGCATGGCATTTCGCCAAGTGAAGCACGGAAGTACACAGGAAAGCTTAAATCTTATAGCCGCCTGGGAATACAGGTGAGTCTGAAGGGAGCGGAACCGATGCAATACAAAGTGGTGGAACAAGAGGGTTTTGAAGTGATTGGAGTCAAAAAGGGATTTTCTTTCGCAAATGGCGAAAATCTTGCCGGCATTCCAAAAATGTGGGATCAGGCGAATCAGGATGGAACGAGCGACTATTTGTTAGGTAAAAATAATGGGCCAGTAAAAGGAGTTCTTGGTGTTTGTGTGGATCAAAGCAATGTCCAGGATAAGCGGATGGATTATTGGGTTGCTGCGGCATATGACGGGGAAACACCTGAAGGCTATTTGAAAATGGAGATACCTGCATCTAAATGGGCAATCTTCGAAGTCCACGGCCCAATGCCAGACGCAATGCAAAAGGTTTGGAAGCAAATTTTCACCGAATGGTTCCCGTCCAGCGGATACCAGCATGCCGGAACACCCGAGCTGGAGGTTTATACAGCAGGGAATGCGGCTGACCAAGATTATTATTCTGAGGTTTGGATTCCGGTTAAGCAGGGGCGAGACTTTACAAGTTGTTGAAATAGCATTTAAGAGAGCGGCGAAAGGCCGCTCTCTTTGTCGTTCAGGAGTTTTTGTGTATTAGTTTTGTTTTGCCTTCGTGGGTAAAAAGCGCATTGAGTTGCTTCCTGATTATTATTGATCACCAAAATAAACATCAAATAGATAATCAGCTGATTCGGTACCTTCAAAGCTTTCATGAATTATATTTCCTTGCTGATCTTTTTCTTCTTCTGTTTTCTTCATGGCAAAGGTTGAAATTACATAACCTTCAACGGGCAATTGGTCATTAGTTAACAACTTGGTTTCCCCGTTTAATAAGTAGTAATGAGTTCTAAGGTCTGCTGAATATAAGACCCGTTCTCCAGAGCTTTGTATGGCATAGGAAGAAAAACTGCCTTTCTTTTGGGTAAGATCTTTCATATCAAGTACATTTAGATTTTCAAAGAAATGATCAGCATCAATTAACCGATCGTATTGGAACCAAGTATCGCTCTGACCGTTTACAACTTGATACCTGCTCTTGTGAAAATCATATCGAATTTGATAAAGATAATAGCTATTGTGTTCTTGCCGGATCAGCTGCCATTTTATTTCTGCAATGCGTCCATCTTGATGATAGCGCATTTCAAAGCCTTCTAGCTTTGAATGGTCGTTCTCCAGGTTTAATTCTTTCTTAATCAGTTCATATTCATCCTGAAAATTCATCGTATATACAGAGTCAAGTTCATGTGCGATGTAAATGGAGCGATTTTCCCATTGGTTGATGCCAAACGGGAAAATCCAATGGACAATGACAAAGGAAAAAACACCAAGAACAGCAGCCATCCGTTTTACATGCGCATTTAACTTGGGACGAAAAAACAGGAGATACAAGATAAAGCCAAGCGGCAGAGAGACTTGATTCAAATTAAAGGCAAACGAGCCTAATAAAAAGTATCCAAGGATTTTTAACGGAAAATAAGGTTCTGCATCGTCTTTTTTCCACACTAAAAATAAGAAACTAGCAATTAATATGACATTATAAATAATAGCTGCCATTTTTACCCCCTTTTAGCAGGAAACATCTGATTTATTCAAAGTTTAGTCAGCAGAACAAGGCCTTTTTAGCTTGGCCCGCAGCCAAATAAATCATCTATATTTTAACATATAATTCCAATGATTCTTTCGTGATTATTAAATTTAAAAGGATATTGTTTTAATCAAACGTTTGATTAAATAAAAACCACCCTCTTTTTAAAAGAGGATAGTTTCTGATGGTTAGTGATTAATCTCTCGGATTGCTTGTTGGGTATAACCCCGCTCTGGCTCTGGCCTTTCCTGCAATCTCGCGGGCAGGCCCTGGATTGATTGGACGACAGTATCCAGCTTTGCTTCGATTCGATGAAGCAAGTAAAGTGTCACGACAATCGGAAACCCAACATCGCTGATGAACGGAATAAGCTGTTCCATATACGCTTCCTCCTTCCTTATATTTTTAAAACAAGAGCCGGTCTCTAGAAGAGGACCGGCTCACTTTCATTAGATTAGTTCGTATTCAGTTACGTTGCGTTCGACGACGCGTGCGCTATGAACGGAAACGAGGGTTCCATTCGTTGGCAGGAATGCGTTGGAAGCGATGATTTGCTCCATTGCCAGCTTGACCGCTGCTGGATCAACCGGCTCCGTCGGGTTATCAACCGTCAGCTTGGCGTATTTGCCAAGGTCAGTAGCGAATTGCAACTCAAGTGTTTTAGCCATGTTTTTCACCTCCTATTGAATTAGTAGATTGCCAGATTAGATGATATCGAAGCTGTCGTTACGCTCCACAGAGCTTAACAAGTTCGCGCTAAGGCCACCAAGAGCCACAGCCGCCTGCTGAACCTGGTCGGCAGTAGCTTCCTTTCTCACATAGCGGTAAGTCTTGCCCTTGAAGATTGGCTCGCCTTTCTCATCGACACCTGCTTCAAACATCAGCCTGATATTAGAATCCTTCAACATCGCCATTGCCATTTGCCTCACCTCCTTTCACCTTCTATATACAGGCGGGGAGGTGAAAAGGACATGGAGGGAGAAAATATTTAATTAAGTGGGCCGCTAATTGTGCTCTATCGGACAAACTGCGCGGGAAAGAAGAGAAAACTGTCCGATAGAAAGACTCTATCGGACAAACTGGACGGGAAAGAAGGGAATACTGTTTCTAATAGGATGATCTATCGGCCGAACCGGACGGGAAAGAAGCAGAAAATGTGCGATAGAAGGGTTCTATTGGACAAAACGGGCGGGAAAGAAGTGGAGAATGTGCGATAGAAGGGTTCTATCAGACAAAAGGGACGGGAAAGAAGCGGAGAATGTCCGATAGCAAGGCTCTATCGGACAAACTGAACGGGAAAGAAGCGGAAACTGACCCATAGAGACTTTAATTGACCAGGAGGTTTTCTCCTGTTGGTAGGCATGCACCCAAAAAAAACATCCCCCTGTCATGACGAGGAATGCTTTAATCAAATTACAATATCGCTTCAGCTATCAACTTATCAAACTTGCGGATATCTACGCCTTTCTTCAGGTTGACCTTAATGTGGCCGGCCCTGGTCCATAATTCTACCTCGGCGTTGACATCAAACAAGCTGCCGGCATTTTCGGTGGACCACATATTGATCGAGGAGTATGGCAGGGAGTAGATTTCTACCTTTTTGCCGGTGAGGCCCTGTGCGTCTCGGACGATCAGTCGTTTATTGGTAAAAATCGCGCTGTCGCGTAGAGTTTTATAGGCGGCGATCGCCTTTTCACCTTCTACTAAAAGTTCATTCACGTCATTCGGAATCGGGCATTCAGAGATAAATGTCCACGCTAAAATCGCTTGTGTTGCAACCATCTTCATAACCTCCCAATATATAATTTCTTATCTTGTATTCTGTATATTTTTGGGAATCCCTGCTTTGCTGCTCAATTCCTTTTTCTTTTTCCAGGGTCTTATAAAAGAAATGATGAAAATGAAGATAGTGACGACAATTTGAAAGTATACGGCGTATTGCCTGACGATATGATTTTTAATAAAGTCAGGATTGCTTAAGGCTAACTCTTTTTGTGCTTCCAATAGCTCCATGTTTTCCCTCATCAGCTCGTCGACGATAAAAATACCGACAAATGTTTGGATGATATACAAAATGAATTTCACGCCCACCCAGCGATGCTTGAAAAATCCCCAATTCGTGAAAAATCCATATGTGAACCCGACAAGCAGCGTTCCGATTGCACCCCATCTGACAATCTGATCACTTATGGTGACGATGTTTTTATAGCTGAGGTAAGCCTCGTCATATCGAGTGAAATCAATGTGGAGATTTAACGCCACCGAACTCAATATCCCGCCAAAGAATAATACCACTAGAAAAACGTGAATCATTTTCTACCATCTCAAACCTATAGGTCCGATTTTTCTCATGTTGAATCCCCCAATCTATTAATCGTCTCTCATTATAGTGATAGAAAAGTAATTTCATAATGTGCCACAGGCTTAATATCTGCTAAGACTGTGGTCGTATTTTTAGACAAAAAAAAGCAACAGCCGTGGGGGCTGTTGCCTAGCGTCGATTTAAGAAAGAATTCGTTTTTCTCCCTCAAGGGCTTGAATCGGATTGATGTTCTGCGTGAATTCAAGGGTGCCGATATATTGATTGTCCTCATCCCGAACCGCAAAGTAGCGGATGTACACAAATTTATCGCGGACCTTGATCCAGAAATCTTCGGTGTCTTTTTTGCCAGCTTTGAAGTCGCGCAACAAATCTTCGACAACATGGACGCTTCTTGGCGGGTGACAGTTCTGGACGGTACGGCCGATGACGGCTTTGGTGCGCGCGAAAATCCTTTCTTTACCATGCGAGAAGTAGCGAACGACATCATCCTGATCTATGAAAGTAATATCGACCGGCAGATGGTTCAGGAGCAATTCAAGCTGCTTCAATGACAGGATTCCCGTCTCCATTTTGATATAGCCTTCAGAAATTGCATCTGCATCAAGGTGTTTTCGGGCCGGCTTCCATTCCTCAGCCGGGGACGTGAGGCAATAGCCGATCTCGTCGCTTTCATGGGCGATTTTTACCCATTCATCTTCCGTGAAATTTTGCAAGGCCATCGGGAAAAGGATGTTTTCTTCCCTGTAAATCATTCCGCTTACTTCTCTGAGGACAAACTGGACCTCTTCGATTACGCCATTTTTATCGCCATCATAATTGGCCAGCTTTTTCTTAGCTAACTTAATTCCGTCGCGGATGAAATCATCGATTCGCCACATATTCGTCGTCGGACCGTAGATGCCGTACTTTTCAAGGTACGGGAAGATTAAGTTCTCCTTACGGCTGTAGTGCTTGTCAATGTCGTAGAGCAGGTTGCAGTCTTCTAGCAAAAGATTGATATTTTCAGCGCTGTCTTCCATAGCAAATTGCTCAAGATGAACGCGGAGCCTATTTTGTAAAAGCAGTTCAATCTCACGGTTTTCCAATTCGAATGTATGGACCGGGTGTCCCGGCTGGTTTTCTGGTCCGTACATTGAATCATCTTCTTCAATTGCGCCTTTGAAAAGGTCGGTGTGTGCCGCATAAATACGCTGCATTTCCGTAACGGATATATCGCCTTCAATCAGCTCCACATGCTGTAGGCCGGCAATTTCCTCGATGGTTATTTTTCCGATAAAAGCATCAAAATGAGCTTTGACCTCATTCACATTTTTACCATCATGCAGATCTTTGAAAAGCTGCTTTAAGGTTTCCTTTCGCTTTGCAGGATCCATTGCTTTCAATTCACGATTATTTATCATTTCACTCATGATTATATTTCCTCCTAGAGTGTGGATTGGTTATAACTGATAATGTTTCTCATGATTAAAATAACACTTACTGAAAAAGGAAGTAGTGATTAAAATCATTGATCGGCATTTTTTTCATAGAAATTTAAGAGAAAGTAAATATGTTATGATGGAACGAGTAAAAAATAGAGAGGGAGGATGAAATGACCTGGTGGGAATATCTTTTGTCTTATGAAGTGCTGAAAAATCTGGGAATATCCATAGGGATCTTCTTCTTATTCCTTTTGTTCCGAAAGCTTTTCACGAAGTATGTGTTCAAGCTGATGTTAAAACTAGGGCAGAAAACGCCGACTGAATTTTTCACCAGTATGACCGTTGCATTTGAGCAGCCGATTCGATGGTTATTTATCATTATAGGAATCTATGTTGCCGCGGATTATTTTCCGTTCATGGAGCAATCGAATCCGCTATTTTTAAAGATTATCAGAGCCTCGATCATCATGCTGATTGCATGGGGCCTCTATAATCTGTCTTCGGGTTCATCGTTATTATTCATGAAAATCAATGATCGTTTTCAAATGGAAATCGACCAGATTTTGATTCCGTTTTTCTCGAAGGCGATCCGGTTCATCATCGTCGCAATCAGCTTGAGTATTATCGCGCAGGTATTTGAATACGATGTGAATGGTTTCATTGCAGGGCTTGGCCTGGGCGGTCTCGCGTTTGCGCTGGCAGCGAAGGATGCTATCGGGAACTTGTTCGGGGGCATCATCATTATTACTGAAAAACCTTTTACGATAGGTGAGTGGATCAAGACACCGAGTGTGGAGGGGACGGTTGAGGATATTTCCTTCAGAAGCACGAGAGTCCGCACCTTCGCACAGGCCGTTGTTACTGTTCCGAATGCGATTTTAGCAAATGAATCGATCACGAATTGGAGCAAAATGGGGAAAAGACAAATCACCTTCAAGCTTGGGGTAACGTATGACACACCTAGAATGAAGCTGCAAAGAACAATTCTCAGGATTGAAGAGATGCTGAGGGCAAACGACGACATACATCCAGATACTATTTTTGTTAAGTTTGACGAATACAATGACAGCAGCCTCGACATCTTCCTATATTTCTTCACGAAAACCACCGTCTGGGCAGAATTCCTGACAGTGAAGGAAGAAATCAATTTTGCGATTATGGAAATTCTTGAAGAAGAGGGAGTATCCGTCGCGTTTCCGAGTCGGACACTGTATGTGGAAACGCAGGGAGAGTCTGCAAAGAGGGTTGCAGAGTCTATATAGAAGAAAAAGAGAAGTCGGGGAGCATATCAGCATCCCCGGCTTCTCTTTATTATTATGCTGCTTCAGACTCTTTGGAGTGAACTTGCTTCATAAATTCATTCACATCGGCTGGTACTCTTCGATCGAGCTTTGAGACGATGTAGACAGACAAGAATCCAATCGGCACAGTGATGATCCCAGGTACGTTGAACTGCAGGAATTCTGGCAGTGTCGTTTTGAAGAAGATCATGTACATGGAGGAAACGAGACCCAATACAAGGCCAGCGATCGCTCCTTTTTCCGTCATTCCTCTCCACCAGATGCCAAGGATGAAGATTGGAGTGAACGTACTGGCCGCCACGGTGAAGGCGAGGGCAACCAGGTGGCCGATGGATGCTTCTTTTACCATCAGGCCAAGAATTCCGTATAAAACACCCAGTACGATGATAGATGCTTTTCCAGCGATTACGCGCTCTTTTTCAGTAATGTTTTTACGGAAGAAGGTTGCGTATAAATCATGGGCCAGGGCACCAGAGCTCGCGATGAAAAGCCCCGAAAGGTTTGAAAAGACGGCTGCGAATGCGCCGGCAATGACAAGGCCAAGCAGCCATTCTCCGCCAAGCGCCTGTGCTGTTGACGGGACAACCATGTTATTCCCCCCAGCGATCAGGTCTTTCATGACAGCCGGATCAGCTTCACCAGTCAAGAAAATTGAGCGTCCTACTACTCCAAGGTAAACAGCGAACAGGAAGAACGCGCTCGCGATTCCGATCGCCATTAAAGCGGATCTTCTGGCAGCTTTTGCACTTGGGTTTGTGTAGAAGCGTAAAAGGATGTGCGGAAGCCCAATCGTACCAAGCGAAAGTCCAATTGTCATCGACATCGTTTGCCAGAAGGACGGGAAGTAGTTGCCTGTTCCAGTCCAGACAGAACCGTCGAAAGGAATATCCTTTCTGTCAGTGGTAAAGCCTGCTGTACCTGTGATCGTTCCTTTGAACTCATTGATTGATGCCAGGATATCTTGATAATGAAGTCCGCCCCAGATGGCTGCGCCGACCATAAGAAGGAACGCGCCAAGGCGAATCCATAGTTCCAGCGCCTGGTTCAGGGTAGTCCCTTTCATGCCGCCGATTCCTACATAAAAAATCATCACGGAGCAGGTAAAAATGATTCCAAATTCATAGCTGGTGCCAAAAAACATGCTTAGAATCTGCGCAGCACCAAGGAGCTGCGGAGCTGCATAGAAACCGGAAATAGCGAGTACGACAGCGACGGCTGCAAGGCGGGCGCGCCGGCTGTGGAACCGGTAGGCCAAAAAGTCAGCAACTGTATAGGCACCGAACTTGCGAAGCGGTCCAGCGACGAAAATCGCCAGGAGTGTCAAGCCGATCGAGAAGCAAAACGCATAGTAAGCCCCATCATAGCCGAGCTGATAGGTCAGGCCGGCAATCCCAAGGAAAGTGGCAGCGCTCAAATAGTCGCCGCCGATTGCCGACCCGTTGGTGAACCAGCCGAAGCTGCGTCCTCCGACGAAGTAATCGGAAGCTGTCGCGTTTCTTTTTGTAAGGTAGGTGATATACACAATGGTTCCCATCAGGATCAATGTTAACAGGAATTTCGGCTCCATGAATGTCGACATCAGCCAATTCTCCTTCCATCAGCAGGAGATGTGGATTGTTCTGCTTGGTTTTTCAGGCGTTTCTCATACAAAGTCGTATGGATGAGTGCAATGACAAACGCCATCGCCATCGCGACAATACTTGTGAAGAACCAGCTGTAGGTCATGCCGCCCCACATCCGGGAGAACATGAAATCTCCTGCATACCAATTCAAAATAGGAATGGAAAGAATGAATACATAATAAAAGAGCGTAAGTTTAATGCCTGTACTGAATTCACTTTTCATGATTTGCTTCGTTTCCGGATCAAGCGGCTTTAGTTCGCTGACGTCAATTGTATCAGCCGCTACATAATTATACTCCCGATACTCCCCTGCCAAATATAATTCCCCCTAGTTAAAATTTTGGCCTAACCCGTTATCAAGATTTCCCTCCTTTAGGTTAGCCGTGATATCATTAAATTGATTGTACGATAGAGAATTGTCCGATACCTTACAATAAATTATCAGAAATATACAAATATTTAATATAATTTAAATTTTTATTCACTCATGTGAATAAGACAAGGGGGTGGTAAGGTTGAATTCAATCTGGCTTGCTGTTGAGGATGAAGCGGAGTATGGGAAGCTAGCTGCATGGATTCTGGGAGAATGCCAGGAGAATTGTAAGCTAGTAGACGAAGAGAATGATATACATATCGCGATCATTGAAGTGAACAAATGGCATGATTGGGTAAAAATACACCGGTTCCGCAAACGGAATAAAGGCTGCCGGATCATTCCGCTGCTGGACCCGTCACTTTTGCACACCTCTCCGCTGGCAATCGAGTTCAAGCTGACCTACCTGCTGGTAAAATCGGTGAAACAACGAATTTTTATACGTACCTTAAAGCGAGCGGTCGAAGAGATTGAAAGTGAGAATACCAGATACGCAGAAAGCGAGGAAGTATTCCATCATTTCGATGCGGCTGAGGCAGTTGGGCGCAACACCTTACCTTTTAGGGAGGCTTTTTTACGGAGACTGTTGTCAGGGGAAGTGAAGACAGAGGAGGAGCTTCTGCAATCCCGTTTTTACCTGCCGGGGGAAGCTGTGCCGAATGTGGTCTGTTTTATTCAGGGATTCGTCCGCTGTCCGGCTAAACGTATGCAAGAGGGCTGGCAGTCGTCGATGGTCATCCAGGAGTTTTTGAAAAAGCAGTTTGAAGGATATCAGCTCACGTTCCTGTCCTACAGGAAACACCTGCTCATGCTGCTCCAAGTGCCGTCGGAGTATGGTTCATTGAAGCATTGGAAAGAGGGGGAAGGGCACATACTTGAGGCAATTGAGTCCTTGGAAAATGAATACGGGATACAGCTTTATATTGGTGTAGGCTCCATTTATCGCGAGCCGCTGCTGCTGCACCATTCATATAAAGAAGCGTGTAAAGCAAGGCGGACATCGCCATACGAAAGACTGCAGCTTCGCTATTTCGAGGAAATCACGATGGACATGCAAATCCAAAAGTGTGTCGATTATATTTCCCAGTACTGTACGGAGGACCTGTCCATCAAGCAGGTTGCAGACCAGATCAATCTGAGCGTGCCATACTTCAGCCGCATCTTTAAACAAGAAACCGGTCGCAGCTTCGTCGAGTATGTCACCTTCGTCCGCATGCAGCGAGGTGTCTGGATGCTGCGCCACACGGACCACACGGTGGAAGCCATTGCCGAAGAACTGGGGTATAACACCCCCAACTACTTCAGCGGGACCTTCAAAAAATACGTTGGCCTGTCACCGAGGGACTACAGGGCTACTGAAGAGATCATTTTTGTTTAGGGAGAGCCAGGACAATAAGTGAAAACTAAAAAGGAGGTCCAACCATGACGGCGGACCTCCTTTTTGTTGTTTATCCCATAAGCTTGGCAAACTCTCTGTGTAAATGATGCCTATGCCAGCTGTTGCTGTGCAAACTCCCTATACAAATCATGCATTTGAATCAATTCCTGGTGAGTGCCAATCCCGGTCACTCTTCCTTTTTCGATAAACACGATTTTATCCGCATTGACGATGGTGGAGAGTCTGTGTGCGATGACAAATGTCGTCCGGCCTTCCATCAGGCGGGTCAGTGCCTGCTGGACGATTCCTTCTGACTGACTGTCGAGGCTGGCGGTGGCTTCGTCCATCATCAGGATTTTCGGATCGCGGAGGAAGGCACGTGCGATTGCGATACGCTGCCTTTGTCCGCCAGATAATTTGACCCCACGTTCGCCAACCTCGGTATCAAGTCCCTTTGGAAAGTCGGCGATGAATTGGTCTGCATAGGCCATTTTTGCGACTTCCCACAGTTGTTCATCCTGAATCTGATCACCGTTTTCCAGCCCATAGTAAAGATTTTCGCGGATGGTACCGGCCATCATCGCGCTTTCCTGTGAAACATAGCCGATCTGATTGCGCCAGGAGGTGAGCGATAGTTCCTGGATCGGAGTGTCGCCAATCCGGATTTCTCCTTTTGTCGGTTCGTAAAAACGTTCAATCAAGCCAAACATAGTCGTTTTGCCGCCGCCGCTTGGTCCGACGAAAGCAACCATCTGGCCAGGTTGCGCATCCAAAGAAACTCCTTCAATGACAGGCTCTTCCTCGCTGTAGGCAAAGCTGACATTATCGATGGTAATTGGCAGGTTGCTAATATCAGTTTCGATTCCTTCCTGGCCTTCTTCAAGTGGCTGGTCGAGAATTTCAATGATCCGCTCTGTCGCGCCCTTCGCTTTTTGCAGCTGTGTAAAGAACATCGCAAACGAAGTGATCGGCATGATGATCTGGAACAAATAAAGCAGGAAGGCGATGAGCGAACCTGTCGACATGGTTCCATTCACTACGCGCATTCCTCCGTACGCAATGATGATGACAATAACGACCATGATCATCAGCTGCATGACTGGACCAATCAACGCAAAGATCCGTGCTTCCTTCAATCCAAAATTGAACAGCTTATCAATGCCACCATAGCCATTGTCCTCTTCAATATTTTCAGCGGTTGAAGCTTTCATTAAGCGAATTTCGCCGAGAGTCTGGGTGATATGTCCAGTAAAAACGGCCGTCTCATCCTGAAGCCCACGTGCAATCTTGGCCATTTTCCTGCCAAGAGGCATCATGATTGCCAGCGTGAGCGGCACGGAAATGAGCATGAGCAAGGTCATTTTCCAGTCCATCACGAGCAAAATCACAACAGCACCAATGATGGAGATGATTCCTGTGGCGAAATTCGGGAAATGGTTCGTGATCAAGTCTTTGACAATACTCGTATCATTGACGATTCGGCTGACCGTTTCCCCGCTGGACTGCTTGTCAAAATAACGGACAGGCATGCGGATGAGCTTCGACCACATCCGTTCGCGCAGCCTCGCCACTACCTTTTGACCGACATAGCTGAGCAGGTAGATCGAAATCCCGCTGATCAATGCCTGAATGATGAAGGCGGCACCAATTGCGATCATAAGCGGAGCACTGATTGCCTCAACTGAAAACCGTCGACTAGATTTTTCGTTAGGAGCGGAACTACCAGTCCAGCCAGAGTCGTGATGATGCTCGCAGTCAGCCCAGTGAAAAGGGCCGCCTTCGGAAGATTCGTCGATAAAATCAAATTGAGAAAAGGCTTTAAGCTTGTTTGTTGTTTTTCCATTACTAGTCTCCTGTTCGTTCTAGTTGATTACATCATAAACCACTTTGAGTATAGATGGA
Organism: Mesobacillus selenatarsenatis SF-1; assembly: GCF_000813125.1. GTDB lineage: Bacteria > Bacillota > Bacilli > Bacillales > Cytobacillaceae > Mesobacillus > Mesobacillus selenatarsenatis. Next base: position 55,686 of record NZ_BASE01000073.1, read on the forward strand.
AATATGGGTGTAAGGCATGAATAGATAGATAAACGCCTCTTTTACTTTTAAAAACAAACAAGCAGTCTGGTACATGCATATGATGAAGATGAACAATAGTTTGGAGGTGAAGCATATGAGTAATGGTGTTCATGCTGCGTGCAGCGTGTTCGAATTGTTTCTTGGAGTCTTGCTGGGGGTAGGATTGATTTTGTTGTCTACTTTTGGATTAGTCGCTGCGATACTAGCAGGACTTGGCGCATTGGCTGGAACTTTGAATACAATTCTAGGGGTTATAGGTTTAATCGTCGTAATCTTGTTTGCCTACTGCATTATCCGAAGGTTATGGCGTTGTTGTTTTGGCGGCCGATGCTAAACGCTTAGAAAATATTGAATAAACAGTCTCTTATTAATATTTGAGGCTGTTTTTTGTGTTTCATTTGGCTGACAGAGTATGTATATCCTAAATACAGAAGAAGGACCTTTTTAAGTAAATCTCCCAGTTAATTGTAATATCTGGTTAACTTTGAAACTTTTTACATACCATTCTCGTAAAAGGTAAGTCGAAAGGCTTAATAAGACTGGGAGTGTATGTAATAACTTGTCAGGGTTACATATATATAGTTTTTTACTCAGATGAAGAATGGATAAATAGTGACTCAAAAAAGGGGTGAACGTAATGACTTGCCATTATTTTATCGCAACAATGAGACCGATCGAGGAATTTCATATAAACGGACAGGATTATCCTTTCATAAGTGGTGAGGATTATAAAAAGGAACTGCCGCTTTCTCTGCCATACGTGTATGAATACGGAAGCGAGGATTCCGTATTCATCACGTTTCTAGATGAGTTCATGGAATTTGGCGATGTTGTTGAGTTTTACATATATGAAGAAGGAAAACGGGGGAGGCCTTTGTCTGTCAATCTTCCTGAAGAAGCCCGGACGATCAATCTATTGAAAAAGACCTATAAGAATGAAAATGGTGAATACCGGCTGGACGAGAGCAATTGGAAGGAAGAGCTCGCAAGAAAAACGATTGCCTCGAAGCGGAGTATTACCACTTTCGTAAAATATTAAAATGACCAGCCACTTGAGAGAGTTAAAGTGGCCATCGTTATACGGTTACCAGTCTGTCATTATTGATATGATCCAGTTTTTCTATTATCAAATCAGCGAATTCATCCGGCTGGTCGATGTAGAATAGCACCTTTTGCACTTCTTTTTCCTGGCCGAAATATCCTCTTGCAATCATCGGTTCTTTGAAGATAACCTCATACTTCGCCTCATCGCTCATCCCGAATATCCTGGTGAGCGCCCGCGGAAAGGCAGTGGCATGGAACACATTTTTTTCATGAATGATTCCGCCGTTATTGTTATACTTCAATTTTGCGGGCTGGATTCTTTCAATATCGCTCAAGGGAAAATTCAGTTCCCTTCTTGCGCCGATTTTAATGTGCACACTGTTCTTCTTAACTGAAATCGGCAAATTCCTCAATAAATTGTAATCACCCATTATGTAAAAGACGCTGTAAATATGAAGCAGCAGCATTACCAGAGCGATTTCAGGCGCTTCTTTTCTTAAATAAATATGGAAAACAATCATTTCGATAATCTGTTCATGGACGAGAGCGAGAAATAGCCAGAAGTAGTTCGATTTTTTATGATAGTAAAAAGTATCTCGGGCAGGAGTAGGGATTTTCCATTTAAAAAAAGCATAAAAAAGAATTTTCATTTCTTTTTTGTAGATCAGCAGCAACGGATTCTCATTGATTTTTCCTTTTCGGTATAAAAGAAACAAATGTACAAGAAAGGCTTCGAGAAGCACAACAAGAATGATGCCCGTCACAATCAGGCGCGTCTCCATAAAAATTCCTCCCGTTTACGAGTAACGTTTCATTTGGAACCAGTAGATCAGGTATTGCGCAATTCCCATCACGATGAACAAAATAATCGGCAAATACGGAATGTGATTGAAATAAGCGGTTAGGGCAATGGCGACTGGAATGGATAGAGCAAAGAAGATGTACACTTTTCTCGTTGCCTTAAAAGTCAGCCACTGCATACCTTCGTCCTCTTCTCGCATTTCCATCGGGATCAGGCTGGCCTTTATCGGATCTTGGGGGTTGCGTTTGTTATAGAGAGGGATAATCGCAATCATGATGAGAATCGGAATGCCCAAAACCATGGGATCAATGTTAAGCCAGGCGGGAACATGGTTGGAATAGTGGTTGCCAATCATGATGATACCCAGTCCCAATATAAGGACAATATTGAAAAACGTTGATTGAAAAGTTCTTTTTAACACGGTCATATCTCTCCTTCTAAGCGAAACACTTCTTCGACTGGTACTTCGAAGGCAGCTGCTATTTTTAATGCGAGGGTGACGGAGGGAGCGTAGTCCCCTTTTTCGATCAGTCCAATCGTCTGTCTCGTCACGCCGATCTTGTCCGCTAAATCTTGCTGTGAAAATCTGAATCTTGCTCGGAATTCACGAACAGAGTTTTTTAACATGTACAAGTTTACTCCTTTGGTAATATATGTTTATTCACCTTAAATGTAATATATCCTTTGCATTTTGTAAACTTTTATTTACATTATTTGTGAAATAGTAGCTGTACTTATTAACAACGTGGTTTTTTATATACTGTTCCATTTCGATTTAGTCTACGAAAACTTGTCCAAAAGACTTTACTGTTAAAAAATACCTGTATAACCATAGTAAGGGAGTGCCGATATGACATGTATATACTTAAAATGTAGATGGACGGGGTGACTGCAATGCAGCCAGATTTGAATAACAGCTCTCTTTTTGAGGTATATAAATCCTTGTTTGATTATAACCATGATGGGTGCTATGCCCTTGATATGGATGGGAATTTTATTGTTTTTAATGAAGAGGCGGTAGCCATAACGGGTTATACCACTGATGAAGCTATGGAAATGAATTTTGTATCGATTATTCATGATGATTATGTTGAGGAAACAATAAAGCATTTTAAATGGGTCACAAGAGGAGAACGTGAGAGGTTTGAAACGGTCATTCTAAGGAAGGGGACAGGTGAGCGTGTCAATCTGATGATCACAGCAGTGCCGATTAAGGTTGGAGATGAAATCCTGGGAATTGTCGGCTGCGCGCAGGATATCACGGAAAAGAAGGAACTTGAGGCATTGGTGAGAGGCCAAAACCGGATCCTTAAAATGATGGCAAAGGGAGCTGATTTTCAGGAAGTTCTTGATGAAATAGTATTTTTCATCGAGAGTTTCACGGACGGCGCACACTGTTCCATCCTGATTGCGGATCAAGAGGGAATGAAATTGCATCATGGATCATCTCCCCATTTGCCGCCAGTATATAATGCGGCAGTTGATGGTATGCCTATTGGTCCTACGGCTGGTTCCTGTGGCACGGCGGCCTTTTTTAAAAAATCTGTAGTCGTGACAGATATTGAGAACGATCCATTATGGGAACATTACCGTGAGCTGGCTCTTCACTATGATTTGAAGGCTTGCTGGTCATCACCAGTTTTTGATGATGACCAGAGGGTGATTGGCACATTTGGCATGTATTATTGTCGTACGAGATCTCCACGTGAGAAGGACCGGAAGATCATTGAAAAAGCAACTGACCTCACCAGCCTTGTGATTCAGCACTATCGGGCAAAAGAAAAAATTGATTTTATGGCGTATCATGATGCGTTGACCGGGCTGGCGAACCGCAGACGGTTTGATGAAAGGGTCCAAAATGCCATTGCCGAGACAAATCTGGAACAGGAAGAAAAAATGAGTCTGATGTTCCTCGACCTCGATCGATTTAAGTACGTGAACGACTCTCTTGGCCATTCGATTGGTGACCGGCTTCTTGTGCATGTTTCTGATAAATTAAAAGATTGCCTAGGAGACGGTGACTTGTTCTCGAGACAGGGCGGGGACGAGTTCACAATTTTACTAGAGCATACGACGAAAGAAAAAGCCGAAGCTGTGGCCCGTAACATACTCAAGGCATTAGAGGAGCCTTTTGCAATTGATGGTACAGATATTTTCATCTCAACGAGTATAGGCATGAGCTTTTACCCAGATGATGGTGAGGAAGTTGACATGCTGTTGAGCAAAGCGGATGTCGCGATGTATCAGGCAAAAAAGCAAGGGCGCAATAATTACCAGATGTATGATGTGTTGCTTGATCGAAAAGCTTTTGAAAGGCTTCAGATTGAAAATGAGCTCCGTAAAGCACTCGAGCGAAATGAATTTGCGCTTCATTATCAGCCGATTGTAAACTTATGCAAGAATGAGATCAAAGGAGCGGAGGCGCTTATCCGCTGGCAAAATGAAAGAGTTGGTCATGTATCACCAGATCAGTTCATTCCGATAGCGGAAGAAACGGGATTGATCATTCCGATTGGTGAGTGGGTGCTGAAAACATCTCTGCTTCAGCTCAAAGACTGGCACAGTAATGGAATGGATGGGTTGACGATATCGGTGAATTTATCGATTCGCCAATTTTATCAGCCTGATTTGATTCCGATGATTAAGGAAACAATTGAGTTGGCCGGAGTCGAGCCGCGCTTCCTTACGATTGAGATTACTGAAAGCATGACAATGGACGTAGAGAAAGCAAGCGTGATTCTTCACGAGCTGAAGGAACTTGGAGTGAATATCTCGATTGATGATTTCGGTACAGGCTACAGCTCGCTGAGTTACCTGAAGAGATTCCCGATTGATCATTTGAAAATCGACCGCTGCTTTGTGAAGGACATCGCCGACAATAAAAGCGACGAAAACATTGCAACAACAATTATTCTTATGGCGCATAACCTGGGATTGTCCGTCATCGCAGAAGGTGTGGAAACAGAAGACCAGTTAGGTGTATTGAAACAGCACCGCTGCAATGAAGCTCAAGGCTATCACTTCAGCAAACCCGTGCCAGGAGAAGAGTTTCCTGGAATTAAAGTTCCTTCGTGATGCGGAGGAACTTTTTTTTATACAAGCCAATTGGAAAAAAACGAGCAGAATTTCCAGTTCGCTATAAAAACTAGATTTTCGCTATTAAAAATTGGAATTCGCTATAAAAGAGATATTTTCGCTATAAAACTTCATTTTTCGCTATAAAAACTTTCGGGTAAAGTTGAATTTTCTATCTCGAAGCAAAGTAGCCAAGCTTTTCATAAGAATCCTTCCTGAATTGTAATTTTTAGGTTAAAACTGAAACACCAGCGAGCAATCCCCGTCTAATTTAACAAGGGGGTTCAAAAAATGATGAAAAAATGGTGGTTATTAAGCGGTTTGTTGCTCATTTCGGTAGTGGCAGTGGCTATTTATTCTTTGTCCCAGTTCAAAGTGGTCAATGCGTGGGAAGAGGAGCATGTGGTCCTGCCAAATAAAGTGTGGACGCTAGAGTTTTCCGAAAAAGTTTCTGAAAAAAGTCTTGATCCTAATTTGATTTATGTGACGAATGACAAGGGAGAGAAGCTCGACACGAAGCTGGAGCTTGGTACAGACCAGAAAACCATTTTCATCCATCCTCCGAAAAACGGTTATGACCTCAAAGCGAAGGAATTTACTGTTCATTTTAAAAAAGGAATTAAATCTGCGCTCGGCAGGGAGCTGAACACTAAGCACACCTGGCAGTTCGTTGTTAAAGAAACCCTTCCAACTGTTGGTACGCAGGAGAATCTGGCGAGCTATTTTGAAGAGATTATAGAGGAAGAGAAAGAGGCCCGAAGCTGGTTTGGCGGATTGAAGGATTCCTTCTCTGCTGGCGAGGATAAAGCGACGGAGGAGTCAATGACTGCCGATAAGTCCGGTGGCGGCGGGGATGTTTCCGAAACAAATGTCCAGGTGCACGGCGTGGATGAAGCAGATATCGTCAAAACAGATGGGAAGAGCATTTTCCAGGCAGAGCACGACAAGGTGCGGATCATCCAGGCTGTGCCGGGCGCGCAGATGAAGGTTCTGTCGACGCTTCGTTACAATGGGGAATTTACTCCTCATCAGCTTTTCCTGGAGGACGGGCAATTGGTGGTGATTGGTTATCAGTATCATCACATGACAAAATCTTATGAAGACGCTGCTAAGGATTCGTTGATTGCGCCGATGATGCAGTCTACGAAAATTATTGTTTATGATGTGAAAAATCCTGCTGATCCCAAGCAGATACGCGAAGTCACTGTTGAAGGTTCCTATGTATCAGCGAGGAAGGTGGATAGCCTTGTTTACCTGGTCACGCAGCACTATCCGGACTACTGGCTGCTGAAGGAGAACCGGAGAATGGATATCAGGCCTAAGTTCTCTGACACTGTATACGACTCAAAGGAAAGAAGTATAGATTATGACGATATTCATTACTTCCCCGAGTCGCGCCAGCCGAACTATACGATGATTGCCGCGCTCAACCTCGACCAGCCTAAAGAGGAAGTTTCAATGGCGACCTATCTGGGCAGTGGCAACCAGCTTTATATGTCAAAGGAAAATCTCTATCTCGCCGTTGAAAATTACGGGGATATGGATAGGAAAGATCGCGGTGTGATTGCACCGGACACCGATGTCCATAAATTCGCAATCAATGGCATGGATGTAAAATACCACAGCTCCGCCACCGTGCCGGGAACCGTGCTGAACCAGTTTTCGATGGATGAGCACAATGGCTATTTCCGGGTGGTTACGACAAAAGGTTATGCGTGGGATGAAAAGCGGCCTTCCTCCAACCATCTTTATATATTGGATAAAAATCTGAAGGAAGCAGGAAAGATTGAAGAGCTGGCGCGCGGGGAGAAAATCTATTCCGCAAGGTTCATGGGTGACCGGATCTATATGGTTACTTTTAAAGAAACAGATCCGCTGTTTGTGTTCGATGCAAGCGATCCAGCCAACCCGAAAGTGCTTGGTGAGCTGAAAATTCCTGGCTTCAGTAATTATCTGCATCCTTATGATGAAAACCATATCATCGGATTTGGCCAGGATACGAAAATTGTCGCTGAAAAAGGAGCGTCGCAACCGCGTATTTTGACAGATGGAGTTAAAATCTCCTTATTCGATGTTAGCGACATGTCCAATCCGAAAGAGAAGTTTACTGAGATCATTGGCGGCAGGGGTACCTATTCTCCGCTGAATCATGACCATAAAGCATTGCTGTTCAATAAAGACAAAGACATTTTTGCGTTCCCCATCTCGGTATACCAAAACAGTGAGAAGAATGAATACGAACAAATCTTTGAATATCAGGGCGCATATGTCTATAGTATCGATCCTGCCACCGGTTTTAAGCTGAAGTCTAAAATATCCCATATTAACGGCGAAATGCCATATTACGAAGAGTGGGGGAAGCAAATCCAGCGCCTGCTCTATATCGGCGACACAATGTACGCCCTGTCCCCAGAAAAAATCACAAGTCATAAAATGGGCAGTTACGAGAAGGTTGGAGAGCTAGAATTTTAAAAAGAAGGCACTTCTGCACATGAACCGCAGAAGTGCCTTCTCGCTTTATTAATTGCCGAGCCCTTCAGTATTGTGGAGCAGATTCTGCATTTAATTCTCTACAGCCCTTCAGTATTCTGTAGCACGATCCTCCAGCCATCCGGATCGGAAATCGTCACCCCGGCCTTTTTCCAATATGGGTTTTCCGGCTCGACCTCCGGATAACCCATGGCATGTAACCGCCCGGCGATTGCGTCTCGCGATTCCTTGTCAGGAATGTAGAAGACTAATAGATTATCTTCTGTTGGCGCGGGACAGGGACTTCCATTATCATGCTGGGTAAACTCAAGGTGGTAGCTCAAATCTGGCAGGCCAAGCATCACCCCGTCATAGCCATCATGTTTTTCAAATGAACCTACTACTTTAAGCCCTGCACCATCGCGGTAAAATTCAACGACCTTTTCCAACTGATCCGTTGGCCGTGCAATCCTGAATTGGACAGCAGGCATTTTTTCAGGCCAAGATTTCTTCATCTTCAACACCTCGATTCAATACTTTAGTTTTATTATATATTGATGAAACACCTTAGAGGTCGGAGATAGGAATGAGAATTTCTCAGACTTTCGTTGTAGTTTGTTATAATTAAGATGATTATAATATTAAGAGGTGTTTACATGACCCTTGGTCTTGTTTTAGTCATCATTATTCTCATTGGGGCTCTGCTAGCCACATTGTTATTGTCCGGCAAGGGAGACGAGGAATATAGCAAAGCCACGAAAAAAAACACGACGAATCTTACGTTGATTTATATTGTTGTGATATTACTATCCTTTATTGCCGTCGGGGTTTATATTAGGTGGTTTGTGTAGGAGTTTTTAAAAAAGGTCAGCCCTTCATAATCGGGCTGACCTTTTCACATTATACAAACAAGCTAAGCAATAAGATAAATCCTAATCCTGCTACTGAAATAATCGTTTCAAGTAGTGTCCATGTTGCGAATGTTTCTTTCATGCTAAGGCCGAAATATTCTTTGAACATCCAGAAGCCTGCATCGTTCACGTGTGATGCGATCAAGCTTCCTGCTCCTGTTGCTAGTACGACAAGCGCAAGGTTCACATCTGTCTGGCCAAGAAGCGGGATGACTAGTCCGGCTGTTGTTAAGGCTGCAACTGTTGCTGAACCTAGAGAGATACGCAGAATTGCCGCGATAATCCAGGCAAGCAGGATTGGTGATAATGAAGTGCCTTGGAACAATTCAGCTACATAATCACCCACGCCGCCATTGATCAAGACTTGCTTGAAGGCGCCTCCGCCACCGATGATCAAAAGCATCATGCCGATGTGAGAGATGGCCGTTGTACAAGAATCCATTACCGTTTTGATTGGAATGTTTCGTGCCAATCCCATAGTGTAAATTGCCACTAATAGTGAGATTAGCATGGCAGTTCCTGCATCACCGATGAACTGGATTGCTGCTAGGAAACTATTATCCTCAAATCCCATTGTTTTTTGAAGTAAAGAAATGATTGTTGCGATAGACATTAAGATAACTGGAAGTAGTGCTGTGAATACGCTGATACCGAAACCTGGTGTTTCTTCAAGTTTGAACGTTTTTTGTTCACCTAAAGAAGCGATATTTCCTGTTTTGTTAAAAGATTCTGGAACAAGCTTTTTAGCGATTTTCGTAAATACGGGACCAGCCAGGATAACAGTGGGAATTGCAATGATAAAACCATAAAGCAATACTTCCCCAATGTTTGCGCCATACTCACCGGCAATTACAGTTGGACCAGGGTGAGGAGGCAGGAAGCCGTGAGTTACAGATAATGCAGCAGTCATTGGAATACCAAGGTACAAAATTGAAATCTTTAATTCTCTTGAAATCGCAAATACGATTGGAATCAATAATACTAAACCTACTTCGAAAAATAGAGCAACACCGATAATGAATGAAGCAGCCACGACTGCCCACTGGATATTCTTTTCACCAAATTTGTTCACAAGTGTCATTGCGATTCGCTGGGCACCGCCGGAATCCGCAATCAATTTACCAAGCATCGCACCAAGACCGAAAATCAGTGCTAAGTGGCCAAGTGTTCCGCCTAAACCGGCTTCGATTGTCTTAACAATCTCACCAAGTGGCATTCCAAGTGCCAATGCTACGCCAAACGAAACGATGATCAACGAAATGAATGTGTTGAGCTTGAAGCCCATAATCAATAAAAGTAAAGCTAAGATACCAATTGCTACAATAACCAATGGCATTGTAATTTCCCCCTAAGATGTCTATAGTTCCCGCATGGAGCGGGTAATTCCTTTTGTTAACATAAAAAGCTAAGATATTTTTAATCCCCATGTAGGGGGTGTTCCCTTTGTAAAATAAAGGGTTAAGATTATTTGTAATCCCCATTCTGGGGGTGTTCCCTCTGTTAAAAATAAAGCGCTAAGATATTTGTGATACCATGTTGCGGGTGTTTCCTTTGTAAAATAAAGCGCTAACATTTTTGTGAGAGGATGTGAAGCATCCTCTATTTAATCAAGCTTCTTTGATAGTTGGCGATTCTTGAATAATCTTGTTCCAATGCTCTCGATAAGCTGATGAAGATTGGCACCAGCTGTCTGTATTCATTTGCGGCTTCTTCATTTGGTGTATGCTTGTGGGTGCTGCCAATCATGTCCGAAACAGCATCAAATGAATCAATTTTACCTGTTGCATAAAGACCGAGAATGCAAGCACCAAGGCAAGAGCTTTCGTAGCTTTCAGGAACCACCACATCGATGTCGAATATATCGGACATCATCTGGCGCCACACATCTGATCTCGCGAAGCCGCCGGTAGCCTGAATCCTTGTAACCGGACTTTCCATCGCTTCGGTAAGCGCTAAAAAGACGGTATATAGGTTGAAAATGACACCTTCTAATGCTGCACGAATCATATGCTCTTTTTTATGGGACATCGTCAGTCCGAAAAAGGAACCGCGGACATCTGGATTCCATAAAGGCGCACGCTCGCCTGCAAGATATGGGTGGAACAATAATCCTTCAGCACCAGGCCTTACTCGCTCAGCGATTTTCGTTAAAACATTGTAAGGATCAATCCCTAAACGCTTTGCTGTTTCAACTTCAGATGCTGCGAATTCATCACGAATCCAGCGAAGGACCATTCCACCATTATTGACGGGGCCACCGATGACCCAGTGATTCTCCGTCAGGGCGTAGCAGAAAATTCGTCCTTTGTCATCCGTTTGCGGCTCGTCGATGATCGTGCGGATTGCACCGCTTGTCCCGATCGTGACCGCGATTTCACCTTTGCCGATTGCATTCACTCCGAGATTGGAGAGAACGCCATCACTTGCACCGATGACGAAGGGAGTTTCAGGCTTTATCCCGATTTGCTTTGCCAATTGTGGATTGCAATTCGTAAAGGTTTTTGTTGTCGGTACAAGCTCGGATAATTGAGTTTTTGAGATTCCCGCAACTTGCAGGGCTTCTTCATCCCAATCAAGGTTTTTAAGGTTCATCATTCCCATCGCAGAAGCAAGCGAGTGGTCCACCACATACTGGTCAAAGAACTTTTTAAAAATAAATTCCTTGATGCCGATGTACTTTTTCGCTTTAGCGGCGATTTCAGGACGCTCGTTCACAATCCATGCGACTTTGCTTAACGGTGCCATCGGGTGGATCGGTGTTCCCGTGCGCTTATAAATTTCATGTCCGTTCAATTCTGTTTTGATTTTATGCGCCCATGCTTCACTGCGGTTGTCCGCCCATGTAATGCAAGGTGTGAGCGGCTGGTCATTTTCATCAATCGCAATGACGCTGTGCATCGCGCTGCTGAATGAAATGAATGCCAGCTTTTTTTGCTGATTGTGTTTCATGATTTTCGTAATGGCAGTTAGTACCGCCATATAAATTTCTTCAGGATTTTGCTCGGCTGTTGAGATATCCGGCGTGTAAAGAGGGTATCCAATGTTCTCCTGCTGGATGACTTCGCCTTTTTCGCTGAAAAGAACAGCCTTCGTACTAGTAGTACCGATGTCGACCCCTAGCATATATTCAGTCACTTTTCTCCACTCCCTTGGAAAGCGTTTGCTGCGATATCCAAAGGTCGTCTACTTTACCTTGAACATCATCAAAATTTTGGTGTAAGGATTTAATCATAAGTTCGCGTTTCTTTGTTTTGATGGCTTCAATATAAAGCTCATGATTTTCGAGGATGCGGTTGAAATCATCGTATTTTTCTTCGATTCTTGATCGCATCGATAACAAGATGAAAGCTTCCATTACGGGCTTCGTGTTATCCCAGATCATCCTGATGTAGGAATGATTGATGGCCCGGATAATCGTTTCATGGAAGAGCACATCCTGTAATGAAAATTCGTCTGCATCCTTGTACTTGATGGCGATTTTCATCATTTCGAGAATTTTGCTCAATTCGGTGACAAGATTTGATGTATCTATTTTTATGAGTCGCTCAAAAACGAATGATTCTATTAATAAACGGACATCGTAAATCTCTTCGATATCTTTTTCTGTGAGGCCGATAACCACGGCACCCATTCTTTCCAGTCGGATCAGGTTTTCTGCGGCGAGAATTTTCAACGCTTCACGAATAGGTGAGCGACTTACGTTGAATTCCGCAGCCAGTTTGTTTTCTGAAAGGATGGCATCGCTTTCAATTAGCCCCGCGATAATCTGCATCCTAAGCTCACTAGCAACCCGGTCACCTGTTGATGCCTTTGAAAGCCATTTTTGGGGATAAAGAAATTCGTTCTTTTCTGTCATTTCCTCACCTTCCTGGTTAATCAAGTATACTTGTATACAAGTATTATAAAACGAATATAAAAAATTGCAAGCGTTTTCTATTATGATTATTTTGCCGAATTCTTAGAATTTGATTCTGAGAGGAGGGCTTCGGCTGCCAGGAAAGAAATACTAGTGTTTAGCCAAGGAGTTAAACAGGACACTAATAAGGATAGAGTAGTGATTTGTACCCTGACAGGGAAAGTAAGAGAAAAACGGGGAACATAAAAAAGAAAAAGTGCCCGGTTAAGGAAA
>NZ_BASE01000072.1 GCF_000813125.1 Mesobacillus selenatarsenatis SF-1
TACCGTGTTCGGACAAAACAACGTCTCCAGCATGAGGTTTTGTCTGAAGTGATGGCTGGTTTTGAAAATGAATTGGCCTTTTGCTTGCTTATATGTCTTTTTTCCTCATATTTAGCCAATATGTGTTAATCCCTTTTAAAAATGGGTAAAAGAAAGTGTCATATTTATAAACTATTTTTAAAAGGTTGGGGTGCTCAGTGAGCAAAAATTCTATAGCGACACGTTTTTTAAGAGGCTGGAAAAGGCTTCATATGAACCAGGTGCTGGTTTTGTCTGTTTCAACAGCGATACTGGCTTTCTTGAGTTTTTTTCATGTATATTCTGAGGGTGCTGACATCAGTGCATTGAATGATGACATGTCACAGTCAACAGTCATCTACGATGCTAGTGGTGAAGTGGCCAGCAAGATTTCGGCTCTGAAAAATGAGGGGGTCAAGATTGAAAATGTCCCGGATCATGTCAAGAATGCTGTAATTGCCATCGAGGATCACCGTTTTTATGAACACGATGGTGTGGACCTTGTCGGAATTTCACGGGCATTTGTGCAAAACGTCAAAGCAGGAAGTATTGTTGAAGGTGGAAGCACGATTACACAGCAGTTAACAAAGAATGCTTTGCTATCGAGCGAAAAGACATATAAAAGAAAGCTCGAAGAATTTTTCATGGCAAGGGAAATCGAAAAGCAATATTCCAAAGATGATATCATGCAAATGTATTTGAATCGTATTTATTTCGGAAATGGTTCATGGGGAATCAAACGGGCAGCAATGGGGTACTTTGGCAAGGATGTTAAAGATCTTTCTATAAGCGAAGCGGCTATGCTTGCTGGCTTGATCAAGGCACCGTCTGCATTGGATCCTAATAAAAATTATGATGAAGCAGTGGACAGACGAAATCTTGTCCTCCAAATGATGAATACCCATGGTTTTATTAAGGAAGAGGAATATAAAAAGGCAGTTGCTGAAAAGATTGTACTCAATGAAAAAGGCGGAGATCCGTTGCGTGGCCGCTATCCATATTATGTTGATCATGTTATTGATGAAGCAATCAAAAAATACGGTCTTACTCAGGAAGAAATTTTAACTGGCGGATTGCAAATTCATACTGAACTTGATGTGACAATGCAATCAGCTGTGGAAGCGACTTACGCGAAAGATGACCTGTTTCCAAAAGGCACTGAAAAGCAAATCGTCCAAAGCGGAGCAGTTCTGGTTGATCCAAAAACAGGTGGGATTCGTGCCCTTGTAGGCGGCCGCGGTGAGCATGTGTTCCGTGGTTATAATCGCGCTACTCAGTTAAAAGCACAGCCAGGCTCAACAATGAAGCCTCTTGCCGTATTTGCACCAGCGCTTGAAGAAGGCTGGGGCGTTACGGACATGCTTAAAGACGAAGAAATGGAATTCAAAGATTATAAGCCTCAAAACTACAATGATAAATATAAAGGCGAAGTCCCGATGTATGAAGCATTGAGAGATTCATTGAATGTGCCTGCCGTATGGCTGTTGGATGAAATAGGGATAGTCAAAGGCATGGAATCGGTAAAGAACTTTGGCATTAAGCTTGATCCTAAGAATGACCGTAATCTTGGCCTGGCACTTGGAGGCTTATCTACTGGCGTATCTCCAGTAACAATGGCTGAAGCATATTCAGCATTTGCCAACGAGGGTGAACGTCATGAAACGCATGCAATCACCAAGATTGTTGATAAAGAAGGCAACACCATTGTTGAATATAAAGGGAAGAAGAGCAAGGCTGTATCAAAAGAAACCGCAGAGAAAATGACAACCATGCTTCTTGGTGTCGTTCAGGAAGGAACAGGGAAAGGTGCCCAAATCGAGGGTAGAGAATTAGCGGGTAAAACTGGCTCAACACAGGTTCCGATTGAAGGCGTCAAAGGAACGAAGGACCAGTGGTTTGTAGGGTATACTCCACAGCTTGTTGGCGCTGTATGGGTTGGTTATGACAAGACAGATAAGGAACACTACTTAACCACTACTAGCAGTGAAGGAGCCGCCTTGGTCTTCAAGGACTTTATGAAGGAAGCATTGAAAAATACAAAAGCACGATCCTTCAATGTTCCTCCACTTTCTAAATATATCGAGGAACACAAGAGGCAGCAGCGTGCCAAGTCTGTAAAAGAATTAGAGGAAAGGGTTAAGAGGGAAGCAGAAAAACTAAAGAAGCAATGGGAAGAAGCAAAAAAGAAGCTGAAAGAGAAGAAAGAAAAGCCGAAAGAAGAAGCAAAAAAGAAAGATAAAAAGGAAACTAATACTGAATCGGCAGCAGCGTCAACGAATTCTGGCAACAGCAATGACACCAGTGAAGCGAGTGATAAAAAGGATACCGGTGAATCCGATGACTCTGGTGATGAAGGAAATACCGGAGGCGAAGGAGATACCGGAGGCGAAGGAGATACCGGAGGCGAAGGAGATACCGGAGGTGAAGGAGATACCGGAGGCGAAGGAGATACCGGAGGCGAAGGAGATACCGGAGGTGAAGGAGATACCGGAGGCGAAGGAGATACCGGAGGTGAAGGAGATACCGGAGGCGAAGGAGATACCGGAGACACCGGAGAATCTGAAGACGACGGATCTGATGATAAAGAAAAAGATGATGATAGCAATAACTGATGCTAAACAGCACGGGGGATATGTCTCCTGTGCTGTTTTTATGTGTATTCCTTTGCGAGGTTAGAATTGATTTCAACAAAAAGTCGAGTATCTCGCAGAAAACATTGGATGTCCTCATGAAAACTACTGGAGTGAACATAAAAAAAGACCTGCATTTAAGCAGGTCTTTACTAAAATCAAATTATATTAAGCTTAATAGGAAACCGATTACGACTACAGCGCCGATAATCATAAGAATTGTTCTTACCATGTAACTTCACCTCAGTCATTATTTTATCTATTATTAGGACTAAATTTGGAATGATTCGGAAGACTCAATAAGTCGCTTGCGTTTTACGCGAAGGACAGAAGCTTCATTCGTAAGCAGCTTAGTCAGCTGGTTTAATTTCGGTTCTACATCTGTACCTTCCAAAATAATTTTTAAAGTTGTATTTGGTTCAACTGTCAGCAGGAAAGAAACAAGCTTAGACAATGAAGTTGCCTCAACTGCCTTCTGGCGGCTGTATAGGTAAGTCGTACCGTCCAACTTTTTAGCAGCCTGATAGATTTCAAGCATCTTCTTCATAGTGAATCTTTTCTGAACCATAACATTAGATGACATAATCTCTTTCATTTATATATAACTCCTTTAATGAATCATTTTTATTAGGTTAATAGAATATTACCCCGTTAACTTGGTTCGAAAACCTTTAGAGGTTAAATTGGGCGGAGTTGGCAGGCTAACCAGCTTGAAAGCATCTGAAGCCAGGGTAGTTCTCAAGTGCAGAGGCACTCCGTCTGAGGATGGAGAAAGAAACGGTCAGGAGAAAGTTTATTGTTACCTGAAAATTAAGTTAATATGAGGTTATTAAAAGAGATGCGAGGAGTAGAAAATTATGAAAAAATTTGCGGAGATTTTCAGGAACAGGAGTTTCACGAAGTTATTTTTAGCAAACTTCACTTCCCAAATGGGCAGTACAATCGGATTGACAGCCTTCATGTTTTTCTTACTGGACCGTTTCAGCTCCCAGCCCGCCTATGCGACAATAACCGAGCTGATGTATTCCGTGCCAATGCTTGCGGTGTTTTTCCTGATCGGGGTATTTGCGGACAGGATGGATCGGCAAAAAATCGCCATTTATTGTGATTGGATTAGTGCCGGGTTATCTGTCGCATTGATTGCTGCAATCTATGTTGGCTGGATGCCGTTGGTCTTTGCTGTTCTGTTTTTGAGAAGCGCGGTTCAAAAGTTCTTTTTCCCGGCTGAGCATGGGATGGTACAAGGAATCTTGAAAAAAGAGGACTACACAACTGCAGCTGGTTTGAATCAGCTCGTGATGAGTCTGTTCATGTTGTTTGGCAATGGACTAGGGGTACTCGCTTATTGGTCGGTTGGTATTTATGGCGCTATATTAGTTGACACTCTGTCGTTCATCATCAGTGCATTACTCATTCAGAAGACTGACGTTTCGAATGAGGCGCGACTGCCAAATGGCTCTCATACACTAAAGGATTTGAACATCCAAATGGTCTTCAAGGACTTTAAATACGGTTTTAAGTATGTCTTGAGCAGTAAATTGTTGTTCACTCTGATCATCGGTTTTTTTATCTTTGGAATCGTAAATGGCGGCTTCTCCGTCATGCCAATTTTCATTCTGAAATATAAGCTGGCTCCAGATACGTATGAACAATACTCGATTGTCATCGGCTTCGTGTTTGGCATCGGGGTGTTGATTGGCAGCTTTATTGCGTCATTGCTTTCTCAAAAAGTGAAGCTCTACCACCTGATTTCAGTAGGTTTGATCATCTCTGGCAGCTTTACGGCTCTCGCATCACTGCCAAACAATATTTATCTATTCCTGGGAATCCTGTTTATCTCTGCACTGGCGTTACCGCTTATAAATGTAGGAATTGGAGGGTGGCTTCCGAGCATCATAGATCCGAAAATGATGGGCAGGGTCCAGGGACTAATCAGCCCGCTTAACATGCTATCTCATTCATTGACTCTTGCATTCATTGCGTACAGCTTTCCGGCTCTGCTAACAATTGAAATGCTATATTGGATTGTCGGCGGCTGCCTCGCCATTGTTGGGGTGTTTTATATGATTGTTTTGCCTAAGCTCGCAGAAGAGAGTGGGTCCGCTGTTAAAGAGTCTGCTGTCGAGCAGGGGATATAGAGGAAAGTCCATACAGGGCTTTCTTTTTTCGTAGACTTCATTTTCAATTGAATTATACAGAGCCAACTTTTAAAAAATTTATTTGAACGATTCTTTACTTCATGCGTCTAATTAATAAATAATCAATCTAAGAGATAATTTTTCGGGGTGGCGGGGAAAGAGAGGCATGCTTTGATGGATGAGAAAGAGTTAATCAATAGCGCTAAAAAGGGCGACCACCGTTCGTTTGCTATGCTATTCAGGAGTCATTATCCCCTGCTGGTAAAATACCTGGTGAAAATAACGATGAATCCTGATATCGCAGAGGAAATAGCACAAGCAACGATGGCTAAATGTGTGGAGAAAATCCATTTATTCAATGGGAAATCAAAATTCTCGTCATGGCTGATCAGCATAGCCACAAATATGTATATTGATCAGCACCGCAAAAAAAAGCGCGAGCGGGAATGGAACGAAGGAGAAGCAGCGTCACGCAAGCTGCAGTGGCAAATGGAATCGAAGAATGAAGAATGGACAGATGCGCTCGCTGCATTATCCAGGCTGACAGATGAAATGCGTATTCCTCTTATCCTTAAGCATTATTATGGATATTCGTACGATGAGATTAGTGAAATCCTGAATATCGCCGCTGGTACCGCGAAGTCTAGAGTCCACCATGGACTTCTAGCTGTTAGAAGGGAGCTGAAAGTAGATGAAAAACCAAAAGGGAATCTCGTCAAAACATGAACAAATGGATAAAGAATTTTTTGACACTATCAGCGCCATCAATAATGGACTAGACAAACTGGATTCCTTGGACACCTATACCCCTGTTGAAAAATGGTTTGAAGAGATGGTTCTGAATCAGCAGCAGGTTCAAAAGAAGAAATATCGCCGCGAGTTAGCGTGGTTCATTTTAAGTGCTATGCTGATTTTGAGCGGGGTGATCTTCACTATGCTGGAGCTCCCGATGCTCTTCTTAATGCTGCAGGCTGCGACGCTCGCGATTACAGCAATCTATAGTTTTAAAGGAGTACAAAAGCAGGTGGGCAGCCGATGAATGAGGAACTGTCACCTGTTATGCTGGCCGTGGTCGTTTTGATTCTATTGGTGCAGAGCATTTTTCTTTTTATAAATGCTCGAAAGCATGGCCATAATTATTGGCTTTGGGGAATCCTAGGTTTGATTCAGGCACCAATGCCGCTGCTATTTTATCTGCTGTTTGTACGAAAAATATGGCGCAGCAAGTCAGCTGAAAAGTAAAATGATGAAAAATATCGAAAAGTTAGAATTGACATTGTGACTGTTAAGGTGATAACCTTACAAAGGAATGGAAAATATAACTAAAAGGAGGGTTACGGATATGAACATTGTAAAAAACGCAAGATACGCTCAACTAAATACACGTAACCCATTCTTTTACCATAACTGATTTTTAATCAAGTTGCTCTGTGACTGAAAAGGCATGGGTTGCGCATCTGCGTGACGTATGCCTTTTTCTGTCTTTATCGAGTGATTCAAGACATATCGCATGCCGCGGTATGTCTTTTTTCATGTTCAGCGAGCGAATATCCATTCCAAAAATTATTAAGGAGGAATCGAAATGAGTAAGTCAAATGTAAGGGAAATGGTAAAAAAGGAATATCTTGAAAGCGGTTAGTCAGATTTGCTAGTTAGAAACATGTTGAAATTTTATTCCGAGAAATGCCGAACTCCAGCACCTAGCTCGAGAGGTTGCGGGGCTGACCAGGTGCTTGCGCTTTTCGACGAGAGGAGAATGATTATTTATGTTATCAGTTTTATCAAAGTTAAGCTGGTTTTTTAAAGAAAACTGGAAGAGATACAGTGTGGCTATCTCATTACTGATTTTTGTCGGTATTCTTGATGTCCTGCCGCCGAAAATCGTCGGGATGGCAATCGATGCAATCCAGATTGGTTCCATGAACGAGAATTTAATTCTAAAGTATATTGGCGGCCTCTTGCTGATTACGGTGGTCTCTTATTTCATCACTTACATTTGGATGTATCAATTATTCGGCGGAGCATTCCTGATTGAACGGAAACTCAGGACCCGCTTCATGAAGCATTTGCTGAAGATGACACCGACGTTCTTTGAAAGGAATCGTACAGGTGACTTGATGGCAAGGGCAACGAATGATTTGAAAGCAATATCAATCACGGCTGGTTTCGGAGTACTGACACTTGTCGATTCGAGCATTTTCATGCTGACAATCTTGTTCACAATGGGCTTTTTCATCAGCTGGGAGCTTACACTTGTTTCAATTATCCCACTGCCAATCATGGCATTTCTAGTTAACGTATATGGCAAAAAGATTCATTCTAAATTCACTTCTGCTCAGGATGCATTCGGCGAGCTGAATGACAGGGTGCTTGAATCCGTATCAGGAGTGCGGGTCATCCGTGCTTATGTACAGGAGAAATCCGATGAATCAAGGTTTCATGACTTGACTGAAGATGTCTATCGTAAAAATGTCGAAGTCGCGAAAATCGATTCTTTGTTTGAACCAACCATTAAGATCCTTGTTGGTATGAGCTATCTGATTGGTCTAGGATATGGAGCATTTCTTGTTTTCCAGCAAAAGCTGACGCTGGGAGAGCTGGTCAGCTTCAATGTATACCTGGGAATGCTGATCTGGCCGATGTTCGCAATCGGTGAACTGATCAATGTCATGCAGCGAGGCAATGCGTCTCTTGACCGCCTGAATGAGACATTATCGTACAAAGAGGATGTTGCCGATCCAGTGAAACCAGTGGAGGGCAATGATCCGGAGTATTTACAGATGTCCGAGTTCACATTCAAATATCCGTCATCCAATGTGAACAACCTAGATAATATCAAGCTGCATTTGAACCGTGGTGAAACGCTGGGGATCGTCGGGAAGACGGGGAGCGGCAAGACAACGCTGATCAAACAGCTGTTGAGGGAATATCCTGAAGGCAGTGGGAACCTCTTTGTATCAGGAGTGCCGATCCAGGAGCACAGCCTGAGGCAGACTCGGGGCTGGATGGGGTATGTTCCTCAGGAAAACATCCTTTTCTCCCGTTCGGTTAAGGAAAATATTCTGTTCGGAAACCCGATGGCTTCTGAAAAAGATTTGCAGGATATCATCGATTTGGCTGCTTTTCGCAAAGACCTGGAAATGCTGCCGGAAGGTCTGGAGACACTTGTCGGTGAAAAAGGGGTCGCGCTTTCTGGCGGCCAGAAGCAGCGTATTTCGATTGCACGTGCTTTGATCAAGGATCCGGAAATCCTTATTCTCGATGATTCGCTGTCAGCAGTCGATGCAAAAACAGAGAAAAAAATCATTGATAACATCCGCAGAGAGCGGAATGCGAAAACAACCATCATAACAACTCACAGATTGTCTGCGGTTGAGCATGCTGATCATATCGTCGTACTTGAAGATGGAAAAATAATTGAGGAAGGCATGCACGAACAATTGATGGCTGCTCAAGGTTGGTATTACGAGCAATATATCAAGCAGCAGGCTGCAGCAGTCGAAGAGGAGGTGCACTCCGTATGAGTACAGGAAAAAGACTGTTTAGATATGCGTTAAATTATAAGAAAATAATCCTGATTGCCCTGGCGATGCTGACTGTCGCTGTTGTTGCAGACCTGGCAGGACCATTCATAGCCAAGCGGATGATTGATAACCACATTTTAGGAATTGAGTCAGTCTGGCACAAGACAGAAGCTGGCGCTGGTGCAGTTGAATATAATGGCAGTTATTACACAAAGGATGGCGAAGCTGCGAACGCAGATTCTGCCCGGATTTTACAGGTTGGCAGGAATTTTTTATTTGTGGATGCTGATGTCGAATTCGATGGAAGCCGCAGCTATGAGGATGGGTTATTAACAATCAGCAAAGGGTCAAAGGCTGCGCAATATGAAGCAGAAGTTCTATCCGGCGATGATTTGATGAACTTTTACAAACCAGAAATCCCGAATATTATTAAGCTGCTTTCGTTTTATTTCGGCTTGCTGATCATTGCGTCCATCTTCCAATATGGGCAGAGATTTTACTTGCAAAAGTCAGCGAACCGGATTATCCAGAAGCTCCGGGAGGATGTCTTCAGACAGATTCAGCGGCTGCCAATTCAGTATTTTGACAATCTTCCTGCAGGGAAGGTCGTTGCGAGGATCACGAATGATACAGAGGCGATCCGCGAATTGTACGTTACGGTCCTTTCAACTTTCTTTACAAGTTTCATTTATATTACCGGCATCTATATTGCCTTGTTCATCCTGAATGCGAACCTTGCAGCAATTTGTTTACTGCTGTTGCCAATCCTGTTTGTCTGGGCGAAGCTTTACCGGAAGTACGCATCAAAATACAACCATGTCATCCGCTCCCGCGTAAGTGATATTAATGGCATGGTCAATGAATCGATCCAGGGCATGAGCATCATTCAGGCCTTCAGCCGGGAAAAAGAAACACAACAGGAATTCGAGACGTTGAACAAGGAGCATTTCACTTATCAAAATAAATTGTTAAGTTTGAATTCCTCAACCTCCCATAACCTTGTGGGAGTTTTAAGAAATATCGTCTTCGTGGCGTTCATCTGGTATTTCGGCGGTGAGGCACTTCAGCCATCTTCTGCCATTTCACTTGGTATGCTCTACGCGTTTGTCGATTATATTAACCGTCTGTTCAATCCTGTCCAGGGAATCGTCAACCAGCTGGCTAACCTAGAGCAGGCGCTGGTTGCTGGAGAGCGGGTGTTCAATCTTATGGATGAGGAAGGAATCGACGTAAGCGAGAAGGAGATTCCCCGATACAAAGGAAATGTCCTTTTCGACCATGTATCATTCGGCTATAAAAAAGGTGAGTATGTGCTTAAGGATCTTTGCTTTGAAGCAAAACAGGGTGAAACAGTCGCACTCGTAGGCCATACGGGATCAGGCAAAAGTTCGATCATGAACCTGCTGTTCAGGTTCTATGATCCGCAGGAAGGTAAAATTCTGATTGACGGCATGGATATTACTGAAATGCCAAGACAGACGTTGCGGAAGCATATGGGCATCGTCCTGCAGGATCCATTCCTTTTTACCGGCACAATAGCCTCCAACGTTAGCCTCGATCACCCTGACATCACCAGGGATAGGGTTGAGAAAGCGCTGGCCAGCGTTGGGGCAGACACCGTCCTGAAAAATCTTGAAAAAGGGTATGATGAGCCGGTGATTGAAAAGGGGAGTACGCTATCAAGCGGGCAGAGACAGCTGGTTTCTTTCGCCAGAGCCTTGGCCTTTGATCCGGCTATCCTGATTCTTGATGAAGCGACATCAAGCATCGATACCGAGACAGAAGCGATTATCCAGGAAGCTATGGATATCCTTAAGGAAGGCAGGACGACTTTCATCATTGCCCACAGATTGTCGACCATCCGCAATGCTGACCAGATCCTTGTGCTGGACCGCGGTCGAATTGTTGAAAAAGGGAACCATGATCAGCTGATGGAGCTTAAAGGTAAATATTTTCAAATGTACCAGCTGCAGCTTGGCAACAAAGTTAAGGCAGGTTAAAAAAATCCACACCCATTCTTTTTGGGTGTGGATTTTTTAGTGGGTAACCCTCGGTATTAAAAAATTGACGTTCATTGGGATATGGGTTTTGTAATATGAGAAACGTCACTTCGATCCCTGTTTTTGTCACAGAATGTTACGAAACCCTCCCGTTGCCGTTAGGCTTACTGTGGTAATTTAATAATAACCACATAAAATTTCAGGAGGTTGTCAAGATGGCGGAGTTCGCAGTAACCTTAAGCATCGCAAGCATAATGATCCTGGGCTATTATATAGGCTATGCAATTTATAAGGCATAACCTGGAGCGAAAATAGACATAATGAAAAGCGGAAGCAGCATTCATGACTGCTTCCGCTTTTTTGACGTTATATGCACTTTTCTGTAAATTCTTCTTAAAAACAGTTATCCTATAGGCGAAAATGTTTTAAATGTTTTGATAAGTTAATAATTAGATTGAGGAGGGATTGTGTTGTCAGATTATCGGATTGAAAGAGATACAATAGGCGAAATCAAAGTGCCATCAGAGAAGTACTGGGGTGCGCAAACACAACGGAGCAAACAGAATTTCAAGATAGGCACAGAAAGAATGCCAATTGATGTGATTTATGCATTTGCAGAAGTTAAGAAAGCTGCAGCTAGTGTGAATGCCGCTTCAGGAAAGTTGTCAGATGCAAAAGCGAAGGCGATCGAGGCAGCCTGCGATGAAATCCTAGCCGGGAATTTTGATACACATTTTCCGTTAGTCGTATGGCAGACGGGAAGCGGAACTCAATCCAATATGAATGTGAATGAAGTGGTTGCAAGAAGGGCGAGTGAACTGCTCAAAAATCAAGGGTCTGATGAAAAAGTCCACCCAAATGATGATGTGAATATGTCACAGAGCTCGAACGATACATTCCCGACAGCGATGCATATTGCTGCTGTCAAAAAAGTGACAGGTGAAGTATTGCCTGCTCTAGATCTTTTTAAAGAAACATTGAAGAAAAAAGAACAAGAATTCAATGACATCATCAAAATTGGCAGGACACACCTCCAAGATGCGACCCCATTGACATTGGGGCAGGAAGTCAGCGGCTGGAGAGCCATGCTTGAAAAAAATGAACAGATGATTAAGGATGGATTGAAATACGTACGAGATTTAGCGATTGGCGGAACTGCTGTAGGTACAGGCATAAATGCCGCGAAGGATTTTGGTGACAAGGTTGCAAAACAGCTTGTTGAACAAACGGGGGAGACATTCCATTCCGCTCCAAACAAATTCCATGCACTGACCTCACATGATGAAATCGTGTTCCTTCATGGAGCATTAAAAGGACTCGCAGCAGACTTGTTGAAAATTGCCAATGATGTTCGCTGGCTGGCCAGCGGTCCAAGAAGCGGGATTGGAGAACTATCGATACCGGCAAATGAGCCTGGCAGCTCCATCATGCCTGGTAAGGTTAATCCAACCCAGAGCGAAGCACTGACAATGGTAGCGACACAGGTGTTTGGAAATGATGCAACCATCGGTTTTGCTGCTAGCCAGGGGAATTTTGAACTGAATGTTTTTAAACCAGTTATCATTTATAACTTCTTGCAGAGTGCAAGGCTGTTGGCCGATGGAATGAGATCATTCAATGATAACTGTGCAGAAGGTATTGAGGCGAATCTTGATGTCATTGCTGGCCATGTTGAGCGGTCATTAATGCTTGTAACAGCTTTGAATCCACATATTGGCTATGAAAAAGCAGCAGAAATCGCCAAGCTCGCTTTCAAAGAAAATACAACCTTGAAAGAAGCGGCGATTAAAACAGGCTATTTAACATCAGAGCAATATGACGAGTGGGTTAAGCCTGAAAAGATGATTTAACAGAGTGCTTCTTCATTTAGCCGGAATAGGTGAATGGAAGTCAAACAAATTCAAGTTTCAGTTAAGCAGTTGCTTGAAAGGCTCAGAACTACAATTTAAAAGGCCCCCTTTGGAAAGGGGGCCTAGCCATTCTATTTAATTTTATTGTTAATTACAATTAGCGTGCAGAACCGCCAAGTTGTTGCTCAGCCATTTGAACTAGGCGCTTAGTGATTTCTCCACCAACAGATCCGTTAGCACGAGAAGTAGTTTCTCCACCAAGTTGTACGCCAAATTCTGTAGCGATTTCGTACTTCATTTGATCAAGAGCTTGTTGAACACCAGGAACTAATAATTGATTAGAGTTGTTACTGCTAGCCATTAATATTTCCTCCTTTGTGTTTTTCAAAGTTGTATTTGGGTTAGTATTGGACTTGAACCAATCATGGCTTTGCCATGCCGCCTGGTTTAACCCGTGATGGGAATATTGGCTGGGCTAGCCGGAATTGCACCGGCGCGCGTTATAGCTGCCTTCTAAGGCTTAACCCAATGATTTTGTTGCGCTTGTTGTTGCTGCGTTGTTTTCTGTTGCTGTTTTATTAATAACTAGTATGTTTTGTTTTGAGAAGTTTATGCGTCAAGTGATTTAGGTAATTACTTCCAAAATAATCAGTCTACATATCCATTTCTAATCAACGCAAACTATCGATATCAGTAAAGCAGAAAGGATTGAAGAGAATGGGGATGTGCCCGATTTGCAATGGCTTCAAGTCGATCACTCCGTCGTGTCCAAACTGCAGCGGCAGCATGGAGAACAATGGGCGAGAAGCAGACTTTTACGATGATTACAGTCCTTATATGCCAATCGATCAAATGAAGCTTGAAGATGGGTATCCAACTGATTTCGCGCAAGGGGAATGCCCGCATATGTTTAAATGTCCTAATTGCGGGTCTAGCAAGGTTTTCTTAATTAAAGAATGAGGTTTTCTATTCCATGGAACTAAAAAAAGCAACCGCACAGGCGGTTGCTTTAGATGAATGAAAAATCAAGAGCCGCTTCCATCTTGCGTACTAAATGTTCCTGAGGAACAAGCTGGTCTATAGCAACCATTTTTAATTGGTCTCGTTGGAGTGGATTGTTCTTCGAAAGCATCTTTTTTATCACCTAAAGCGTTATATGTATTTATTTAAAAATAGACTACGTTGTAGTTCCACGCTAAATTTAGAAGTTCTGTTGATTGGAGTGGAAGGCGCGTAGACTCCTGCGGGATCAGCTGGACAGGTGAGACCCCGCAGACGCCAACGGCGGCGAGGAGGCTCACCGCCAGCCCCGCGGAAAGCGAAGCGCCTGGAACGGAAATCAACAGCCCCATTTTCCCACCAAACAAAAAGACTGTAGACAATCTCGACTTCCATCGAGTTTGTCTACAGTCTGAAGCAACCGCACAGGCGGTTGCTTTTTTTACTGTCATTATTAAGGACGGATCCTACTTTCTGTTTCAGCATCAAAGAAGTGGACTTTATTCATATCGAATGCCAATTCGATTACCTGGCCTGGTTCTACATCTGTGCGTGAATCAACGCGAGCAACAAAGTCCTGGCCTTCAAATTGAGAGTAGATCATTGTTTCAGCACCAGTTAATTCAGAAACTTCAACAGTCGCTTTGATAGTAGCGCCTTGTGAAGCATCGATGAATACTGGCTCATCGTGAAGATCTTCTGGTCTTACGCCAAGGATGATGTCCTTGCCGACATAACCTTGAGAGCGAAGAACTTTCATTTTGCCTTCTGGAATAGCGATCGAAGAGTTATTGTTTGTGAATTTGCCTTCTTCAAGCTTACCAGTAAAGAAGTTCATGGAAGGTGATCCGATAAATCCGCCAACAAAGACGTTTTCAGGATTTTCGTAAACTTCTTTAGGAGCTCCAACCTGCTGGATGATACCATCCTTCATGACTACAAGGCGAGTTGCCATTGTCATCGCTTCAGTCTGGTCATGCGTTACGTAGATAGTCGTTGTATCCAGACGGCGGTGAAGCTTTGCGATTTCTGCACGCATCTGTACACGAAGCTTTGCGTCAAGGTTTGATAATGGTTCGTCCATTAAGAAGACCTTTGCGTCACGGACAATCGCACGTCCCAATGCAACACGCTGGCGCTGACCACCAGAAAGTGCTTTTGGCTTACGGTCTAAGTACGGCTCAAGACCAAGGATTTTGGCAGCTTCTTGAACGCGGCGATCAATTTCATCCTTAGCGAATTTACGAAGCTTCAATCCGAATGCCATGTTATCGTAAACAGTCATGTGTGGATATAGTGCATAGTTCTGGAAAACCATTGCGATATCACGGTCTTTTGGAGGTACATCGTTCACGCGCTTTCCATCGATATAGAAATCGCCTTTAGAAATCTCTTCAAGTCCGGCAATCATACGAAGTGTAGTAGATTTACCGCAGCCTGATGGGCCAACGAATACGATGAATTCTTTATCCTGGATGTGAAGGTTGAAGTCTTCTACAGCTGTTACTTTATTGTCATAGATTTTATAAATATTGTCTAATTTTAACTCGGCCATTTTGTTAAGCCTCCCTGAATGTTTGTCTACAAAAACAGTTTAGCGGAAATGACCTGAAATAAGCATCGGCAGGGTGCACAAAAAAATGTAAGCCCTTTTATGCAATTTGTTTAATGGTATTGAATCAGCGCATTTCTTCATAAATACTGGCAAGGTAAACGACAACGGCTGCATCAAAATCCTTTAAGCTGACGCCGGTCTTCTCCATGAACTTGTCCAATCTGTATTGAAGAGTATTGCGATGGACATAAAGTTTTTTGGCCGAAAGAGAGGCGTTAGAATTGTTTTCAAGAAATACTTTTATCGTAGCCATTAACTCTTTATCCTCTCCAAATGCCTCAAGGATGGTAGCTTCAAGAATTTCCTTAAGGTAATCTGGCAAATGTGTCGCTAACAGCAGTGGGAAAGCTTTTTCGAAGGTGTATACAGCATCACGGGTGGTATGTGTGGTCAATTCCTCGAATACTTGCTTTTCTCTTTTAAAAAAGTCAGGGAGCTGCATAGAAACATTCTTGTATTTGCCGATATAAAAGGAGATCTTTACATAGAAGTCACTCTCTAGTGTGGAGGCAATGGAAAAAAGATCATCAGCGTTTTCCGGCACTTCCTTTTTTTCTTCAATAATGATTCCGTACGAATCCTTTACCCAGAGGGTGGTATGGTCAGGAAAGAATCCTTTTAAAGCTTCATGGATTTCCTCTGATTCGATATTATTTGACTGCAACTTGAACTGGATGAAACGGACTTCGTCGATCGCTGCGGCTGGCAGAGCACCATCATGGAAAAGAAATTGATTCCAGGAATGCGCTGCTCCTTTTAGATGTGTATTATTTTCCAACTCGACAAATTCAAACAAGTTTTTCATTAGTTCAAGCTGGCTTTCAGAAATTTTATTTTTTGGAATACCAATCCACAAAGGACTTTCATCTGCCTCTTTAAACCAGTAGTAATCAGGTGATGGAGGGAGTGGGATATATTCATGCGTGACAGAATCAGGGAAATAAGATAATATTTTATTAATCATATAAGTATCCTCAGATTTAATTTGATAAAAGCTGACATATCTTTTATTATAACAGGTGTAGCTTTAAAATGTTAATTCGTGCAGAGAGCTATAATTGGTAGAAAAAAGGAAAAAATACTGGTATAATAGATACAATACGGGGTACCGTAAGAGAGAGGTGTAGGAAATGGAATACACAACAGAAATGAAAAATCGTTTGAAGCGATTAGAAGGCCAGGTACGCGGAGTCATTCGCATGATGGAAGAAGAAAACCACTGCAAGGATGTTGTTACCCAATTATCAGCTGTCCGTTCCGCAGTAGACCGCGCCATTGGTTTCATCGTCGCTAAGAACCTTGAATCTTGCATCACTGAAGCAGCTCAGGAAGGCAAAGATGCCGACGAAGCGATCAAAGAAGCAGTAAATATGATTGTAAAAAGCAGATAAGACACCAGCATCCTTTTAGGATGTGGTGTCTTTTTTTGTTTAAAAATACAGTATTAATTTTGGTACTAAGATTAGTGTCCGGCTCCAGCGCTTGTCGGGGCTGTTCAAGGTGCTTACGCTTTTTATTCGTTAGGCGGATCTTCTGGGTAAAAGTCATGGCTTTCATCGATATTGGGTGTACCGTCCAACCTATGCACAGTACCGCCGGCCATGCCTTCATTGATCATCCGGTCAACATCGACGTAAACTTCGTCCCGTCCCTCATATTGCAAGTCCTCAGCGAACTTCTTGCTCCGTTTTTGTTTCATGATATCCTCCTTCAACGTTTTTAAGCTTAGAATTCCGGAAAAGGAGAAGAAACATACACCTTATTTGTCATATACATGGAAGAGCATCAGCTCGTGAATTTGTTCTTTCAACTGATGGATATGCTCGTCGGATGGCTCCTCAGAGGTCCACTCAATATCCCCGTTTTGATGATAGATTCCCGTAAACTTCTGCTTGTTAAAATAAAATGAAAAATGCCAGCCGGGCATATCCTTATTTTCGAATAATGATTTGAACTGGAAATGAGTAATCAATCTGATTCCCCCTGTGAAAATGTCTTTTTCATTATTATATAGTATTCAAGCAAGAAGAAGTGCAGATAAACCCTTATTGAAATAAAGCAGAAGTTTAGAGAAAATAAAAAAGAAGCCGCGTTTCATGGCGGCCCACAATAGCTGTACCAAGGAATTTGCATCAAAATCCTGTTTTCCTGAAAAATAAATCGACAAGAGCGGAGATCCTTTTTTCCTCAATCTGGGGTTCGTCGAAGCTCATTGGTTTTGAGTTGACTTCATAAATGACATAATGGCCTTTTTCGGTGATTCCTGCATCAAGGGAAAATTCTCCGAAATAGCCTAACTCTTCAGTAAGCAGCTGTCCAATTTCTTTTACGGCCCAGTCGAAAAATCGGTCATGTCTATCATTCTTGACCTTAATATAGGGGAGCATGACTCCTCCGTTTGGCAGGTGGGTGGTCAGGTCCTGTTTCCGGGATTGGCGGATGCCGATTCCAGTCACTTCGTACCCATCCGGTCCGTCATGGGCATGGACGCGGAAGTCAAATCGTTTGCCATCGATGGCTGTCGGCGTGACTTCTTTCTGGGCAATGTACTCGTATTTTAACAACTGCCTGGATTTGACCTTCCAGAATTCCTTTATGCCAGGATAAAGATGGCGATGTGAATGGCTATCGAATTCGATTTGCCCATTTTTTTGCCGGAGCCGGAATATCCCGATTCCTTTAGAAGAAGAAGCAGGCTTCAGGTAGATGCCCTCATGCTTATCAAGGAAGGCGGCTAATTGGATCATCGATTTTACAGCAATGCTTTCAGGCATTAGCTTTCTTAATTGTGGATGTCTGGCAAATAGTGAGTATAGCTTGTTTTTATTGATAAAGGCAGGATTGAAAAATGGGATTCCGAGCGCGGTCAGGTAGTTCACGGCATCTTTAAAGGCAGGCTGCTGCTCTGCTTTCCGAAAGGGGACACGATTGAAAACAAGATGAGGCAGAGGTGTTCTCACAGGAATCCATTTTCGAGCATCAGGCAAAAATACGAACCCGGTGAGTCCATCTTTGACGATGGTTTCAGGAGGAAAGACGACAATCAATCCATTCCGTTTCAGCATCTCTGTCTGAAGTGCCTGAAACAATGAACCATTGCCGGAAAGGGACATATTCTTGCTCATTGAGGTCATGATCCCAACCAACGGTCCGATATTTTCCTGCTTATTTTTCAATGAAAACTGTTGGCTCCTCTCCGGGAGTGTCTCTGACGAAGCGGCAGGCACGCTGATTCTATTAAAGCCAAAGCTGTATTTTTCGCCAGCTTTGGCTTCATGTGTCCATTCCTTCGATTCAGCATTATAGCGGAGAATCATTTGAAAATATCCTCAGGTGCCGTAATGGCTTTTTCTGCTAAAAAAATGCCGAAAGATAGAGACAGCTTTCTCGTGAGCAGATCGAAATTCTTTAGCTTTGGATGCTTAAAGATCGACCGTCCAGGCTTTGAGTTGGCTTCAAAGAGCCAAACTCTTCCTGATTTATCAATTCCTAAGTCAAAACCAATCTCGCCTATGATACCTTCCATATTCTTTTCCAAAATGGAACTTAGGAGCAGTGATGCTTCAGAAAGTTTCTTCTCACAAAGCTCTCTCTCGGTCCTGTCTTCAAACAATTCATCAAGCGATTTTACGACTCCTCCATTGTTCACATGGGTGGTCACGCTGCCCTGGCCGGCAATTTTTGCGGCGATCGCTGCTACTTGCCACTGACCGTATTCATCTTTATTTGTATGAACCCTGAAATCAATGAGTCTTTTTTCGGATCTAAGCAGGCTTATACCCTGCTGAACAATCATCTGGGAAAGATTTCGCTTGTAAAAAACCTTCTGCATTAACTTTTCAAGACTTTCAAACTTTGTTAACTTATTAATGCCCTCCTGGTCACGGTAACGGCAATAATAATAGCCATTGTGCTTATCAAACAGAATTTGGTGGATTCCCAGTCCAAGACTTCCATTAGCCGGTTTGACATAGACGTTTCCATAGTTTGAAAGCATTCTTTCAATTACGGTAAAAGAAGAAAATTGATGTGTTTCAGGCAAATACTCTACTGCACGTTCGTCCTGCTGCAGGCGCTCAAATACATCCAGCTTGCTGAAAAAGCCCGGATTATACCATGGAATCAAATAATCGGTCTGCATCCTGGACTTCATGCTGCGGAGTTCAGATTTTCTTTCGGTGCGCCTATTAGGTAGACGGTCGTATACAACATTGGGAAAGGGCACCTTTATTTTCATCCAGCCACCATCGACAAAGAAATAACCCTCGATCAATCCTTGATCCCAGTCGATGTGTTCCTCGCCAAAGACGAAGGGAAGGGCACCTACAGATTTATTGACAGAAAGCAGTTTGGCGAAGAACATGGACCTCTCACCAATCGGTCTTAATGGAAAAGGCGTGAACCCAGACGTCAGAATGCCTATCAGGGGCCCGATAAACAATGTGTGCTGATCGATAAAAATATGCAATGAAGTTGATAAATCAGGCATTGAGAGCTCCTTCTGCACGTCATTACTCAGGACTACCACATTTCTTCCCTTAGGATGAGGAGCACATGTAACATCAACCACCTTGTTGCCAAACGCGATTTTATTGATTTCCTTGTTATTTGTCAGGTCAGCAGGTACAAAGACTAGTTGCTTGGAGTGTGAGATGACTTCAACGGGATATTTTTTTCTCATAAGCGCTGTTCCTCTCTTTCTGGCATAATTTCCGAAAGGACTCTGGCATATTCAAGCGGTGCATTATATAGCACCTCGTTCAGGTCCGGATTTGTGGAAGCAATGACCTTTCTGCCGGGCTTTGAATTTGTATCAAGCACCCACAGGGCATGGTCCTTTGATACACCAATATCTACACCCAGCTCAAAAAGCCGAGGGAAAGAGGCTTCAAGGATACCGGGCAGCTTCGAAAGAATTTCTTCCAATTCATGTAAAATGAATCTTCTTGAACGGATATTCAGTGAATTCGTATACTCTTCAAATGGCAGGATTTCTCCGCCGGCACGTAAGTTCGAAAGGATTCCATCCCTGCTGCCGCGGCGGACTCCCTTGCCGCGCACAATCCACTTTTCCTCATGATCCTTTTGCAGCAGCACTCTTATGTCAAAAGGACAATTTTGCATATCGGACAGTTCTAGGTAAGGCTGCATCATATACTCTTTTTTACTGAACAGGCTGTCGAGCCAATCCTCTGTCTCAGAGGTGGAATGGAAAGTTTTTGTGAATAACCTGCCGCCAGGATCAGCTGAAATTTCAAACTCTCCACCTGATTTTTCAATTTTATAGATCCCTGCGCCGCCAGAACCGAAGATCGGTTTCAAGACTGCCTTTTTCATCACTTCTAGCTGGGCAATAACATCTTTTCCGCTGCCGATAAGAATCGTTTTCGGGATGTATGGAGACAGGGATGATTTCGACAGAACCTCGTAAATGGCCCATTTATTTGGCAAGCCGTTTCCAAGGAAGGTAATATCGGCTTTTTTCTTGAGCCATTTTACAATCGCCATCGCCTGCTTCGATGAAGGATCATTTGTATAAAAACAACGGTCATAAACGATCATGGGGAGCGGAAATTCGGACTTAACCCAGCAGCCTTTCTTGTGGTCGAATTTTTCTCCCGATACCAATTGTGTTACTGGGTGGATTTTAGCCGGTGAGAACCGAAAGCAGGTGAAGATGTTTGGATTCGCCCTCTTGGCAATCTCGGTAAAATATGTTAGTTCACTTTTTAAGGAAAGTGACATCATTCCGAATGTAATCATTTGCATTACTCCTTTTGTGCAAGGATAAGAAAGTATAATTCTTACTTATAGAATTGTTCAGCTCCAGCGCCTAGCCCCTCGAGTCACTTCGGTCCTGCCAATGAAGTCAAAGAACGACTTCACTGTCAGGCCCTCCAGCGCTTGTCGGGGCTGACCAAGGCGCTTGCGCATTTCAGTTTATAGTTGGCAAAGTCCATAGCAATGGTCGATGATGGCTTTTGTCGAGGGCCTGATTTTCGTGCCGCGCTCTTCAAAGTTCTTGGAAGGCTTGGAGTTGGCTTCGATCAGCCACAGGTTGCCTTTAATATCAATTCCAATATCAATCCCCAGCTCGGCGGTGAGTCCTTCAGCATTTTTGCTGATGACTTCTGCAATCTCAAGAGCCAGCTCTTTCATCAGCGCCAACTGATGCCTCGCCTGTTCCTTTCCGAAAATCAATGCGAGAGTATGCCCCGGTTTCATGACCTCGCCTCCGCGGGCTATATTAGATACGAAAAGCTGCTCTGCGGAAACTCTGGCGACGATGGAAGTAACCTTCCAGAATTGCTGGGCGTTTTTATGACAGAGAACCCTGAAGTCCATCCTTCTTCCATTTAATTCTGATAGCTGTACACCCTGCTGAATGATGCATAGCCGTTTTCCAACTATGGGATTGATGGCACGGGACAGTTCTGATACATGTTCGAAGACCGGGAGATCCTTGGCCGGCATCGAGGATAATGATGCATTGATCATCCCGTCATTTTTGGCTACCTGGATAATATTGCGTCCCTGGCTGCCATGAACAGGTTTGATGTATAGCTCATCATGCTTTTCAAGCATGGTTTCGAGCTGACTCCCGGAATATAGATGTGTTTCAGGTATGAACGAATGCAAATGTTCTTCTCTCAATAAAGATTCATGGATCTCCCACTTTGAAAGAAACCGGTGATTAAATATCTTTATTCCCAGAGCATCCAATTTATTTAAAAATCCCTTAAATCCTTTGCTGATTTCGGTCCTTCGGGATGAAACCCGATTGTAGATGACAGCGGGAAAGGGAAAAAGTCCTTTTTTCCAGTCATCTGCATTGTCATCGTAGGAATAGCCCTCGACTCCTTCATCAGAAAAGCCTTTCAGTGAAAATACGTAAAAACTTCCGCCTTGTTCAGAAACTCCCTGGTGAAGCTCTTCGCAAAAGGAGTGGACTTTACCAAAGTCAGGTCCGTTATCTTCTTTTATTTCAGTCAGCAAAGCAATGACGGGATTGCTGGGTAAGCTTTTCGATTTTGCTGGCGTCATAGCTTCTCCTCATTTTCTTTTAGGGTGTCTCAAGAAATAAGAAAGTGAATTTCTTTCACTTCTAGAAGTGTCTAGCTCCAGCGCCTAACCACTCGAGACGCTTCGGTCCTGCCAATGAAGTCAAAAAACGACTTCACTGACAGGACTTCCAGCGCTTGTCGGGGCTGACCAAGCCGCTTGCGCATTTCTTATCACCCTATTGTAAAATAGGCAAACACACATATTGCATCCTATGAATAGTAGTTGTTATTGGTGATTTCATAATAGGAGTTGGATTGTGCATAACCCGAACTTTTGGCATTCAGCAACATAGTTTGTTATAGTGGTGTGGAGCGTTTAACGTAGAAGGAGTGATTTGAATGGCAGTAAATCTTTACGATTCAGCCTACGAATTGGAAAAAGCAATCAGGAACAGTGCGGAATACACAGAATTAAAAAAACTTTATGATGCTGTAAACAGCGATGAATCAGCAAAAAGAATGTTTGAAAGCTTCCGCAATATCCAGATGCAGCTTCAGGAAAAGCAAATGACTGGGCAGGAAATTACCCAGGAAGAAGTAGAGCAGGCGCAAAAGACAGTCGCACTTGTTCAGCAGCATGAGTTAATCTCAAAGCTGATGGAAGCAGAGCAAAGAATGAGCATGGTTATTGGCGAACTTAATCAGGTAATCATGAAGCCTCTTGAAGAGCTTTACGGAAATCCGAACCAGCAGCAATAATAGAATGACAGAACTCCCGCCGATGTGCGGGAGTTTTTTTGTTGTTCGGAAAAGAGGGGAATTTGCGTATCAAGGCCATGACGGACACAAATCAGCGGAAAAGAGAAAAAACTGTCCGTCATCTATGACTCTTTTTGGTATAAAATACACTGCCAGTATTTACCCTGACGACTGGATCCCCCTGGGAAGCTAAATCAAAATCCTGCCCATGTTCTATTCTCTCGCTTTCTATCATACAAGTTAAATAAGGACAAAAACACCGAAGAAATGGGGGCATAAATATGATTTACCGTCTTCTTGCGCTTAATGTGGATGGCACGATTCTCCAATCAAATGGAAGGCTCCATAAATCCACGAGGGATGCGATTGAGTACGTTCAGCAAAAAGGGGTTTACGTGACTCTAGTAACTTCAAGAAGCTTTCCATCTGCCAAAAAAGTGGCTAAAGCGCTGAAAATAAATTCATTGCTTATAACTCACCTTGGATCCTATATTTCCAATGACCTTCGCAGTGACCCAGTTTTTGAAAAACGGATTCCAGAGGATGTAACCTTCCAACTCGTCAGATTCCTGGAAAGCTTTCCGTGCCAAATCCGGCTTGTACATGAAAAGTTTTCACTGGCAAATAAGTATAAATTAAACCATAACCTGCTGGCGAAAACCGTGTTCACATCAGGCGATCCGATTTTTTACTCACAGCAATTCACGGATTCTATCAGTGAAACCCTGGTCAATGAGCCAGTCTCTCCTCCTAAAATCGAAGTCTATTTCGAGTACGAAGAAGATTTGAAGGATGCGCAGCAGGCGATAAATGGGATGTTCTCAGAAGTGTCCCTGTCCAAACTGAATGATTACAGGATGGATATCATGCCTGAGGGTGTATCAAAACTGAATGGTCTGATCCAGTTAGGTGAACACCTTGGCATACAGTTGAAAGAAATGGTCGCAATTGGCGATGGGCATGATGACATTGAAATGATCGAAGCCTGCGGACTTGGCGTCTCCATGGGGAATGCTTCAGTAGAAGTAAAAAAGGCTTCGGATTGGGTAACCCGATCGAACAACCAGCACGGTGTCAGCTATATGGTCAAGGAACATTTCCGCAAGCAGCAGCCAATTGAATTCCTGAAGAAAATGAATATAATAAAAATGTAGAATAGAAGCATGCCTGGAAGGATTGCAGGCATGCTTTGTTGTGTTTGGAAATATATTGTGGATTTAGAGAGTATCTCAGGGTGTTTAAGGAAAATATGAAACTTTTTAGGAATATAAGTGCTGGATTCAGGAATATGTGAGGTTTTTAAGTAAAATAAACCGGGAGTCTATGATACTCAATCCGACTTACACCGAAAACTGGCAGCTTTTGCACTGTCTTGACCTTTGAATCATACTTCTATTACACTTATTGAAGCATGTTTAATTGAAAAAGGTGAATCTCATGAGAATTAATATAAATGGAATACAAGATGACAGATTACAGCGTCCTTTAGGGTTAATCGCTAATTTATTCTTTGAAGAATCAGAAGTCAGATTAAGCGGGACAGATCAGGAAGTTGATGCGGTAATTGATTTCGATGTTCAAAATGCCGACGGGGAGTTTTTTGTAAAAGCAGCTTTGGTGGCCAATGGCGAGAGTTTTACAGCAAAAGCCAACAAAGAAATTCCAGCTGGCTTGAGCGAAAAGGAAGAATTTAAACTGCTTAAGACCGTCATTTCCAGGGCCTATTTAAAAGTGCTTCAGGACTGGACAGGAATGATCCAGAAGTGGGGCATACTGACCGGAGTCCGTCCTACTAAGCTTTTGCATAAAAAGCTCCGTGAAGGAATGAAACAGGAGGATGCCCATAAAGAGCTGAAGGAACAATATTTGATATCAGATGAAAAAATACAGTTAATGCAGCAAATCGTCGACCGCCAGCTGGCTGTTATGCCTGACCTGTATGATTTAAAAAATGGGGTCAGCATTTATATTGGCATTCCATTTTGCCCGACGAAGTGTGCATACTGCACATTTCCGGCTTATGCTATCAACGGCCGACAGGGGTCGGTGGATTCTTTCCTTGGCGGCCTTCACTACGAAATCCGCCAAATCGGTGACTGGCTTAAGAAGAATGATATCAAGATTACAACGGTTTACTATGGAGGCGGAACACCGACCTCGATTACCGCTGAAGAAATGGATATGCTGTATGAAGAGGTTCAGCAGTCCTTCCCGGATGTTGAGAATATCAGGGAAGTGACCGTCGAAGCCGGCCGGCCGGATACGATTTCACCTGAAAAACTTGAAGTGCTGAAAAAGTGGAACATCGACCGGATCAGTATCAATCCGCAATCATATATCCAGGAAACCTTGAAGGCAATCGGCCGCCACCATACAGTGGAAGAAACGATTGAAAAATTCCATCTGGCCCGCGAGATGGGTATGAACAACATAAACATGGATTTGATTATCGGTCTTCCAGGTGAAGGGGCGAAGGAGTTTGCTCATACCCTTGCAGAAACGAAAAAACTAATGCCGGAATCTTTGACGGTCCATACACTTTCATTTAAAAGAGCGTCAGAAATGACAAGGAATAAACAGAAATACAAGGTCGCTGGCCGCGATGAAATAGAAAAAATGATGAACATGGCTGAATCATGGACGAAGGAACATGACTATGTTCCGTATTATCTGTACAGGCAGAAGAATATTCTAGGAAACCTAGAGAATGTTGGTTACGCTTTCCCAGAGCAGGAGAGCCTGTACAATATCATCATCATGGAAGAGCAGCAAACCATCATTGGCCTAGGATGCGGAGCATCAAGTAAGTTCATCAATCCCGAAACAGGTGTCATCACGCAATTTTCGAATCCAAAGGATCCAAAGTCATATAACGACAGCTTTGAGGAATACGCCAATAAAAAAATAGAAATCCTTGATTCTTTGTTTAAAAAAGCGACAATTTAATGTTAATAAGCTCCCGAAGATTCATTTCGGGAGCTTTTCGCTGTGAAATAAGTTTTATTCCTCAAAAAAGGGCCAGCAATTTCCTGCTAAAAACTTGTGATTCCGCGAAAATGGCCAGCATTTCCGCGAAAACAGCTTCTAATTCCGCGAAAAGGACAAGTAATTCCGCGAAAAGCCATCATAATTCCGCGAAGTGGAAAAAACATGCAATTATCCAAATCAAAAATCGTCCATTCTTTAAAAAATCTAAATAGTAAGAAAAAGGTTTTTAAATATAACATCTCCCTATATAATAAAAGTATAAGGATAAATGGAGGGGATGAATTGTGGCGATTGAATTTTCAACGAACACTGTAAAATTGAGCATTAATGGACGTGTTGCCGTTCTCGAGTTGAACAGGCCTGAAGCACTGAATGCCCTTGATGTGGAAATGATTAAGGGAATCACGATGAACCTGAAGGAAATCTGCAAGTCTGATGAGGTTGATATCGTTGTAATTAAAGGAGCTGGGCGGGCCTTCTCTGCCGGGGGTGATATCAAAACGATGCTTTCCAATACAAATGAAAGCGATTTCTACCATGTGATGGATGATATTCACGATATGATCGTGACTCTGTACAGCATGCCAAAGGTAACAATCTCAGCGATTACAGGTGCTGCGGCAGGCCTGGGATTCAGCCTTGCGCTTGCGACAGATTACATAATCGCTGAGCCATCAAGCAAGATTGCGATGAATTTCATTGGCATCGGCTTGATTCCAGATGGAGGAGGCCACTTCTTCATGGAGGAGCGCCTTGGAGAAACGAAGGCGAAGCAACTGATCTGGGAAGGCAAGACGCTTTCTGCCAATGAAGCCCTGACACTGGGACTTATCGACGAGGTACCAGCGGGAGATTTTGCAGAAGCAATTGAAGGAAAGCTACAAGAATGGCTGAATAAACCGGTTCAGGCTATGATAAAAACAAAGAAAATCCTAGCTGAGAAAAACAGGCCTAATCTATTGAAAATTCTTGAATTGGAAAAATACGGACAATTTAAGATGCGCCAAACAGAGGACCACCAGGAGGGCATTAATGCTTTCCTTGAAAAGAGGAAGCCGCAATTCAAAGGTAAATAAACAAAAAAGCAAAGAGGAGTGACCTCTTTGCTTTTTCTTATGGGTGGAAAAGAACTAATTTTCCTCTAGGTGATGTACAGCGGTGAGTCTTGTCGCTGAGGTTTTTTTCATCAAGCATTCTTGCCCCGATTTCCTTTGCCTCATCATCATTGCCGGCTTGGAAAGATTCGTCGATCAGTTTTTCCCCATTTGGTTCAAAGGCTGTTAGTTTGTAAGTATCCATCACAACTTCCCCTTTTTATAAAGATTAATAAGTAAATAATTAACTTCGAGAACTGTCCAGCTTCAGCGCCTAGCCCTTCGAGTCGTTTGTCTAGCTGCGGCTCCTAACTCCTCGAGACGCTTCGTCCTGCCAATGAAGTCAAAGAGCGACTTCACTGTCAGGCCCTCCAGCGCTTGTCGGAGTTGGGAAGTCGCCTCCGCTTTTCGAATTGTCTAGTGTCGCCTCCTAGAAACTCCGAAACTTCAACTCCGCCGGCAGAAGCAAAAAGCGCTTCTTTGTCGGAGTCTCCAGTTTCTGCGTTTCTGAGCAGTCGGCTACACTTTTCGATTTCGGTCCGCCCAATGAAGTCAAAGAGCGACTTCACCGGTCGGCCCTCTGAGGCACAGGACGTGCATACCCGCCAGCCACACGGTGTGGCGTTTTAGGCGGGCAGAGCTTGTCAGGGCTAACCAAGGCGCTTCCGCTTTTCTTGTAAAATTCAGACTGTTACTATTATTTTTGCATAACTTTTTTAAATATGCAAAATAAAAAATATATTTAAAATATGAAACTATTTCCCTATAAAATTCGTAGTAATTTATTGGAAAAGGAGGAGAATGTATATGGTCTTACAACTTGAACGAGTTACAAAAAGATTCGGCAATTTCACAGCAGTGAATCAGCTTTCACTCAATATACCAGAAAAAGAAATGTTCGGATTCCTTGGTGCAAATGGCGCCGGGAAGACAACGACCTTCCGGATGATCCTTGGTCTCCTTGATGTCTCAGATGGAAGGATCATGTGGGATGGAAAGCCAATAAATTATGAAACGAGCAGCATCATCGGTTACCTGCCTGAGGAAAGGGGACTTTACCCAAAACTTAAAGTTCGCGAGCAAATCGTCTATCTTGCAAGGTTAAGAGGAATGCAAAAACAGGCCGCCCTCAAGGAGCTTGATTACTGGCTTAATCGCTTCAAGGTGCCAGAGTATGCGGATAAAAAAGTGGAAGAGCTTTCAAAGGGTAACCAGCAAAAAATCCAGTTTATTGCCGCCGTCATACATAAGCCAAGACTGCTAATCCTTGATGAACCTTTCAGCGGACTTGATCCGGTGAATGTGGAACAATTAAAGGAAGCTGTTATCGAACTCAAAAATGCGGGAACAACAATCGTATTTGCGAGCCACCGAATGGAGCATGTGGAAGAAATGTGTGAGCATATTTGCATCATGCACAAGGGAAGTCCAGTAGTACATGGGGCACTGAGAGAAATCAAACGATCTTTTGGTAAAAAGAATCTCGTCATCCATGCGGATTTTGATACTTCATTTCTAAAGGAGTATCCTGGCGTGACAAAAGCAAAAATGACGGCAGAGGGAATCCATTTGCAAATCTCGGGTGAGCAGGTTGCCGAGGACATCATGAAAGATATCGTTGGCAAAGGGTTTATTCGCAAGTTTGTTCTTGAAGAGCCAAGTCTAAATGATATTTTCATTGAAAAGGTGGGTGATTCATATGAATAATTTTTTTATCATCCTAATCCATACATACATGAGCAAGTTGAAAACAAAATCCTTCTTAGTTACAACAATCCTGACGGTAGTAATTATGCTAGCGCTCACAAATATGTCCAACATCATCGACTTTTTCAATAAAGGTGAAGAGGCAGATAAGATCGCTGTCATTGACGAGACAGGCCAACTTTTTGAGCCGCTGAATGAGCAAATGAAGATGATCAACGAAGAACTTGTCCTGGAAAAGTATGATGGAAATGAAGACAGTGCCAGGAAAGCAGTCGAGGAAGGAAATTATAAAGGATTACTTCAATTAAGCTTGAACGATGAAGAGCTTCCGGCAGCTTCCTACAAAGCGATGAGCATTGCTGATTCTGCTATTCCTGGAGACCTGCAGGCAGCATTACAGCAGATTAAGACGGCGATGGCATCCACTCAAATCAATATCGCTCCAGATCAATTGGAAAAACTTTATGCTCCAGTTGAATTCGAGAAATCTGCTCTTGAAGAAGATGCCAAGACGGAAGAGGAACTGAATCAGGCAAGAGGATTGGTTTATGTTCTTCTTTTCATCATTTATTTTGCGGTCATCATGTACGCCAACATGATCGCTATGGAAGTCGCGACTGAAAAATCTTCAAGAGTAATGGAAATCATGATATCCAGTGTATCCCCTATCAAGCAAATGTTTGCGAAGATTATTGGAATTGGGCTATTAAGCTTGACTCAGCTCGCCGTTCTCTTGCTTGTCGGGTACTTCT
This sequence comes from Mesobacillus selenatarsenatis SF-1, assembly GCF_000813125.1. GTDB lineage: Bacteria > Bacillota > Bacilli > Bacillales > Cytobacillaceae > Mesobacillus > Mesobacillus selenatarsenatis. The sequence goes on from NZ_BASE01000072.1 coordinate 29,079, forward strand.
CGGTCAAACAGAATCTCGATAATATGGAAGGCGGATTTTTCGAGTTCTTCGGTTTTGGGAATATCGCAGGCAGCACAATAGCATATGCAGTAATTTTCTTCATTTTAGGCTACTTCCTGTACGCGACTATGGCTGCCTTCCTTGGCTCACTCGTCAGCAGGATTGAAGATGTCCAGCAAATGATTACACCAATGACGATGCTTGTTGTCGCTGGTTTCATGATGGCGATGTTCGGGCTTGGTCAGCCAGAAGCGCCATTTGTAAAATATACATCCTTTATTCCGTTTTTCTCTCCGATGTTGATGTTCCTGCGTGTAGGAATGCTGAACATTCCTTTCTGGGAAATCGCCTTATCAATCGGGATCCTTGTTGCTACAATTGCCTTCTTGGCTATATTTGGTGCCAGAGTCTACCGAGGTGGAGTCCTGATGTACGGAAAGTCTAATTCATTCAAGGATATCAAGAAAGCACTGCAGTTAACGAAAAAAGAGTAATGGTTAAAAGCCGCAATCCTCGGATTGCGGTTTTTTACAGGGATTTCGGTAAGTTTAGTGGAATATTTATAAATGATTACCTTGCATGTGCCCGAGATAGAGCAAAGAAGCAGGATTACGTTCACATAAAAAGCAAACATGTACCCGAGATGGAATGTCACCCAGAATTTCAGTCTCAAAGATTACTATTCAATAGAAGGAGCGTGTTTAGGTTGCGCCAGATTATTGCGATGGGCGGCGGGGGTTTTTCAATGGAACCGGAGAATCCGCTGTTGGATTTATATATCCTTGGGCAATCGGAAAAGCAGAGACCCAAGGTTTGCTTTGTGCCGACTGCCAGCGGGGATGCTGACAACTATATTACGAGATTCTATAAAGCTTTTGAAAGTCATGATTGCATCTCTTCACACCTTTCGTTATTCTGTCCGCCGACAAGGGACCTGGAAGCCTATGTTATGGATAAGGATATTATTTATGTAGGCGGAGGCAATACAAAGAACCTGATGGCTCTTTGGAAGGAATGGGGACTGGATATTATTCTGAGAAAAGCCTGGCAGCAGGGCAAGATCATGGCTGGAGTAAGCGCAGGCTCAATCTGTTGGTTTGAGGAAGGTGTAACAGATTCTTATGGCAGCGGACTTGAATCGCTGAAAACACTCGGGTTCCTAAAAGGCAGCAACTGTCCGCATTATGATGGCGAAGAGGATCGGCGTCCTGCTTATAAGAAATTTATTGGTTCAGGCAGGATTTCAGGCGGATTTGCCGCTGATGATGGAGCTGCATTGCACTATATCGATGAGGAATTAGTTAAGGCATTAAGCTCAAGACCCAAAGCAAAAGCTTATCATGTCTGCAAGACAGAAGGAAAAGTTCGGGAAACAGTGGTAGAAACCATGTATCTCGGATAAAGTGGAACTGCAGTTCAGATGAGAACTGCAGATTTTTTTGATTAGATGACAGAACGTGCATTCGTATTTTGAACATGTTAAAATAAAAGAAAATAGGGCGGGAAAGGAATAACCAAATGAAACAGGTGAAATTTTTACATACTGCCGACCTTCATCTTGATAGTCCGATGGTTGGCCTGAGGCATCTGCCAAAAGCAATTTTTAACAGGTTGCAGGAGAGTACTTTTACAGCCTTGAAAAATCTCACGGATGCTGCGATCAAACATGAAGTTGATTTTGTCGTCATTGCAGGTGATCTATACGATGCTGAGGACAGGAGCATACGGGCTCAGGCCTTTCTTCGCAATGAAATGGGGAGGCTCGCTGACAAAGGCATTAAGGTATATGGTATTCACGGAAACCATGACTATCTTGGCGCAAAAACTGTGACGATTGATTTTCCGGATAATGTTCACATTTTCTCAGATCAGGTGGAAAAGGCTAATTTTAGGAAACATGATGGCACTCTTGTCCATTTGTACGGTTTCAGCTATCCTGAGCGGCATGTAATGGAGCGATGGATTGAGAAGTATAAAAAGATTGAAGGTGCGGATTTTCACGTTGGTTTGCTTCATGGCCATTTTGAGGGAGTGAGTGATCATGGGAAATACGCGCCTTTCAGGTTATCTGAGCTTATTGATAAAGACTATGATTATTGGGCACTTGGCCACATTCATAAGAGGGAGTTTTTATCACAGCAGCCATATGTTGCCTATCCTGGCAATCCCCAGGGACGAAACAGGAAGGAACTCGGCGAGAAAGGAGCGTATATTGTTAAGTTGACAGAAGCGGGATCTGAGGTTTCATTTATTGAAACAGCTGATGTGATATGGGATGAAACAGTTATTGACGCGAAGGATTCGTTAAGCTTCAATGCGACTTATGAAAAATGCCTGGCCGTCATTGATGGGAAAAGAAGGGAAGGAAAAGGGGTCCTGCTGGATATCCGGATTGACAACCTGGATTCGGGTCAGACAGATGTGATTGAAAAAGTAGCCAGTGGTGAACTCCTTGAACTTCTGCAGGAAGCTGAAAAGGATGAGGAGTCTTTTGTCTGGGTGCACAGGCTCAAATTTACTGAAAATATTGCTGTCGACCGAGCTGAATTGATTAAGCAAAGCGATTTTTATGAGGAGTTATTCAATTCTATTGAGCAATACGATGATATAAAAGACTCACTGTCTCCATTATTCCAGCACAGCCAGGCTAGAAGGCATTTAGGGCTGCTGTCGGAAAGTGAAAAAGAACAGCTGGCTGAGGATGCCGAAAGGATTCTGCTTCAGCTGCTGCTGAAAAATTAATGAAAGGAGGCAGCATGATGAAACTCATTGAACTGCATGTATACGGTTATGGCAAGCTCGAGAATTATGTGATTGGCTCCGTAGGTCAATTGCAGATTTTCTATGGCGAAAACGAAGCTGGGAAGTCGACCATCATGTCATTCATCCACAGTATTCTGTTCGGCTTTCCGGCTAAGCAAAGTGCAGAAATCCGCTATGAGCCAAAGGATAATTCAAAGTATGGCGGCAAAATAAAAGCTTTTTTTCCTGACAGTGGAGTGGCTGTCATTGAGAGAGTGAAAGGCAAGTCCACCGGTGATGTGACTGTATCTCTTGAGGACGGGACGATTGGCGGAGAAGAGTTACTTAAGAATCTCTTGAAAAGAATGGATAAAAGCATTTTCCAGTCTATTTATTCGTTCAACGTCCATGGGTTGCAAAATATCCATGCAATGAAGGGAGAAGAGCTTGGCAGGTACTTGTTCTCTGCCGGAACGCTTGGGACAGATAAGCTCTTTAATACGGAGAGTTTCCTGACAAAGGAAATGGAGCAGCGTTTCAAGCCAAGTGGGAAGAGGCCGTTATTGAATGAGAAATTGAAAGAGTTGAAGGAAGTCCAAACCTCATTGAAAATTGCAGAACAGCAGAACGAAAAATATTCGGAGCTGATGAGTACGAAAGATGGATTGAGCAAGAAAATTGCTCAGTTACAGAACGAAATTGCAATGCTGGAGCAAAAAGGGTTTAAGCTTCGTGAGTACAAGCGAAATGAAAAGCTTGTCATAGAAGCCGCAACGATAGAGAGCAAAATCCGTGAGCATGATCCGGGATTTTTTCCGGAAGATGGTCTGAACCTTTTTGAGAAATTGGACGAGCAGCTTAAAGTAATACAGGGAAGATTATTAAGGTTAAAAGAAAAGAAGGAACACCTCCTGAAAGAATTGGAGAAAAGCAGGCCAAATTCCGAATTGCTCGGTATGGAAACAGAAATTGAAGCCAGAATTGAGAATCTGCCTTTATATGACCAACTGAAGCAGGAAAAGAGACTTCTTGAATCCAAACTGGTGGAAATAACAGAAGAAATAAGTCAGCTAAATGACAAGCTTCATACAGACTTCAATGAAGAAAATATCCACGAAATCAACACAAGTATTTTTATTAAGGAAGAGGCCGAAAACATCCAGCAGACAGAGCAAAGATTAAAGGATAAAAAGCTGGAGTTGGAGGCTGACTTTGAAGAGGAGAAAAAGGCACTAGCAGAACTAGAGGCAAGGGCTGAAGGTGCAAAAGGTGAACTTCTTGATGAAGGAAAGCGAAATCAATTAGTGAACGAAATGGATCTCCTGGAGAATAAAGATAGAATCCAGTCCGAATTAAAATATGTGGCAGACCAGATTGAAGCGGCCGAATCCAGGGAAGAAAGTGAAAAAAACAGAAGAAAAAAGCAACAAAAGAAAGAGTATAATCAGCTACTACTTCTAGGAGGTATTTTTCTCATTGTCTTTCTTTGGGGAATCACAAATGGCACATGGTTACTAGCTGGAATCGGGATAGCAGGTTTGGTGTTTTTGTTGGCTGCGCGCTATAAGCCAAATGAGAAAATGCTAGTGGAGGACCAAATCCAACCCAAGTTGCTGGAGCGGGAAAGAGAGCTAAAAGATGCGTTAGGCAGCCAGCCTGAAGGCAGTGCTTTTACAATCAAAAATCTGCTTGCCAGGGACGAGGAGGCGAGACTGCGCCATCGTGAACTGCTCATCAAAATCGAGCAGCAGCATGATCGTTTTGAAAAAGTTGTCCAGCAATTTGAAGCATGGGAAGCAGATATAGCCGGTATAAAGCGGAAAAGGGCAGAATTACTGAAGCAATTTGGTCTAACGGAAACTGCTGGCACTATCAAAGTGATGGATGCCTATCAATTAATCGATACCCAGAAGCAATACTTCCGTGAGAGGAAGAGAATAAGAGAAAGCTTAAAGAAAATAACTGAATCTTTAATGGAAATGGAAAATAGCCTGAAAATGCTTGCTGAACGATTTCTTCATAATAGCAATCTTGCTCCGGTGGAGGCAGCTAGTCTGCTGAAGCGGTCATTGCGTGAAGCAATTGACCAGAAGTCGAGGTATCACGAATTGACCGTGAAACTAGAGGAAGTTGAAGAAGAACATTCATCACTTCAGAAGGAAGAATTAGTGATCAGTCAAGAAAAGGAAGGGTTACTCGCTCTGGCAAGAGCAGAAGATGAGGATGAATTCAGGCAGAAAGCGAAGGATGCTGCATTGGTGAAAAACTTGAGTGCAAGGCAGGAGGATATAAATTATCAGCTGCTTGCATCTGGATTGACCGATGAGGATCGAGATAAGATTCTAACAGGAATTTCGCTTGGGGAACAAATAGAGGAAAATGAAATGAGGCTAGAAAAGTGCAAGAGGGAGTTAACCACACAGTTTGATGTAATCGCAGATGTAAAGCATAAGATGAAGGTACTTGAAGAAGGCGGCATATACAGTGAATTGCTCCATAAATATAAGCAGCTTCAGCATGAGTTTGCGGAAGATGCAAAGGATTGGGCAAAGTTTGCGATTGCCAAGGATTTGCTTTCGAGGACAATAGACCGTTATAAGGATGAGCGCTTACCGAGAATGCTTGCCAAAGCTGAGAACTTTCTGTCGATTTTGACTGATGGAAGTTATGTGAAAATCATTCCTCAACTTTCAGGAAGCGGTTTTCTGATTGAAAGAAATGATCATATGTTATTTGAAGCGAATGAACTAAGCCAGGCAACTACAGAACAAGTCTATGTATCCATCAGGCTGGCACTTGCAGCCGGACATTATGACCGTTATCCATTCCCGATTATCATCGATGACAGTTTTGTCAATTTTGATCATAACAGGACTGCCCGGATTATTAAGCTGCTTAGGGAAATGAGCAACAACAATCAGATTCTCATTTTTACATGCCATCGTCATCTGCTGGACTACTTTACGGAAAATGAAATTCTCAATCTGCAAGAAAAAAGTACAAATATAGTTTAAAAATGCCATGCTCGTAGAACCTGAGACAATAGACTCTGTATGTTATACTGTTGCAGAGAGGAGAGGGCGGTTAACTATGAATAAAGGAATTTTGAATCACGAAACAGGGGACCAAGTAGAATTGTTTTTATTGATCAAGCATTCGTCAAAAGGGATTGCCAGTAATGGGAAACCGTTTTTGACACTCATCCTTCAGGACCAAAGCGGGGAAATCGAAGCAAAGCTTTGGGATGTTTCCGAGGAAGATGAAAGTACTTACAGTGCTGAAAGCATTGTGAAAGTCCAGGGAGATATCCAGAATTACCGAGGACGAAACCAGTTGAAGATCAGACAAATCAGGCCAGCTTCGACAGCTGACTCTGTTAAACTATCTGATTTTCTTGAGACAGCCCCTGTCAGCCAGGATGAAATGAGCAGCAAGCTCACCCAATACATTTTTGAAATGAAAAACCCTAATATCCAGAGGGTCACGAGACACCTTTTGAAAAAGCATATGAATGCATTTATGGAATATCCTGCGGCAACAAAGAACCATCACGAATTCGTTTCAGGACTTGCGTATCACGTTGTCTCTATGTTGGACCTTGCGAAATCAATCGCAACACTTTATCCAAGCCTTGATAAGGATCTTTTGTATGCTGGGGTCATACTCCATGATTTAGGAAAAGTCTTTGAGCTATCCGGCCCTATTTCAACAACTTACACGGTTGAAGGGAATTTGCTCGGACATATATCCATCATGGTCAATGAAATTGGCAAGGCAGCCGATGAACTAGGAATCAGCGGCGAGGAAGTAGTCATTCTTCAGCATATGGTATTGTCCCACCACGGGAAAGCGGAGTGGGGAAGCCCGAAACCGCCAATGATCAAAGAGGCGGAAATTCTGCATTACATCGATAATCTTGATGCAAAAATGAATATGCTAGACCGCGCGCTTGCCAGGGTTAAGCCAGGCGAGTTCTCTGAAAGAGTATTTGCGCTTGATAACCGGTCCTTTTACAAGCCTGTATTCCATAAGTAAAAGCAAAAATGGCCTCACTCCAATTCTATGGAGGGGGTCTTTTTGTTTATTATCTTTTGGAGCTCCTAAGGCATATTTAAGATTAAATCTCATATTAATACTGTAAGAGTTCAATTTGGACAACCTTTTAAATGGAGGGTATGAAAAAATGTCAATTCCAATCTGGGTAATAGCAGTCGCAGCAGGGATCGTATTCAGTGCCTTCATGGCAGTGAAAACAGGGAAAGAAGAACGAAAAGAAGAAATGGAAAGCATAGAACGTGAAGGCGAGCTTTATATGAAGCGTCTTGAGCGGGAAAAAGAGCGGCGTGATCATTCGGCGGAAGCATAAAAAAACACTGGTCTCCATAAAATGGAGCCAGTGTTTTTTCACTATAATATCAGAATTTATATAATATCAACTTTGACAACTGTCTAGGTCCAGCTTCTAGCCCCTCGAGACGCTTCGGTCCTGCCAATGAAGTCAAAGAACGACTTCACTGTCAGATCCTCCAGCGCTTGTCGGGTCTGGACAAGGCGCTTCCGCTTTTCTTATTGTGGTTGTGCTTGTGCTTCTGCTTCTGGGAATTCAGCAGCGCCTTTAAGGTCTTTATCCTTGATTTTTACATTAGCAGCATCAAGCTCACGCTTTAGAACCTCTTGAATCTTGTTAGAGTCTAGCTGAGCAAGTTTCAACTCATACTCAAGTTCGTCCTTCATTTTTTCGTAAGAGTCTTTTTCTTTCTTCTCAGTCACCTTGATGATGTGGAAGCCGTGCTGTGATTGTACAGGATCGCTGATTTTATTTACTTCAAGGGCATAAGCTGCCTCTTCGAATTCAGGAACCATCTTTCCAGGGCCAAAGAATCCAAGGTCTCCGCCTTGTGCGGCTGAACCAGGGTCTTGAGAATACTCTTTCGCAAGGTCTTCAAACTTTGCGCCTTCTTCAAGCTTTTTCTTTACTTCCTGTGCTGTTTTTTCATCTTTTACAAGGATGTGACTGGCTTTGATTTCAGGCTTGTACTCTTCGTAACGCTTCTTAATTTCATCTTCGCTGACTTTTACATCTTTAAGTGCAGCTTTTTCCATAAGAAGCTGGTCTTTAAGGACTTCTTTTAATTCTTCTTCGTCTTTAAGCTGGTTTTGCTGAAGAACTAGCTCGAAGTTCTCTCCAAGCTCTTCCTTAAGCTCGGCCACTTTTTCTTCAACCTCTTTATCTGTCACTTCATAATTTTCCGCAAGAACTTTTTGGTAAAGCAATTCTTGAAGTGCTTGCTCTCCATACTTTTCCTTCATTGATTGATAAAGCTCTTCCTTGGTAATGTTGCCTGCTTTCGACTCAACGATTACTTCTGAAGAATCGGCATTATCGTTGCTGCAAGCGGCTAATCCCATAACTCCGGCTGCAACCGTGAGGGAAATTATCATTTTTTTCATGGTGAACATCTCCTAAACAGAAAATTCTAGTGGCCGTTTTTAATCCACAAACTCTACTATAACATAATTTCATTTTTCTACAAAAAATAAGTAATGGATATTATTGGGTATTTAATGAGCTGGGCGAATATCTATACCGTTTGTTCGAGGGTGCATAGGATGTATAGAAGAGAAAAAAAGGAGGTAGTTGATAATGGGCCACTATAATTCAGGCTTTGCGTTAATCGTTGTCCTGTTCATCTTGCTGATCGTTGTAGGTGCAGCTTACCTGTAATCAACAAAATGCAAGTAATGCGGGATAGTTGCCTATGCGGAAACGACATTACTTGAATAAGATACCATAACCACTTTGGAAGGAGGTGTTAATATGGGTGCAGGATACGGCGGCGGCTTCGCGTTAATTGTCGTGTTATTCATTCTGTTAATCATCGTGGGTGCAGCTTGGCTTTAATCTCTGAGTAAAGAGTATGGGGGACATTTGGCCCCCATACTTCTAAACAACGATGTTAAGGCAAGTTCCTAAAGCAGAAAGGAGGAACCTCAATGTCTGGAGGAGGACATGGATATGGCGGCGGCTTTGCATTGCTCGTTGTCTTGTTCATTCTGTTAATCATTATCGGTGCTTCTTGGCTGTAAGCACTGATGGGGCAATGCTTTCTGCATGCCCTTATCATTTGGCTAATTTAATAATCTGGAAATAAAAAGCGGTGAGGGAGACCTCGCCGCTTAATTTATGTAATAGGTATTTTATTATTTCCACATCGACAAATGTCCAGCTCCAGCGCCTAACCCCTCGAGTCGCTTCGGCCTTGCCAATGAAGTCAAAGAGCGACTTCACTGTCAAGTCCTCCAGCGCTTGTCGGGGCTGACCGAGGCGCTTCCGCTTTTCTATGTAGTCACGTCACGTATACAAAATTTCAACGAAAGATGAAATTAGCAAGATTGTAACTAAAATATTGATCGTCCTGAATATTTTCGCATGTTTGTCTTCCGGTATTTCCTTCTGGATGCAGAGGGAATCTGTAAGCTTATTTATATAGAAAAGAATGAAAGCAGCAAATAGGACAAACACGAATAAAATGGAGATCATCGAAGAATCCCTCCTTAGCAATCTTTTTATCTTAAATACAATAACAAATATTTTGAGAAAAAGATAGTTATTTGATAAAGGCATATAGCTAGTTATTTTGTGTAGGAGGGTTGAAAGGAAGATAACTGAAATCAAGATTTGCCAAACTGTAAGCTTGCTTTGGAATGTGAGGGAATGAGCAAACCATAGGAAGAACAAAAAGCGGAGGGATTAATGTTCATTCATCCGCTTTATAAGATGATTTCAGCTGGACTCCAGCCAAAAACTACAGCCAGAGGAAGTGGACAAGTTTGTAGCTCCGAGGGGTTATCCTTCCTCTATTGTTGGAGTGCATCATACATAAAGTATCAAGCATACTCCTTTTCGGCTGGATCTATTTTTTTAAGTGTGCCGTCTTCATCAGAAAACTTGCTGTCGATATTCGAAAAAGATTTCTCGAATATTTCCATAAAGTCATCGCCATAAATATTACGGACAATTGCCATGATTTCAATGATGTCCGGGAACTTTCCATATAGTTCCTTCAGTGGCATGGCTCCTGAAAAAACGGCATTAGTATCTGGCTCATAGTTTTCCATCAAAGCGAGCAATATACCTTCGCCTTCTTCCGTAAGCTGGATATACGTATTTCTCTTGTCGCTTTCCTTCTTGGAAAACTTCAAATAACCACGTTCCTCAAGCTTTTTGGAAAAGTTGAAAGCAGTGGAAACATGCATGACACCAAATTTTGCCACATCTGAAATCGAAGCTCCATTCAAATGATAAGCAATCCATAAAATATGGTGCTCATTGATATTCAGGTCGAATGGTTTGATCCATTGCTGCCAGTCCTTCTCAACAGACTTCCAAAGGGCCTTACTCAACTGGGCAATTCTCTGGCTAAATATCATTGCTTCTTTCATAGAATAATTTTTATCTCCCATTCTCATATTCACCTACTTTATTGTTTCTATTTTCATTATGCCAATAAAACAAAAATTAATAAAGATATAAATTTACAAAATTTTTTGAATTTGTTAAATTCCATCTAAAGTCAGGGGTTTTTTTATGAAATTTTTTCATTGTCACAACAAAAACGCCATTTGCATAATAAATCTTTCTTGATAAAAAAAGAAAATCCTTCCCACCGGAAAAATTTTACTTAAGGGGAAGGATTGTTCCTGATTATTATTTTTCTTTAGAATTAGCTGCCGCCAATTCAGTTTCCAAGTCTTTAATTGAATCTTCAAGTTCCATTACATCTTCCTGAAGACCTTTCTTGTTTTCTTCGGTTTCAAGCTTCCACTCAAAGATAGCCGTCTTTACATCGGTGATAAATGTTTGGATAGATTCTTTTCCTTCTTTTGAAGCAGTGGACACTGTATTTTTCAATTCAACAGCGGAATCCTTTATATCCTTAATGGATCCAATGTATTCATTTTTATTGGCTATAAGATTTCTTCTCGTTTCATATCCTGATTTTGGAGTTGCTAGCAGGGTTGCAATTCCTGCTACAACACCACCTATAACCATTCCTGATAAAACTTTCTTCGCATTCATGTTTTGACCACCTCATCGATTTTTCTGTATAAGTTCTCCAAATGAATCGCGATTCCTCTTTTCTTCTATATTTAATTTCCTATTCTCGCACAAATAAACGTTATTAGCTTCATAGCCTTAAATTAACAGGCATAAAAATATAGTAAGGTCATGTTCAGGAAGGAGAGGAGGGGAGTCAAGATTTTTACAAGTGTGGTATTTCTCATCAGCGTTGCTTTCTTTGTGGGGGCCGTCCATCATCTCCTTGCGTTAAAGAAGCCAGGTATGTATCCTCCTAAGGCGCTTCTGCGAAAGAGAGCAGGAACGCTGGCAGGGGGAGGAGCAATTTTTTTATTGATCGGGATTATCTTTTACACATTCTAATAGACATAACAAAGCCCCTGTCCGTAATAGACAGGGGCAGATATTTTTAATGGATTTCAGCGAGCTTTGCTCTTTTAAAAATGTTTGTTGCCACAGGATAAAGAATGCCTATGAAAACAGCGTTAAATGCTGCTGCTGGAAGCACAACCGCTGCGAATAACGCAGTGAACGGTCCCGGCAGGCCGACAAGGAAATATGCCGAACCAAGGAAAACGATTCCTGAAACAATGGTTCCAACCGCTGTAAGGGCAGCTGCAGTATAAATCGAAAACTTGAAATTTTTCAGTGCCATCAGTATTCCGAAAAAGACAAACGCAGTAACAGGCTTATCAATGATGTTCGGAACAAGGCCTCCTGGGAAAGTAGTAGTCAATCCTGAAATTAGTCCAGTGACGGCTCCAACCAGTAGTACACTCTTTTTGTCAGGAAACAGGATGATTCCAAGGAACATCATCGTCAGCATCATATCTGGTTTCATCCCAAGGAAAAAACCTGGTACAACAACGTGCAAGACTGCTCCCATCCCCACTAAAAGTGACAATGCTACAAGATTCTTCGTATTCATTTCTCATCTCTCCTCTGCTATTCTAGCTAACTAGTACTCCTCCTGCAGTGCTCTCTGTGCCTGCAGCGAAAAGCTTTCTCCAATTATAACACATATTTTAATGGAGTAAAGGATTAATATTCTGTTAATTTCTGCTCCTGAATCGATTCATAAAGTCAGCAAGTTTTTCAACGTTTTCAAGTGGAACGGCGTTATAGATCGAGGCTCGGCAGCCGCCGACAGACCTGTGGCCGGCAAGCCCGATAAAGCCGTATTCCTCCGCCTCGTGGAGGAAGGACGAAGCCACGCTGTCATTTTCAAGTGTAAAGGTGACATTCATTCGTGAACGGCTTCCTTTTTCGGCATGACCGGTATAGAACCCTTCGCTTCTGTCTATCGCATCATACAGCAGTGCCGATTTCTGCTTGCTCAGCAATTCAAGCTGTTTTACCCCGCCCAGCTCTTCTGCCCATTGAAGAACAAGCATCAGAAGATAAATCGATAAAGTAGGAGGAGTGTTATAAAGCGATTGTGAATCAGCATGGACCTGATAATTGAGCATGGAAGGCAGTCCCGATCTAGAACGTTTAAGCAAATCTTTATGGATGATGACAACAGTGACACCGGATGGGCCGAGGTTTTTCTGTGCACCTGCATAAATGAGTCCATATGATGATAGGTTTAGAGGCCGGCTGAGAATATCACTGGACATGTCAGCAACCAGAGGAATAGCAAGATCCTCAGGGAGGGTATGCCACTGGGTTCCGAAAATCGTATTGTTCGTCGTGATGTGGAGATAAGAAGATTCAGCTGAAACGTCGATTTCTGAAGGGTTGGGGATTGATCTATAGTTGGCATTTTTGGAAGATGCGGCTATCACGGCATTTCCAACTTTCTGAGCTTCCTTCAGCGCTTTCTCAGACCATGTTCCGGTCAAGACATAGCTCGCAGTCGATCCTTCCTCAAGCAGGTTCATTGGGATCATTGAGAACTGCAGACTTGCACCACCCTGGAGAAATAGAATTTCATATTCATCAGGAATGGTGAGCAGATTCCTGAGAAGATTTTTTGTAAGTTGATTAATTTCTTCGAATTCCTTGCTGCGATGGCTGAGCTCCATCACACCCATGCCGCTGCCTTGGTAATTCATCATTTCCTTTTCTGCTTTAGCTAGTACTGCCTCAGGCAATGCAGCCGGACCAGCATTAAAATTGAGAGCTCGTTTCAAATTGATCCCCCCGAAAATTTAATTACGGTATGTCTTTAATGTGTTAAAGTTATCATCATGCTACCAGAAATTCAAGCAGAATTCTAATGTTTTCAGAAAAATTAAAATAAATTTTCAAGAAATGACAAACCGAAGGGAAGAACCGCAAAAAGTGTCCGATAAGGAAGCTCTATCGGACAAACACAATGTGAATAGCCTGAAGATTGTCCAATAATAAAGCTGATTCTAGCACCAATAAAAAAACTCCCGCAATGCGGAAGTCTAAATATTGCTATTAATTTCTGCGGCGATTTTTTGGTAATCGTCGGATGTATATTGATCCTGGTGGGTTTTCCACACAGCACCGAAGCCATCACCATTGCCATAGCGCGGAATCAAATGCATGTGGAAGTGGAAGACTGATTGGCCAGCTGCTTCTCCGTTGTTTTGAAGCACATTCAGCCCGATAGGATCAAATGCAACCTTGATTGCATTAGCGACTTTTGGGACTGCCTTGAATACATTCGCGGCAATCTCGTCAGTGAGCTCATAGACATTTTCTTTATGTACCTTCGGGACCACAAGAGTATGTCCTTTCGTTACCTGGCTGATATCGAGAAATGCAAGGACGTTCTCATCTTCATACACCTTTGCTGATGGGATATCGCCGTTGATGATTTTGCAAAAAATGCAATCACTCATCTCTTTCACCCTTCCCTTTTAAAATTCGCTTTTGCCCCGTGACTCCAGGACTCTGCGCTTTTTTATGGTATTTTATCACATTTTACCAATAAACATAAAGAAAGAAAGGACAGGATCCGCATGGAATCCTGTCCCTGAAGGGGAACTAATTACTGTTCATTGACGTTCTCAGCAGGTTTACCTTTGATAAACACCTCATTTTCAATTCATTTGAATTATAAAAATGATGGGTTATTCAGTACCTGGTTCAATCGGACCATCCCCTTGTCTGCTTTAGTCGGTTTCACAACTTATAAAGCGGGAAGTGATCTGCGACACACACCTCATTTCAAAATGTGGAGTGATGTTACTGAACGGCTGGGTTAACATTTACGTAGCGCAATGCAACCATCCCCTTGTTTGAACGTTTAAATCAGTGTGCTTATAAATCGAATAATATGTCTTTAACAGACACCTCATTTCGAATTATTGCTTGTTGCCCCTTCAAAAATTATGATGCCCCGATTGAAAACATATATGCGAAAAAGTTTAGGGAGAAGTTGAAGCTTTTCCTAATGGATATGGATTTGTTAAAATAACGGTACAGAATACGAACTGGAAGGGCGTTGTTCATGTCTTTATTGGAGATTAACCAGGTAACCGGTGGATATACAAGGAATCCGGTATTGAAAAATGTGAGTTTCACTGTCAATAAAAATGAAATCGTTGGATTGATTGGCCTGAACGGTGCCGGAAAAAGTACGACAATCAAGCATGTAATCGGCTTGATGGAGCCTCATCAGGGTGATATTAAAATTAACGGCAGAACCTTTTTAGAAGGCAAGGAGGAGTACAGGAAGCAGTTCACCTTTGTGCCTGAAACCCCAATCCTTTATGATGAATTGACGCTTGAGGAGCATCTGCGGCTGACAGCAATGGCCTATGGTCTTGCGGAAAAAGAATATGAACACCGAATAGAGGCTTTATTGAAGGAATTCAGGATGAGCAAAAGGCTGAAATGGTTTCCTGCCCATTTTTCAAAAGGGATGAAGCAAAAGGTTATGATCATGTGTGCATTCCTGGTACAACCTTCACTTTATATCGTCGATGAACCATTTGTCGGTCTTGACCCACTTGGGATTCAATCTTTGTTGGATTTGATGGACAAGATGAAGGAAAATGGAGCTGGCATATTGATGTCGACGCATATTCTTGCAACGGCCGAACGTTATTGCGATCGTTTTGTCATTCTCCATAATGGAGAGGTCAGGGCGCATGGAACGCTTGAAGAGTTGAGGGACCAATTCCAAATGCCTGGCGCAACACTGGATGACCTGTATATCCAACTGACAAAGGAAGAAGACTATGTTTAATCCGCAGCACTTATGGAAGGAGCGTTTCGGTACTTTTTCCAAGGAAACCGGAAGCTACCTGCGATACATCTTTAATGGCCATTTAGTGATTGTCGTCCTATTTTTATTGGGAACAGCGGCTTTTTACTATCAAGAGTGGATTGAAACACTGCAGCCGGACTTCCCGGCAGCGTGGATCATCGCCTTGGTTCTCGCTGTCGTGCTTACATATAGTCCAATTCAGACATTTTTGACCGAGGCGGATAAAATATTCTTATTGCCCCTTGAAACCAGATTGGATGACTATTTCCGGAAATCGATCACATTCAGCCTGAGCCTGCAGTCCTATTTATTGCTGCTCCTACTAGCAGTGCTAATGCCGCTTCATGTAAAAATACATGGTGCCGATTTCAAATCGTTTTTCATCCTTTTAATCGCACTCATCCTGATAAAATGGATCAATATATTGATACGCTGGAATGTACAGTATTTTATCGAGAAGAACGTAAAATTGACGGATAGCATCATTCGTTTTTGTATTAATGTCGTTCTTTTGTATTTTATCTTTTCAGGAGCGCAGCTATTTTTTGCAGCCGTTCCAGCTGCTGTCTTAATCATGCTGTATTTTTACTATAAAAAGCAGACAAAGGATAAAGGCTTGAAGTGGGAGCAGTTGATCGAGGACGAAGAACGGCGGATGAATGCCTTTTACCGTGTGGCCAATATGTTTACGGATGTTCCAAAGCTGCGAGACCGCACGAAAAGAAGAAAATGGCTTGATTGGCTCGTTAACATCATTCCATACAAGCAGGACCTGGCCTTCAGCCATCTTTACTTAAGGACCTTCGCAAGATCCGGGGATTATTTCGGCTTGCTTGTCCGCCTAACATTGATAGGAGGAGCAGCGCTTTATTTCCTATCATATGGGCCAGGACAAATTTTGTTTGCTTTGCTTTTCATGTATTTGACAGGGTTTCAGCTTTTGCCTTTATGGAATCATCACCAAAACAAGCTATGGGTCGGTCTGTATCCTGTACCAGAGAATTCAAGAAAAAAATCCTTTACGAGCCTGTTGCTGGGAATCATGATTTTTCAGGCAGCTGTCTTTGCAGGGACAGTTTTCATTAAAGGGGAACTGATATTAGGAGCGATTGTATTAGCTTCTGGAATCGCATTTTCACTGTTCTTTGTCTATTTTTACAGTCAGAGCAAGCTTAAATCCTAATTTGGAAATCCTTTTCGTAATCGCTTTGAGCTTTTATGAAAAGGATTTTTTTTGAATCGTTTTTGTGTTTGAGACGTAATAGTAAAAACAAGGGGTGAAAGCATGAATGAATATGAATTGAAGGCTTATGAAGAGGTTCTCGCCTGGAAGCGGAAGCTGAATAAACGTTCCAGCATTTTGGCGCGTGCTTCAAAGAAGGCGCAGACGAAAGTGAATCAATTGATTCCAGACAGAGTCCATCAATTCTTGACGGAAAGTATTAAGAACATGGTCAAGGCAACTTTGGCTGGATCAAATTACATGACGAAAAAGCAACAGGGAACAGGGCTTACACTTGCTGAGAAAGACCAGGAGCTTCATAAAAAGCTGTCTGCATACAAGAGGACGGCGGCTGTCGAAGGGGCAGGAACTGGAGCCGGGGGCATACTGCTCGGAATGGCGGATTTTCCATTGCTTTTATCGATAAAAATGAAATTTCTTTTCGAGGCTGCATCAGTCTATGGTTATGACCCTTCAAGATATGAAGAAAGGCTTTTTATCCTTTATGTTTTCCAGCTGGCTTTTTCAAGTGATGACCATCGAAAGCAGACGCTGGACTTGATTGAGAACTGGGAAGCAAGAAAAGCTGAATTGTCGGAGCTGGATTGGCAGCAATTTCAGCAGGAATACAGAGACTATATCGACTTTGCCAAAATGCTGCAGCTAATGCCCGGGATTGGAGCTGTTGTAGGAGCTTACGCAAATTACAATCTGCTCGACCAGTTAGGTGAAACAGCGATGAATGCCTATAGGATAAGGATCCTGAAAACACCTCCGCAACTATAAGATGCGGAGGTGTTTTGCAATGCGGTTTTTATGCTAATGTCTCACTTTTTTCGTGTTTGGTTTGTTCCTTTATTTGATAGTTCAGTGCGGCTGCGCAAAGAGTTTTTGCGGCTATGACCATCGCTTTTTCGTCAAAATCGAATCTAGGGTGATGGTGTGGATACGAACCTTCTGTTTCTGGCTTCGCACCGGTGAAAAAGAAGGTTCCTTTTACATGCTGGAGGTAGTAGGAAAAGTCCTCGCCACCCATTTGGAGATCACCTTCTTCAATCTTTGTCACTTCTGGTACTTTTGTAGCGCAGTCGATCAGGAATTCAGTTTCTGCTGCATGGTTGACGACGGCAGGATAGCCTTTTTCATACTGGTAATCATATGTGCAGTCTGTTGCCAGGCAGGTGCCATTGACTACTTTTTCGATTTCCGCTGCGATGAAATCACGGGTTGATTCGTTGAATGTCCTGACTGTGCCAATCAGCTTTGCTTTATCGGCAATTACATTAAAGGCATTTTCTGCTACGAATGAACCGACGGTCACAACGGCGGAATCGACAGGATCAACACGTCTGCTGACAATTTGCTGTAAGGTTGAAACCAGCTGTGCTCCAGCAACAATAGCGTCCTTTGTTTTATGCGGCTGGGCCCCGTGTCCGCCCTTTCCCTGGATTGCTATTTCAAATCGGTCAGCTGCTGCCATGATTGGTCCAATCCGGTATTGGATTGTTCCTGTCGTCTCAGTTGCCCACAGATGGGTACCGAAAATCACATCCACTCCTTCAAGACAGCCATCTTCAATCATCGAAATCGCCCCGCCTGGAGCGTACTCCTCAGCATGCTGGTGGATCATCACATACGTTCCCTGCAAAGTTTCCCTTGCTTCATATAGTACCTTTGCAAGCACTAATAATGTCGCTGTGTGTCCATCATGGCCGCAGGCATGCATCACACCTGGAACTAATGATTTGTATGGTACATCTTTCTCGTCCTGTATCGGCAAGGCGTCAAAATCAGCTCTAAGTGCGACCGTTTTTCCTGGCTTTGCACCATGGATTTTTGCAACCACTCCGTTGCCGCCCACATTGGCGCGGAACTCAACTCCGAGTTTTTCATAATACGATTGAATATATTGTGCTGTGTTCACTTCCTGGAAAGACAATTCAGGATGTTGGTGCATATAACGGCGGATTTCCTCCATTTCCGGATAAAGGTTTTCGATCTTTTTAAAAAGCTGATCCTGCAATTGGTTCATCTCCTTATGTAAAATAGTTTGATAATTTAAATAATTATAGCACATAAATAGAATAAAAACCTTTTAGAACGATAGCAAAAGAAGCTCCCATAAAGGAAGCTTCGTATATAAATGGAGCCTTGTAATGGCATCCAGTATTTTAAATCAGGAACATTGCCACAATCGTGG
This sequence comes from Mesobacillus selenatarsenatis SF-1, assembly GCF_000813125.1. Taxonomy (GTDB): domain Bacteria; phylum Bacillota; class Bacilli; order Bacillales; family Cytobacillaceae; genus Mesobacillus; species Mesobacillus selenatarsenatis. Next base: position 47,512 of record NZ_BASE01000072.1, read on the forward strand.
TGACTATCAGGCCAATTGTAACCGGAAGCAGATTTCTTCTTGCTAGTTCGAACGGATCCACTCCGCAAATTGCAGCTGCGGGAATCAATGCCCATGGAACAAGGGTGCCGCCGCCGACCCATATGGCAGCAATTTGACCAAGAGCGGTCAGAGTAGCGGCTCCTGCACCTATGGCAGTTGAGAAAATCGCTGCTACCGAGCCTGCAAGCGAAATTCCGGAAAAGCCAGATCCATCGAGGCCCGTAATTGCCCCGACAGCAGTGAGGGTCACGGCTCCAACTTCAGCACTGAGTGGCACGACAGAAGCCAGCGCCACGCCGAGGTCATTTACGATGCCCTGAGAAGTTTTTGGCAGGAATTCGCCGATTATTTTTGTGAAGCCTGAATCTCCTAGGTAGAAGAATGCTGCGATCGGAATGACTGCACCAAAAACCTTAAAGCCGAACTGAAATCCTTCGATCAGATAGCTAGTCGTTTTTTCAAGACCTTTGTTCTTATGTGCTGCGAGTGAAATGAGAAGAAGAATGAAAATCGAAGTCCCGCCAACGAGCGCAGTTGCGTCGCCACCCTGCAAGTCAAGAATGGACATTGCCGCGACATCAGCAGCAAATAAAACCGGTATCAAGATGGCGAAAAATTTCTTGGCATCGGCCGATAGCAAGCTGGGATCACTATTATGATCCATTTCAATTTCAAGTGCGCCGCCACCTTTTAGTGTCCCGTTTTTCATATCTCTTTTTAATAGATAAAAAGCGGTGACCGTAGTAACTACACCCATCACAATGACCAGCGGGATACTAGCCTGCACAACCGAACTGACAGGAATGCCTGCTGCATCAGCCGTAAGCTTTGGAGCAGCCTGGATGACAAAGTCACCGGACAGCGCGATTCCGTGCCCAAAGAGGTTCATTGCGACAGCTACCCCTAACGCAGGCAGTCCGACTCTGACAGCAACCGGTAAAAGAACTGCGCCCATCAAGGCTACAGCCGGGGAAGGCCAGAAGAACCAGGATATGACCATCATGACAATACCAATCGTCCAATAAGCCAGCGCCGGTGTTTTGATCAACTTTGCAAACGGGGATATCATCGCATCATTGATTCCGGTCACTGTAAGTGTCCTGCTCATCGCTACGATAATCGAAATAACAAGAATAGTAGGCAAAAGCTCGGTAATCGCATATATGAAGCTATTGAATATACTGCTGACCGATCCACTCAGGGATCCCGTTGCGACGATTGCCAGTATAAAGATACCGGTAATTGAGATAAGGGTTGTGTCTCTTTTCATGACCATGAAACCGATAATCAGGAAAATGAATAAAACATATATCCAATGAAGTGCCGTTAATTCTATGACCATGGAATAATCCTCCTTTCTAAATGACTTGTTGTGTACCTTCCGTTATATAGGCAAATTTCCTAATTGAGTACTACAGGATATGATGGCAGCGGAAAGGTGTGAGCGGTATCGGAGAATTTTTTCTCGGTCTCGAGACGGAGGGGAACAGCTTCTCCAGAGGGGAGAAAAATGCCGAGCCGTATTATAATATGAAACTATATTTTAATAACCAGCATGTTTAACCTTAAAAAAGGGATTTTCCCACCAGGAAAAGAATTAGTGATTATGATAGGAAGAAAGAAGGGGGAACTTTTGCGTACACGGTCGATGAATCAGATAGCTGCGGCTGTCATACTATCAGGCTTGGGAGTTATTCTTCTGTTAGTTAATTTAGGTGTCATTTCCTTGGAAATAAAAGAGCTTTTTGTCGTAACCTATCCTTTTTTTATACTGATTTATGGTTTAGTAGTTTTATTGCAGAGAAAGCCCGGATGGGGTTCATTCATCGTTCTGTTTTCATCATTGCTGATCATGGACCGCTTTGGCCTGATTCCCTTTAAATTTCTTGATGTGTGGAAGCTTTGGCCACTATTGCTGATTCATTTTGGATTCGCGATGATGTTCAGGAATAAAAAAATAAAAGTTATTTACCAAACGGATTTTCCATCAGCGAAGCAGATTGATAATATACCAGCTCCCGAAACTACATTGAAGAAGATACGAGGGGTGTCGATTGGCAAGGTAACATTCAAAAAGCAAAACTGGGCAGTCGAACCAATGGATTTATACAATATGGTCGGTGAATATTTTATCGACTTCAGCAAAGGCTTCATTCCTGACAGGGAGACTCCGATAAGGGTGCGAGGCTGGGTTGGTGAAGTGAAAATGCTCATTCCGGAGGATGTGCCTGTAAAGATCGATGCTGTCATAGGCGTCGGCGAGGTAAAACTGTTCGATTATGCTCAGGAGCAAATAAAACACGTAATAGCATATAAATCGGATGATTATGATGATGCAGTAAGAAAGTTGAACATCACAATCGAATTGAAGATCGGTTCTGTCCGGATTGATCGGGTGTAGGGGGAAGTAGCAAGTGACAAGTATCCGCTTATGGTTTATCCAAACGTTCTTGATGATGGCTTTCATAACTTCTCTCATCTTCTTCATTGGCCTGCAAATTTTCTTATTCGTTGTGCCTGACAGCGGTCTTTCAACTGCTATGACATTCTGGTTTTGGCTGTATAGCTTTGTCATTATGGCAGCAGTCGGATTTTACTTCAGTTTACGAGGAAGCTACGTAATCAAAGGACGTCTTGGCGATATATTACTATTCATCGCTACTTTGCGCAGAGGTAAATTCACGGAAAGAATCCAAACGGATGAAAAAGATGAGATCGGACTTATTTCAGAGGAGCTCAATCAGTTATCTGAATACCTCCAGGACCAGGTTCATTCATTGCAGCGGCTTGCGGAAGAAAAAACGGAGCTATCAAAGACGGCAAAGTCCGCCGCAACCATGGAGGAAAGACAGAGGCTCGCCAGGGATCTGCATGACGTAGTGAGCCAGCAGCTATTCGCGCTCAGCATGATGTCATCTGCTTCACTAAGATGTTTCGACCAGGACCCAGAGAAGGCCAGGAAGCAGCTGGAGCAAATATCTGAGATAGCGGGCAAAGCACAGGGGGAAATGAGGGCTCTTCTTCTTCATCTAAGACCTGTCCAATTGAGTGGGGAGAGCTTGTGTGAAGGAATCATTAAACTAATCAGGGAACTGAAGCAAAAAACGAACCTGGCATTCGAAGCTAGCGTTGATGAAATCGAACATATTTCGCAGGCTGCAGAAGAGCATATATTCCGGATTGTTCAGGAAGCACTATCAAATATCCTGCGCCATGCCGATGCGACCAAGGTGAAATTGGTGCTTGCAGAAGAGAATCGATATATTCATCTGTATATAGGTGACGATGGTAAGGGCTTCGACATCCATGAAGAAAAGATGGCATCATACGGCCTTAAGACGATGAGGGAACGGTGCGAACAAATTGGCGGTACATATAATATTCGTTCAAAAGCAAACGAAGGAACATATATTGAAATACGGATACCGGCTTTGAGGAGGGAAGAGTAATGGGGAAAATCAGGGTTGTCGTAGTTGATGATCATGAAATGGTCAGAAAAGGCATCATTTCCTATTTGGAGACTGAACCAGCAATCGAGATTGTCGGTGAGGCGGATGGTGGAAAAAAGGCAGTTTCACTTGTAAAGGAAACGAAACCGGATGTTGTCCTGATGGACTTGTTAATGGAGAATGGATCGGGGATTGATGCAACCAGGGAGATACTAAGTTTTTATCCAGAATGTAAAATCATCATTATCACTAGCTTTTATGACGATGAACAGGTTTTTCCGGCCATCGAGGCAGGAGCATTTAGCTATATGCTAAAAACAGCGTCCGCAACTGAAGTCATCAAGGCGATTGAAAAAGCCTCAAGAGGGGAAACGGTCATTGAACCAAAAGTGGCCAATAGGATGATGAAAAGACTTAGGCCGCAGGAGCGTAAGCCACATGATGAACTGACAGAACGAGAGCTAGATGTCCTGAAATGTATTGGAGAAGGAATGACAAACCAGCAGATCAGTGAGGAGTTATTCATCGGTGTCAAAACGGTCAAAACCCATGTTTCGAACATTCTGGGTAAACTCGGTTTATCAGACAGGACGCAGGCAGCGGTTTATGCAAATCGAAATGGTTTGATAAAAACTTCATAAAAATGGGAGGGTGCTATTTGCCCCTCCCATTTTCTATTTTTCTATATAGTATTTTGAAACATATGATGCGCTCTCAAAAATATTCGGTCGAGCACCGTCTATTCCTGCTTCTGTACCTCGTTTTTTGTGTGCATTCTCGTAAGCCTTCGATTTTTGCCAGTTTTCGAATGCCCCTTCATTTTCCCAGATTGTCAAAATGATATATGTGTTGGAGCTTAAAGGACGAAGAACGCGGATTGCGATAAAACCTGGTTCATTCTCTATCAGCCTCGGTCTGTTCAAAAATCGGTCTTCAAATAGGGGCCTGCCTTCATCTGTTACTGGAATATTGTTGAGAACAGCGAACCCTTCATGGTCAAGTGAACCAGCGGAATCAATGACTTCATATTTCCGTGGTGAACTGAACAATGTTTTCTTGCCTGTCTCATGGACAAGGAGCGACGACTCATTATTGTTCATCAGTATCATGTTTTCTCCTTGATGCTTTTCTTTCAACTTCATTAAAAAATCTGGAGTTCCTGACGTCATATATAGATTCATTTTCTCACCTCATTTTAAATAAAAATGCTTTGCTTCTATTATACTAATTGTATCTTTCAAAACCCAAGCTATCATCTGTTTTCCCTTTTATTGAGTAAGTAAAAGCAAAATTCGTCAAATTTTCAACAATTTAAAGCGTTTGCTATGAAATCGGCTGATAAAAACGATATAGTGTATATAGTTTGTTTTTTTGGTATGAACTACGGACGCTATCGCGAAGCCGATTCGGAAAATAGTTGTTTTTTATTTTATTCCTTTTATATTACAATGGAATACAGACATTATTGAAAGGTGGATTTCCCCTAATGAGCAAGATTATTAACGATACATTTTTAAAAGCAGCCAGAGGAGAAGCAACAGATTACGTTCCTGTTTGGTATATGAGACAAGCTGGAAGGTCCCAGCCTGAATATAGAGAGATCAAGGAAAAATATTCTTTATTCGAAATTACGCACCAGCCTGAACTTTGTGCTTATGTGACAAGGCTGCCTGTTGAACAATATGGAGTAGATGCTGCGATCCTTTACAAGGACATCATGACACCGCTGCCAGCTATGGGAGTGGATGTGGAAATTAAGTCAGGCATCGGACCTGTCATTTCCAATCCAGTAAAAACATTTGCTGATGTTGAAAAGTTGGGTACGATTAACCCTGAATCTGATATCCCTTACATACTTGACACGATCAAACTTCTTACAGAAGAACAGTTGTCTGTGCCATTGATTGGCTTCTCAGGAGCACCGTTCACGCTGGCAAGCTATATGATCGAAGGCGGCCCTTCAAAGAATTACAACAAGACTAAAGCATTCATGTATGCCCAGCCAGAAGCATGGTTCGCGCTGATGGACAAGCTTGGTGATATGGTGATTACATATGTGAAATCCCAAATCAAAGCCGGAGTTAAAGCAATCCAGATTTTTGATTCATGGGTAGGTGCGCTGAATGTTCAGGATTACCGAACTTTCATCAAGCCAGTCATGAACAGGATTTTTTCTGAACTGAAGAAAGAAAATGTTCCATTGATCATGTTTGGTGTTGGAGCAAGCCACCTTGCCATGGAATGGAACGAACTTCCGCTAGATGTTGTTGGATTAGATTGGCGTCTACAAATCAGTGAGGCTCGCGAGCTTGGAATCCAGAAAACCGTCATGGGAAATCTCGATCCTGCAATCCTGCTTGCACCTTGGGAAGTAATCGAAGAAAAGGCCAAGGCTATCCTTGACCAGGGCATGGCAAAACCAGGCTACATCTTCAACCTTGGGCATGGTGTATTCCCATCAGTGAACCCGGAAACATTGAAAAAGCTGACTGCTTTTATCCATGAGTATTCTGCCTCTAAACTAGGCAAATAGTCTCTATACTGCTTCAGAGCATTACATTTGGTAAAATGGTCTGGTTTTTGGCAGAATAGAAGCTTAGAGACACGAAAAAGAGGTGCAATCATGACGAAGAAAAAGATGGGTTTGCTTGTAATGGCATATGGCACACCCTACAAAGAAGAAGATATTGAACGATATTATACACATATTCGCCGCGGACGCACGCCGTCACCGGAAATGCTTGAGGACTTAAAACAGCGTTACGAAGCAATTGGCGGTATTTCTCCACTTGCGAAAATCACCGCTCTGCAAGGTGAGAAGCTTGAACAGTATTTGAACAGCATCCAGGATGACATCGAATTCAAGATGTATCTCGGTCTTAAGCATATCGAGCCGTTCATCGAGGATGCAGTCAAGCAAATGCATGATGATGGCATTGAAGAAGCGGTCAGCATCGTGCTCGCACCGCACTTCTCGACCTTCAGTGTGAAATCCTATAATGGACGCGCCAAGGAAGAAGCGGCAAAATTGGGCGGACCAGAAATTGTATCGGTAGAACAGTGGTATGATGAGCCGAAATTTATTAAGTACTGGTCAGACAGAGTAAGTAAAACATTTGCTGAAATGCCTGCTGATGAGCGCGAGAACGCAGTATTGATCGTTTCGGCCCACAGCCTTCCGGAGAAGATTCTCCAAATGGGGGATCCGTATCCTGAACAATTAAAAGAAACAGCTGATATGATCGCAAACCAGGCAAATGTGAAAAATTACGAGGTTGGCTGGCAAAGTGCAGGAAACACACCTGAGCCATGGCTAGGGCCAGATGTCCAGGACTTGACGAGAGACCTGTTCGAGGCAAATGGATATAAAGCCTTTGTTTATGTGCCGGCTGGATTTGTTTCCGACCACCTGGAAGTACTATATGACAATGATTATGAATGCAAGATCGTAACGGATGAGATCGGGGCCAGCTATTACAGGCCGGCAATGCCAAATACAGAGCCTGAATTTATTGATGCATTGGCAGATGTGATTTTAAAGAAGCTGTCAATTTCAAATTAGGCTGTTTTCGCAATAATTGCGGCTTTTCGTACATGTTCTGTATACCGCATCAAGAATGGTATCATTGCTATTTTCGAGGAGACTTCAAAATTAAGATAGCATTCATACAGGCTGAGACAGCAAAAAGTTTACGAAAAGAGCCTCGCTAAAACTATTTAAAGAAGGCGATTTACCGTGACAGAAAAGAAGAAAGTTGTAATCGTAGGGGGAGGCATAACTGGTTTGGCGGCTGCATACTATTTGCAAAAGCATGCCAGGGAGAGCCAGCTTCTGCTTGATGTGAAATTGGTCGAAGCCTCTCATCGTGTTGGCGGGAAGATGCAAACTTATGTTAAAGATGGTTTTGTCATTGAAAGAGGACCGGATTCTTTCCTGGAGAGGAAAGAAAGTGCAGGACGACTCGCCAGGGAAGTAGGCTTGGGAGATAAATTAGTCAATAACAGTACGGGGAAATCGTATGTGTTAGTGAAAGACAAGCTCCACCCTATGCCTGGCGGATCAGTGATGGGGATTCCTACACAAATCGCCCCTTTTGTTACAACTGGCCTGTTTTCTTGGCCAGGCAAGTTCCGGGCTGCAGGAGACTTCTTTATGCCGCCTTCCAAGGTGAAAGGTGATCAGTCACTAGGTGAATTTTTCCGCCGCAGGCTTGGCGATGAAGTCGTTGAAAATCTGATTGAGCCTCTGCTCTCCGGAATCTATGCCGGGGATATTGATAACATGAGTCTATTATCAACCTTTCCGCAATTCTATCAGGTGGAGCAGAAATACGGGAGCCTGATTCTTGGTACAAAGAAAACGACTCCCTCGGCGAAAAAGAAGCCTGCTGAAACCGGGCATGCTAAGAAAAAGGGAATGTTCCTGACGGTAACTTCAGGTTTGCAATCTTTTGTAGATGCAATTGAGTCGAAACTTGAACCAGGTTCTGTGATAAAAGGAATCCGAGTCGATAAAGTAAGCAAGCAGGAAAATGGCTACCGGATGAGACTGAGCAGCGGGGAAACACTGGATGCAGATAGTATTCTTGTTTCTGCTCCACATGAAGCTGCTCTCCATATGTTTTCAGAGCATGAACATATTTTTGATCCATTTCGGAATATGCCTTCTACATCTGTGGCGACAGTTGCGATGGCATTTCCGGAAAGTGTCATAAAAGAAGATATTGACGGTACTGGATTTGTTGTATCACGGAATAGTGATTATACAATCACTGCCTGCACCTGGACACATAAAAAATGGCCACATACTACCCCAGAGGGAAAAGTATTGCTCCGTCTTTATGTTGGCAGGCCAGGTGATGAAGCAATTGTTGAGCTTTCGGACGATGAAATCATCAAGATTGCTCTTGAAGATTTGAATAAAACGATGGATATCCAGGCGCAGCCTGAATTTGCAGTAGTTTCCCGCTGGAAAGAGGCAATGCCGCAGTATACAGTGGGGCACAAGGAAAGGGTAGCGAACCTGAAGAACAATCTCGCAAATGAGCTTCCGGGCGTATTTGTAGGCGGCAGTTCCTATGAAGGGGTCGGCCTGCCAGACTGCATCGATCAGGGAGAAGCCGCTGTGAAGAAAATCCTCGCCTTTCTAAACTTTGATCAGTAATCAATAAAAAACCCTTTAAAGGGTTTTTTATTTTATCCCAATGTTTTCAAGCTTGCCATATTGTTAAAGGTGTGATAAATTAAATTTCGACTGAATGACCACTTTTCCCATTTGGTCAAATAATAAGAGGTGATAGCATGGCAGTTGACCGAAGGCAGCAGATCATTGATGCGGCAACAAACTCATTTTCTCTATTCGGCTATAAGGCAACTACAATTGATCAAGTAGCAAAGCTTGCTAATGTAGGTAAAGGTACTATCTATACTTTTTTTAAGAATAAAGAAGAACTCTTTGACGAGATTATTAATGACCTAATAAAAGAAATGAAAGAGGTTGCCAATGACGCTGTAAATCCTTCCGATTCTTTTTATGAAAATGTCCACCGGGCATTGTATAAATTGCTGGAATTTCGTAAAAAGCATCAGCTCACAATTAAGCTTTCCCAGGAAGCCAGGGATATTGGAACACCCGCTGTTCTAGAGGTTATGGAAAAACTGGAGCTGGCGATTTTAAACTTCATAAAAGATAAGGTCATTCTTGCTATTCAAAAGGGCGAAATAAAGGATTGTGACCCCGAAATTACATCCTTCATCATGATGAAGCTTTATATCGCACTGATATTTGACTGGGAAAAGAAGAATGAGCCGCTTAATAAGGCTGAAATCTCAGAACTATTTGAGTTCTATCTTTTTAGAGGATTGTCTACTTAAGATAATCCTTAATTTCATCAATCAAATGACCAATCGGATAAAATGGTCATTCGTTCTAACGAGGAGGACAACAATGAAAAACAAACTATTTATTCAAGAATTGCTTGCTGTTTTCCGTAATAAGAAGCTGTTGATTCCGATAATTGCAGTTCTGTTCATCCCGGTTTTATACAGCGGCATGTTCTTATGGGCATTCTGGGATCCATATGAACATCTTTCCGACCTTCCCGTTGCTGTTGCAAATGAAGACTCAGGAACAACGGTGGATGGTGAAAAGTTGCAATTAGGCGATGATCTAGTTGAAAAATTAAAAAAAAGTAAAGACTTCGATTTTCAATTTGTATCTGAAAATGAAGGGAAAAAAGGTCTGGAGCAGCAAGAGTATTATATGATGATTAAAATTCCGGAAGATTTCTCTGAAAATGCTACAACCTTACTAGAGGAACATCCCGAGAAGCTTGAGCTTGTGTATATGCCAAATGAGAGCTTTAACTTTTTGTCCGCTCAAATCGGTGAAACGGCTGCTGAGAGAATTAAGGCATCAGTGTCCGAGAAACTCTCTGAAACTTATGCTGAGACTATGTTTAATAAAATCGGCGACCTTGCCGGTGGTCTTGGTAAAGCAAGTGAGGGAGCCGCTGAACTTAACAATGGTGCGGGTAAGCTAAAAGATGGAAGCCAGGAGCTTTATAAAAATTTATCCGTGTTGGCGGGCAAGTCAATCGAGTTCAATCAAGGGATGAATTCGGCAAATTCCGGAGTGAAAGAGTTGGCAAATGGTGCAAATACTCTTGCCAGCGGGCTTGGGCAGTTGGATGATGGACATACCAAGCTAGAGGCTGCTTCAGGTGACCTCCTTGTTGGCCAGAAGGACTTGTTGGCTGGAGCTTCAAAAGTGAAAGCAGGCTTAGAAGAAGCAAACAGCAAAATTCCTGCAATCGTACAGGGAACTACAAAAATTGAACAGGGATCTGAACAGCTCGCCCAGAATCTATCAAACTGGAAAACTGGTGCGGATCAAACTGCTGGTGGAGCAACTAAACTTCATGCTGGGATTCGGGAGCTTCAAAAGCAAATGGAAGCAATGGCTCCGCTATTGGCTGCATATCCTGATAAACAGCAAGAACTCGCCCATGCCCTTGAGGAGCTAGAAGCAGGCAGTGCTACACTTGAACAGGGAACAGTGGCTCTTTCAGAATCGGCAGGTGCTTTAGCCGGTGGGGCAAAGACATTAACTGGCAAACTGGGCGAATTGAACGCAGGACAGAGCCAATTGCAGCAAGGAATCGCGGAGCTTGCTGCAGGAAGCGCTCAACTTGAATCTGGGGCTGGCAAGTTATCAGCTGGACAGGAACAATTCAACTCAAGTATGGCACTTTTCGGAACCAAATTAGGAGATGCGAAAGCTGGTTCAGTTGAGCTGTCCAAAGGAAGTTCCAAGCTTGTTGGAGGAATGGACCAACTTGCATCTGGATCATCAGCTATGTCTGATGGAACGGATCAACTAGCCTCAGGTGCTGAAAAGTTATCAGAAGGAAATAAAAAGGTCGCAGACGGAACATCTGAACTTGCTGAAAAGTTAAAAGGCGGTGCGAAAGAAGCTCAGGTAAATCCTGACGACCAGACCTATAAGATGTTTGCAGCACCAGTAAAACTGGAGAATGAAAAAATAAATAAGGTTCCAAACTATGGAACAGGTTTTGCGCCTTATTTCTTATCATTAGGATTGTTCGTAGGGGCATTGCTGCTGTCCATCGTATTTCCTTTAAGGGAACCGGCAGCGGTACCGAGAAACGGTCTTAACTGGTTCCTTAGCAAATTTGGTATTTTAGCGGGAATTGGAATAATACAAGCACTCGTTGCTGATGCGATTGTGCTCGGTGGATTAGGTTTGCATGTAGAAAGCATTCCGCTGTTCATGATTTTTTCCATTGTTACAAGTCTAACTTTTATTGCTTTGATTCAGTTTCTTGTAACACTGTTAGGAGACCCTGGACGATTTGTTGCCATCATCATCTTGATATTGCAACTTACGACAAGCGCAGGGACATTTCCGTTAGAATTAATTCCAGGTTTCTTGCAGAAATTCAATTTGTATTTGCCAATGACGTATTCAGTACATGGATTCAAGGCCGTTATTTCCAGCGGTGATTTTGACTTCATGTGGCAAAACACAGGAATATTAGCTGCATATATTGGTTTGCTTTCAATTGGAACCGCAGTTTATTTCCATTGGGTGTTTAAGAGAAGATTTGCTGTTTTAGTGCAGGAATAATGAAAAAAAGAGCCAGCCGTTCAATGAACGAGCTGGCTTTTCATTAGTATCAGAAAGTATAAATTTTTCACTTCGAGAAATGTCCAACTCCAGCGCCTAGCCCCTCGAGTCGCTTGTCTAGTGTCGCCTCCTAGAAACTCCGAAACTTCAACTCTGCCGGCAGAAGCAAAAAGCGCTTCTTTGTCAGAGTCTCCAGTTTCTGCGTTTCTGGTCAGTCGGCTATACTTTTCGGTTTCGGTCCGCCCAGTGAAGTCAAAGAACGACTCCATCGGTCGGCCCTCCAGCGCTTGTCGGGGCTGACCAAGGCGCTTACGTTTTTCTTTGTGCAGTTTGGAACTGCGGGAAAGGGATTGTATTACACCCGGATTACCGGGGAAGGAAAACGATTCAGTTTTTATAGTTTGCCAGGGTCCATGCATCCATCGCACTTATTTCCATAGCACTCATGTTGTTCATTAATTGTCTCTCCACACTCTGAGCATTGCTTTGCTGGTAAATTGCGAAAGAATTCTACGACATTTTCAATCATGCTGTTCCCTCCAATTGAGTTTGTGTTTTGATACAGTTTTATTATTTATTTTATTGTATTATAACAGAATGACCGACGTCAATCATAATTTTCTGAAAAAGCCGTTAAAGTGAAAAAATGGGCAAAATGAAGTATAGTGAAAGAAAAACGTGTGATTTTAGGAGGGCAATCATTGAAGCTGACAATAATAGGATTCTGGGGCGGCTACCCAAAGGTGAATGAGGCCAGCACTGGATATTTGCTTGAACATGAAGGGTTTAAGTTAATGATAGATTTTGGCAGCGGCGTACTGGCGAAAATCCAAAATTTCGTGCAGCCAGAAGAGCTGGATGCTATGGTGCTGTCACATTACCATCCTGACCATGTCGCGGATATTGGTGTATTGCAGCATGCCAGGCTTATCCAGGGCTTTCTGGGAAAGAAGTCCCCTCAGCTCCCGATTTACGGACATGCACAGGACAAGCAGGAATTTGCGAAGCTTACATATAAGAACATAACAAAAGGGATCGCTTATGATCCGGCAAAAAAGCTTACCGTAGGGCCTTTCACGATCTCATTCATTTCTGCAGTACATCCAGTTCCTTGCTATGCGATGAGGATCGAAGCAGGCGGAAAGTCTATGGTATATACAGCTGATACTTCCTTCAAGGAAGAGTTCATCCCATTTGCATCCGGAGCTGACTTGTTGCTCTCAGAATGCAACTTTTATGGTAACCAGGATGGCAAAGGGGCGGGGCATATGAATAGCTTCGATAACGGAAAGCTGGCTGATGGCGCGGGTGTGAAACAGCTAGTCTTGACCCATCTGCCTCATTATGGTGACATTGACCAGCTTGTTTCCGAGGCATCCACCGTATTCAGTGGCCCAATTACCCTTGCGAGGGAAGGGCTCGAAATCACCTTATAAAAGGAGAATCACTTATGTTATTTATCGACAACAAAGGAATCACAGACCCAAGAATCAATCTGGCAATCGAAGAATATGCCTTGAAGAATCTCGATATCGATGAAACCTACTTACTGTTTTATATAAACGAACCATCCATCATTATTGGCAAAAACCAGAACACAATTGAAGAAATCAATACTGAATATGTCGAAAGCAATGGCATCCATGTCGTTCGCCGATTATCAGGAGGCGGAGCAGTATACCACGACCTTGGCAACTTGAATTTCAGCTTTATCACAAAGGACGACGGAGAAAGCTTCCACAATTTTCGGAAGTTTACCGAGCCAGTGGTGAATGCCTTAAGGAAACTGGGAGTCAATGCCGAATTGAGCGGAAGGAATGACCTGCTGGCTGAAGGAAGAAAGATATCCGGAAACGCTCAATTTTCCACAAGAGGGCGGATGTTCAGCCATGGTACCTTATTGTTTGATTCTGAAATCGAAAGTGTGGTTTCAGCGCTAAATGTTAAAAAAGACAAGATAGAATCTAAAGGAATTAAATCAATCCGCAGCCGGGTTGCTAATATTTCCGAGTTTCTCTCAGAAAAAGTGACAATTGAGCAATTCCGTTCGCTTCTGTTAAGAAACATATTTGAGGGACTGGATGATATTCCTGAGTATGTTTTAACAGAGCAGGACTGGGAAAAAATCCACGAGCTTTCAAAGGAAAGGTACCAGAATTGGGATTGGAACTATGGAAAGTCGCCTAAGTTCAACCTGCAGCATTCGCATCGGTTCCCGGTGGGGCAAATCGATGTCCGTTTTGAAGTCAACAAGGGAATCATCGAAAACTGTAAAATTTACGGAGATTTCTTTGGGGTAGGCGATGTCACCGAAATAGAGGACAAGCTGACCGGCATCAAATATGAGAAGTCTCAGATAGCCGGTGCATTAGAAGCTGTGGATATCAAACATTATTTCGGAAATATTTCTAAAGAAGATTTCATTAACTTAATATATTAAACTGAGGAGCGCGGTGTTGATGACACCGCGTTTTTAATTTACTAAAAGTAAAATTGTTAGAATTTCGACATATTTTCCTTGAATCCATAATTTTCTTTCAATATAATATATTTAGAAAACTTTTTACAAAGTTTGGTGACTCTTGTCACCGCAAAGGGGGAAGGGAGTTAATGAATCTTTCATCACAGCTTCATCACACTGCCTCAATGCTGGGCGATAAGCCGGCATATTTTTTCATGGACAAAGCAAGTACATATGCAGAGCTAGATGCTACTGTAACGAAGTTTGCTTCTGGACTTGAGAAACTAGGGGTAAAAAAAGGCGATCATATCGCATTGTTGCTAGGAAACTCTCCACATTTTGTCATCGGTTTGTACGGAGCGCTTAGACTTGGTGCAACAGTCATTCCCATCAATCCAATTTACACAGCAGATGAAATCGGCTATATCTTGAATAATGGCGATGTAAAGCTTGTCGTCGGGCTGGATTTAATGCTGCCTCTCGCAGAAAAAATGCATAAGCATCTGCCAAAGGTCGAACACTTCGTTATCGCGGAGACAGGCCAGAGCCAGATGACTGAAGAGGAAATGTCCAAGCTTTCTTTAGGCTCAAAATTGAAACCGTTTACACATGTCGTTGGTTCCGGAGATCTTGATTTCAAGGGACCTGAGCTGAACGATGATGATGTAGCGATCATTCTTTATACGTCTGGAACAACAGGCAAGCCTAAAGGGGCCATGCTTACACACAAAAATCTTTATAGCAACGCCAAAGATGTAAGCGATTACCTTAAGATGAACGAAGATGATAAGGTGATCACTGCCTTGCCGATGTTCCATGTCTTCTGTTTGACAGTTGCCCTTAATGCGCCATTGATGAATGGCGGAACACTGTTGATTGTTCCTAGATTCAGCCCGGCGGAAGTGTTCAGGATTGCACGGGAATACGAGGCTACTGTATTTGCTGGAGTACCAACAATGTATAATTTCCTTTTCCAGTATCCAGAAGGAAATCCGGATGACCTTAAATCACTTCGACTTTGTATTTCTGGCGGTGCTTCACTTCCAGTTGCGCTTCTTCAAAATTTCGAGCGTAAATTCAATGTAATGGTTTCAGAAGGATACGGTTTGTCGGAAGCTTCACCAGTCACATGCTTCAATCCGCTTGACCGTCCACGCAAGGCTGGTTCAATTGGGCCTTCAATCGTGAATGTTGAGAACAAGGTTGTCAATGAATTGGGAGATGAAGTAGCTCCTGGAGAAGTTGGCGAATTGATCGTCCGCGGTCCGAATGTTATGGCAGGCTATTATAAGATGCCAGAAGAAACAGCTGCCACAATCAAGGATGGCTGGTTGTATACAGGAGATCTCGCTCGCATGGACGAAGAAGGCTATTTTTACATTGTTGACCGTAAGAAAGATATGATTATTGTGGGAGGATATAATGTATATCCTCGTGAGGTAGAGGAAGCTTTATATAACCATTCTGATATTGTCGAGGTAGCAGTTCTTGGGGTTCCAGATCCAAATCTCGGTGAAGCAGTAAGATGTTATGTAGTCAGCAAAAATCCTGAACTGACCGAAGAGCAGCTGCTCGAGTATTGCCGCGAACACCTGGCGAAATACAAGGTGCCAAGCGCGATCGAGTTCCTCGAAGAACTTCCGAAAAACACAACCGGAAAGATTTTAAGAAGAGCGCTGAAAAATCAGGTTTTACAAGGACAATAATCCTAATGATGAGAGGCAGGCGCCCATGCCTGCCTCTTTTTTCGCTCTATTAGCGCTTAAGCTTTTCAAATTGAGAAGGAATTTCGTCTTTTTAACTAGAATGTCAATTGGAGAAGGAGATGATCAGTTTGGGAAACATCGATTTTCAATTAGAGGGACATACGGCAATTGTCACGCTGAATCGTCCGGATGCATTTAACGCTTTTAACTATGAAACACTCGGAGAATTACAGCAAATTATTGAAAAAATCAGATCGAACCGTGAAGCCAGAGTCGTCATTTTTACTGGAGCTGGTGAAAAGGCATTCAGTGTTGGAGCTGATTTAAAGGAGCGCCGTACTTTGTCTGATGAGGACGTAAAGCGGAACATTTATAAAATCGGCGAGGTCTTCACGATGGTTGACCAGCTTCCTCAGCCGACGATTGCCGCCATCAATGGATTTGCCTTCGGTGGCGGAATGGAGCTGGCCCTTGCCTGCGATTTCCGTGTTGCCGCTGCAGGAACACAGATGGGATTGACAGAAACAAGCCTGGCGATTATCCCGGGAGCAGGTGGCACACAGCGGCTGCCAAGATTGATCGGGCAAGCAAAAGCACTTGAGCTGATTTTGACCGCACGCCGGCTGAAAGCTGAGGAAGCGCTTGAATATGGCCTCGTCACTGCTGTCGTTAAAAAAGAAAGCTTGCTTGATGAATGTATGAAATTTGCTGAAATGATGCTGGCGAACGGTCCAGTGGCCCTGCAGCAGGCAAAGTACGCCGTCAAGCAGGGGATGAACGCAGACTTGCAGACAGGATTGCAAATCGAGCGCAAAGCATATGAAGTTACCATTCCGACAGAAGACCGACTCGAAGCGCTGGCAGCCTTCAGTGAGAAACGGAAGCCAACTTTTAAAGGAAATTAATTAAAACACGGCCGAGGCCGTGTTTTTTTGGTGATTTCATTCTTTTTGCCGCAAAGCTCGTAGTAAGAGGGATCGCAACTGTTGCAAATACTTAATGTTATCTATCAATTTTGCGTTAGAATCCACGCTTTTACCAATAATTCGACCACATTTAGGAATAATTCAACCACTTTTCCTAATAATTCGACCAGATTAATCAATAATTCGACCACATTTATGAATATTTCGCCCAACCGCTTCATTAGTATCCTGCCAGTCAAGATTTTCACGCAACTAATTATTTCGATAAAAGAAATACTTTTCCAAGGAGCTGGAAGTATGTATAATATATTTTAATTGATTAAAGGGATTTGATTTTTACATAGTGATAGAAAGGCGGGAAGCGAATGGAAAGCACATTGGTTGTTAAGCAGGCAACAGATTTTAAAAGAGGGATTCAATCGGGCATCAGTATTGCGATAGGCTATATGCCGGTTGCGCTTACCTTTGGCTTGATCGCTAAGACGACGGGACTTGCGCTTGGGGAAACGGTCATGATGAGCATGCTGGTGTTCGCGGGGGCCGCGCAATATATATCGTTAAGTCTCCTCGCCCAGGGAATCGGGATCTTTGAGGTCATTCTCACCACCTTTATCGTAAATATCCGCCACTTCCTCATGTCTGCGTCTTTGAACGAAAAAGCGGAAGAGGATAGTGTTGGTGCGCGGATGGGGTATTCATTCGGGATCACGGATGAAACATTTTCAGTCGCAGCGACACGAGAGGGCACTGTCAATGCCCGGTATATGTTCGGCTTGAACCTTACTGCTTACTCAAGCTGGGTTGTTTTTTCCGGATTAGGCTTCCTCATTGGGGCAGGATTGCCGCAGACCCTCCAGGAAAGCATGTCGGTCGCTTTATATGCTATGTTTGTCGGCTTGTTGGTACCGTCGATGAAAAGCAATGTAAAGGTTGTATTCCTTGCCGCACTGGCGGCAGCGTTCAATTCCATTTTCACGATGGCTGAACTCATGTCCACCGGCTGGGCAATCGTGCTGGCAACGTTGCTATCGGCGATTCTTGTAGAGGCAGTGGAAACATTCAAGAAGGGCAGGGGGACAGAAACAGATGAGTAAAGAAATCGTCATCATGATCATTGGGATGGCTATCGTAACCTACATACCGAGGATGCTTCCTTTTGTAATGTTCCGGGGAAAAGAACTTCCGCCATTCCTGCAGGGTGTTCTGAAAAATGTTCCTTATGCCACTCTCGGCGCGCTGATTTTCCCGGCGATCCTGTTTATCCAGGAAGATATCTGGTATGGACTCATAGGTGCAGCCGCAGCTTTTATCGTTGCTTTTATGGGGGCGAATGTTATTGTTGTCGTGGTTGGCTCCATCTCTGTATTGACTTTATATTCCTATTTTTTCTAGACCCGCGTCCGTGCGGGTCTATTTTCTTTTGCAAGAGTCGATGGGCCGGAAAATTAGACTTCGGGAAATTCAGCTGAGGAAAACGGGCTGCCAGATTTTATAAAACAATGAAATGTTGACAAGATGACGGAATACATTATAATTAACTTTATTAATTCCGACTAAACTAATAAGTTTTATGAGAATAGGGTGGTTAGATTGTTTATTGAAATCAGCAATGTACACAAACAATATGGAGACAAAAATAATCACCAGGTTGATATTTTAAAGGATATTAATCTAGGAGTGAATAAAGGTGAATTTGTATCGATTCTTGGGCCATCCGGCTGTGGGAAATCGACGCTTCTCTCAATAGTGGCTGGATTGACTCCAGCAAGTAGCGGTGAAATCATTGTCTCGGGCAAAAAGATAGATAAACCGGGAAAGGACAGGGGCATGGTCTTCCAGCAGGCAGCGCTGTTTCCATGGCTGAACGTCCTTGAGAATGTTCTGTTTCCGCTTAAACAGGAAATGCCGAAGAAACAGGCTGAGGCGGAAGCGAAAAAACAATTGCAAAAGGTTCAGCTTAGCAAATACCTTTCCCACTATCCTCACGAGCTATCAGGAGGAATGCAGCAGCGGGTGGCGATTGCGAGGGCGCTTGCGATGAATCCGGAGATCCTTTTGATGGATGAACCATTCGGTGCCCTTGACGAACAAACGCGGTCACGACTTCATGAGCAGCTGGAGACGATCTGGGCCGAAACGCAGAAAACGATCTTGTTCGTCACTCACAGCATCTCTGAATCCATTAAACTATCAGACCGGATCATTGTGATGGGAACGAAGCCAGGGGTGATCCTTAAGGATATTAAGGTAGAGATTCCTAGACCGCGCCATGAGCATAAAAAAGAGATGGTCGAACTGGAAGAATATATTATGAGTTATCTGAAGAAGGAGATCGACAAAGTCATCAGGGAGGAGCTTGCAGATGAATCCACACATTAAGAGAATCATATTTTTCGCAGCAATCATCGCATTCTGGTACACCGGAAGCAAGCTGGAATGGTGGATGCCAATCATCCTTCCGTCCCCGGAAAAAGTTCTGGAGGCACTTATAACAGGCTTTGAGGATAAAACGCTGATTTACGACCTAATTGCCAGCTTCAAACGGCTCGCCATTGGTCTCGGACTTTCCCTGGTAATCGGAACTGGACTTGGAGTCCTGCTCGCTAAGTCAAAAACGGCGGATGAAACACTTGGAACTGTCGTCCTCGCGTTTCAAAGTGTACCGAGCATCGTTTGGCTGCCACTGGCAATCATGTGGTTCGGTATGAATGAGAAAGCTGTTATTTTCGTGGTTGTCCTTGGAGGAACATTTGTGATGACACTTAATATCAGAGTGGGCATTAAAAATGTTTCACCGCTATTCATAAAGGCGGCAAAAACGATGGGAGTGACCGGCTGGAACTTATACAAAAGGGTTATTTTTCCAGCAGCGATCCCTTATGTGGTAACCGGCTCAAGACTGGCATGGGCATTTGCCTGGAGGGCCCTGATGGCAGGGGAGCTTTTAAGCACAGGACCAGGACTCGGATATACGCTCCGCTACGCATCAGACTTTGGTAACATGGGGCTCGTGATTGGCGTCATGATCATTATTGGTGTCATTGGAACAATCGTAGATCAGCTTATCTTCCAGCGTATCGAAAAATCGGTGCTGAATCGCTGGGGACTTGATTCATAAACGCTCTTTTCTTAAACTTTGTTGATATTGACCACACAATAAGACTGAATTACCTTATTTTCTTCACAAATTAACGATTATGAGAAAAGAGCTTGCAAACTTGGTACCGACATACAAAATGGCTATTATCACGTTAAAATCGGCTTTAGGATTTTAACAACAATTTTTTACGTAAACACAAACTTCAAAAAAAAATAAGGAGGAAAAATTAATGAAAAAAGCTATCTTAATTTTAACAATGTTGTTTACAGCTGCGATGGTACTCGCCGGGTGCGGTTCAAGCGGTACATCGACCACCTCAGCAGGCAAGGAAAAAATCGTCATCGGGTACTTCCCGAACATCAACCACGTTCCAGCGATGGTAGCAAAAGATAAGGGCTTCTTTGAGCAGCAGCTTGGGGATGGAACCACCATTGAGTATAAGACATTTGCAGAAGGCGGTTCTTTCATGACTGCACTGAAAACGGGTGAAATCGATGCTGGCCTTGTAGGACCAGGACCGGCGATGAATAATTTCTCAACTGGTGCTGATGTGAAAATAATCGCGGGTGCATCCACTGGCGGTACAGTGGTATTGGCTAGAAAAGGAGTCGAGATCAACTCAGTTGAAGACTTCGCAGGCAAGACATTCATTACACCAGGAGTAGGCTGCACACATGATGTACAATACGAAACATACCTTGAAGCAGAGGGAATCACATCACAACGAATCGGTGGAACAATGAAACATCTTACTGGCCAGCCGGCTCAATACGCGGCGATGCTGAAGTCAGGAAAAGTGGATATCGCCGTTGCACCAGAACCATGGGCAGCTGTCATTGAAAAAGAAACTGGCGCAGAAGTCGTCATTGGCTGGGATGAAGTATCCTTCGGAGAAACTCTTCCGGCATCTGTAATGGTCACTTCCGGAAAAATTATCGAGGAAAACCCGGATACAGTTCAGAAAATCATTGATGCACATAAAGATGCTGTGAAATTCATCAACGAAAACCCAGCCGAAGCACAGGAAATTACAATCAAAGATATTAAAGAAACAACAGGTCAGGAGCTTGAAAAGGATGTAGTCGAGCTAGCGTGGGAAAGAATTGGTTTTACCCATGAAGTCGATGCACAGGCAATCCAGGAATTCTCAGATTCATCTTACGCATTAAAGTTCCTTAAGGATAAGCCGGATTTCAAAACATTGATTGACGATAGCTTTCTAAACTAATAAAAAGAGTACCAGGAGTTTTCCTGGTACTCTTTTTGGTGTTAAAAACAAATTGATGAATAAACGGAGAAAAGTGGAGTTTCTTTCAGCGTATAGCTAACCAAACACCCCTTTATACTTTTCTTAAATAAGGTGCTTTCTTCTTACTCCACATGCAAGCCATTCCTCTTGCATAAGGGTGCCGATAGAGTCTAAAGATACCCTTATGCAAGCCAATCCTCCTCTATAAGGGTACCATTCAAGCCGAAAGGTGCCCTTATGCAAACAATTTCATGTTGGAGGAACATGTACCCGAAAGGTGGAAGAGCCGAAGAACTTAAAAAATGTTGCTAAGCATTTTCCCCAGCCATCAATAACTTGTTCTATTTTTAGGACAAAGGATTAAAATAGTTATAGACATGGTTGTACGTAAAAGGGGGAGAAGCTATGGCGAGAAAGATGGGTTTTTATGGTGTGATCGCCTATGTGCTCTATGGTTTCGCGGTTTACTGGTATTTATTTTACTTTGCAGATAGTAGTCTTCCATTTGAGTTCGAAGGTTCGAGGGCGGACCCGGCAACGTTTTTGAATGGAAGGGAATTAATGCTAAGCGAGGAATACTCAAAAGTTAGGAATTTATTGTTTTTCCTGTCAACACCTTTTGAATGGCTGTTTTATTTTTTGATTTTACTCCTGGGACTTTCAAAAGCTTTTAAGAAATGGGGAGAAGATACGGCGAAGAATAAGTATGGCCAAACAGCGATTTATTTAATCTGGCTTTCATTTTTTGCTTACGTCGTGACGTTCCCTCTAAGTTACATCAGTTATACGTTGTCCAAGACCTATAATATATCAACACAGTCATTCGCCTCGTGGATGAAGGATGAGTTGATTGATTTTTGGATCAATTATGCAATGATGTTCGTCATTGTCGTTGTCCTTTATTGGCTGATGAACAAGTTTAAAAGGTTCTGGTGGCTTTTTGCATGGATGCTATCTGTACCGTTCACTTTGTTTATTATGTTTCTGCAGCCTGTCGTGATCGACCCGCTGTACAATGATTTTTCCCCGTTGAAAAATAAAGAGCTGGAGTCTAAGATCCTTGATATCGCGGGGCAGGCTAATATTCCAGCTGAGCATGTATTTGAAGTGGATATGGCTGAAAAGACAAACGCTCTTAATGCTTATGTTACGGGAATTGGCTCCAATTCGAGGATTGTCCTCTGGGATACGACTCTGAACAGGTTGAACGATGACCAAATTCTGTTCATCATGGCCCATGAGATGGCTCATTATGTGGAGAAGCATTTATATATTGGGATTGCCGGCTATCTGTTCCTTTCCTTGTTTGGTCTTTACTTTGTCTCAAGACTGATGAACTGGGCAATCAGGCGATGGGGCAAGGAATTCAAGCTGCAGCACCCTGGTGACTTAAGATCGCTTCCTTTGTTCCTGATATTCCTTTCGATGATTATGTTTGCGGCAAGCCCGGTTTCCAATCTTGTGTCCCGCTACCAGGAAACAAGGGCTGACCGGTATGCGATTGAAATGACGGATAATACCGATGCGGCGATATCTGCCTTCCAGGAATTGACGAAGGCGGGACTCAGCCAAGTAAATCCTCCATGGCTGGTGAAAGTTTTCCGATATGGACATCCGACAATGCTTGAAAGGATTTCAAGACTCGAGGATTATGAAGTGGAAAAGAGAAATGCACAGGAAGGTGAATATTAAGCAAGAAAGTCCTCGACAATGAGGGCTTTCTTTTTTAAACTCAGGAACGAGTCCAATGACCAGCCAGCAACTGAATGCAAACAGTGCAGGAAATAACATTTGCTCCTAACAAATTCGGCTTCTGGTAAAAAACACTTAACATAAAATCAAAGGCTGTCTTTATTTCGAAATAATAAAATATCCCCTATATAGGGGATATCACTCATCTAAGTGCCGAATTGCTTGTTGAGATCCTTCAGTTCCTCCGTCAATGTTAAAAATAGAATTTTGTCGCGGTCATCGATTGCTTTATCAATTTTTGACATCAGTTTTTCTTTTTTAGTATTCAGCTGAATTTCGGAAATAAGCATGTCAACATACAGGTCCAGAACAAAAGATTCCTTGGCTTTAATGCGTTTCATCACACTGGCCTTCATGATTTCAGAATACGGTTTTTCTTTCACTGACCTCACCTCTTAGACCTTTTTTATATTATATGGATTATCGAAAAGATAATCAACTAAATTTTTATAATTTTTAGAAAATTTATATTTGGACGCTAATTGTGACTAAAAATAGAACTTTTTCTGTAAGTAAAGAAAATTTAAACACTTATGGTAAAATAGGGTATAAGGTATTTTAGGAGGTGAAGGAATGACAGGAAACACAAGGAACTTAGTAGAAGAGTACGAAATAAATCCTTTTACCATGATAATTATTCCTGAAGAATACGGCAGCAGGGTTTACTCCAGGGTGATCGAGCTGGAGGAGGAGTATTTATCCCCATTCAGACCAATAGACATTATCAAGAAAAGCTGCAAGTATTTTGGAAGCAGCTACGAGGGCAGGAAAGAAGGAACGAAACAGCTTACCGGGATTACCCATAAAACCCCCATCATTGTCGACCCTATAAGCTCCATATATTTCATGCCTACAAGCTCGCCTACAAAACCGGACTGCATATGGGTTTCACATGAGCATGTATTATTCCATAAGAAGGTGGACGCCCACAGTACACAGGTTACCTTCAGGAATAAGAAATCCATGATTCTGCCAGTATCCCATCATTCATTTGAAAACCAGCTGCTAAGGACATCCCTGCTGCGCACGAAATTCATGCAGCGGATGAAAGAAACCGAACGTAAAGCGCTATACCTTCTCCATGGTCCAAGGTTCAATGACTCACAAGGATATCCTCATGCCAGTCTCGTCAGTGAGGTATATAAAGACTAAATCAAGGAATCCGGTTTTTCAGCCGGATTCTTTTTCAATTGCTGTCCAGAATTATTAAATGATTTTATATAAAGTTTTCTTAATCCAGCTCCAGCGCCTAGCCCCTCGAGACGCTTGTCTAGTTTTGCCTCCTAGAAACTCCGAAACTTCAACTCCGCCGGCAGAAGCAAAAAGCGCTTCTTTGTCGGAGTCTCCAGTTTCTGCGTTTCTGGGCAGTCGGCTACACATTTCG